>JAATFX010000124.1 GCA_015654925.1 Enterobacterales bacterium | reverse complement strand
TTCGCCGCCTGGGCATTTTTGGTGGAGCAGATGGCCTGGATCACGAACTGGGTGCAGAAGATGGAGCCGATGGTGCCGATCAGCCAGGCAAAAATGGTGCTGGCGCCAAAATTACCGTCCCAGGTCCAGTAGTAATGAGGCATTTTTTCGATCATAGGCGAAATACCGCCGGTCATATACAGCGCCATGCCGAGAATAATCATGATGCCGATATATTTCATCCCGCTGTGCAGCATCGTCACCCAGGCGATGCCTTTCATGCCGCCAAAGGCGAAATAAAAGGTACTGACAATCGCGGTGATAATCGCGGCCACGGGCAGATTGACTTTTAACACCGTGGAAATTGCCGCCGCGCCGCTGACATAGTTGCCGACATTCACCAGGAACAGCGAATAAATCATGATGATGGAAATAATATTTTTGGTGGTCGTGCCGTACTTTTCCGCGATGGCGGCGGAAATGGTGATTTTACCGGTATTATAAATGCGTTTAACCAGCAGCAGACCAAAAATGGGGAAGCCGATGGCCGCGCCCAATATCGACCAGGAGGCGGCAAAACCATCTTCAAACGCCGCCTGGGCGGTGCCGACGGTGGACTTGGCGCCGATATATTCGGACATTAACAGCACGCCGACGATAAACGCGGGCATCACGTTCGAACCCCGCATAAAATCGGCATTGGTTTTACTTCTTAATCGATAAGTCAGCCAGGTGGTAAACAGGATATAGGCAATAACGATACCCACGATTATCAGGGTATCCGCGGCGGTAAATTCTTTCATTTTATTCCTCGCAAAACGGGTAATGAAATCCCTACCGCCCCGGACGCCAGGCGGTATGTTTATCTCGCAAAATCAGCTACATTCACGTTATTTCATTGCAGGGCGAAGCGGTTAATCACCTCGATGATTTTAGCGGTATCCTCCGGCGTAAATTCCACCGGATAACGGCTGTCGCCCACCTCGAAGCCCAGCAGGGCGACCGCTTTTTTCACCACCGCCGGCGAAAAGGCGATGCTGTATAAATCGGTACGGATCTGGTTGATCTGGTTTTGTATTTCTTCCGCCCGCGCCTGATTGTTATCAATCACATTGCGGTAAACGGCGTTGACTTTATCCGGGATAATATTGGCGATACCGGAAATACAACCGGCGCTGCCGGCGACAAAGCCCTTGAGGATTAACGAGTCGGGCCCGGTCAGTACGTCAAAATCATTAAATCGCCTGCTGACCCGGTGAAAACCGTCCAGGCTTTCCCAGGAGCCGGCGCTGTCCTTGATGCCTTTGATATTGGGATGATCCGCCAGCGCCGCGGCAATCTCGGGGGTAATGGTATTGCCGGTGCGCGCCGGAATATTATAAAGATATACCGGCACCGTCAGCGCATCGGCCACCTGGCGGTAATGGTTTATCAGCTCCGCCGGGCGCAGCGCCGCGAACCAGGGCGTGATTACGGACACCGCGGCGACCCCCAGATCCTGCACCTGCTTGCCCAGGCGGATGGTGGCGGCGGTGGAGATTTCGCCGATATGGGTCATCACCCCCGCTGCGCCGGCGGCCGCTTCCAGGCAGGTGGCGGTCACGGTGATTTTTTCCCGTTCGCCCAACACGAAAAACTCGCCGTTGGTGCCGTTGCAAAAAATATTATTACCGGCGGCGACCTGGCGTTTAACCTGCTGGCGCAGGGCGGCAACGGCCAGTTTTCCCTGGGGGTCAAAGGGAGTAATTATGGCGGTATATACTCCGGTTATTTTTGTCATCATCATCTCTTCGTGTAATAGGTTCGAATGTCGATAGCGTTGGTTTGTTTAGCGAATCGCGTGATAAATGCTGAAAATCTGTTCCCGGGTCACCGCCGCGGGCACGTTTTTAATCAACCGCTGGACGTCAATCGCCGATTGGGCCAGGTAAGGTATATCATCCGGCGAAATAGCCAGCTGCGACAATTTCAGCGGCAAATCCAGGCGTTGGACCAACGCCGCCAGATAATCCACCAGCGCGCGGGATTTTTGATCGTCATCAAGCGTGGCGTCGCCGTCGGCCAGCAGATCGTAGACCCGGGCGAATTTTTCCACCGCGCAGGGGCGGACAAAGGCCATGCACGGCGCCAGTAAAATCGCGTTGGCGATGCCGTGGGCGATATGGTATTTCCCCCCCAGCGGATACGACATGGCGTGGACCAGGTGCGTACCGGCATGGGCGATGGCCGACCCGCCGTAGTAAGACGCCCACAGCATATTCAGGCGCGCTTCCAGGTTATCCGGCTGGCTGACCGCGATTTCGATATTGGCGAATAATTTTTTCATGCCGGTCAGGGCGACATTATCGCTGACCGGATTGGCGCAGGTGGCGGTGAAGCATTCCAGCAGGTGGCACAGGGCGTCAATGCCGGTCGAGGCCGCGATGCGCGCCGGCATGCTGGTGGTCAGCTCCGGGATCAGCGCCACATAATCCGGAATCATCACCGGAGAAATAATGCCGACTTTGGTCTCTTGTTCCGTAATCGCCAGGATGGCATTGGGCGTCGCTTCCGACCCGGTGCCGGCGGTGGTGGGAACCAGCAGGCTTAACGTTTTATAACGTGGTTTTACGCCCGCCAGCAGGCTGTCCAGGGTAATCCCAGCGTCGCCGGCGCATAATAAAGAGAGTAATTTCGCGACATCCAGCACGCTGCCGCCGCCGATGCCAATCACCATATCCGCCCGCGTTTCCTCCAGTCCGGCGACGATGCGCGCCACATCCTGCCGGCTTGGCTCGGGCGGCACGCTATCGATTAACGTCACCCCGGCGGCGTTGGCATGCACCTGGGCCATTAAGCGGGCCGCCGCGGGCAAACCGGCGATATTTTTGTCGGTGACCACCAGCACCTGGCGTTTGCCCGCCAGCAGATAGCCGATATCGTTTAGCGCGCCGTAACCGCTGATGATAGTGCTGTCGATATTCATCTCGCTTGCCTTACCTCTCTATATGCATGTGGCGGCCGGAAGGGTGTTATTCTGACCGTTGTCAAGACCAATTGCGTAAATTCAATCACGATGCGTCACATAAAAACCGCTCATGGGCTATTTTATAAGATAATTACGCTTAAGATAATTTGAAGTTGCTCACAGATAATCAAGTGTGATTAAATATAATCGTAATCTCATTTGATCGCCATCCGATACCGACACAAGGAAAAAGTATGCCGCCCAGGCAACAGCAAGCAGAAATTCTGGTGATTGCCGATGATTTTACCGGTGCGAATGACGCCGGCGTCGGCCTGACCCGCCACGGGGCGCGGGTCAACGTGCTGTTCTTGAATAGCCGCTTCCCCGCCGGCGGCCGGGCCGATGCCTGGGTCATCAGCACCGATAGCCGCGCATTGCCGGCGGCGCAGGCGGCGGAACGGGTGGGGGATGCGGTGCGGCAATGGCGCGCCGCTGCCCCTGCCGGCTGGATATATAAGAAGATAGATTCCACCCTGCGCGGCAACCTGGGGGCCGAAATAGAAGCGGCGCTGACTGCCGCGGACGCGCCGCTGGCCATTATCGCCGCGGCGACCCCCGCCATGGGCCGGGTGACCCGCCGTGGCCAGTGCGAAATCCACGGCCAATTATTGACTGATACCGAGTTCGCCAGCGATCCGAAAACCCCGGTAGCCACGTCATCCATCGCCGAACGCATCAAGCAGCAAAGCGCCCTGCCGCTGGCGCAACTGGATCTGGCGGCGGTGCGCGGCGGCGGACTGGCGCTGCGGCTGGCCGCCCTGGCGGAGCAGGGATGCCGGCTGGCGGTGCTCGACGCCGTCGCCGACGAGGATTTGCGCCGGATCGCCGCGGTATTGCCGCAATTGCCTTTCAAGCCGCTGCTGGTGGGGTCGGCAGGCCTGATCGAGCAGTTGGCGCGGGACTTGTGTTTTACCCCGCCGCCGCCGTTGCTGGCGGTTATTGGTTCAATGAGCGAGGTCGCCCGGCGGCAAATCGATCATGCCCTTGGCCACACCTCGGCCCAACGGGTGGATATCGATGTATTGCGCGTATTCGGCCGGGACCAGACGTTATTTATCGACCAATGCGCCGCCACCGTCGGCGCCGTATTGGCCCAGGGCCGGCATTGCGTGATCAGCACCTGCCAGGACGGCGGCCAGCGCCGGCGGATAGAGGATTTTTGCCGGCAAAACGGCGTCAGCCGCCAGCAGTTGGGGGAGGGGATTTGCCTGATGCTCGGCCGGTTAACGCGGCGGATTATCGACCGGCAAGCCATTGATGGGCAAACCAGTGATGGGAAAACCCTCGGCGGGCTCTATCTGAGCGGCGGCGATGTCGCCATCGCCGTGGCGAGCGAACTTGGGGCCACCGGTTTTTCGATCGGGGGGCAAATCGCCTCCTGCGTGCCCTACGGCCGTTTATTGGGCGGCGTGGCGGGGAAGATGCCGGTTATGACCAAAGCGGGAGGTTTCGGCAGCGAAACCACGCTATCAGACATTATACGTTTTATTGAGGAGATGCCGCGTGACTAAAATTATTGCAGTAACTATGGGAGATCCGGCGGGTATCGGGCCGGAAATTATTATCAAGGCATTGGCCGAAGGCGAATTTTCCGCTGCGCCGGTGGTGGTGGTGGGGTGCGCGTTTACCCTGCGGCGCATTCTGGCGTTGGGCATCACGCCTCCCGCCGAGCTCAAGATTATCAGCCGCCCCGATGAAGCGTATTTCGCCCCCGGCGTAATTAATGTTATCGATGAGCCGCTGCAAGACCCGGAGGAACTCAAACCCGGCGTCGTGCAGGCGCAGGCGGGGGATCTGGCCTATCGCTGCGTGAAGCGCGCCGCGGAGCTGGCGCTGGCGGGGGAGGTGCAGGCGATAGCCACGGCGCCGCTCAATAAGGAGGCGCTGCACGCCGCCGGCCATATTTATCCGGGCCATACCGAACTGCTGGCCAAGCTGACCCATAGCCGCGATTATGCCATGGTGCTGTATACCGATCGGCTAAAGGTGATTCATGTCTCCACTCATATCGCCTTGCGCAAATTCCTGGACACCCTGAGCCGCGAGCGCATAGAAACGGTGATCCGGATGGCGGATACTTTTCTTAAACGCGTCGGTTTCAGCCATCCGCGCATCGCGGTGGCCGGGGTTAATCCGCACGCCGGCGAACACGGCCTGTTTGGCGATGAGGAGATTAATATCGTCAATCCGGCGGTGGCCGCCATGCGCGCCAAAGGACTGGACGTGGCCGGCGCCTGCCCGCCCGATACCGTGTTCTTGCAAACCTATGAAGGGCAATATGACATGGTGGTGGCGATGTATCACGATCAGGGGCACATTCCGCTGAAATTGCTGGGGTTTTATGACGGTGTTAATATTACCGCCGGGCTGCCTTTTATCCGCACTTCGGCCGATCACGGCACGGCGTTTGATATTGCCTGGACAGGCAAGGCCAAGTCTGACAGCATGGCGATATCAATAAAATTAGCCATGCAGTTGGCCTGATGCGCGGCCAGAGTTAATGAATATCGCGTTAACCCATATCATTAAACGGACACTATGACAGGACAAAGTCGTTTGGATCAGATTATGGATTTCCTTAAAAGCCATAATCTGGTTACCGTGGAACAGTTGGTCGCGGCGATTGCCGCCTCGCCGGCCACCATCCGCCGCGATCTGATCAAACTCGACGAGCAGGGGGTTATCAGCCGCACCCATGGCGGCGTCACGCTCAACCGGTTTATCCCTTTCCAGCCGACCACCAACGAAAAACAGCAGCGCAATCTCATGGAAAAACAGGCGATTGCCGAACTGGCGTCGAGCTACGTGCGCGCCGGGGACGCGGTGGTGCTGGATGCCGGCACCACCATGCTGGAGCTGGCGCGCCACCTGACGCATTTGCCGCTGCGGGTCATCACCTCGGACCTGCATATCGCGCTGTTTTTATCCGAATTCAAGCAAATCGAAGTCACCGTGACCGGCGGGCGTATCGATGATACCAGCCAATCGTGCATCGGCGAGCACGGCCGCCTGATGCTGCGCAAAATCTACCCGGACGTCGCGTTTATCAGCTGCAACTCCTGGAGCATGGAGAAAGGCGTCACCACCCCCACGGAAGATAAGTCCGCGCTTAAAGCGGATCTGGCCGCCCATGCGGCGCGGCGCATCCTGCTGGCCGATAGCAGCAAATACGGCGCTTATTCGCTGTTTTGCGCCATGCAGCTCGCGGAACTCACCGATATCGTTACCGATAACGGCCTGAGCGCGGAAGCGGTGGAGCAACTGAGCCAACTGCCCGCTAAACTGCTGCTGGCGGGCAGCGCCTCCAGAAGATAAACGCCGGGTCCGGACCGGCATTTCCCCTTATTCCCCCAGGCGGTTTAACTTATCCGCCCGCTGCGGCGCGTCGCATGCTGGACAATCGGCGCCGAATAGCTAAAATAAAACTGTATGCCTATACAGGGGTTGCTATGACCATCGATCTTTTTGAAGACGCCATGCCCGCGCCGTGGCGTGAACAAATCGCCCCGGGGGCGGTGGTGATGCACGGATTTGTGCGCAATCACGGGCCGGAACTGCTGGCGGCGGTGAACGGCGTGATCGCCCGGGTGCCGTGGCGGCACATGACTACGCCGGGGGGTTACACCATGTCGGTGGCGATGAGCTGGTGCGGCAACGGCTGGACCAGCGATCGCCGCGGCTATCGCTATTCGGAACGGGACGCGCAAAGCGGCAAACGCTGGCCGCCCATCCCCGATATCTTAATGGCGCTGGCGGACGAAGCGGCGCAGCAGGCGGGTTTCGCGCCGTTTGTGCCCGACTCCTGCCTGATGAACCGCTACGATCCGGGCAGCAAGCTGTCGCTGCATCAGGATAAAGATGAGCATGATTTCGGATCGCCGATTGTGTCGGTGTCGCTCGGCCTGCCGGCGGTGTTCCAGTTCGGGGGATTTCAGCGCGGCGACAAAACGCAGCGCATTCCGCTGGCGCACGGCGATGTGGTGGTATGGGGCGGCCCGTCGCGGCTGTGTTTCCATGGCATCCTGCCGGTCAAAGAGGGCTACCATTCGCTGGTCGGGCCGCACCGCATCAACATCACCTTGCGCAAGGCGCTTTAGCCGCGGAGACTACGCTCGGTTAAATAGCCGGACAGCGGGCACGGCACGCTCCATATAATCAACTGGATGTAGGCATCATGGTCCCGGTTGATGGGAATTAGCCATGCCGGATAAAACTGCCGTGTAATTGATGGCGCGCGCCGGGATACAGCAGTTTGGTATAGGTAACCAGCGTATTCTGGTGCCGGGTATGGCGGCTGATCAGCAGGCACGGATCGCTTTTCTTGATGGCCAACAGCTTGCATTGCGCGGCCGTGGGCGCCACGGCTTCGATAATATGCTCGCCGGACGTGAGCGGCGCGGCCTGGTTAAGATAGATATAGGGGGTTTGTCGAACGTAATCCTGCAACAAATAATCCGGCGCCATGGCGGGATTGACCCAGCGCTCTTCCAACTGGACCGGGATGGCGTTTTCATAATGCACTATCAGGGAGTGAAACAGATGTTCCCCGGGGGTAATCGCAAAGGTCTGCGCCAGCGCGTCATCCGCGGGCGCGGCGCTGAGCGTTACCACTTTGCTGGTATGCGCATGGCCCCGGCCGGCGATCTCGTCCGAGATATTATGCACTTCCATAATCGTGGTATGGACTTTCAGTTCGGCAACATAGGTCCCCACCCCCTGCATCCGCAGCAGATAGCCTTCGCTGGCGAGCTCGCGCAGCGCGCGGTTAATCGTCATGCGGCTTACGCCCAGTTCATCCACCAGCTGGTTTTCGGAGGGAATGCGCTGGTTGGGTTTCCAGGCGCCGTTGGCGATCTGGCTGATAATGGCCTGTTTTACCCGCTGATACAGCGGCGCCGGTTGTACCCCCATCGATTCGGTCAATTGCGTAATCTTTGTCGGCCCGGTCATCCCGCCACCTCATCACTTTCAACGTTAAGTTTAGTGTACTGGTAACAATTGTAGATGTATATACAAGCACCAGGCGGAGCTATCCTGTCTACACGAATGCTGTCTACCCGCATCATGCCTGCACAAAGCCGGTGCGGTTGCTGCCCCGGCAAGGGGAAACGCGCGCTGCGCTTGTCCGCGGCCGGCGGCTATCGCCGGCGGCGCCTGGTGAAAATCGCCGCCCGATATGGCATAGTCATTGCATTACTTGTATATACAAGCAAATACCGCGCCAGACGCCATGGCCGCGTCCGCGGCGTGTTCTAAATAGGGTATCGAGATGATCGTGAATCTGGAAGATTATCGCCGGCGGGCCAGGCGCGTTTTGCCGGCTTTTGCCTTTGATTACGTCGACGGCGGGGCGGACGATGAGCAGACCCTGGCGGATAACCGCGCGGCGTTCGCCCGCTGGCAGTTCGTCGCGCCGGTGCTCAAGGATGCCAGCGTCCGCAGCCTTGCCGTACGGCTGGGCGATACCGTGCTGGCCGCGCCGTTGCTGATTGCGCCTACCGGCTATAACGGCATGTTGCGCCACGGGGCGGATCGGATGCTGGCCCGGGCGGCCGCGCGCGCCGGTATCGCCTGGATACAAAGCACCGTGTCCACCGCGTCGCTGGAGGACATGGCCGACGGGGGCGGCGGGGCGCATTGGTTTCAATTGTACGTCCTTAAAGACCGCCGGGTGACCGTCGATTTGCTGCGCCGCGCCAGGGCGGCGGGTTGCACCAACCTGGTGGTATCGGTGGACGCCGTTCATTTCGGCAACCGCGAGCGCGATAAGCGCTATTACCGCAAACCGATGAAACTGTCCCTGGCCAGTTATCTGAACGTGGCGCGCCATCCCGGCTGGGTATTGCGTACGCTGGCGCCCGGCGGCATGCCGGGCTTCGGCAACCTGCGCCCCTATCTTCCGCCGCAATACCAGCGCGGGGTGGGCGGGGCGACCTATTTTGCCCAGCAGATGGATGATGCGCTGAATTGGCAAACCCTGGCGTGGATCAGGTCGTTATGGCGGGGCCAATTGTATGTGAAAGGGATTATGGCCGTCGAGGACGCCCAGGCGGCCATGGCGCTGGGGGCGGACGGTTTGATGTTGTCCAATCACGGCGGGCGCCAGCTGGACGGCAGCGCCAGCCCGCTGGCGCTGCTGCCCGCCGTCAGGCAGGCGTGCGGCCCGCAGGCCAGGATTCTGATCGACGGCGGCATCCGGCGCGGCACCGATATCATCAAGGCGCTGGCGCTGGGGGCCAACGCGGTGTTGGTCGGCCGGCCGATGCTTTATGCGGCGGCGGTGGACGGCGAGGCCGGGGTGGCCCGGGCGATAAGCGTGCTGACGCAGGAAATCGATCGCACCCTGGCACAGCTCGGTTGCCGCAGCCTGGCCGAACTGGGACCGCATTTGCTCCGCCGGCGCGATACCTGACGATACCAGGCGAACACCTGCGGCTGCCTTCACCCGCGCCAGACTGTACTAACCCCAGGAAACATCCCAACGGCCATGGAGGCGACCGGGCGGAACGGATATCGGTCGCATTCCTTGATGTGTCCGGACGGCTGCCGCCCGCCGTTAAGCAATCTTGGCGTCAGACGGACGCCAGATAACCGCCGTCGATGTAGAGCACCTGGCCGGTGATGTAGCGTGCGGCATCGGAACTGAGGAATACCGCCGCGCCGATCAAATCATCCAGTTCGCCGAAACGGCCCAGCGGTATCTTGCCCAGCATCGCGTCGCGCCACTGCGGGTCCTGGTAAAACACCTGGGTCAGGTCGGTGCTGAAATAGCCCGGCCCGATGCCGTTGACGCGAATGCCGCGTCCGGCCCATTCGGTGCTCAGGGTATGGGTCAGTCCCACCAGTCCCGATTTGGAGGCGCCGTAGGCCGCGGCGCCGGGCACGCCGACCCGGCTGGTCAGGGAACAAATATTGATCATCGAGCCGCCATGGCGGCCGACCATCAGCCGCGCCGCCGCCTGCGCGCAGAAAAACGCCCCCTTCAGGTTGGTATCCACGATGCGCCGCCATAACGCCTCGTCCACGTCAAGGGAAGGGCAGACCTGTTCGGTCCCGGCGTTATTGATCAGGATATCCAGCGGCGCGTGCTCGAAGCGGCCAAAGGCGCGGGTAATGCTTTCGCCCCGGCTGACATCCAGCAGCAGGCCGCTGGCGCCGCCATCCCAGCGCTTCAGCTGGCTAACGGCGTCGTCGAGAGTCGCGGCGTCGCGTCCGGCGGCGACCACCGTGGCCCCGGCCTGCGCCAGCCCCCGTGCGAGGGTAAAACCGATACCGCGGGACGCGCCGGTGATCAGCGCGGTTTTTCCTTCCAGGGAGAAGGCGGGGAGTGCCGGGGTCATATCATCTCCTTTCAGGGTTCGATCGCTTCATGGAACAATCAGCGTTTTCAGGAACGGACTGTTTCCGGCCAGCAGGGTGGCGAACGCCGCCGGCACCGCGTCGAGGCCGATGGGCGGACTGCTGATGGTCATAAGCGGCGCCATCAGGCCGGGCAATAAGCCAATGGCCTGGCGCTGCTCGTCGCGAAACACGCTGCACCCCACCAGCGACAGCTCGCGTTCCACCAGGCGGTTAACGTTCAGCGTCACGTCGCCATGGAAAATACCCACCGAGGCGATACGCCCGCCCGGCGTGATGCCGTTTACCAGCGCATTGAGTACGCTGGCCACGCCGGTGGCTTCAACCGCCAGGCTGAATTCGCCCGGTTCGGCCAGGGGCACGATGCGCGCTATCAGATCATAGCGCTGCGCGTTCGGTTCGATAAGCTGTACCCGGCAGCCGTGCACGGCATGCAGCAGCAGGGCCGCCAGCCCGCCGATGGTGCCGCCGCCGGTGACCCGCACGGCGGCGGACGGGGCGGGGGCCAACTGGTTAACCGCCCGCAGCGCGACCCCCAGCGGTTCGCTTAACGCCGCAATGGCCGGCGGTAGATCCGCGGCAACCTTGATCAGGTTGCGGGCCGGCAGCACCGCTTGCTCGGCGAACCCGCCGTCGCAGACCTCGCCGACAAAACCCAACTGGTCGCATAGATTAAAGTCGTTTCGTTCACAGGCCGGGCAGCGGCCGCACCATACGCGGGAATCGGCCACCACCCGATCGCCGGGGGCGAAACCGCTGACCCGATCGCCGCATTCCAGGACCTCGGCGCAAAATTCATGGCCCGGGGTGGCGGGGGATCGGGACATCCATTGGCCGGTTCGCAGGTTATGCACATCGGAGCCGCAGATGCCGGCCGCCAGCACTTTCAGCCTGACCTCTCCCGGACCGGGGCGGGGTAACGGCATCTCTTCGGTACGGATATCGCCGATACCGTATAATCTTACCGCCTTCATGGTTGCGCCTCCCCCACCAAATCGTCGAGCCAGCGGGTGAAATCATCCCCGCCGCCGCTGCCCAGCATAATCGCCAGCGCCAGGCCCAGGGCCGAGCTGGCCGGCGTGTGTCCGCTATGGCCGCCGGCCCGCAGATCCAGCACCAGGGTCGGGCAGCAGAACATCGCCAGCCTGACGATGCGCTGCCAATGCCCCGGCAGCCAGCCGCGTTGTTGCAGTTCCGCCAGCAGGGGCCGCCAGTACCACGTCCCCTTGCTAGCGAGAAACGCCCGGCGCAGCGGCGTAAGCTGCCAGTCGTGGGTGACCTTCAGCCGATCCCCTTGCCGGGTCACCGATACCTGGTAGCGCTGCGCCGCGCGTTCCGGCTCATACAGCCAGCAGGGATGGGCGAAAATATTGTGGAAGGTAGCCTTGATCTCGGCCAGCAGCGCCGGGATCGCGCTGCCGGCAAAGGCGGGGTCGAAACTCACCAGCTCGGGTTGCCCGCCGCGGGTATCGAACCAGACGTTGGCATTATGCGCATCGCCATGGGCGGTGAGCGCCCCGTGTCCGGCCAGGGCCGCCGGTTCCAGCCGCGCGCCGGCTTCCAGGAACAGTTGCTCCAGGGTATGGGGATAAACCACGCCGTTGATTTCCCACTGCAAGCGGCTCAGGTCCCGCCAGGGGATGCATTCCTGCGCCAGTTGAAAATCTTTATCGACGTAAAATTGCTTTACCCGCCCGCCCAGGCCCGCCGGTTCGCCCGGGGAAACCAGCCGGTGATAAAACAGCTGGTGTATCGGTTCCTTGACCACGCTTTCCCGGCTGCCCGGTACCAGCGTCGGCCGGCAACAGGCCCATAGCGCCCGGTCCGCCCGCTGCTGGGCGTCCACCACCGCGTCCATATGCCGCCAGTCCAGGCGATCTTCGATATCGTGGCAGACTTCCGCCAGCCGCTTATCGCTGCGCAGGGCATACAGCAGAATTTGCCGGCCGGGCTCGCCGCAGGCATAAAGCGGCACGTCCACCCGGAACCCCGCATCGCGCAGCAAGCCGGCGCGGTAATACTCCTCAATGGTCTGGTCTTCGCCGTCTTCATGGTGATACTTAAAAAACAGCGTGCGGTTGTCCGCCAGTTGCACCTGGCCGTTAAGGGAATTGAGGCTGTATTGATCGCGGTTAATCGTCAAGCCCAGCACCGGCGTCGCGGTGATTTGAGCGATTAACCGGCTGAGCCGGTCGCCGGCCCCCGTCCAGTCGCCGGCTTTGGCCAACGCCCTGGCCTGGGCGGCGTACGGCGCTTTCGCGTCTTCAGACATCGGTTTCACCCTTGAGGAATTGTTGCCTCAGCGCGGAAACGGCCAGCGCGTGGCCGGTAAAACCTTCATATTCGGCGAAACGCTTGGCCTTGACGGCCAGGTTGTCATAGCCGGCGGCGGTCACGTAACCAATGGAGATGCGCTTCATATAATCGAAGACCGACAGGGGGCCTGCGGTTTTGGCCGCGCCGTTGGTGGGCAGCACCGCATTGGGTCCGAGCACGAAATTCCCCAAGGTGACCGGCGTATGGTTGCCCAGCAGAATTTCCCCCGCGTTGCGAATCCTGGTCATGACCGCCATCGGTTCATCGGCCAGGATCTCCAGATGTTCGGGCGCATAGCGGTTGACGAACGCGACGGCGGTCTCAAAGTCGCGGGTCAGGACGATGCCCCCGTGCTCGCCGCACAATACCCGGCGCGAGAAGTCGGCCCGCTGCGCATCCAGCTTGGCCCAAAGCGTCGGCAATACCTTGATCGCCTGTTCGGCGACGCGCCGGCTGGAAGTCACCAGCCAGGCGGACGAATCGGGGCCGTGCTCGGATTCGATAATCAGATCGAGCGCCGCCAGGGCGCCGTTGGCATTGTCGTCGGCCAGAATAATACTTTCGCTGGGACCGGCGGGCACGCCGGGGTCGATAAGATGGGTCAGCTGGCGCTTGGCGGCCACCACCCACGGACTGCCGGGGCCGACGATCTTCAGGCATTTGGGCACGGTTTCGGTGCCGTAGGCCACGGCCGCTACCCCCTGGGCGCCGCCGCATTTATAGATTTCGCTGATGCCGACGATACGGGCGGCCACCAGCGTCGCATCATCCACCTTGCCGTCCGGTCCCGGCGGGGTGATCACTATCGGCCGGGGCACGCCGGCCACGATGGCGGGGATGGTGGTCATCAACAGCACGCTGGGAAACGACCCTTTGCCGCGCGGTACGTAGCAGGCGACGGCATCGATCGGCACATGGCGATCGCCGGCAAAGGCGCCGGGCTGCATCTCCTTGAGCCACATCTCTTCCGGTTTCTGCGCTTCATGGAAGGCGCGGATATTGCCCGCTGCAAAACGGATGGCCGCGATCACCTCCGGATCGATGCGCGCGAAGGCCTGCTCGAACTCGCTTTCTTCGGCGCGCAGGGCGAAGGTTTCCGGCGCTACCGCGTCAAAACTGCGGGCAAAACGGATCAGCGCGGCGTCCCCTTCGGTTTTTACCGCCTCGATAATGGGCGCGACCCGTTCGCTGAAAAAGGACAGATCGGTTTCAGTGCGTTTAAATAAAGCATCCGGTAATACATCGCTGCCGGAGAGGTCGTGAAAGATAACGGACATGGCAATAATTCCCTGACTTAGACGGACATGGCCGGATGGCGGATGCGATCCAGCACCAGATGTTGCAAATTGATAAACTCCGGGTCGCGGTTCATTTCTTCGTGGCGGGGCCGCGCCAGCCTGACATCAAAGGCATCGTCGATCACGCCTTGCCCCATCACCACGATGCGGTCCGACAACCAGACCGCTTCCTCGATATCATGGGTCACAAACATCACGGTCAGGCGATGTTTTTCCCAGATCTCGATCAGCAATTGCTGCATTTGATGACGGGTCATCGCATCCAGCGCGCCGAACGGTTCGTCCATCAGCAAAATTTTCGGCCGATAGGACAGCGCGCGGGCAATCGCCACCCGCTGTTTCATGCCGCCGGACAATTCCCCCGGCCAGCTGTCGCCGGACTGGCCCAGCTTGACCAGTTCGAGGTGTTGCTGGGCGATATCGCGGCAATGGCGACCGGGGGTACCCGCCGCCTTCAAGGCGAACTCGATATTCTGGCGGGCGGTCAGCCAGGGCAGCAGCGTATAGGACTGGAACACCACGCCGCGGTCAATCCCCGGGCCGGTGATGGATCGGCCGTCGACGCGGACATCGCCGGCGTCAAACTCCTCCAATCCGGCCGCAATGGATAACAGCGTGCTTTTGCCGCAGCCCGACGAGCCGACGATGGACACGAATTCATTATCGTTGAGCGTCAGGTCGATACCCTTGATCACCTGGTGGCGGCTTTTCCCCAGCGGATAACTTTTTTCCAATTGATGCAGCGATAGCGTCGCCATTAGCCGCGCCTCCGGTTGTAACGAAACAGCACGCGTTCCGCGGCGCGCATCACCTGATCGGTGATAAGGCCGAGGAAACCCAGCAGCAGGATGTAGCCGATAATGGTGTCGGTCTGGAAATAGCGCTGCGACACCACGATGCGATAGCCCAGGCCGGAGGTGGAGGCCACCAATTCCGCCAGCACCAGCCAGGTCCAGGCCCAGCCGAGGCTGATGCGCAATGCGTCCCAGATCGCCGGCATGGCGGCGGGCAGCACGATCTTCAGCATAATGGCGCGATCCGGCATGCCGAGCGTGCGCCCCAGACCGACAAAATCGGACGGCACGCGTTTGACCGCATCGATCATCATCAATACCTGCTGGAAAAACGTGCCGATCCAGATGACCAGGAATTTTTGGAAATCGTCGGTACCGGTCCACAGGATGGTCAGCGGCACGAACGCCACCACCGGCATATAGCGGATAAAATCCACCAGGGGTTCGACGATGGCTTTGAACAGGCCGTAACAGCCGGCCAGGGCGCCGATGACGATGGACATCACCGAGGAGATGACAAAAGCGATGGCGATGCGATACAGACTGCTTTCGATATCGCTGGCCAGGGTTCCCTCCGCCGCCAGCGCCGCCATGCGTTGCCATACCCGATCGAGGCCCGGTAAAAACAGCGCCGGTATGGCGCCGCTGCTGGTGGCCGCCCACCATGCGGCGATCAGCAGCACAAACACCGTGACCGAGATACCGACAAACTGTCCGCGCGTCGGCGCGCGCCCGATGGTCAGCAAACCCAGCCGGCGCTTACGCGGCCGCGGCGCAGGGGCTGCGTCCGTCATTTTGGATACACTCATGAGCCCGGAACCTTTTATTTATTCCGCGTTGACGAAGCTGGCGTCTATCACCTGGGCGGCCGTCACGGGGGCGGTGATAATGCCGGCGTCCGTCGCCGCTTTCAGTACGTGCTGGAAGGTCGCATTACTGAATTCATTGCCCAGCACCTGTTTGTTTTCCGCCAGGGTGTAATATTTAACGCCGTCGAAGGCGCTATTGAGATCGTCCGCGGTGGCGCCCACTTCTTTGGCGATAATCGCCCGGTCGGTTTGGGTGTTGCCATTGTAGTGGGCGAGCGCCTCGTCCCAGGTGGCGATCAGGGCGGCGACCTGGCCGGGGCGGTTTTTCAGCACGTCGTCGCGCACCACCAGGACGTCGCTGATCAAGCCGGGATCGTTCTGGCCGCTATACAGCATCCGCACCGAGGGGTCATTTTTTTTGGCCACCGAGAGATAGGGCTCATAGGTCACCGCCGCATCGACGCGTTTGGCAATCAGGGCGGTGCCGGCGGACGAGGCGGGCATGGGAACGGGCTTGATATCCTTGATGGTCAGGCCGGCGGAGGAGAGGGCGCTGTGCAGCAGGATGTCGCTGGTGGTGCCTTCCTCATACGCGACGCTTTTGCCTTTGAGATCCTTAAGGCTGGCGATGCTACTGCCGGTGAGCATGGCATCCGCGGTTCGGCTTTGATCGAGCAGCAGCACCACTTTAACCGGCAGCCCCGCCGCGATCATCCCCATGGCGGTATGGGTGGCGATATTGGCGGCATCGATCTGGCCGCTGGCCAATGCGGCATTGATATCTTTATCTTCAGCGAAGTTAATCACCTCAACCTGTTCAAGACCGTGTTTTTTAAACATGCCGTAATGATTGGCCACGTGCCACTGGCCATACCCCAGCCAGGGTTCGACCCCCATTTTGACGGCGCCGGGTTCCGGCGCGGCCGCAAAACTCATTGATGTCATCAGCAGCCCGGAACAGAACGTGACGACCAGGGATTTTTGCAAAGCTCGGTATGAAATCATGGCGGTTTCCTTCAAGAGGTTGTGCGGGAAAAAAGATGCTGATGTCTGTCCTTGTATATACAAGCGTATGCAAGACCGATGCCAATCGACGGTCCGCGTCAGCAGGGGCGGCGGGCTGGAACCGGGGCGGTCCGGGTGCGCGAAAACGGTGCGTGGCACCGTTGTTGTGCGTTAACCGTGCGCGTTAATGCCGCTCGTCCCGATTGACGGGGAGAAAATTATTTCTCCAGCAGTTCAAGGAATTTTGCCAGCCATTGCGGATGGGCCGGCCAGGCCGGCGCCGTGACCAGGTTCCCGTCGACATAAGCCTGGTCGATGCCGATATCGGCGAATTCACCGCCGGCCAGGCGCACTTCGGGCGCGCAGGCGGGGTAGGCGCTGCAGGTTCGCCCCTTGAGCACGCCGGCCGCCGCCAATATCTGCGGGCCGTGGCAGACGGCGGCGATAGGTTTGCCGGCGGCGTCGAAATCCTGCACCAGTTTGATGACCTGCGGATTCAAACGCAGATATTCCGGCGCCCGCCCTCCGGGGATCACCAGGGCGTCATAGTCCTGGGCCCGGGCGTGGGCAAAGTCGGCATTGAGTACAAAACGATGTCCGGGCTTTTCGCTGTAGGTTTGCGCGCCGTCGAAATCATGAATCGCGGTCAATACATAGTCGCCTTTATTTTTATCGGGACAGACGGCATCGACGCGATGGCCGACCATTTGCAACGCCTGGAAAGGCACCATGGTTTCATAATCTTCAACGTAATCGCCGATCAGCATCAGTATTTTTTTGTTGGTCATGATGAGGGTCCTCTGGGTAGGTGCGGGGGGCATTGACGTACAAACCATGCCAGATAGGCTGCCGACGACATGAAGCGATGCGGTTATAAACCAGGCAGTCTGTGATAAAAATAACCTATCGGCGGATAAAATACCACGGGCCGAACCACGCTTCAGACCGCGGATAATCACGCCATGGGGGCGATGGGGGATGCCGGCGGCGCGGCCGGCATGGTTTTTCGGCGCGGTGGATGCCAAAAACCAGGAAGGGGTTATTATAGCGTTTGCAAGTAGTGATATCCGCGTCCTCCAGGCACTGCTGGACGATCTTGGCGACCTATGGGGCCGCCATCCTGAATAGAAGGATAAATACGCCATGAAGAAGATTGGATTTCTGTCGTTTGGCCATTGGACGCCTTCGCCGCAATCGGCAACCCGCTCGGCCGCCGACGCGCTGTTGCAATCCATCGATCTCGCCGTGGCCGCGGAGGAGCTGGGGGCGGACGGCGCTTATTTCCGGGTGCATCATTTCGCCCGCCAGCTTAGTTCCCCCTTTGCCCTGCTGGCCGCCGTCGGCGCCAGGACCCGCAGTATCGAGATCGGCACCGGGGTTATCGACATGCGCTATGAAAACCCCCTGTACATGGCCGAAGACGCGGGCGCGGCCGACCTGATCTCGGGCGGGCGCCTGCAGCTCGGCATCAGCCGCGGTTCGCCCGAGCAGGTGATCGAGGGCTGGCGCTATTTCGGCTACCAGCCCGCCGAAGGGGAGACGGACGCCGACATGGCCCGGCGCCATACCGAGGCGCTGCTCGATGTCCTGCGCGGCGAGGGTTTCGCCCAGCCCAACCCGCAGCCGATGTTCCCGAACCCCCCCGGCCTCTTGCGCCTTGAGCCGTTTTCCGCCGGCCTGCGCGAGCGGATCTGGTGGGGCGCGGGCTCGAATGCCACCGCGGTCTGGGCCGCGCAGCTGGGGATGAACCTGCAAAGTTCGACGCTCAAGGACGATGAAACCGGGGAACCTTTCCATATCCAGCAGGCCAAGCAGATCCGGGCCTACCGTGCGGCATGGCGGGACGCCGGCCACGCCCGCGCGCCGCGCGTGTCGGTGAGCCGCAGCATTTTCGCGCTGGTGGATGAGCGGGATCGCGCGTATTTCGGCAATAGCGGCCGCGAAGGCGACCAGATCGGTTTTCTCGACGAGAAGACCCGGGCGATCTTCGGGCGCAGTTACGCCGCCGAACCGGATGTGCTGATCGAGCAGCTCGCGCGGGACGAGGCGATAGCCGAGGCCGACACGCTGCTGTTGACCGTGCCCAACCAATTGGGCGTCGACTACAACGCCCATGTGATAGAGGCTATCCTGACCCAGATCGCTCCCGCCCTGGGCTGGCGCTGAATAACCGCGTGCGCGGCCGCTGACGGCAAAAAAAGCCCGCTTCAGTAACCGAAGCGGGTTTTGCCTGGATCAACTTTGCCTGGTTCAATAGACCGCCAAACCGCGCCCGGAGACCCTGGCCGCGTGCCTGCGCGCCGTCGCTACCCCCCGACGCCGGCTCCCGGGCCGTCAGGGGAGGGCGGGATAATCGGTATAACCGGTGGCGCCCGCGGCGTAAATCGTCTCCGTATTCAGGGCATTTAGCTCGGCGTGCTGCTTAAACCGCCGCACCAAATCGGGATTGGCGATATAGAGATTGCCGAATGCCGCCGCATCGGCCTCGCCTCGGCTAATCAACGCTTCGGCGGACGCCTGGGTCAACCCCTCGTTGGCAATCCAGGCCCCGGAGAAGGTCTTTCTGACCTGCGGCCCGATGCGGTCCGGGAAATCCAGCGCTTCGCGGGCGAAGATAAAGGCCAGCCGGCGTTTATCGAGTTCCTTGACGACATATCCGAACAAGTCCCTGGGATTGGAATCATGCATTGAATAGGAGCTGGACATCAAATTGAGATGCACGCCGAACCGGTCCGCCGGCCAGACGGATAATAAGGCATCCACGGTTTCCAAAAGGAAACGCGCCCGGTTGGCGATGGAACCGCCGTATTGATCGGTGCGTTGGTTCGAACCGTCATGCAGGAACTGATCGAACAGATAGCCGTTTGCCGCATGGATTTCAATCCCGTCGAAACCGGCGCGCTTGGCGTTTTCGGCCCCGCGGCGATAATCGTCGACGATCCCGGGGATTTCTTCCGTTGCCAGCGCCCGCGGCACCTCATAGGGTTTCAGCGGCCGCAGTACGGAAACATGGCCTTCCGGCGCGATGGCGCTCGGGGCCACCGGCAATTCGCCGTTGAGATAGACCGGATCGGATATACGCCCCACATGCCATAGCTGGATGACGATTTTCCCCCCGGCCCGATGCACCGCGTCGGTCACCTCGCGCCAGGCGGCCACCTGTTTTTCCGACCAGATTCCCGGGGTATTGGGATACCCCACGCCCTGCGGCGATACCGAGGTGGCTTCGGTCAGGATTAGACCGGCGCTGGCGCGCTGGACATAATATTCTTTGGCCAACGGGCCGGGGCTGCGCTCGTCGACGGAGCGCATCCGGGTCAAGGGGGCCATGACAATACGATTGCTCAGTTCAAGGGCGCCGATATTAACGGGCTCATACAATGTGGGCATACCTTTTTCCTATCATTATCTTAAGCGTTTAGTGGACCTATTCTAGACCTCTTTTTTAGCCGCCGGTGTTACTGCCTGTGCGGTGCCTCGCCGACCGCGCGGGCAGGCCGCGCCCCGTGTTCGCCGCCGGGCGGCGGCATGATGGAGCGGATTGTTGATTATCATCTATTTATTCCTTGGGCAAAGTCATCATGATATGCTCCTGGCTACTCAATGAACTCACTGGATTTCCCCACCCATGGCAGTAAAAAAAAGTGTCACCAGGCGGGCAGGCCTGGTCCCGGTTAATAATATGGCCAGTTCAGACCATGCGGCGGACCAGATTCGTTCAGCGATCGTCCAGGGGGTATTCCAGCCGGGGGACCGGTTGATTGAAAAAAAATTGACCGAGGAACTTAATCTGTCCCGCCATCCGGTGCGCGAAGCATTGCGCCGGCTTAGCCAGGAAGGACTGGTGGATGTGCGTCCCAACCGGGGCGCGGTGGTGGCGAAACTGGAACCGAGGAACGTTCTGGAAGTGTATGCCATCCGCTCGGCATTGGGCGAACTGGCGCTAAAAGAGATGCAAAAACATCCCGCGCTGCCCTCGCCGGCTGAGCTCAAAGCCTTGGAAAGAATGTCGCTGGCGGCGGTTAAACTGTCCAGGCAGGACAACCAGCAGGCCACTATCCGTAACGATCTCGAATTTCAGGAAGCCATTGTGGCCGCCAGCCGTCTTGAGCGGTGCGCGCGTTATTTTGCCGAAACCACGGTGGAAGTGCGCCGTTTTAACAACCTGACCGGCATTGTGTATACCGACCGTGAAAAAGACGCCCTTAATTATGTGGCGGCGTTATTCGAGGCCATCAAAAGCCGCGATTTCGATCAAGCGCGGGCTATCTGGCAGCAGAAGTTTAATAAAGCCGTCGAACGTTATATGGCGCTGGTGGATAAAGAAAATGACGAATGGCTCGATGAGTCCGGTAAATAACGGTTCATCGGGCCATGGCCGCTAGGATGTCGCGCCCGGCGTCAGATGGAAATGCCTCCGTCGATCACCACCGTCTCCCCCGTAATCATGCTGCCGGCAAAGCCCAGGTAGACAATGAGTTCGGCGACATCGCGGGTGGTGCACCACCGTTTCAGCGGCGTGGCGGCGATAGTCTTTTGGCGGCGTTCCTCCGACCATTCAATCATCCATGAGCTTTCCACCGAACCGGGCGCGACGGCGTTTACCCGCACCTCCGGCGCCAGGGCATGAGCGAGATTTTTGGTCAGATTGATCACCGCGGCTTTTGATCCGCTGTAGGCGATGGTGCTGGCGATAGAACCGAAACCCGCGATCGACGCGGTATTGACGATGGCGCCGTTGCTGGCTTTTAAGGCCGGGGCGGCAGCTTTGGAACAGCGGAACACGCTAAGCAGGTTAACGTTGAGCAGCGTTTGCCACAGGGTTTCGCTGATGCTGTCCAGATCGGTTATGGGGATCGGTTTTTGCACCCCCGGCGTCCCGGCATTGTTGACCAGCAGATCCAGCCGGCCGAGCCGGCCGATGGCCTCGTGCACCATCGCCTGCGCTTGTTCGGGGTCGCTGACATCCCCTGGCGCGCCGATGGCGGAAAACCCTTCCGCCGCCAGTGCGGCCAGCGCCTGCTCGCCGCGCGGATCGTCGGGTAGATAGTTGATTGCCACCCGCGCGCCGGAGCGCAGCAGCAGGCGCGCCGTTTCCAGACCGATGCCGCTGGCCGCGCCGGTAATGAGCGCCGTACGACCGTGAAGATCAAAAGAAATCATAACGTACCTCCGTAATGTGATAAATCGAAAAAGTTAATAACATCAATCCGTCGCGCATATCACCCGTAGGAAAGGGAGAGCGGGGGGCCGTCCAGGCGCGAACCGCGGCTTTCGCGGCGCAGGAATTTCTGCGTTTGAACCTGCTGCGGGTTATCGATAACCTCATAAGCGCTGCCCAATTCGCAGACTTCGCCTTTATGCAGGAAGGCGACGCGGTCGGCGGATTCCCTGACGAAGTTGATATCGTGGGTTACGACCACCATCGTCATGCCCTCCGATTTCAGCAGCCGCATGGTTTCCAGCACTTCGCCCACCAGCTCGGGATCGAGTGCGGATGTGACTTCGTCGAACAACATATATTCAGGCTCCATCGCTAATGCCCTGGCGATGGCCAGACGCTGCAATTGGCCGCCCGAAAGATGCGAAGGCAGCATGCCGGCCTTTTCGCCCAGCCCCACATGGTCGAGATGTTTTTGCGCCAATGCCATGGCCGCTTTTTTGCTCATTTTGGCCACGACCCGCGGCGCCAGGGCGACGTTCTCGATGGCGCTCAGATGGGGAAAGGCGTTGTATTGCTGAAACACGATGCCCAGCTTGCGGCGCAGCCGATTGATTTTGGTTCCCGTCCCATGCACGCTGGTGCCGTCAACCCAGATTTCGCCGCCCTGAATGGATTCCAGTCCGTTGATGCATTGCAGGAGGGTCGATTTACCCGAGCCGCTGGCGCCGATCAGGCAGACCAATTCACCTTTATTGATGGATAAATCGATGCCGTTCAGGACGGTTAGCGGCCCATAGGTTTTGCGGACATTTTTAATTTCAATCATATTGCGACCTTCCTTTCCAGATGGCGGCTAAAGCGCGAGATGGGGTAGCACACGATGAAGTAAAACACGCCGGTGCCGAGCAGCAGAAACCAGGTTTCATGGGTCCGGTTGATCAGTCCCTGGGTGGCGCGCATGAATTCCACATAACCGATCACGCTCGCCAGGGCGCTATCCTTAATCAGGCTGAGCAGCAGGCCGATCCAGGCGCTGAGGGACGAGCGGATCATCAACGGCAGTGAAATATAAATCAGCTCCTGAAGGTAATTCATGCCGAGCGAGCGGGCGCTGCGGCGAAATACCGGCGGAACAGCCTGGAACCCGGCCCTGGCCACTTCGGACGTGACCGCCGCCATCCAGCATCCCAGGGCCAGGCTGCCCAGGGTGAAAGCGGATAAACCGGCCCCGAGGATGGAGAACAGGCTGTTGAGTAAAATCAAGATGATGATCATGGGAATGCTGCGAAAGATATCGACCACCGGCGTGGTAATCACCCGCGCCACCAGCGATGAAGCGCGCGCCCAGCCCAACGGGATGCCCAGCAGCGAGCCCAATAATCCCGCGACGCAGGCCAGCGAAAGCGTATTGATTGCGCCTTGCAGCAAGTAATAGGCGTCGGACCATTGCAGCCCTTGGTAACCCAGTACGAATTGCATACTTACCTCCTATACATCAGGCGGAAGAACATCTGTGCGCTAAACTGAATCAGCTTGGCGATAGCGTAGTAAAAAACGGCGGTAATGATAAAAAACTCGAACGTGCGGAACGAGACCGATTGCGCATATTGTGCCGCGCCAGCCAGTTCATGCAGGCCGACCAGCATCCCTAGCGACGTATTCAGCATGGCCCATACGCACTGGGTGACAAAGGACGGAAAGACAATCGCAAATACCTGGGGGAAAATGACGTGTATAAAACTTTGCGCATTATTCATTCCCAGCGACCGGGCCGTCGCCATTTGTTGCCTGGGCACCGCGGCCAGTCCGCCGCGGAATATTTCGGTCAAATATCCGGCGTTATTAAAAGTGATGGCGATCAAGACCGCCATATAGCTGGATATATTGATACTTAACACACCCACGCCGAAATACATCATATAGACCTGAAACAGGACCGGGGTATTGCGCGACAGCTCGACCCATGCCGTTGAAATACGGTAGCCGGGTCCGCTGCTCCGATGTCTGGCGATGGACATCGGCATGGCGATCGCCGTGCCGATAATAACGGACAATAGGGTGATTTGCAGGGTGACCCAGGCGCCGGAAAATAACTGGGGCAATGCATCCCAAACAATTGTCCAGTAAAATTGATAATCCAACATTGGCTTTACCTAAAACGTTGAACCGGCAGCAATCGCGGATTAAAAATCCACGCCATTCACATTCAGCGAGGGTATCGGACCGTCGCCCATATAATGCTTATACAGCTCGGCATAACGTCCGCTGGCCACCTGGTTCCAGACAAAAACTTTGGCCCAATTCAGAAATTCCTGATCGCCGCGGCGAACGGCGATGGAATCCATATCGGAAAGGGGGGCCTGGCCCGCTGATACAAAAGTGGGAAACTGGCCGCTTTTGGCCAAGGTGTTGAACACCGAGCTCGCTTGCAAAATCGCATCGATCTTGCCTTGTTGCAGCGCCATAAAGGTTTCTGTATCGCTGGAATAACCGGTGTAAGTGGTGCCGGTGTCTTTCCAGCGACCCTGCAATTCTTTATTAAACAATTGCTCGAAGGTCGAACCCACCACCGCGCCGAGTTTTTTGCCGCGCAGTTGCTCATAGTTGGTTATATCCGCGCCTTTGCGGGCGATCACCGTCACGGTGTAATTCACGTACGGCTGGGTAAACGCCACGGTCATCGCGCGCTGGGGCGTCACGGTAGTGGAGGCCACGACGACATCCACCCGTTTCGACACCAGCGCCGGGATACGATCCGATGCCGGCGTTTCCACGATTTCCGCCACCACCCCGAGGGATTGCGCCATATCTTTGCAATACGCCACGTCAAACCCGTCGGGTTGGTTATCGGGGGTGCGAAAGCCGGAGGGAGGGGAATCAAGCACGACGGCGCAGCGCAATTTTTTACTTTGAATAATGCTATCAAGCGTGGATTGCGAATAAGCCACCTGCATACCGGCCAGGCTGGAAAAGACAAAAAATAAAGCTGGGATAATGGCTTTTCTGGACATGTTTAATTCCCCACGATGTTGAACGTTTTATAATATTCCCGTTACGATTAAACGTAATGGGGTGCAGGTGTTATGCCTTGCAGGCACTATTTTTGCTGAAAAAATACGGTCAGATAATTATTCCAGGCTTATTTCCTATATCGGAAATAGGACCCAATTCTTTTTCAATTAACGGCAGCACCTCTTGGCTAAAACGATGGAGGGATTGCCGGGCCTGTTCTATCGGCATGCAGCCGAATTGGAAATTGCAGGTGTAATTATCGGGGTTAAGCCTTTTAATATCCGCAATCATATGCTCGGCCACGTGATAAGGATCGCCGATAATCATATTCTCCGCATATTCCTCCAGGGTGTTCTCCCCTGGGAAGGCTTCGTTGCGGATATAACCGGTTTCATCCAGCGGGAGCTGGGCATTGCGCAAATGATAGGCCATGCGCCCCACATAACGCGCGCGCTCGGCGGCTTCCAGTGCTTCCTTCCGGCTGCCGGTAACATGGACATATTGCATAATGGCCAGGGGGCGGGAGGCGGGGTTTTCCCCCAGGGTCTCCCAACTTTGATTGAGTCCGTCGACCATCTTGTACAGCGCCGGCGAACCGAGGGTGCTCGCCGCCAGGAAGGGCACCGCGCGCCATTGTTTAAACCGGTTCAGCAGCCGGGGATGGGACGACGTGACATACAGCTGGGGCAGCGGTTGCTGATAGGATTTAATGGCAAAGCGGGTGTGGGGAATGGTGATGTATTTCCCCCGGTAGTCCACCTCGCCGTTGACCAGCGCCTGTTCAATTACCTCCCAGTATTCCAGGAAAATATCGATTTTGTCCGTCAGCGCGACGTGGTAGCGGTCAAACTCGTACTGCTGGTAGCCGGTACCCAAACCCAGCACTAATCGGCCGTCGCTCAGCGCATCCACCGCCGCAATCTCCTGCGCCAGGCGCAGGGGATGGTAGAGGGGCAACACCAGCACGCCCGGGGCCAGTTTGATTTTCGACGTCCAGGCCGCCGCATTGGCCGCCATGATCAGCGGGGAAGGCGAACTGGAATAATTGGCGAAATGGTGCTCCGCGAACCATGCGATATCAAACCCCGCCTCTTCGGCGGTTTTCACCATGGTTTGCGTATCGCGCATGACGCCGCGGACCCCTTCGGGGTGATCGCGCAAGGTCATCAAACTGAATAATCCAAGCTGCATTATGGTGCTCCGGTTAAAGTGGGTTTCGTCCAAGGATAAGGGTGCGCGCCGCGGCGCCGGCGCCGGATTGCCGCGCGGTCAGCCGGCGAGGCTTTCCAGCAGCGGCGACGACGCGGCATAGTGGCCGTCCTGATAAATCAGCGGCGACACGCTGTCGTCGAACTGGCATCCCGTGACGCGGCCTATCACAATCTGATGGGTGGCATAGGGGATGACGCGGTCGACGTCACAAAATAAACAGGCTTGCGCATCGGCGAGATAAGGCACCGCGTCGCTATTGTTCCGCCATTTCCCCAGCGAGAAACGTTCATGGGGCGGCAAGGGGGTGCTAAAGCGCCGCGAAATGTCGGCCTGGGAATGTTTGAGCACATTGATGCAATACCGCTTTTGCGCCAGCAGCGGCGGCAATAGCGTCGAGGCGCTATTAATGCAGGCCAGCAGCGAAATCGGATCAACGCACAGCGAGGTGACCGCCGAGGCCGTGATGCCGTATCTCTCGTCGCGGTGTTGGCAACTGATGATACAAACGGTAGCGGCAAGACGTCTCATGCAATGGCGGAAATTATCTTTAATCAGCTGATCCACATGAAATTCCTCTTTTAAAACGGCATATTTTTGTTGATTATCAACAATATTTAAAATGTGAAATGGTAGATTGTCAACAATGTTGCAAGAATGTTTGAATCATCAATTAAGATGATAATTTTGTCAATCGCATGTTCAATTAATAACCATATGAAATTCTGATAGCGGTAAAAAATCCACATGGGCATTGCTTCCCGTCGCAGGCGCGGGCAGGATTCGAACACACCACACGCTTTTATCCGGGCAGTCACGAACAGGACGTCAATCCGATGGCGAAAATCACTGAAGCAACGATCGAACAGATTTTAGGTTTTGTCGGCGGCCGCGATAACGTCGCGGTTTGCGGCAACTGCATGACGCGGCTGCGTCTTACCCTGCAAGACCACACGCGGATCGACCACGCGGCCCTGAAAACCATGCCCGGCGTGCTGGGCGTTATCGACGGGGACCATCAGTTACAGATAGTTTTAGGCCCCGGTAAAGCGCAAACCGCCGCCGAAATGATCAATGCCGCGCTGGGCCGCTACGAACCGGGCATCGCCGCTGCCCCCAAGGATCTGCGCGCCGTCGCCGCCGAAAATAAACAGCGGGTCAAAGCACAGCAGGGCAGCGCCATTCACCGCTTTTTCAGCACGTTCGCCACCATTTTTACCCCGCTGATCCCCGGTTTTATCGCCGCCGGCTTACTGCTGGGGATCGCCACCCTGCTGGAACAAAGCATGGTCATCGGCGTGACGTCGCCCAATGCCTGGCTGGTGGGCATGATTGGCTATATGAAAGTCTTCAGTAAAGGCCTGTTCGCTTTTTTGAGCATTTTGATCGGCCATAACGCGCAAAAGGCGTTTGGCGGCACGGGGGTGAATGGCGCCATCATCGCCTCGCTGTTTGTGCTGGGCTACGTCCCGGACGCCAAGGTCGGTTATTATGCCGGCATCGACAACTTCTTCGGCCTGCCCATCGATCCCCGCGGCAGCATTATCGGCGTGCTGATCGCCACGATCCTGGGCGCCTGGGTCGAACGCACGGTGCGCAAGATCATGCCCGATAATCTGGATATGATACTGACCTCGGTCGTCACCCTCCTGATTATGGGGGCGGTAACGTTCGTGGTCATCATGCCTGCCGGCGGGGCGCTGTTTAAAGGCATGTCATGGCTGTTTTTACATCTCAACGGCAACCCGTTCGGCAGCGCCGTGCTGGCGGGTTTGTTCCTGCTGGCGGTCATGTTCGGCATCCATCAGGGGTTTGTCCCGGTCTATTTCGCCTTGATGGACGCCCAGGGGTTTAATTCGCTGTTTCCGATCCTGGCCATGGCCGGCGGGGGGCAGGTGGGGGCGGCGATGGCGCTGTTCGCCAGGGCCAAAGCCGGCTCGGTGCTGCGTACCCAGATCAAGGGCGCGATCATTCCAGGCATTCTCGGCATTGGCGAACCGCTGATTTACGGAGTGACGCTGCCCCGGGTGAAACCCTTTATCACCGCCTGTCTGGGCGGCGCCGTCGGCGGCTTCTTCCTCGGGATGGTGGCTTATATGGGCCTGCCGGTGGGCCTCAATACCGTTTTCGGCCCCTCCGGCATCGTGTCCATTCCGCTGATGACCTCGGCCCGGGGCATTTATGCCGGCATCCTGGTTTACGTCGCCGGACTGCTGGTTTCTTACGCCGCGGGGTTCATTATCACCTGGCTGTTCGGCAGCAAGAATGTTGATTTGAGTTAAGCAGGACGGTCCGCGTCCGGCCGCTGATTCCAGCTTAATTTATGCCGCGTACGATACGCGGCTTGCGCAGGCGCCGTTCGCTCCAGATGGTGAAAATACCCGCGGTCGCTACGATTGCCGCCCCAATGATAGTGGTGGAGGTGGGCAGGTTGTCTAAAAAGAAATAACCAATCAGCATCGACCAAACCAGCGTGGTGTAATCAAAAGGCGCCAGCAGCGACGCGTCGGCATAGCGCAGGCTGAGCGTGATCAGAATTTGCGCCATACCGCCAAAGAATCCGCAGCCGATAAGCAGCAGGAGCTGTAGCGCATCGGGCATAGGCCAACCGAAGAATATCGTGGCCAAACCAATCAGCATGGTCATTAACGAGAAATAAAAAACAATGGCGCCCGGTTTTTCCACCCCATTGAGAAAACGAATCTGCACCGAGGAGGCTGCGGAACAAAATGCGGCGAGCAGGGCGAACATAATCCCAATACCGGATGTGGCGCTCGCGGCATCACCGGAGAAAAAAGACTCCGTGGCATTCAAATGCGCCGAAAGCATCACCAAGATGCCGGAAAATCCGACGATAACCGCCAGCCAGCGGGAAAAACGGACATGTTCTTTCAGCAAAATCGCCGCCATCACCACGGTAAATAAAGGCGCGGCATAACTGATAGCCGTGGCATCGGCCAGAGAGATATAGACTAACGCCAGATAATTGAAATACATTCCGCCAGTGCCGGAAAAACCACGGATTAAATGGCCGAAGATATTTTTGGTTTTGATCAGCGCCAGGATATTGCCTTGGCATTTTAACCAAATCAGCAAAGGAAATAAGGCGACAAAGGAGCGGAAAAAAATAACTTCCCCGGTAGGTATCCCGCCGCCCAGACCCTTGACGCAGGCCAGCATTAATGTTGCACACAAGGCTGCCATTATTTTAAGCAGAATCCCCATTCTGGAATTTATTTTCAACCTTCAATCTCGCTTTATCACTGGAATTATCTTCCCATTACCCTGGACGCCAGCCTTACCCTAAAGCGGTATGCCGGGCGGGGGTTAAGATAATTTTGTTCTGCCTGGATAGTTTTTGCTTATAGCCAGTTTTACCAGCGCCGCGGTTTTTCCAGTCATACAAAATGCATATCGCCATACAGGGTTTACCTCTTATACAAGCCAAATTGGAACTTATATAGTCGGGGTACTGGGGGCGAAGGTAGGGTAGTGAGTTATCTTTTTGTTTTTAAATTGCTTCATTCGCCAGCATTGCGCTGGATGAGCCGGGGGATATCCCCGCCACACGCCGTTAAATAAAAATGCCGGGGAAATATTGATGAAACTGAAGTTACTGTCTTGCACCATACTGGCTCTGCCGTTGATGATGATCTGCTCTGCGGCGCAAGCGGATGCCCTTGCTGATATCCAGGCGCGCGGTCAGTTAAACTGCGCGGTCTATTCGGATGTGCCCCCATTTTCGTCTCCCGATCCGCAAACCCGCCAACTGGCGGGAATGGATGTCGACCTGTGCGGGGCGCTGGCGGATAAAATGGGGCTAAAACTCAATTTGATGCCGACGTCCATCGAGGCGCGTATTGCGGTTATTGCTACCGGGCGCGCTGATGTCCTGATTGCCAACCTGGCTTATACCAAAACCCGCGGTAAACAAATTCAGTTCAGCGATCCCTATTATGTCGCTAAAGAAATGCTATTGGTGAAAAAGCCCAATGCCGATAAAACCCGCGCGGACTTTAAAGGCAAGCGTATCAGTGCGACCAAAGGCACCACATCGGAGCAATCTATCTATCTGGCGGGGGCGAAAGCGGTGACCTTCCAGGACGCGGCCTCCGCTTTCCTGGCGTTGGAGCAGAACAAAGCCGTTGGTTTTGTCACGAATACCATGACCGGCATCAAAATGATTTCACAGGCCAAAAAAGACGGTATCGAGCTGGGCATGATCAAAGAGCCGATGGCGCTGGAACCTATCGGCGTCGGCATGCGCAAAGACGAACCGGCGCTGCTGGCGAAGATCAATACCAGCCTGAAAGGGATGGATGACGACGGCACCATCGACAAAATCTGGAATAAATGGATTGGACCCGACACCGAATACAAAATGATTCGTGAAGATAGGGTGCAGCCTTTATCCAGCCTTAAATTCGAACCTTTGGAATAATTGATGACGATGCTGTCAGGCGAGGCGCATTCCCGCGCCTCTTTTATTCTGGCCGAGCGCGGCGATAAGGTGAAAATTTCCACCATCGGCAGCCGCGCATGGCTGGTTGAAGCGCCGGGGGATTTTGATCTGCCGGCCCAGCGGCGCATATGGTCCCTGGCCGCGTTACTCGGTGCGCGGGACGATGTGGAATCCGTCATTCCCGGCGTGACCAACCTCCTGGTCTTATTCCGTCAAACCCCGGTTGATTATGATGCCACGCTCGCAGGATTAAAGGATGCATGGGCGCAGGCGCAAGGGGTGGCGCCGAACGGCAAGCTGATCGAAATCCCGGTGATGTATGGCGGCGAGCACGCCACCGATCTGGATGCGGTATGCCGGCACACCGGGTTGCCGGCGCGAGAAGTCATCCGCCGTCACTCGCAGGGCCGCTACACGGTTTTTGCGTTGGGCAGCGCGCCGGGTTTCGGTTATCTGCACGGCCTCGACCCGACCATCGCCACGCCGCGTAAAAAAGTGCCTTCGCTGCATATGTTGAAAGGCACCGTCACCATCGGCGGCGCGCAGGCGGGGGTATCGGCCTTGACCGGACCCAATGGTTGGAATGCCATAGGTTTTGCCGAATTAACGGTTTTTGATCCATGGGCGGAGCACCCGGCATTGATGGCCCCGGGGGACAACGTGCGGTTTTTACCCGAAAGGATTGAGCTGTGATTGAGATTATCAAAACCGGTGCGCTGAACACTGTCCAGGATTTGGGACGCTGCGGATATCGCCATATGGGGGTGTCGGTGAGTGGGGTAATGGATTCGCTGGCCCTGCGGGCGGGCAATATTTTGTTAGGCAATGACGAGAATGCCGCTTGCCTGGAAATCCAGCTGTTTCCCTTCCGGGTCCGCTTTTTGACGGACACCAGCATTGCCCTGACCGGGGCCGATTGTCGCGCGTACCTCGACGGCGAAGCGCTGCCGCCCTGGTGGGGCTGCCGCGCGAAATCGGGGCAGGAGCTGGAAATCAATTTTCCCCGCAACGGCGCCCGCAGCTATCTCTGCGTGGCTGGCGGCATTGATGTGCCGCTGGTGATGGGGTCGCGCAGCACCGCGTTGCGCGGCGGCTTTGGCGGCCACCAGGGACGTTCGCTGCAACCGGGGGATCGTTTGCCTTTTGGTCAAACACCGGCGTTGCCCTTGCCCGAAAGCGGCATGGGTATCGAACCGCCGGCGGTCGCCATGGCGGGGGCCTTTCCCTGTACTTCCGGCGGGGTTGTCCAGCTGCGGGCCATTCCCTCGGGGGAATACGAACTCTTCAGTGACGATCACGACCGCTTCTGGCAGCAGCTATGGCGGGTTTCCCGGCAAAGTAACCGCACTGGCTACCGCCTGTCCGGCGAGCCGATTATGCCATCAAAGGTTATCGAGATGCGCTCCTATGGCCTGGTGCCGGGAATCGTGCAAGTTCCGCCGGCGGGCGAACCGATCGTCCAGCTCAGCGATGCGAATACCGCCGGGGGTTATCCAAAGATTGCAGGCATCATCGAAGAGGATTTATGGCGCCTTGGCCAAGTACAGCCCGGTCAGTATATCCAGCTGATTAAAAGCGATGCGCGTGAGGCGATTAGCGTCGCAGGAGAGATCGGCCGCTGGCTTATGCGCCTGCATAACAGTTGTCCGCCTATGAAAAAAGCCGCCGGTCTTTGACCATTAATGACGCGTCCGCAGCCGCGGGCAAACAAAAACGGGAGTACGGCGCGGATTGACGCCGGCGCAGTTAACCAGGGCGTCGATACGGCCGTGGCGAGCATGGTTTGATCCTCAATGAATGCCGGCGCAGAAAGCCGCGATCCGGTCGCATCCCTCTTGCAACATTGCCATACTGGTGGCGTAGGACAGGCGGAAATAGGGGCTCATGCCATAAGCCGCGCCCTGGACGGTCACCACCTGCCGCTCTTCAATCAGCGCCATCACGAAGTCCGCGTCATGGGTAATCGGACGTCCGCCCGGGCTGGTCTTGCCGATAAATGCGGCGATGTTAATGAAAAGATAAAACGCGCCCTGGGGTTTATGGCAGCTCAGCCCTTCCACCGAGGTCAGCCGTTCCAGCACATAATCACGGCGCCGGCGGTAAATTTCCGCCCGTTCTTTCAGCAAATCCTGCGGCCCGTCAAGCACCGCTACGGCCGCCGCCTGGGTCAAGGTCGTGACGCCGCCGCTGTTTTGCGTATTGACGTTGCTCATGGCTTTGATCAAGTCTTGCGGCCCGCCGCAAAAGCCAAGACGCCAGCCGGTCATGGAATAGGCCTTTGATACGCCGTTGACCGTCAGTACCCGATCAAAAAGGCGCGGTTCAACTTCGGCCAGCGTGTAAAACGTGACGCCGTCGTAAATCAAATGTTCGTAGATATCGTCGGTCATTATCCACACTTGCGGATAACGCAGCATAACGTCGGCAATCCCCTGCATCTCGGCGCGGGTGGCGACCGAGCCCGTGGGATTGCTGGGATAATTAAGCAGCAACCACTTGGTTTTAGGCGTAATCGCCGCCTCTAAATCGGCGGGATAAGGCTTGAATCCATTGGCTTGCGGACACGCCACGGGGACGGGAATACCGCCGGCAAATTTGACGATGTCGGCATAGCTAATCCAGGACGGGGTGGGGATCACCACTTCATCGCCGGGATTGATGGTGGCCAGGATCGCATTAAAGATTATCTGCTTGGCGCCGCCCGCCGTCAGGATCTGGCTAATGTCGTAGTCCAGATGATTATCACGTTTAAATTTGCGCTGGATAGCGGCGCGCAGCGCCGGCGTGCCATCGGTGGGCGGGTAGCGCGTATCGCCGGCGAGCGCCGCGGCATAGGCGGCTTCTATCGCATGTCCCGGTGTCGGAAAGTCAGGCTCGCCGGTGGAGAGGCCGACGACATGTATGCCTTGGGCAGCAAGATCCCGCGCCTTTTGGGTCATGGCGACGGAGGCGGAAACGGCAACATTCTTTAAGCGATCGGCGATATCAGGCATGGTCCTGGGATTCCAAAAGTCAGAGTAACAGACCGCCGCCGTGCAACCGGCGTATTTAGACCAAACAGCGGCGTGAGTCAGTGATAATTAGCGCGAAGACGCGGTGTCCAGGAGAAGAGTAATGACGAAAGGGGTAAACAATCCAATAGCGCTTTGTTGTGGCGACATAACACAAAACAATATCTGAAAATCAACGGCCGGCGAAAAACCGCTGGCATCAACCATAACCGTAACAGGTAGCCATGTAGCCATATAGTGAAAATGTACCGGCCATTACCTGGCGAATCATATTACCGTTTTGCGATGCCGAAAATTATAGAATAATTCATGTTATATAATGACGTGCAGGGCAATGCGGCGCTGCCCGCCTTCAATGTCGGCGAGCCGGTGTTGCTGCAATGGGAAATGGAAAGTAACCATGTGATTGCGGCCTGACGGCCTGTTACGTTTTTTTTGCACCCCAACAGTGCGCGCCGTGTTTTTTACCCTTTATGGCGCCCCCACGGATTGATGCGCCCGCCGTACTGTTTTTTAAACATAAATGTTTGGATCTTAAAAGATTATGGCGGAATTCAGCGTATTGGCACTGATATTGCTTCAATCAGGTTATGCGTATTGTTGGTAGGAAGTGCATATGAATCTCCGTCGGCTGAAGTATTTCATTAAAATTGTCGATGTCGGCAGCCTGACCCAAGCCGCCGATATTTTGCATATCGCCCAGCCAGCCCTGAGCCAGCAGCTAGCGACGCTGGAAGGCGAGGTTAAGCAGCAACTGCTGATACGCACCAAGCGCGGCGTGACGCCCACCGAAGCGGGGAAAATACTGTATACCCATGCGCAGGTGATTCTGCGTCAATGCGATCAGGCGCAAAGCGACGTCGATGGTTCCGCGCTGGCGCTTTCAGGCAGCGTTTCCGTCGGCCTGGCGCCGGGCACCGCGGCCCAGCAACTGGCGCTGCCGCTGATGGAAGAGGTGCAGCGCCGGCATCCGGGCATCGTGCTCTATTTCAACGAGAACTTCGGCACGACGCTCAGCGAACTGATTATGAATGGCCGCATGGACATGGCGGTCATCTATGGCAATCGCGAGATTCACGGCCTGCGTTTCATGCCGCTGATGAAAGAACATCTGTGTTTTGTTTGCCCATACCCGCTGGCCAAGCCGGCTAAAACCATCATCCTGGCCGAGGTGGCGCGCTATGACCTGTTCTTGCCGCGCATCTACAACATCATGCGTAAAGCGGTAGACGATGCCTTTATCCATGCGGGGCTGGCCTATCGGGTGAAATGTGAAATTGAATCCCAGACCACGTTGAATGCCGCATTGGGCGCAGGGCTAGGTTGTACTATCATGCCCGAGTCCGCCGCCAGGATGATGTTGCCGGCCGCCAATGCCTGGATGGCGAAAATCATTGATCCCGAGGTACAGGTATCCCTCTCATTTTGCATGTCCGATCATCTGCCGCTGTCGCAGCCCGCTGAAGAAGTGAAAAAGATACTGTTGGCATTAATGTCAAAGCGCACGGTCGATAACCGGCCGCTGACGTTAGTGGGGTAATAAGTCCCCCTTATTACCGCAAAGCTAAACCCTCTTACCGGGGCGGAGAATGACACGATAGAGTGTTATTACCGTCTGCCCGGACCGCTTAACTCTTGCTGTGGCCGCAGGCCGGCCGGCGGAACGCGTTGCCGCCGCCATGACGCAGGGGCACTCCCACTTCGACCACCCGTGAAAGATGAATATGGATAAAAAAGCGTTACGAGATTTACGGCAAATCGCACAAAAAATGCGCGCATCAGGCTTGGGCAGTATCGAATTCAGCGGCAACAATTATCATGTCCGCCTGCAATATAAGCCGGCGGCCGCGCAAATCATGCCGCCTCCTGGCGAGGCCATCATGACTGATGCGAACCCGGTGCCGGTGGGCGCCACCGCGGCGCTACGCGCCCCGATGCCGGGGACCGTGTTATTGCATCACCCGTCCAATGGACTGCCGTTTACGTCACCGGGCGCCGAAGTACAAAAAAACGCCATGCTGGCGTTGTTGAAAGTCGGGTTGCTCTATTTGCCGCTGCGCAGTCCGGTGGACGGCACGGTTGAATCGCTGGCCGTAGAGCAGGGCGACAGCGTGGAATACGGCAGCGAAATTATCCTGTTACGCAACGCGGAGATGGCGGCATGAAATACATAGATCTTAATGCCGATATCGGCGAAGGCTTCGGGGATTACCAGATAGCGAACGACGCCGCCCTGATGGCGCGCATCACCTCCGCCAACGTCGCCTGCGGTTTTCACGCCGGCGATGCGGTCATTATGGCCAACACGGTGGCGCTGGCCCAGCAAAACCAGGTTGATTTGGGGGCGCATGTTGGGTTTCCCGATTTACTGGGTTTTGGCCGCCGGCGCATGCAAATCGAGCCGGCGGTGATGGCCCATTACGTTACCTATCAATTGGGCGCGCTGTCGGCATTCGCTTGCGCCGCGCGCTATCCCCTGACGCATATGAGTTTTCACGGCGCCCTGGGCAATATGGTGTCGGAGGATGATGCGCTCGCCGAGGTGCTGCTGCGGGCGGTTAAGCATTTCGACCCGCGCATGATCATCAGCACCATGTCGGGAAATGCCGTTGAACGCGCGGCGCGCCGGCTGGATCTGCCGGTGGTTTGTACCTTTTTGGCCGATCGCGCCTATGAAAGCAACGGCCTGCTGGTCAGCCGGTCAAAGCCGGGCGCGGTTATCCATGATACCAGCCAGGTTCGCGCCCGGGTGCGCCAGCTTCTGACGCAAGGTACGGTGCAAAGCATTGATGGCGCCACTTTACCCGTTGATGCGTCTTCGATTCTGGTGCATGGCGATACCCCTGAATCCATCGCCATGATTGATATCTTGCGCGATATTATCGCCGAACTCGGTATCCCCCTGGTGCCGCCTTCCCGGCAGTTGAGCCTGCCGCCGAGGGAAGCCACCGTGTTATAAGCCCCCCTTATCGCCTCAAACCGTTTATGTCTTATGCCGGTCGGGGATAACTGGATAAAGTCGGATGACATATCCAAATCGGCAAAATAACTGAGCCGATGCATTTACAGGAGAGATTAAATGCCGTTCGCAGATTACAAAACCGCATTGGTCACCGGGGCATCCGCCGGGATGGGTGAAGCCATTGTCGAGCGCCTGTGCCAGGAAGGCATCACGGTGCATGCTCTCGCACGGCGCACAGCGCAACTCACCGCGCTGGCCGCCCGCACAGGTTGTATCCCGCACGCTATCGATGTCGGCGATCTGGACGCCCTGACGCGCCTGTGCCGGGAAATCGATGTTGATATTCTGGTCAATAACGCCGGGGTATCGCGTCCGGGTTCTATTTTGGATGCCGATGAAGAGGCTATCGATACCCAGGTGGATGTCAATCTGCGCGCGGTCTTGCACCTTTGCCGCCTGCTGGTGCCGGGGATGGTGGCCCGCGATTGCGGCCACGTTATCAATATTACCTCGATTGCCGCGATTTATAACTTCAATGGCAACTCCATTTATCACGCCACCAAAGCGGGCGTACATGCGCTTTCTCGCCAATTGCGCGTTGATTGCTATGGCAAACGCGTCCGTATCACCGAGATTTGCCCAGGCCGCGTGGCAACGGATATTTTTGGCAACGTCATGGGCGACCAGGCGGAAGCACGGCGCCGCTTTATCGATGGTTTTGAGCTCCCGCAGGCCAAGGATATCGCCGACTGCGTCGCCTTTGCTCTGGCGGCCCCGGTGGCGGTCAATATCGGTAATATCGAGATTACGCCGACGTTGCAGGTGCCGGGGGGGCTTTCCACCATGCGTCCCGGCGACCGCGCGCAATAAGTATGGTCAATCCTAGAGGGGTGAATCCGCGATGACACTCGATTTTGGCGCCGTCATGACCGGCCAGTTTGGGCAGATGATAATCGACGGTACGGTCGTCACCCTAAAGCTTGCGCTGGGTTCCTGGCTGTTGGCCATGTTGATAGCCTTACTGCTCGTGGTCATCCGCTTGACCCACAAACGCGCGGCGGTGTTCGTCGTGCAGGCTTACGTTTCATACCATCGCAATGTGCCGACGCTTATTCAGTTAATGATGTGGTATTTCGCCATACCCACGCTGTTCCCGGAATCAGTGCAGATGTGGATCAATGATTTCGATGCCGAATTCATTTTCTCCATGTTCGCCCTGGGCCTGTGCCAGGCGGCTTATTTTTCCGAGGATATCCGCAGCGGTTTACGCGCTATTCCCGACGGCCAGAACGAAGCCGCGCGGTCCTTGGGCATGGGGTATATCCGGGCGATGCGTTCGGTGGTGTTGCCGCAGGGCATTCGCAATGCGCTGCCATCGCTGCTTAACCATACGGTGCTGTTATTCAAAAATACCAGCCTGGCGATGGTGATTGGCGTGGCCGAGTTAACCTATGTCACCCGCGACATCGAAAACAAAACCTTCCGGACATTTGAATCTTATTTGGTGGCATCCGTCGGCTATCTGTTCTTTTCACTGTTGTTGATGGCCGCCGGCGCGTTGCTGGCTCGTCGTTTCCAGCGCGCCTACGCGAGGTAATCCCATGTCTGATATCTTCACCATTGTGCATGATAACGGAATGTTGTTTCTCATGGGGCAGTATCCGAACGGGGCATTGGGCGGCATTCTTTGTACCTTGCTGATTTCGTGTTTGGCGGTGCTGCTGGCCTTGCCGCTGGGCGTATTGCTGGGCCTGGCCCGGCTGTCGCCGTTTCCCTGGCTGAGTTGGCCCGCCGCCTGCTGGGTGTATCTGCTGCGCGGCATCCCGTTGCTGATGGTCGTATTCTGGACCTATTTCTGTGTCCCGCTGCTGATCGGCCATAATATTAGCGGCTTCTCGACCATGCTATGTACGCTGGTTATTTATGAGAGCGCCTACATTGCGGAGATCGTCCGCGGCGGCATTCAGGCATTACCGGGCGGACAATATGAAGCCTCGCGCGCGCTGGGCATGAGTTATATGAAAGCTCTTCGCCTGGTCATTTTACCCCAGGCCCTTTACAACACGCTGCCAAGCTTAGTCAGCCAATTGGTCTCCATTATTAAAGACAGCACCCTGGGTTACGTAATTAATGTCCCGGAACTGACCTATGCGGCCAACCAGGTGAATAACCAATTACTGACTAAACCTTTCCAGGTCTTTGCGATTGTGGCGATAAGTTATTACCTCATCTGTTTCAGTCTGACCTGGGTGGCCAATAAGCTCGAAGCGCGTATTGCGCGCAAGCGCCGTAATAGTCCCCCCGAAGGGACAATAGCGGCAAAAAACATACTGCTGACCAAAACTCAATCGCAATAAGGAAAGAGAATGAGACCAATGATATTGTTCCATCAGGTCAACAAGTGGTATGGCGAATACCAGGCGCTGACCAATCTGAGCGCTGAAATCAAAAGCGGCGAAGTGGTGGTGGTGTGCGGCCCTTCAGGCTCCGGGAAGTCGACGCTGATTCGTACCGTTAATCGCCTTGAACCCATTGAACAAGGGCAAATCCTGTTTGACGGCATCGATATCCACGGCAGCAGCATGCGCCTGAATCATTTGCGCCGACGCATTGGTTTTGTTTTTCAGAGCTTCAATCTGTTCCCGCATGTGTCGGTGATCGAAAATATCATGATGTCGCCGGTGAAAGTGCTGGGAATCAAGCGGACCGAAGCGCGCAGCCACGCGGGCGAGTTGCTGGAGCGCGTGGGATTATCAAACAAGGCGGATGCCTATCCGGCGCAATTATCGGGCGGCCAGCAGCAGCGCGTGGCGATAGCGCGCGCATTAGCCATGAAACCGCCGGTGATGTTGTTTGATGAACCGACTTCCGCGCTCGATCCGGAAATGGTGGGGGAAGTGCTAAACGTGATGCGCGGACTGGCCCAGGAGGGGATGACCATGATGTGCGTTACGCACGAAATGAACTTTGCCCGCGACGTAGCGGACACCGTCTGGTTTATGGATCAGGGGCAAATTCTGGAAAAGGCCGCGCCTGAGCAATTTTTTACCGATCCGCAGCATGAGCGCGCCAAGCGTTTCCTCAGCGATTTACGCCAGCACTAAATAGCCATGGCAGTACGCATCGTCTTTCACCGCGGCGGGGTTGCTGCGGCGTTTCTTTTGTCGACCACGGCGGGGAACGTGCAAATAAGTCATATGCTTAGGATAAATTGATCTTTTTGATTGATGTTGTGTAATGAATTTTTTTTGTTTATGTTGTGTTACAAACCTGTCCCGGCGCAGATTGCCGCTGGCGGCGTCAGCCTGGAAAAAACGGTACGGGACTAGGGATTTGATGAACGGTTAATAGCCCGGGCGCTGCCGCGATTTATACTTTTCACCTTACTTTCAGTCCAATTGATAGCCGCTCGCTGCACCGTGATGGAGCCCTATGACGCGTCGTGAAAAAATGCACAGTTCCCATTGGGGGGTGTTTACCGCAAGCGAAGGCCAACAGGGCCTGACGGTAAAACCCTTTGCGGACGATCCCAATCCCAATCGTCTCATCGACAACTTTGTCGATGCGCTTGACCATCCCTGCCGGGTAGCAAAACCCGCGGTACGGCGCGGCTGGCTGGAGAATGGGCCTGGCCCCGATCGCCGGCGCGGGCACGACGAATATATTGAAATGGAGTGGGACGAGGTGCTCGACCTGTTGGCGCAGGAATTGCGCCGGGTACAGCGGCGGTACGGGCCGGAGGCCATTTTCGGCGGCTCCTACGGCTGGTCCAGCGCCGGACGCTTTCATCATGCGCAAAGCCAGGTGCATCGCTTTCTCAATACCTCGCTGGGCGGCTATGTGCGCTCGGTTAACAGTTACAGCGCCGGGGCTTCCGCCGTTTTATTGCCGCATATTCTCGGCGATCTGGATGAAGTGGCGCGCCGGGGCGTCAGTTGGGAAGAGATTGCCGAATACAGCGAAATCGTGCTGTCGTTCGGCGGGATGGCGCTGAAAAACTCCCAGGTGGCCAGCGGCGGCATCAGCCGCCATACCGAGCGCGACTTTATGCGCCAGGCGGCGGCCAGGGGGGCGGAATTTATCTACTTCAGTCCGCTGCAATCCGATATGCCGGCGGAATCCCGCGCCGAATGGCATACCATCGTGCCCGGCACCGATGCGGCGCTGATGCTGGCGCTGATTTATGACATCGTGGTCAACGGCTGGGCGGACCGGGGGTTCCTGGCGCGTTACTGTGAAGGATGGGACATCTTTGAACAATATGTGCTGGGCCATACCGACGGCCAGCCGAAAACCCCGGACTGGGCGGCGGATATCTGTCAGGTGCCGGCCGCGGATATCGCCGCGCTGGCGCAGCGCCTGGCGGGCAAACGCCTGATGGTGACGGTCGCGCATTCACTGCAGCGCGCGCAGCACGGCGAACAACCGGTCTGGCTCGGGCTGGCGCTGGCCGCCGCGCTGGGGCAGCCGGGTTTGCCGGGGGGAGGTTATAATTACGCGCTGGGGGCCATCGGCCACTATGGCAAGCATCATAATGCCGTCGCTTTTCCCGCGTTTCCCCAGGGCCGCAACGGGGTTAAAACCTATATTCCGGTGGCCAGGGTGGCGGATATGCTGCTTCATCCGGGCGAACAGTATGACTATAACGGCCACAAGCTGACCTATCCGCATATCGCGCTGGCCTATTGGGCCGGCGGCAATCCGTTTCATCATCACCAGGATCTGGGCCGATTGCGGCGCGCGTTCAATACCCTGGATACGCTGGTCGTGCATGAAATACACTGGACGCCGACCGCGCGGCATGCGGATATCGTCTTGCCCTGCACCCTGACGCTGGAGCGCGATGATATCGGCGGCACGGCGACGGACAATTTGCTGGTGGCCATGCAGCAAGTGCGGGAACCTTATGGCCAGGCCAGGGATGATTACGATATTTTCAACGATTTGGCCCGCCGCCTCGGCACCGAGGCCGCCTTCAGCGAGGGCCGCACCAGCGGGCAATGGCTGCGCCGACTCTATGGGCAAATGGCGGACAAGCTGGCGGCGCACGGCGCGCCGGCGCCGGATTTCGACACGTTCTGGGCGCAAGGTTCGCTGTATTTGCCGCAAATCAAAGACGGCGGCAGACTGCTGCGTAATTTTCGCACGGATCCCGTCGGCCACCCCCTGCCGACGCCCAGCGGCAAGATTGAAATTTTCTCCAGCGCCATCGACCGCTTTGGTTATGCGGATTGCCCCGGCCACCCGGTATGGCTGGCGCCGCGGCTGCGGTGCGATGAAACCCACCCGTTTTATCTGATAGCCAATCAGCCGGCCACGCGCTTGCATAGCCAACTGGATTTTGGCCGCCATAGCGGGGACGCTAAACGGCGCGGACGCGAAGTGTGTAAAATCCATCCGCTGGATGCGGAGGGCAAAGGGGTGCGCCAGGGCGACATTATCAAGATATTCAACGGACTCGGGGCGATATTGGCATCGGCCGATATCAGCGACGCCATCATGCCGGGGGTGATCCAGGTGCCCACCGGCGCATGGTTTGATCCCTATGATCCGCGGGATGACATTCCTTTTTGCGTGCATGGCAACCCCAACGTATTAACCCTGGATATCGGCACTTCGGCGCTGGGACAGGGCTGTATCGGGCAAATCGCGGTGGTTGACTTTGTCCGCTATGATGACCCCTTGCCCGCGGTGCGGGCCTTTGTGCCGCCGCCGGTTATCCGCCGCTGAACCCCTCCCGGTCCGGTCCGCAACGGCGCGGGAGCTGCGTATCCCGGTCCATGGCGATACGACGATCTGCCGCTGCGGGGACGTCACCGTGGCCGCCATGCGCGATTACGTTAACGCCGGGCGCGGTGGGGATGATGCGCACGCGTTTCCCGATAAAACCGATCGCTCTGGGGCCACTGGCGGACTAGCCATAACCGGCCGGACCCCGGCGGGTAAAAAGCGCGCGGGATCAAATGCCGCATCCGCCGGGCCGCGTTCAAGTATCTGCTGGCAGAGGCGCTGCGCCATTACCGGGCCGAGGGTATAACCGCCGCCGATACAGCCGATGACAAAGGCATTTTTCACGCCGGGCACCGCGCCCACCAACGGTAAAAAATCAGGCATATCCGCCTCGAATCCCGACCAGGCCCGTAGCAGCGAGGTAGCGCCGACGGCGGGCAAGATGCGCCGGGCCAGCCGCAGGTTACCGATAATACTGTCGCTGAGCATGACCGATTCCCCTGCCTGCGCGCGGCCTTCCGCCGGCCATCCGCCGCCGAGCAACAGCTTGCCGGAGTGGGACTGTTTCAAGGTCAGCAAACCCGAGGCGTGGCCGATAAACCCCCGCAGGCGATGGCCGATGCGATCGAGCACCAACGCCTGGTTCAGGCGATAGCTTACCGGCAGATCGCTCCCCAGCATTAACAATAATTCCTTTAACCAGGCGCCGGCGGCCAGCAATATCCGGCCGGCGTAGAAGGTTTCCCCCGCGCCGGCAATAACAAAGCCGTCACGGGCCGGCGCTATGCGTTCGACCCCGCAGTGCTCATACAGGCTGACGCCGAGTTGGCGCAGTTTGCCGGTAAAAGCCCGGCCGGTGCGCAAGCTGTCCGAATAGCCGTCGGTTTTACCGTAGCTGGCCGCCAGGATATATTGTGACAGCAAGGGTTCGATCGCCCGGGCGCGATCGCCGGCGATCATTTCCGCGTCAACGCCCATGGCCCGCCGCGCCAGGGTCTTTTCCTCCAGGCCCGCGGCTTCCTGCTCCGTCAACGCCACGATCAGTCCGCCGCTGCGGCGATATCCCATATCATAGCCCAGCCGGGCGCTCATGCGCGTCCACAGCTCTTGGGCTTCGAGGGCGTAAGGCAGCAATTGCGGCCGTTTGTTTTGCATTGAATGGCTGCCGGCATTCACGCCGGATGCGCCGCCGCATAACGTGGATTTTTCCATTACCGCGACGCGCATGCCCGCCTCGGCCAATAACATGGCCGCATAGCAGCCCATGATGCCGCCGCCGACGATGGCGATATCATGGCGCGTCATGGGCGTTTCTCGGGCAGGATCAGGGGAGCGCCGTCATCCTCGCCCAGCAACGCCGAGACGGAAAGCGGACGCGCCGGCGGGCGGGCGCGCAGCGGTCCGGCGACCTGAGGCGCCAGCGCGCGCCGGCGCAGGCGGTGTTCCAGCATTTCAGCGCAAAACCGGCCCTGGCAGGTCCCCATGGCGCAGCCGCTCCAGATCTTCAATTGGTTGAGTTCGCTGGCGCCCGCGTCCAGGGCTGAATCAATCTGCGCCAGGGTAACGCCCTCGCAGCGGCAAACGACGACCTCCGGGGCGACGCTATCGGCCAGCCCCGCCGGCATGGCCATCAGCGCGGCGCTGGCGCCGCTAAAGCGTGCGGCTTGCCGCAGTTCCCGCCGGGTGGTGGCGGTGAGCGCGGCCAGTTGATCGTCCGGCAGGCCGGCGAGCAATGCGCTGGCCGCCAGACCGGCCAACCGTCCGCGCAGCAGCGCCGTTTCCGCTCCCGCCACGCCGGCGCAATCCCCCGCGGCGAACAGGCCCGGCGTCGAGGTACGCATATAATCATCACAGTCCGGCACCCACCCGCCGGCATCCGGGCGGGGAATAAACGTGACCCCCGACGCGCGCAACAGCTCGCCGGCCGGAGTGAGTCCATGGCCGATAACCAGCGAGTCGGCGGAAAGAGTACGGGGCGCGGTTTGCCCCTGGATGCGCCGCCGCGCATCCACCGGCTGAATATCGACGCTCTCGACGCCATCCCGGCCCCCGGCGTTAACTACCGTATGTCGGGTAAAAATAGGGACGCCGGCGCGCTTGAGGCGCAGCAGCCATGACATGCCTTGGCGCAGCAGCGCGGGCCGGGTGGCTAACCCCGGCAACGCGCGCAGCCAATCGGTGGTTCCCGCCAGATCCACCACGGCGGCCACCGTCCCGCCGCCGGCGATAATACCGGCGGCCACCAGGGCGAGCAGCGGTCCGGAGCCGGCCACCACCGTGCGTCTGCCCGGCAGCATCTGGTGCGCCTTGAGCAGAATGCTGGCGCTGGCCAGTCCCATCACGCCGGGCGTCGTCCAGCCGGCAAAAGGAATCACTCTTTCGGTGGTGCCGCTGGCGATAATCAGCGCCCGGGCGGTCCATATTTCATTGCCGTTGGCGCCCAGGGTCTGCAAGGTGAACGTAGCCGGGCCGCCGGGCGCGGCATCAAGGCGGATATGCCAGACTTTACGTTGCAGCGCCACCTTGGCCGGGCCGGCAGATAGGCGAGCGCGCAGCGCGTCGCCGGCATGGTGATGGGGATCGCGGCGCGGCGAGCCGTTTAACCCGGTGGGCAGGGCGCGATAGTACTGGCCGCCGGCCTGATCCTGTTCATCAAGCAATAAGGTGTCAATGCCGCGCCCGGCCGCCGCAATGGCCGCGGCCATGCCGGCGGGACCCGCCCCGACGATAATCAAGCCAAAAGCTGTCGCCACGCCATCATCCCCCACCTATAATCCCGTTTGTTACATAGCCCGGTTAAAAGCTCACCGCGATGCCGGCTTTGACCCGTACCTGGCAACTCAGCACCGGTACGCCATCCACCCATACCTGGCACTCCTGGCACACACCCATCAGACAGAACATGGCCGCCGGCGAACCATCGCGCACGCGGCGTTGCAACGTCCGATACCCGCCGGCCAGCAGGGCGGCGCCCAGGGCTTCGCCGGGATAGGCGTTCATCGGCTTGCCGTTCACGGTAATAATCACGGGCTCCGGCCAAGTGGCGCGTGGTATCCGGATGCCGGCGGGCTGCGCAGCGCTCATAATCAGTCCTTATTGCGGTGGGGGCGGGAGTGCCTGCGCCCGGGCGCGGCCCGGGCTTCAAGGACGCATCCCGCCGGTTTCGGCCCGCTCAAGGCGGCGTCCGAGTAACGAAATCGTAAAGTTGACGCAAAAATACATTATCGCGATCAGCACATACACCGGCATGGCGCGGTAAGGCGGGCTGGCGGTCACGATCATGGCCCGGTCCAAAAACTCGGGCACGCCTATGACCACCGTCAGCGCGGTGGCTTTGAGCAAGCTGGTAAACTGCGCGATCAGCGCCGGCGTCATCCTGCGCCAGGCCAGGGGCAGGCGGATCAGTAAAAATACCTGTCGTGGGGAAAATGCCTGCGATTGCGCGGCTTCCAGCGTTTGGCGCTCGACGGATTGCAGGCCGGCGCGCAAAATTTCCGCCACCACCGCGCTGTTAAAGGCGCTGAGGGCGATAATGGCGGCGGCGGTGGGACTGAAACTCACCCCGACCAAGGCATCGGAGGCAAAATAGACGCTAAAGATAATCAGCATCTGCGGCAGGCTGCGGGTGAGTTCGATATACGCCGTGGCGGGATAGCGGATTAACCCCGTACGGCTCATGCGTCCGGCGGCCAGCAGCGCGCCGGCCGGGATTGAAATCAGCCCGCAGGCCAGCGCCAGCATGATCGAATAGCCCATGCCCTTGGCCAAAAATAACAGCACCGGCGGATTTAATAACCATTGCAGGTCGACGACGGTTATTTCCATGACCACCGCCGTTCGAGGGTATTGACGCCCAGCGCGATGGGCCAGGTCAGGCAGATGTAGACGATGCCGGTGGCCACGAAAACCGCGGCGTAGGCGAAGGTGCGCGACCCCACCAGATTGGCGTTCCCCATAATTTCGCCCGCCGATACCGCCGCGCCCAGCGAGGTATTTTTGATCAGGTTGATGGTTTCGGTGCCCAGGGGCGGTATGACGATACGTATCGCCTGCGGCAACACCACCCAGCGCATGGCCTGGAGATAGGACATGCCGGTGGCCAGCGCGGTTTCATATTGCCCCCGCGGCAGGGATGACACGCCGCTGCGCAGGGCCTCGGACATTAACGCGCCGCCATAAAAACCGACGCCTATCACCACGGCGCTGAAGGACGAGATGCGGATACCGGCGCCGGGCAAACCGAAATAGACAAAAAATACGATCACGATGGGCGGAATATTGCGGACAAATTCCACTATGCCGGTTCCGGCCAATCTAAATGCCGGGCGGGGGGAAATGCGCATCGCCACCAGCAGCACCGCGGTAAAAACGGCGACCAGCCAGCCGCCTGCGCTTAACCCCAGCGTCATCAGCGCGCCGCTGATAAACAGATCCCGATTTTCAAATACCGCGGTAAATAACATGCTCGCTACTCCTGGTGGCCGTGCGCCGGCAGGCTAATAATGCCGGATAACCCTGGAAAGGAATTCCTGCGCCCGCGGATGCCGGGGACGGGCAAAAAAAGTCTGCGGCTCGCCCTGTTCCACGATACGGCCGGCATCCATAAACAGCACGCGATCGGCCACTTGCCTGGCGAATCCCATTTCATGGGTGACGATAATCAGGGTAATGCCGGTATCGGCTAATTCCCGGATCACCTCCAGCACCTCGCCCACCATTTCCGGATCGAGGGCGCTGGTAGGTTCATCAAACAATAAAATGCCGGGCTGCATCGCCAGGGCGCGGGCAATGGCCACCCGCTGCTGCTGCCCCCCCGACAGCGCCGATGGATAAGCATTGTGCTTTTCGCCGATCCCCACCCGTTTGAGCAATTCGTGGGCCTGCTGCTCCGCCAGCGGTCGCGGCAGGCCTTTCACTTTGATCGGGGCCAGGCAGATATTTTCCAGCACCGTCTTGTGCGGATAGAGATTAAACTGCTGAAAAACCATGCCGATACGGGTGCGTAATTGGTATAGGCCCTTGCTGTCGTCCTGCAACGGGCCGCCGTCGATCCACAACTCGCCGCTGTCTATCGTTTCCAGGCGGTTAATGCAGCGCACCAGGGTGCTTTTACCTGAACCGGAAGGGCCAATCACCGCTATCACCTCGCCCTGGCGGACCTGCAGATTGATGTCGGCAAGCACATGCAGCGCGTTAAAATGCTTATTCACGTCCTTGAATTCCACAACAATCTTAGACTGCGTCATGGCGGCTCCGTCTATGTATGTCCGTTGCAGCGCCGATCTTACCGGCCAGCATAAGGTTAACCCCGCGATGCGTCGTAACGCCGGGCCGCTTCGGCCGGGTCCATGCCATACCACCGATCCACGTCGGCGGGTAAGTCGTCGGCAATCCATTTTTTATAAATGGCGGCATAGCGGCCGTCCTGTTTAATATGCAACAGGGCGGTATCGACGGCGGCGAGCAGGGAATCATCGCCTTTTTTCACGCCCAGGCTCATGGCCTCGAAAGTCATCAGACCCCCGGCCAGCCGGGTATTCGGGTTGGACTTGACCATGTCCCGGAGCACCGAAATTCCATAGGTAAAGGCGTCGCATCTGCCGCCCTGCAGCGCCAGCAGCGCCTCGGGCGCTCTTGAATAGGTCAATACCTGCGCGTCGGGCACCCGTTTGCGGATCACCGCCTCCTGGGACGATCCCACTACCGCACAGACGACCCGTCCGGATAAATCCTTTTCACCTTGGATGGGCGAGTCTTTTTTAACCAGCAGCGACTGGCCCGACAGGAAATACACTTTCGAGAAACTCACTTCCTTCATCCGGTCAGGCGTGACGGAAAGCGTCGCCGCCAGCAAATCCACCCGGCCCGTATTCAATTGCGTGGTGCGGTTCTGCGCATTAACCGGCACCAGCACGATGGCATTGTCTTTACCAAAAATATCTTTGCTGATTTCTTTGGCGATATCGATATCAAACCCGGTAATTTCATTGGTGGCGGGGTCCATATAACCAAAATCTTTCAATTCGGTCCTGACGCCCACTTGAATACTTTGTTTTTTCAATACCTCGTTCAATTTGTCATCTGCCTGGGCGCAATTGAATATGGACAAGGTTGAAATGGCAAGGGTCAGTGCCAGCAATATTTTATTTTTAACAGCCATTGTGCGTCCAGCGTTCATCGATTTTCAACCTCGTTACCAAGCGGCGTTAGGGAAGGGTGTTAACATAAATAATATTTAAAACGTGCCTTTAAAATAGATTTTTAAAATGGCGGTTGTCAATACGCCGGAGCTTGATGGCCGGCAAAGTCCAGGATTAGTCGCGCCTCGAAGGGATAGGCCATGGCATAAGATTTAATATAAATTATTATTATTCAATGGATTGATTGGAGGCGGTGAAGCCGGATTGTGTCATGCGGGCAGAATGGAAAAGCTTACATCATTTTTAACTTAGCAAAGTTAAAAAAATCATTTCAAACGGATGTTTGAATCGTATTACTATCCCGTGTCAGGTTGGTGATATGGCTTTCTCGGTACAGATATCACGGTACAGATATAATGGCGGTATGCCGGTTAAAGCCCGGGACGCGATTAATGACGTTATGGCTAAGGCAAAAAATAGAATCAGGGAGATAACGCGTGGCGGAAATTAAAGACTCGGACGTTAAACAACGTATTCTCGCGGAAGCTGTCAATATTTTTGCCACCAAAGGCAATGAATTGACCACCATCCGGGAAATTACCGAAACGACCAAGGTAAATATAGCTGCCGTAAATTATTATTTCGGCTCAAAGGACGGATTGCTGCGCGAAGTGCTCAACAAGGTGTTGGATCCCCTGAATAACGCCCGTATCGCATTGCTCGACGAGCTTGACGCGCGCTATGCCGATCGCGCGCCGCCGCTGGAGGCCATACTCAACGCGCTATTGCGCCCGCTGGTTGAATCGGCGCGTTCGCCCGACGGCGGCCGGATTGCCGTACGTTTATTACAGCATTTGCGCGCCTCGCCGCAGGCGACGATAACCGCCATGGTGGCGGATAAGTTCGATTATGTGGCTGAACGTTTTTTCGCCGCTTTCGCCCGCGCGGCGCCGCGGCTTTCCCGCGCGGAAATCATCTGGCGCTATGAGTTCGCCCGCGGCGCCGCCATGCACGTGCTGGCGGACTCCGATCCCCTGTCCGGGCGGCTGGCCATTATGTCCCATGGTTTGTGCAACAGCCATGACGATGAAGAAGTATTGGACAACTTACTGCGTTTTGTCGCGGCGGGCTTTGCTGCGCCGGCGCCATTGCGCTAGAGACGGATACGCGGCCGGGGCGCATTGGCCCACCGGCTTTAATCATGACGGCTAGAGGTGAAAGTACGACATGGGCATTCAGAAAATAGAAGGGTCTTTTGTGGCGCTGATTACGCCATTCAATGCCGACGGCAGTATTGATTTCGAGGCATTCCGCACCTTATTGGCGTTCCAGGAGAGCCATGGCACGGCGGCGGTGCTGATTATGGGGTCCACCGGCGAAGTCTCCATGCTGTCGGCCGATGAGCGAAAAGAGATCATCCGCCGCACGGCGCAGTTTAAAACCGGCAAGATGAAATTATTCTACGGCTGTACCGGCAATAATACCGATACCAGTATCGACTATGTGCGTTATGCCCAGGATAACGGCGCCGACGGCGCCATCCTGGCCGCGCCGGCCTACATTTGCGCCAGCGAAAACGATATCGAGCGTTATTTCCTGGAGATCGCCGATGCGACGGATTTGCCCCTGGGCATTTATAACAATCCGCCGCGGGTAAAAACCGATCTGCATTGGGACTCGCTGCTGCGTATTTTCAAACATCCCAATTATATCGTGCATAAAGAGTCCACGACCCGCGTCGGCCAGGTGGCGCAGGTGCTGGCCGGCAACCCCGATGTGGCGGTGATGTGCTGCGACTCGCCCAACCTGGGACTGGTGGTGCCGACCATGGCGCTGGGCGGACACGGCACCGCCAATATGACCGGCAATATCGCGCCGGCCGAGCTGGCCGAGATTTCGCGCCCGTGGCGTTCCGGCGAAGATGGCGCGCGTTTCCGCACAGCGTACCAGCACCTGTTGCCGTTGCTGCATTATACCTATTCGGCGATCAATCCGGTGGCGGTCAAATCATTAATGAACGCCATCGGCCTGCCGGGGGGCAGTTTGCGCCGGCCGCTGCAGGATTTGCAGGGAGAAGCCCTGCAAAAAGGGGTGCGCATCGTCAAAGAACTGGGCCTGGCCGAAAAATATCACTTTAGCTCCTGAGATCGCAGGCTTGCTTATCGGGCAGTTGGCGGCCGCACTGGATGAACAGCGGGGAGAGGCCGTTATCCTGCGCCAGGGCAAGCCCTTGCTGGCCGGGCTGGTCTGCCATGACGACTGCTGGACGGTGCCTTTGCCCAACCGCACCCGCAGCATTATCAGCAGTATTGACTCCATGCCGATTCGCGCCAGCGCTTCTCGGTGGCCAGTTTGTCCGGGGGGCGGCGCGCCGCCTATCAACCGGACGGCAGCGAAAAGCGGTTTATTTCCGGCTACTTCAATACCTTGTTACCTAACATTTGGGATTTGTCGCACCATGGCTAATCGAGCAATAACGCGGCGCGGGGCGGGGGCGATCCGCCAGGCCCTGCTGGACGGGCGGGAAATGGCGCTGGTGGATGTCCGCGAAGAGGCCCTCTATGCCGAAGGCCATCCGCTGTTCGCCGTGAATATTCCTTTATCGAAACTGGAAATCGAGGTTTTGGCGCGCATCCCGCGGCCGGATACCCCGGTGACATTGTATGATAACGCCGCGGGGCTGGCCGCCAGGGCCGCGCAGCGTCTGCTGGCTCTGGGATATACCGATGTGGCGCTGCTGGAAGATGACCTTGCCGGCTGGCGGTCGGCGGGCGGCGTACTGTTCATTGATGTGAATTCCCCCAGCAAGTCTTTCGGCGAATGGGTGGAGCACCAGCGCCATACCCCTTCGCTGGCGGCGGAACAGGTGAAAGAATTGCTGGATCGGCAGGCGGATGCGGTGGTGCTGGATGTGCGCCGCTTTGATGAGTACCAGACCATGAATATCCCCGGCAGCATCAGCGTGCCGGGGGCGGAGCTGGTATTGCGGGTGCGGGATCTGGCTCCCGCGCCGTCAACCCGGGTGATCGTCAACTGCGCCGGGCGCACCCGCAGCATCATCGGCGCCCAGTCGCTGGTGAATGCGGGCATCGCCAATCCGGTTTTCGCCCTGCGCAACGGCACTATCGGCTGGACGTTGGCCGGTTATGACCTGGAACAGGGCCAGCAGCGCCGCTATGGGCAGCCGGGCGCCGATATTCGCCGCCTGGCCGGCCAGGATGCCCGCCGGGTCGCCGATCGCGCCGGGGTTAAACGGGCCGGCATGGAGGATCTGGCGCAGTGGCGGGCCGATAGCGAGCGCACCACGTATGTGTTTGATGTGCGCTCCCCGGAGGAATATGCCGCCGGCCATCTGCCCGGCGCCCGGCCGGCGCCCGGCGGCCAGCTGGTGCAGGAGACCGATCATTACGCCAGCGTGCGCGGCGCGCGCATCGTGCTGGTGGACGACCTGCAGGCGCGCGCCGATATGACCGCGTCCTGGCTGGCGCAGATGAACTGGCAGGTTTGGGTGCTGGACGGGCTGGCCGCCGGCGATTTTAGCGAGCGGGGCGCATGGTCGCCGCCGCTGCCCGCCGTGCCGCCGCAGCGGCGGGTGGACGCCGCTCTCCTGGCCGGTTGGCTGCGGGAGGCCGGCACCGCGGTGCTCGATGTTACCGGCAGCGCCAATTACGTCGCCGGCCATATCCCCGGCGCCAGCTGGTTATTGCGCGCGCAGCTGGATAAGCTGGCCGCGGCGGATGCCTTGCCGTCCGCGCAACGCTATGTGGTCACCTGCGGCACCAGCCTGCTGGCGGCCTATGCGGTGGAGGAACTGGAACGGCTGACCGGCAAGCCGGTTTATGTGCTGGACGGGGGCAACGCCGCCTGGCGGGCGGCGAATCTGCCGCTGGAGCAAGGCGAAACCCAACTGCTGTCGCCGCGTATCGACCGCTATCGCCGCCCGTATGAAGGCACCGATGTGCCGGCGCAGGTCATGCAGGCCTATTTGGAGTGGGAGTACGGCCTGGTGGCGCAATTGGCGCAGGACGGCACCCACGGATTTTCGGTGATCGAATAAAAAAACGCCCCGGTATTTAAGCTGGCGGCGCATCCCCACGGGTCCGCGGCGGTCGGCGGCGCGCAAAACGCCATGGCGGCAATCTGCTAAGCTGTTATTACGTGTGTGCCGGCATCAACCGCTGCCTGCCAGCCGTCCGGACCTAAAAGGATCGCCTCGCCATGAATAAAATCGCTTTTTCCCCGTTGGGAAATGGGACGCCGGCCGCGCGCCGCCCCACGGCGCTGGTTCGATACCGCGCCTTCGGACGTTAACCGGCAATGTTCAAGCCAGAACGGACTCCCCCCCATGCCCTAAGCCGGTTCCATCCCGCCACCCGGGACTGGTTCGCCTCGACGTTCGCCGCGCCGACGCCCGCGCAACAGGCCGCCTGGGCGGCGATTGGCGCCGGCGACTGCACCCTGGTGATCGCGCCCACCGGTTCGGGCAAGACGCTGGCGGCCTTTTTGCACGCCATCGACCGGCTGTTTCAGGAGCGCGAACGCGAACCCGACCGCGCGCGCCAAACCGCCACCCGGGTGGTTTATATCTCGCCCATCAAGGCGCTGGGGGCCGATGTGCGGCGCAACTTGGGCATACCCCTCGATGGCGTCAGCGCCAGGCGCCGGCAGCGCGGCGATCCTGGCGTGGAACTGACCGTGGGCATGCGCACCGGCGACACGCCGGCCGCCGAACGCGCCAGCCTGCTGCGGCGGCCGCCGGATATTCTGATCACCACCCCCGAGTCGCTGTATCTGATGTTGACGTCCAAGGCGCGCGAAACCTTGCGCGGCGTAACCACGGTGATTATCGATGAGATCCATGCGGTGGCCGGCGCCAAGCGCGGTTCGCATCTGGCGCTGAGCCTGGAGCGGCTGGACGCCTTGCTGCCCGCGCCGGCGCAGCGGATCGGCTTGTCGGCGACGGTGCGCCCGGTGGAGCGCGTGGCCCGTTTCCTGGGCGGCGCGCTCGCGGTGACGGTGGTCAACCCGCCGTCGAGCCGGCCCCTGGCGGTGAAGATAGTGGTGCCGGTGGCGGATATGACCGATATACCGCCGCGCGGCGATGCGTCCCCGGAGATGAAAGCCTCCGGGCGCGCGGGATCGATTTGGCCGCATGTGGAGGCCAGCATCCTTGAGCAGATCCTCACCTGCCGCTCCACCATCGTGTTTACCAATTCCCGCGGGCTGTCGGAAAAGCTGACGGCGCGCCTCAATGAAGGCTATGCCGAACGCTACGCCATGTCCTCCCTGCCGGCGGAACCCGACCCGCATTACCTGTCCAACTCGGGCGGCACCGGCAAGCGCGCCGCCGGGGAACCGCCGGCTATCGCCCGCTCGCATCATGGCTCGGTGTCCAAGGAGCGGCGGGCGGAAATTGAAACCGCGCTCAAAGCCGGCGAACTGCGCTGCGTGGTCGCCACTTCCAGCCTGGAACTCGGCATCGACATGGGGCTGGTGGATCAGGTGATCCAGGTCGGCGTGCCGCCCTCGGTGGCGAGCGCGCTGCAGCGGGTGGGGCGCGCCGGCCATCAGGTCGGCGGCGTCTCCTCCGGCGTGTTTTATCCGCGCACCCGGCGCGATTTAATCGACGCCACCGTGACGGTGGAGCGCATGCTGGCCGGGCGCCTGGAAGCGGTGGCGCCGCCGCGCAATCCGCTCGATGTGTTGGCGCAGCACACCGTGGCCGCGGTGGCCATGGAACCGCTTAATATTGAAGACTGGTATGCGATGGTGAGGCGCGCGGACCCGTTTCGCGCGTTGCCGCGCAGCGCGTTCGACGCCACCCTGGATATGCTGGCCGGCCGCTACCCGTCGGAGGCGTTCGGCGAATTTCGCCCGCGCCTGGTCTGGGATCGGGCGAGCGGTTCGCTCACCGCCCGCCCCGGGGCGCAGCAATTGGCGGTTACCAGCGGCGGCACGATTCCGGATCGCGGCATGTTTACGGTAGTCTTGCCGGAAGGCGAGGAACAGAAAGGCGCGCGCCGGGTCGGCGAACTCGACGAGGAGATGGTGTACGAGTCGCGGGTCAACGACGTCATTACGCTGGGCGCCACCTCCTGGCGCATCCAGCAGATTACCCACGATCGGGTGGTGGTGATCCCGGCGCCGGGACGTTCCGCCCGGCTGCCGTTTTGGCATGGGGACAATGCGGGCCGTCCGGCTGAATTGGGGGAGGCCATCGGCGTTTTCCTGCGCGAAGTGGAGGCGGCGACGGCGGACCCGCGTTATCCGCTAAATGAAAACGGTCCCCTGACGGCGCGTCTCGCGGCCGCCGGGTTGGATGATTACGCCATCAATAATCTGGTGGAATTGGTGGCGGAGCAGCGGGAGGCCACCGGGGTGATGCCCACCGACCAAACCTTGGTGATCGAACGTTGTCGCGATGAGAGCGGCGACTGGCGGGTGATGCTGCATTCGCCGTATGGCCAGCGCGTGCATGCTCCCTGGGGGCTGGCGATCGCCGCGCGAATTCGCCGGCGTTTAAAAATCGACCCCGCCGTGGTCGCCAGCGATGACGGCATCATCATTCGCATACCGGACAGCCTGGGCCGCCTTCCCGGCGCGGAACTGTTTGTTTTCGACCCGCACGCGCTGCTGCAAATCGTTACCGATGCGGTAGGGCAATCGGCGCTGTTTGTCGCCCACTTTCGCGAATGCGCGGCGCGCGCGTTGCTGCTGCCCCGCCGCCGCCCCGGCAAGCGTTCGCCGCTGTGGCAGCAGCGGCTGCGCGCCGGCCAACTGCTGGAGATTGCCCGGGAGCATGACGATTTCCCGCTGATAATCGAAACCGCCAGGGAGTGTTTGCAGGACGTGTACGACCTCACCGCCCTGCAGGCACTTATGCAGCGGCTGCATGACGGCGCGGTGCGATTGCTGGAGGTCACCACCGAACTTCCTTCGCCGTTTGCGGCCAATTTGCTGTTTGGCTATGTGATCGAGTTTATGTATCAGGGCGATGTGCCGCTGGCCGAACACCGGGCGTCCGTATTATCGCTGGACAGCGGCTTGCTCGGCGAGCTGTTGGGGCAAGTGGAACTGGGCGAATTGCTCGATCCCGGGGTGGTGGAACAGGTCGGGCGGGAATTGCAGCGCACCGCCGCGGATCGCCAGGTGAAGGGCGCGGAAGGGCTGGTTGATCTATTGCGTGAACTGGGCCCTTTATCGCGCCCGGAGATTGCGGCGCGCCTGGCCGGCGACGACCCCGGCGATTATCTGGCGCAATTGGAGGCGGCCCGGCGGATTATTCCCGTGCGTATCGCTGGGGAGTCCCGCTGGGCCGGCATAGAAGATGCCGCCCGTTTGCGCGACGCGCTGGGCGTAAAGTTGCCCCCAGGCATTCCGGAGGCATTTCTGCAATCGGCCGACGCGCCCTTGGGCGAATTGCTCAGCCGCTATGCCCGCACCCATGCCCCTTTTACCGCGGCGCAGGCGGCAATGCGCTTTGGGTTGGGCGTGGCCGTGGTCAACGAGCAATTGGAGCGCCTGCGCGATCGGGGCCGGATTTTGCCCTGCAATGTCGCGGGGGCAGGCAGCCAACGCCAGTGGGTAGGGGATGAGGTATTCCGCCGTTTGCGGGCGCGCTCTCTGCAGGCGGCGCGCGAGGCGACCCGGCCGGTATCCCAGCAGGCCTTCGTGCGGCTGGTGCTGGAGCGCCAGGGCTTGCTGACCGACGCCGCCGCGTCGGCGGCGGGTCAAGATCTGGCCGCGGGGCAGGGCGCCTTTGACGGTATCGAGGGCGTGGCGCGGGCGATCGAGCAACTGGCGGGAGTGGCTTTGCCGGCTTCGCTGTGGGAACGGCAGATTTTGCCCGCCAGGGTGCATGACTACCGGCCGGCCATGTTGGATGAACTGATGGCCACCGGCGAAGTGCTCTGGGCCGGTCATGGCGCGCTGGGCGACGACGATGGACTGGTCTCCCTGCATCTGCGCGACAACGCCGGCGAAACGCTGCCGCCGGCGGACGATGGCGCCGGCGCGCCGTCCGCGTTGCAGCAAGCCATTCTTGATGTGCTGGCGGACGGCGGCGCCTATTTTGCCCGTCAGTTGGCGCCGCTCGCCCAGGCGCGGCTGTTCAATGACCCCGAACAAGGAACGGCCGAACCGGGACTGGCCGAGGAGGCAACGCCTGCCGCGGTTGCCGAAGCATTGTGGGACCTGGCCTGGCAAGGCCGCGTCACCAGCGACACCTGGTCGCCGCTGCGCGCGCTGATCGGTTCACGCCCGTCCGCGCGCGCGCGCCCGGCCCGCTCGCCGCGGCACCGGCGCCAGGTGGTGGGGTGGGTGCCGGTATGGCAGCCGGGCAAACCGGCGGCGGCGAGGAATGCCCGGTTCGGCGATGCGGCCCTGGCCGGCCGCTGGTCATTGCTGGCCGGCGAGCCGGTCAATGATACCGTCAGGACGCTGACCCTGGTGGAGAATCTCTTCGACCGCTATGGCGCAATCAGCCGCGGCGTGGCCGTGGCGGAACAGGTGCCGGGGGGCTTTCCCGCGCTGCAACCGGTGCTACGGAGGATGGAAGAGGCGGGCCGCGTGCTGCGCGGGCGGTTCATCACCGGGTTGGGCGCCGCGCAGTTTGCCGATAGGGACTGTATCGAACGTCTGCGCGAGTTGGCGCAGGCGCCGCCCGGCGAACCGGCGGCGGTGGCCTTGGCAGCCTATGACCCGGCCAATCCCTTCGGTTGGCTGCTGCCCTGGCCCGCCCATCGTTCAGGCATTCACCCGGCGCGGCGCGGCGGCGCCATGGTGATCATTTGCAACGGCAGGCTGGCCGGCTATCTGGGGCCAAGCGGCCGCCAGCTGCTGACCTTTTTTGATAGCCGGGACGCGGCCGCCGCCGGGTGGCTTGGCGCCGGAATCCGCGCGCTGGCGGCCGCGCTCAAGCGCGAGGACCGCCGGGTATTTACCCTGGAAAATATCGATGGCAAGCCGGCGAATGCCGGCCCGGCGGCGGACGTCTTGTCAGCGGTCGGCTTCTCGCGCGTGCCCAAGGGGTACGCCTGGTATGGGTGAGACGGGTTGCTGGCGGCGTAAGCGGCGCGTGCTCCCCGGCAAATCCGGCGCCTGGGCGTATCAACCGCCGGATTTTTTCCTCGGCGCCGTATATCCAGTCGACCGGTTTATCCGGTCAGGGCAAAATACGAAGCCGCGGTATGTATTATGCGGTAGGTATTAATTATGCCGCCATGAGCCATGGGCGACTTCTTTATCCCGTTGCGCCGCTTGCAGCGCCGCGGCCAGTTCGGCTTTATTCAGCGCAATGCAATAAGCCGGCTTGGCGCGCTCGAAACGCCAGCTATCGGCCAGCTTGCCCGCATCCACTGCGTCATAGCCCACATCATCATACAACCGTATAATCTCGGCTTTGGCATCAGCATGATCCCCGGCAATCGGCAGCGCCCGCCGGTTTTGATCGTTTTTCGGCCGCGCGTCTTTTACTAAATCCGCGGCAAGTATGGCATTAAAGGCTTTCACGACATAGGCGTCGCGCAGATGTTTAGCCACCAGCTCGCTGGTGGTTATCTGATGCGTATCAAGCACCTCTATTTGACCATCCCGCTCCGGATAGTAGTTATTGGCGTCGATAACGATCTTTTTGCTGAACGCATCGGCGGTTAAGGCGGTTATCTGCGTAAACGGGATAGCGATTAGCACGATATCGGAAAAGTCGACCGCCTCCTCTGTGGTGCCTATCTGGCAACCGACAATACCGCTGACCACGCTGCTTAATGAATTTTTGTCGCGCGAATTGCTGATCATGACTTGGTAACCGGCGTTCAGAAACAGTTGGGCACAGCCGCGGCCCAAATATCCCGCACCGATAATGGCGATTTTTTTCATATTCTTATCCTTTTTGGTTAACTTTATTTAAGATACCAGATTGTGAATAAGCGATAACTAGCGCTTTTATTGCGGCATTAACAACTAAAGAGACGGTAATGGATAAGCTGAAAAGTATGCTGGCGTTCGTGCTGACGGTAGAGACGGGGAGTTTTGCGTCTGCGTCAGTCAAATTACACGTCTCCCCGCAGCGGGTTGCCAAAGCGGTAGCCGGGCTGGAACAGCAAACCGGGATGCGTCTCCTGCTCCGTACCACACGCCGCCAGGTTTTGACGGAGTTCGGCCGGCATTATTACCAGCGCTGCCGGCTGATTTTGCATGAAATCGATGCTGCCGACGCATTGGCCCAGCAAATGAAAACCAAACCGGAAGGCACGCTGCTCATCAGCGCCCCCGTCACCTTCGGCAATACCACGCTGATGCCATTCATCAGTCGTTTCCTGCAGGATTATCCGGCTATTGAATTTGATATTGATCTGACCGATAGCCTCAGCAATCTGGCCGCAGGAGAGATCGATATTGCCTTTCGCATCGGCGATAATCTCGATCCCGGACTGGTTGCCCGCGCGTTGCTTCCTTACCAGTTGGTCGTCTGCGCCGCGCCGGATTATCTCGCCCGCCGGGGGATGCCCCCGGACCCGCAAGCACTGGCTGAACACGACTGCCTGGGATTTGCCCATTGGGACCGCCAGCAGATGCACGAATGGCGGTTTATGCAAAATGGCAAACTGATATCCGTACCGGTGCGCGGTCGCCTGCGGGTCAATGACAGCTATGCCTTGCTGGCGGCGGCGCTGGCAGGGAGCGGAATACTGATGGCGCCGGAGGTACTGGCGCACGAGGCGCTGGCACAGCGCAAACTTATCCCCTTATTGACGGCCTTCATCTCCCCGCCGCGACCTATGCATTTGCTTTACCGGCCCGATCGCCAGCGTATGGCTAAGTTGAGCGTTTTCATTGAGGCCGTGATGCGTACTTTTGGTAAACATTACGCGAACCAGGCTTAGTTTTTTAGCATCGGCGCGGCCCTTCGTGGCGGCAATTCGGCGGCAAAGGCGCAATGCCGTCTTTTTTGCGCGCAATAACTTTATCGTGATAGATCTCGCAATTTCATTATAAATGGCGGGATAATTATTTTGTAATCGATTACTTTCCGCTAAACGCATTTTGTAATCGATTACTTTTTATGGCGAGGCAAAAAAATGACGTCAACAATGGAAAGTAGTGAAAATGGCAACGTGCAGCATCGGTTCCTGGTGCCGCGGTTGTCGTTAATGATGTTTTTACAGTTCTTTATCTGGGGGAGCTGGTCGGTCACGCTGGGTCTGGTGATGGCAAACCATAATATGTCACTGCTGATTGGCGATGCGTTCTCGGCCGGCCCCATCGCCTCGATTTTGTCTCCGTTCGTGCTGGGCATGCTGGTGGACCGTTTTTTCGCCTCGCAAAAAGTCATGGCGGTAATGCATCTGGCCGGGGCGGTAATCCTTTGGTTCGTGCCGCAGGCCTTGTTCAATGAAAACGGCACGCTGCTGATCGCGCTGCTGTTCGCCTATACGCTCTGTTATATGCCGACGCTGGCGCTGACTAATAACATTGCGTTCCACAGCCTGAAAAATATCGATAAAAGCTTTCCGGTGGTGCGGGTGTTCGGCACCATCGGCTGGATCGTCGCCGGTATTTTTATCGGCGTCACCGGCGTTTCGGCCAGCGTGAATATTTTCTGGGTGGCGGCAATCTGCTCGGTCATTCTGGCGATATACAGCCTGACATTACCGCATACGCCGGCGCCGGCCAAAGGTCTGCCGGTGGCGCTGCGCGACCTGCTTTGCGCAGACGCGTTCGCACTGCTTAAAGTTCGCCACTTCTTTGTGTTCTCGCTCTGCGCCATGCTGATTTCCGTACCGCTCGGCACATACTATGCGTATACCGCATCGTATCTTGCCGATGTGGGTATCGCCGACGTCAGCACCGCCATGTCTTTCGGCCAGATGTCTGAAATCTGCTTTATGCTGGTCATCCCTTTGCTGTTCCGCCGCCTGGGCGTTAAATACATGCTGCTGATCGGCATGCTGGCCTGGTTCGTCCGCTACGCCTTTTTCGCGCTGGGCGTAAGCGAAGAGGGGCGGTTCCTGCTGTACCTCGGCATCCTGCTGCACGGCGTCTGCTATGACTTCTTTTTCGTCGTCGGTTTTATCTATACCGACCGCGTTGCCGGCGACAAGGTGAAAGGGCAGGCGCAGAGCATGATTGTCATGTTCACCTATGGCATCGGCATGCTGCTGGGCTCGCAGATTTCCGGCGCGCTTTACAACCGCTTGGTGGCGGGACAGGCCGTGCCGCAGGCGTGGGTGACCTTCTGGTGGATTCCGGCGATTTCCGCCGCGATTATCGCGGTGATTTTCCTCTTTTCTTTTAAATATAAAGAACCAAAGCACGTTTGATTTTATGGGAGATGTAATGAAGACGATCAAAGGTCCGGGCATTTTTTTATCGCAGTTTATCGGGGAGCAAGCCCCCTTTAATACGCTCGACGGGCTGGCCAAGTGGGCCGCCTCGCTGGGGTATAAAGCCTTGCAGATTCCCTGTAATCACCAGGCCGTATTTGACTTGGAAAAAGCCGCCGCCAGCCAGATTTATTGTGATGAAATCCTGGAAAAACTGGCTGACTACGGGCTGACCATCAGCGAGCTTTCCACCCACCTTGAGGGGCAATTGATTGCCGTCCATCCCGCTTATGATCTGGCGTTCGATGGTTTCGCCCCCGAGGCCGTGCGCGGCAATCCTCAAGCGCGCCAGGCCTGGGCGACCCGGGCGTTAAAACTGGCGGCCGCCGCGTCCGGTAAGTTGGGATTAACGGCGCACGCCACTTTTTCCGGCTCGCTGGCCTGGCCGTACTTCTATCCTTGGCCGCCGCATAACCAGACGCTGCTGAACGAGGCGTTTGATGAGCTGGCGCAGCGCTGGCGACCGATACTGGATTGTTTTGACCAGCATGGGGTGGATGTGTGTTTTGAGCTTCACCCGGGCGAAGACCTGCACGACGGCGCCACGTTTGAACGTTTCCTGGCCCGGGTGGATAACCATCCGCGCTGCAATATCCTGTTTGACCCCAGCCATCTGCACTTGCAGCACATGGACTATCTGGCATTCATCGATCGCTATCATCCGCGCATCAAAGCGTTCCACGTCAAGGATGCCGAATTCGCGGCCAGCGGACGCAGCGGCGTCTACGGCGGCTATCAGAACTGGCCGGACCGGGCGGGGCGCTTCCGCTCCCCCGGCGACGGCCAAATCGATTTCAAAGGGATTTTCAGCAAGCTTTCCCAGTATGACTTTGATGGCTGGGCGGTGCTGGAATGGGAATGCTGCCTGAAAGACGCCGAAACCGGCGCCCGTGAAGGCAGCGATTTTATCCGCCGCCATATTATTCCGGTGGCCGACCGGGCCTTCGACGATTTTGCCGCCGGCGCCGGAGATCGCGCCGCCGCGCGCCGCATGCTCGGACTCGTGGAGGGCGCAGATCGTGATTAAGGCGGGTATTGTCGGTACGGGCTTTATCGGGCCCGCGCATCTTGAAGCCATCCGCCGCCTGGGCGTGGTCGAGGTAGTGGCGCTGTGCGATACGCCGCTGGCCGCCGCCCAGGCCAAAGCGGCGCAGCTCAATGTCCCGCATGCGTACGGCGACATCGACGCCTTCTTGGCCCATCCCGGTCTTGAGGTCGTACATAACTGCACGCCCAATCACCTGCATGCCGAAATCAACCGTAAAATCCTGCGCGCCGGCAAACATGTCTTTTCGGAAAAACCGCTGTGCATGACCGCGGATGAAGCGCGGGAGCTGGTCGCTTTGGCGCAAGACGCCGGGGTGGTTCACGGCGTCAGTTTCGTCTACCGCCAGTTCGCCATGGTGCAGCAGGCCGCCAGCATGCTGCGCCACGGGCAATTGGGGCGGCTGTTTTGCGCGCACGGCGGCTATCTGCAGGACTGGATGCTGCTGGAGACCGACTACAATTGGCGCGTGGACGCGGCGCTGGGGGGGCATTCCCGCGCCATGGCGGATATTGGTTCCCACTGGTGCGATACGGTGCAGTTTGTCACCGGCCGGCGAATTATCGAAGTCATGGCCGATTTATCCATCGTCTGGCCGACGCGTAAAGCCAGCGTGCTGGGCAATGGGACCTTTACCACCAAACAGGAGGATGCGCGTTACGAAGACCGCCCGGTGTCCACCGAGGATCTGGGCTTTGTCTTGTTCCGGTTCGATGACGGTAGTAAAGGCTGTTTCAAGGTTTCGCAGGTCAGCGCCGGGAGAAAAAACCGGCTGAATTTTGAAGTGAACGGCAGCGATGCTTCGCTCGCCTGGGATCAGGAAACGCCGCAGCAACTTTGGGTGGGGCATCGCGCCAGGGCCAATCAGGTACTTTCCGACGATCCGGGGCTGATGAACGCCGATGCGGCGCGCTCGGCACACTTCCCCGGCGGACACATTGAAGGCTGGCCGGATGCGTTCAAAAACATGATGCTGCAGTTTTATACCGCCGTTGGCGCCGGCCGGGCTCCGGCGAAAGGCCATAGCCCATTCGCCACCTTTTACGAGGGCGCCGGCGTGATGGGCATCATCGACGCCATCATGCAAAGTTACCGCCAGCAGCGGTGGGTCAGGGTAGCCGACTGGGAATAACGCCCGGCGCGCAGATAACGCCGGGCTTTGATTCATGCCGCCGGTGAACTGTGGTAGCCTCTGGTAAAAAGGTGATGACCGCAGGATGTGTTGTCGTTATGTCGATTCAGAAAATAGCCAAACTGGCAGGCGTCTCGGTGGCGACGGTGTCCCGCGTGCTCAACAACAGCGAGACCGTCAAAGCCGGAAACCGTGAGCGCGTGCTGGCGGCTATCAGGGAGAGCAATTACCAGCCCAACCTGCTGGCCCGCCAACTGAGAACCGCCAAAAGCTCGATGATTCTGGTGATGGTCTCGAATATCGCCAACCCTTTCTGCGCCGATGTCGTGAAAGGGATTGAAGAAGAAGCGGAAAAAAACGGCTACCGTATCCTGTTATGCAACTCGGGTTCCGATATCGAACGGTCAAAATCCAGCCTGGGGCTGCTCTCGGGCAAAATGGTCGACGGCATTATCACCATGGATGCATTTTCAACCTTGACGGATCTGGGCGCCATGATTGGCCGGACGCCCTGGGTGCAGTGCGCGGAATATGCCGATGCCGGCGACGTTTCCTGCGTCGGCATCAGCGATACGGACGCGGCGGAGCATGCCATCCGGCATTTACTGCAACGGGGATGCCGCCGCATTGCGCTTATCAACCACGATCTGAGCTACAAATATGCCCAGCTCAGGGAACGCGGCTATAAAACGGTGATCCATCGGCAGGAGGCCGGTTATGAAGCCATTGAATACGCCAGCGACCTGAGTTTCAGCGCGGGCAAGGCCGCGATGGGAAAATTGCTGGATGCGGATGCGCGTCCCGATGGGGTGTTTGCCGTGTCTGATACGCTGGCGGCCGGCGCCATGCGCGCCATCGAAGACGCGGGACTGTCCATTCCGGGCGATATTGCGGTGATAGGTTTTGACGGCACCGAACTGTCCGAGATAGTTTCACCCCAGCTCACCACCATCGCGCAGCCGTCCAGGGAAATAGGGCGCCGGGCCGCCTCCCTGTTGCTTAAAAAAATTGATAACCCGGACGCGCCGACGGAACGCATAATGATGGACTGGCATTTTATTGCGCGGGCCAGCGCCTGATGAGAGGGGGCCGCCGGCCGGCGATGCAAAAAAAAAAAGCCGCGGCGGTCCCTTCATACGTTTACCGGCCGCAACCCCGCGGGCTGCGGCCGGTGATCCTTATTCCAGCTTCGCTTTGGAAAAATCGCTGCCGTTAAGGCTGACGCTATAGCCGGTCACATTGCTGCGCGTGGCGTAAAAGGTTTTGCCGTTTGCCAGCGGCACCCACGGTGCCTGCTGATGGAACACTTGCTGCGCTTGTTTATACAGTGCGGCGCGCTGGGCCGGATCGCTGATGGCCTTGGCTTGCTGAATTAAGGCGTCATAGTGCTTATCACACCAGAACGCGGCGTTGGACCCGCTGTTGATGCTGCCGCATCCCAACAGGACATTGGCGAAATTGTCCGGGTCGCCGTTATCCGACATCCAGCCGAACAGGGCGGTGGAATGCTCGCCCTTGCGAATGCCGGCGAGGTATTCGCCCCATTCAAAGGTGATGATTTTGGCCGTGACGCCCACCTTCGCCCAGTCGCTCTGGATCATTTCCGCGATGCGGCGGGAATTGGGGTTGTACGGACGCTGCACCGGCATCGACCATAAGTCCGTGGTAAAGCCCTGCTCCAGACCCGCCTGCTTCAGTAATTCTTTGGCCTTGGCCGGATCGTAGGGATAATCCGCGAGATCTTTATCAAACCCGAGCATATTGGGCGGGATCGGGGATTTTGCCACCGAACCGGTGCCCAGGAATACCGCATTCACGATCGCCTTTTTATCCACCGCATAATTCAAGGCCTGGCGCACCAATACCTTGTCGAACGGCTTTTTAGCGGTATTAAACGCCAGGTAGCCGACGCTTAAGCCGTCAATGCTATGCAGCGCCAGATCCTTGTTATTTTTGATTTGATCAAAGTTAACCGGGTTGGGCGCGGGAATAATCTGGCATTCGTTTTTTTCAAGCTTTGCCAGCCGGGTGGTGACGTTGGGGGTAATGGCAAAAATCAGGCGCTTGGTGGGTACGTCGCCCTGCCAGTAATGCGGATTGGCTTCATAGCGGATCGCCGAATCGACTTTATATTCTTTCAGATTATAGGGACCGGTGCCGATCGGGTCGGTATCCACCCGTTCGGGCGTGCCGGCTTTCAACATGGCGTCGGCGTATTCCGCGGAGAGGATGGAGGTAAAATCCATGCCCCAGACGGCCAGGAAGGTGGCGTCGGGTTTGTTCAGGGTAAACTGGACGTGCTGGTCATCGAGTTTTTTTACATCCTGGATGAGCGAGCCGAGGCCGACATCGTTGAAATACTCATAAGTGGCCCGGGACACTTTATGATACGGATGATTCTCGTCTTTTTGCCGCAGGACGGAGAAAACAACATCGTCGGCATTGAAATCCCGGGTCGGGGTAAAATATTTATTGCTGTTGAATTTCACTCCCGGGCGCAGGGTAAAAGTATAGGTTTTCCCGTCGGGACTGATGGTCCAGGCGGTGGCCAGCGACGGCACCGGCACATTATCGCTTTCCCTGAAGGTCACCAGCCGGTTATACAGCACCTGGGAACTGGCGACAAAAGACGGGCCGGAGCTGGCGATTTGCGGATTAAAGGATTCCGGCGAGGCTTCGGAGCAGTAAACCAGCACGCTGTTGGCCGCGGCAAACGCGCCACCTGCCGGTAACATCGCGCCCATAAGCAATACGAGAGAGGTTTTCCGTAGGTTCATAATTCTTGCCTTAATAAAATGTAT
>JAATFX010000030.1 GCA_015654925.1 Enterobacterales bacterium | reverse complement strand
GCCAGAATGTCGCTTTCGGACATGATCAGGACTTCTTCGTTATCGATCTTCTCTACTTTCACGCCATAACCGTCGTTGAAAATCACGATGTCGCCGATTTTCACATCCAGTGCTTTGATTTCACCATTTTCAAGGATGCGGCCATGGCCGACTGCCAGCACTTCGCCACGGGTGGATTTACCCGCCGCGGAACCGGTCAGAACAATGCCACCAGCGGATTTTGATTCAACTTCTTTGCGCTTGACGATAACGCGGTCATGTAATGGACGAATTTTCATTGAAAGCTCTCCTTAAGAAAGTCCGTATCTGTTTCGGGATGAATGCCGGGCATGCCTTCACGCCCTGCCTCGTGGTGATTAAGATGGGGGCGTTCAGTTACGCTTCAAGGGGAAAAAAAAGAATTTTTTTGCCTGAATGGCTATATTTTGCACTTAGCAAAAAAAATAGCCATTAGATCAACAAGTTGCCCAACCGTTATCCGAGTGGGAAATTTTGCCTATTTATCGTCGTCGTGACGATGCCCAATGCGGTCGTGGGGAATATCCTTGCGCCTGAATTCGCCTTCGAAGGTATCGCCGCCGGCATCCTGCGGGCCGAAACCGCCGCCGCTACGCTGAAAACGCAGATAGGGCAGCAGCTTGAGGGTCAGCGAATTCTGCACCGGCGGCAGCAACAGCAGCAAACCGAGAAAATCGGTGAAAAAACCCGGCAGCAGCAGCAAGAAACCCGCCAGCAAAACGGAGACGCTTTTGATCATCTCCGCCGCCGGGCTTTCGCCGTTGGCCATTTTGATTTGCATCTGGGTCAGGATTTTCAAGCCCTGGGCGCGGACCAGCGACACCCCGATAAAAGACGTCAGGACGATCAGCAGCATGGTAAAAAGAACGCCAATCATATGCGCCACCTGGATAAACAGGGTTATCTCGATATAGGCGACAACAAAAATCAGTAGTAATGGTATCCAACGCACCGAATTCTCCTTTGGTTTAGCCGGACCAGATGTGGCAACCCCGGCGGATGGACGCCCAAGGCGACAATCCGCCGGCTGCGGTGCCGGCATTTTTCAATAGCTCTGATGGTAATGGTATCCTGAAGCGGCGATTTCAACCCGCCTTATTTACCGCACTTTACATCATCACCGCCCCGTCGCCGGCATTCCCATCCATCGCCGGGGCGGGCCAGCCCATTCTCGCTTTCGGGAAAACGATTTACATAACCGTGATCAAGTTAATAGTGCAAATCTTTTCTCAGCATATAATGATGCTTAAAAGTACGTTGTCAGTGTAACAAGCTGGATAATAAAATATTCATACTATTATCCCTTGCTATCAGTTAAAAACACCGCTCATTAAGGAAGTACCCCATGGCGAATACGATTCGTATAGAAGAAGACCTGTTGGGAACACGTGAAGTCCCCTTTGACGCCTATTACGGCATCCATACCCTGCGCGCCATTGAAAACTTCTATATCAGCAACACTAAAATCAGCGATATCCCGGAATTTGTGCGCGGTATGGTAATGGTGAAAAAAGCGGCGGCATTGGCCAACAAAGAGCTAAGAACCCTGCCGCACGACATAGCCGATACCATTGTCGCCGCCTGCGACGAAGTATTGGACAAGGGCCGCTGCCTGGACCAGTTTCCTATCGATGTGTTCCAGGGCGGGGCGGGAACCTCGGTCAATATGAATACCAATGAAGTCCTGGCGAATATCGGCCTGGAGCTGATGGGCCACCGGAAAGGGGAGTATCAGTTCCTTAATCCTAACGATCATCTCAATAAATGCCAGTCGACCAATGACGTTTATCCTACCGGCTTTCGTATCGCGGTGTATATTTCGATCCTCAAATTGGTCGAGGCCATAAGCCAGCTGGGCGAAGGATTTGAACGCAAGGCGCAGGAGTTCGCCACCGTACTGAAAATGGGCCGTACCCAGCTACAGGATGCGGTGCCGATGACGCTGGGCCAGGAATTCCACGCGTTTACCGTACTGCTGAAAGAAGAGAACAAAAATCTGCTGCGCACCGCCGAACTCCTGTTGGAAGTCAATCTGGGCGCCACCGCCATCGGCACCCGGCTCAATACCCCAGACGGTTATCAGGTGCTGGCGGTGCAAAAACTGGCTGAGATTACCAATCTGCCCCTGCTGCCGGCGGAAGATTTGATTGAGGCGACGTCGGACTGCGGCGCCTATGTCATGGTGCACAGCGCATTAAAACGCCTGGCGGTGAAGTTATCGAAAATCTGTAACGATTTGCGGCTGCTCTCCTCCGGTCCGCGCACTGGCCTCAATGAAATCAACTTGCCGCAGCTTCAGGCCGGGTCATCAATCATGCCCGCCAAGGTCAATCCGGTGATCCCGGAAGTGGTCAACCAGGTCTGTTTTAAAGTGATCGGCAACGACACTTGCATCACCATGGCGGCGGAAGCCGGCCAACTTCAGTTGAACGTGATGGAACCGGTGATTGGGCAGGCGATGTTCGAATCGGTACATATCCTGACCAACGCCTGTTATAACCTGCTGGATAAATGCATCAACGGCATCACCGCCAATCGCGAGGTGTGCGAAGCTTATGTGTTTAACTCCATCGGCATTATTACCTATCTCAACCCGTTTATCGGCCATCATAACGGCGATATTGTCGGTAAAATCTGCGCTGAAACCGGTAAAAGCGTGCGCGAGGTCGTATTGGAGCGCGGGCTGCTGACCCCCGCCGAGCTGGATGATATTTTCTCGCTGGAGAACCTGATGCACCCGACTTATAAAGCCGTGCGCTATACGGACGAAAACGGGCAAAAGTAATATTGCCGTGATGAGATGTCCCTTTGCCGGTGGGCACTGTTCCCCCGCCCACCGGCCGTCCCGCCGCCCCACGTTTTTTCATTACTGTTGCCGGCGCGCCGCCCGGGTTATACTGCCGGTCGGCGTTACACCGCGAGGTCGTCATGGCAGCAAAATTCCCTGCAGGAAAAGGCACGTCCCCATCCGCCGACAGCGGCGCTATTGATACTGGCGTTACCGATAACGGCACTGCCGAAAACGGCACCATCGTCGTACTGTGCACCGCCCCGGACGAGGCCACCGCCCAGGCGCTGGCGGGCACATTATTAAGCGAAAAGCTGGCCGCGTGCGTCACGCTGCTGCCGGGCGCCACGTCCCTGTATATCTGGGAAGGCAAGCTTGAGCAGGAGTATGAAGTGCAGATGCTGATCAAAAGCCATGTCCGACATCAGCAGGATCTTATCCGGTGCATCAAACAACACCACCCTTATCAAACCCCGGAGTTACTGGTATTACCCGTTCAGGGTGGCGATCCAGACTATTTATCATGGCTAAGCACTTCCTTACATTAATATTGCTGGCCTGGCTGGGCCTGGGCCTCGCGCCGGCGTCCGCCCATGCCGCGCTGTTCGGCGATTCCTCCGCCGCCACGTTCGTGCCGGTGGATCGGGCGTTCGAGTTTGATTTCCAGCAGCGGGGGCCGCAATTGCGCCTTAGCTGGCAAATCCGCCCCGGCTACTACCTCTATCGCCAGCAAATCAAGCTTGAGCCGGTTAACGCCGCGCTCGGCAGCCTGACGCTGCCGCCGGGGGAAGCCCATCACGATGAATTTTTCGGCGATACGCAGGTATACCGCGCCCCGCTGCAACTGGATGTGCCGCTGCAACAGGCGGCGGACGGCGCCACGCTGCGGGTCACCTACCAAGGCTGCGCCGAAGCCGGTTTTTGTTATCCGCCGGAAACCCGGGTCGTCCCCTTGGCGGCGGTGAGCGCGGCCGGCCCGGTTTCCGCGCCGGGCATCGCCATCACCGCATCCCGGCCCCCGGCGGATACCCTGCCCTTTACGCCGCTGTGGGCGCTGCTGATCGGTATCGGCATCGCCTTTACCCCCTGCGTGCTGCCGATGTACCCGCTGATATCCAGTATTATCCTCGGCAATAATACCCCGCCGCTGCGTACCGGGCGGGTGCTGGCGCTGGCGCTGGTCTACGTGCAGGGTATGGCGATTACCTATACCCTGCTCGGCATGGCGGTGGCCGCCGCCGGGCTGCAGTTCCAGGCGGCGCTTCAGCAACCGGCCATTTTGATCGGTTTATCCGTGCTGTTTATCCTGCTGGCATTATCCATGTTCGGGGCCTATACCCTGCAATTGCCGCCCGCCTTGCAGACCCGGCTGGCATTATGGAGCAACCGCCAGCGCGGCGGCTCGCTGCCCGGCGTACTGGCCATGGGCGCGCTGGCGGGACTGTTTTGCTCCCCGTGCACCACCGCGCCGCTAAGCGCGATTTTGCTCTATATTGCCCAACGCGGTAATCTGGCCATGGGCGGCATTACGCTTTATCTGTATGCTCTTGGCATGGGGCTGCCGCTTATCCTGGTGGCGCTATTCGGCCACCGGCTGCTGCCCCGCAGCGGCCCCTGGATGAAACAGGTCAAGGAAGGCTTCGGGTTCGTGATCCTGGCGCTGCCGGTGTTCTTGCTGGAGCGTATCCTGGGCGATAGCTGGGGCTTGCGGCTGTGGAGCATGCTGGCGGTGGCGTTTTTTGGCTGGGCGTTTCTGTTAAGCCTGCACGGCCGCTATCGCGGCGGCCGTATCGTGCAAATCGCCCTGCTGGCGGTGATGCTGGTGGCGGCGCGGCCGTTGCAGGACTGGGTTTTTACGCCGGCGGCGGGCCCCGGTCCGGGCAATGCCTCAACCGCGCCGGCGTTCAGCCGCGTCGCCAGCGTGGCGGATATTGGCCGCGCGCTGGCCGCCGCTCCCGATAAACCGGTGATGCTGGATTTATATGCCGACTGGTGCGTCGCCTGCAAAGAGTTTGAGAAATATACGTTCCCCGCCGACGGGGTGAAACAGGCGCTGGGTAAACTGACTTTATTGCAGGCGGACGTCACGGCGAACGCCCCGGAGCAGAAGGCGCTGTTAAGCCAATTGCAGGTGATGGGGCTGCCGACGATTTTATTTTTCGACCGTCAGGGGCGGGAAATCCCTGATTCACGGGTAACCGGCTTTATGAATGCCGATGATTTTCAGCGCCATTTGCAGAAAGTCGCCCGGTAAACGACATTAGGGACTGGTTATCGCAAGCTTTAGGAGGCATACGTGCAACGCGAACAAGTACTTGATCATGCGTTGAACCTTTTGGAACAAAAAGGTTTCACCCTCGTCTCACTGGAGATGCTTGCCGGGGAACTGGCCATACCGCAAACGGAACTGGAGCAATTTTGGCCGGACCGCGAAGCGCTGCTGTATGATTGCCTGCGCTATCACGGCGACCAGGTGGACAGCTGGCGCAGCCAGTTGCTGCTGGACGAGACCCTGGACCCGCAGCAGAAATTGCTGGCGCGCTACCAGGTGCTGGACGAGCAGGTGCGGTTGCAGCGCTACCCGGGCTGCCTGTTTGTCGCCGCCTGCAGCTTTTATCCCGCCACCGACCATCCGATACACCAGTTGGCCGAACGGCAGAAACAGGCGTCTTATGCCTATACCCGCGAGCTGCTGGTGCAGTTGGAGGCCGACGACCCGACCATGGTAGCCCAGCAGATGGAACTGATCCTGGAAGGTTGCCTGAGCAAATTGTTGGTTAAACACCAGCTCCAGGACGTCTCCGTGGCCCGCCGGCTGGCGGAGGATATTTTGCGCTTGTCCACGTGTCGCAAAAATGGGGCGTTAACTTGATACCGCCCTGGTTTTTGCCTGAAAAGGCAGCGATTGAGAGGGATTACGCATAAATCCTTGATAAATCCATTGACGAAATGCGGTCAATACGGTTTAATGCGGCGCGTTGCCCGGATAGCTCAGTCGGTAGAGCAGGGGATTGAAAATCCCCGTGTCCTTGGTTCGATTCCGAGTCCGGGCACCACCATTTCTTTTTTATGCTTTCTTATGAATCCCTATATATCTTCAATTCAATAGGTTAGCGTAAAAACCCTTTCCGATACGTTTTGATTTATCCCTAGGTATCCGGAAAATGTGGGGTCAAATTGCGGGTCATTCAGTTCGATGAATGGAG
>JAATFX010000117.1 GCA_015654925.1 Enterobacterales bacterium | reverse complement strand
GCCGGAAGGCGTGGAAATGGTAATGCCAGGCGACAACATCAAAATGGTTGTTAACCTGATTGCACCGATCGCGATGGACGACGGCCTGCGTTTCGCTATCCGCGAAGGCGGCCGTACCGTTGGCGCCGGCGTGGTTGCCAAGGTTATCGCTTAAGACCGCAAGGTCTTTGGTTAAAGGGGCGCTTCGGCGCCCTTTTTTATTGGCTAAAGAAGCGTTTAGCTTCCTGCTGCCAATATTTACAAAACAATTATATTTCCGCTATTGAAATGACAAGCGTTCTCATTTAAATTATGTTTAGTTTTAGTTCAATGAGTATAAAGAATGTACGTTTGTTTGTGTAATGCGGTTAGCGATACAGCCATACGCAAAGCGGTTAGAAGCTATCAACCGAATACTTTTCAAGAACTTAAGAGCATCATTCCGGTGGCGAACAAGTGCGGCAAGTGTGCTTGCAAAGCTCGCCTGATCATGGAAGACGAATTGCAGCAATTGGTACATTACGAAAAAATTGCATAATTAGTAGGGTTATTACCTTGATTTACTCTGACGCGGTTATATTCTGTACATTACCGCAACGGAGGAGTTAATTATGAAAGGCGATGCCCAAATCATTACCCATCTCAATAAGCTGCTTGGCAACGAGCTGGTAGCCATCAATCAGTATTTCCTGCATGCCCGTATGTTCAAAAATTGGGGACTCATTCGTCTTAACGATATTGAGTACCATGAATCCATCGATGAAATGAAGCATGCGGACCGTTATATCGAACGCATTCTTTTTCTGGAAGGGCTGCCAAATCTGCAAGATCTCGGCACGCTGAATATCGGCCAAAATGTGGAAGAAATGCTGCGCTCGGATCTTAATCTTGAGCTGCAAGGCGCGCAGGATCTCCGCGAGGGCATTGCTTATGCCGATAGCGTCAGGGATTATGTCTCCCGCGATTTACTGATCGAAATTCTGGCCGATGAGGAGCATCATATCGATTTCCTCGAAACCGAATTGGATTTGATTAAGCTGGTCGGCCTGCAGAACTATCTCCAGTCCCAGTTAAAAGATGCCGCGCAGTAATGATTTGAGCGTGATAGCCAGCGGGCCTCCGTTACCCGGCCCGATACTTAATAACAAATAAGCGCCTGCCCGTATATTGATTTTACTATGGCACGCATCGGCTTGTAGTTGACGCACCTGTGGTTGTCGGAAGTTGTTGCCAGTTGCTGGCCGCCTGATAGCTGGGCCAGCAGGCGCCGCCTCCCGGCGGGCGACAGCGCAGGGCGCCAGCTACGGGCTGATGTATATCAACCAGCCCGCCAACGCCAGGCAAGGGCCAAAAGCAATCTGCCTGTGCCTAACGGCGCAACGCGTCATCCAACACCACGCCAGGCCGGCAAGCGCGGCCCCGCAGCATAATTCCGGCAATACCCGCCACCCCAGCCAGGCCCCCAGGCCCGCCAGCAGCTTGATATCGCCTCCGCCGATACCGTCATGTCCCTTAACGCACCGGAACAGCCCATTGAGCAGTAGCAGTGCGCCGCCGCCGCACAATGCCCCCAGCAGGCCGTCGGCCAGGGCGCAGATCGTCGGGATGCCGCGCTCGCGGGTTATCTGGTTTAACAACCCGCACACCAGGAAGGGCAAGGTAAGCCGGTCGGGCAGCCGCAGGGTGTAATAATCTATCCAGCTAAGGGTCACCAAAAACCAGTTGAACAGGCAGTGAAACAGATAATTTATCCACAGGGCCGCCAGCAATCCGTCCGCCGGCTCGCCCACCGGGACCGGCAGCAACGCCAGGATACCGCTGGCCTCGTAGCGGTGGCGCCAAACCCCACGGGTTAATGCCGCCCAACGGGCGCAACGGGCTTTGCCGTGGCCGCCCCGGCGACCTGGCGCCTCATGCTCTGAACCGCAGGCCCGCCCGGGCAATTCCCCGGATGATAGATAGCGCGGCAGACCCGGCGCCCGCTGGATAATATACCCGGTCCACCGGCCCATCACCGCGCCCGGCAGCACGACCCAAAGCAAATAAATCGCCGCCTCCATGGCATCCTCCTTCCTTCATCCGCAGCTTGCCAGCCTGCGGCAAAATCACCCCGCTTGCCAAATTGAGCGGCAAAAACTGGAATCGATGGCGCATCCAGACGGTTTAATCCCATATCCCGCTTGCTTCCTGAGCAGATTTACGTATAATGCGCGGGCTTGTCTTATGCAAATAAGAAAAAAGCCGACTTGCCACCTGCGAAGTCCGCGCTGGCCATGTAAGCCCGACGGCGAATACCCAAGGGTGAAATTGAAATGGTAAGCCAGCACACAACATTCCCGATATGGGGATAATACTGAACGATTACACTCCCCCATCAATCGAAATGGGTGTGAGGAGTAATTTTCTACGTTTATAAATAATTGGAGCTCTGGTCTCATGCAGAACCAAAGAATCCGTATCCGTTTGAAAGCGTTTGATCATCG
>JAATFX010000082.1 GCA_015654925.1 Enterobacterales bacterium | reverse complement strand
GTACGTGAACGACGAAGAGGGAGGCGCCAAAGCGATCCGTCGCCTTTGCTGCCTGCGTTACAAAATCAGCGATACGGTTTATTGCCCCAGTTGCCCATTATTACAGGCCAACCGGCGCAAGACCCGCTGCCGCGGTTAAGCGGCTAACCAGCCGCGCGCCCGATAAACGAGCGCTATCCGTGCTATGCGACCTGGGCGATAGCCTCGCCCACCGCGTCAAATAGCCGGTCAAGCTCGTCAGGCGTGGTGTTAAACGCCGGGCCGAACTGCAAAGTGTCGCCGCCAAAACGTACATAGAATCCGGCTTGCCATAACGCCAGCCCGACCTCCATCGGCCGGATAGTCGCGTTGCCATCCCGGGGCGCCAGTTGAATCGCCCCCGCCAGGCCGCAGTTGCGGATATCAATAATATGTCCGGCACTGCGCAAATCATGAATCGACCGTTCAAAATACGGCGCCAGTTCGGCGGACCGCGCGACCAGTTGTTCCCGCTCCAGCAATGCCAGCGTAGCTAGGCCGGCGGCGCAGGCCACCGGATGGGCCGAATAGGTGTAGCCATGGGGGAATTCCACGGTGGAATCCGGCGTATCCTGCCCTATAAAGGTATCGTATATCTCGCTGCTGGCCACCACCGCGCCCATCGGGATGGCGCCATTGGTGATCTGTTTGGCGATATTCATGATATCCGGCGTGACGCCGAAATATTCCGCGCCGGAATAACGCCCCAGCCGGCCAAATCCAGTGATCACTTCGTCAAAAATCAGCAATATATCGTGAGTGGTGCAAATCTCGCGCAGACGCTGGAGATAACCTTCCGGCGGCACGATCACGCCGGCGGAACCGGACATCGGTTCGACAATCACGGCGGCGATATTCGATGCGTCGTAAAGCTCGATTTGTTTTAGCAGATCATCCGCCAACGTTATGCCGCCGGTGGGCGCCATGCCGCGGGTAAATGGAAGATTGGTTTGCAAAGTATGCGGCAGATGGCTCGCATCCATCAGGTGCCCATACATTTTACGGTTGCCGCCGATGCCGCCCAGGCTGGTGCCCGCGATATTCACTCCATGATAGCCGCGCGCGCGGCCAATCAGCCGGGTTTTCGCGGGCAGGCCTTTCAGACGCCAATAGGCGCGGGCCATTTTCACCGCCGTATCGGCGCATTCAGAACCTGAATTCGTGAAAAACACATGATTTAGCGTGCCGGGCAGCAGCGCGGCGATTTTATCCGCCAGGACAAAAGACAAGGGGTGGCCGTACTGGAACGCGGGAGAATAATCAAGCGTGCCCAATTGGGCGGCCACCGCCTGCTGAATCTCGGTACGGCCATGCCCTGCCCCGCAGGTCCATAAACCGGACAGGCTGTCAAAAATCCGGCGGCCGCGATCGTCGGTCAGCCAGTTGCCCTGGGCGGCCACAATGATGCGCGGATCCCGGTGGAACTGCCGGTTGGCGGTAAAGGGCATCCAATGGGCCCGCAAATTCAGATTACCGGTGTCATACCCGGGTTCAGACGACAAGGTGCTCATGCCAGCTCCGAATGGAAACTAATGGAAATTCAGCTTGCAGTAAAAACATAGGTGAGTTAAAGCTGAATTTTCTTATCGTCAGATTAGCCATAACTAACCTATGCCGCGAAAAGATCCCCTAAGCCAGGTCAGCGATTTTGATTTGCGCCTGCTGCGCTTGTTTATTACCGTGGCAGAGTGCGGCAGCTTTACCGCCGCCGAAGGAATGCTGGGCATTTCCCGCTCCGCCATCAGCCAGCATATGAAGGATTTGGAACGGCGGCTGGGTATGCGGTTGTGCCAACGGGGACGGGGCGGTTTTGCCCTGACTATCGAAGGACAAGAAGTACTGCAGGCGGCACAGAGGACCCTGGCGGCGATAGAAACCTTTCGCACCGACGTCAATCAGTTGCACCATCACCTGCGCGGCGATTTAAATCTCGGCATTATTAATAATCTGGTGACCCTGCCGCGCATGCGGATTACCCGCGCCTTAAAGGTCCTGCGCGACCAAAGCAGCGGCGTGCGGATTAACCTGAGCATGACCACGCCGGCGGAGATCGAGCGCGGCGTGCTGGACGGCAGACTGCATGCCGGGGTTATTCCCGCCATAGCATCGCTGTCGGGCCTGGTCTATCTCCCGCTGTACCAGGAAAATTCCTTTTTGTATTGCAGCCGGGAGCACCGGTTGTTTAACCAGCCCGACGCCGCCATCAGCGACGAGATGCTGGCGACCCAGGATGCCATTGTGCCCACGTACCGCCTGCCGGCCACCGCTATAGCTTTGTATCAGCGCCTTAACGGCGCGGCCAGCGCTTCCGACCGGGAAGGCATCGCCTTTTTAATCCTGTCGGGGGGATTCATCGGTTATCTGCCCGACCATTATGCCCGCCACTGGGTGGCAACCGGCACCCTGCGGCCGCTTTGCCCCGAGCGGCTGAATTTTACTACCCCGCTGGCGCTGATCGTCCGCGCCGGACGCGGCGGTAACTTGATTCTGGACCGTTTTATGACGGCAATCGAGCAGGACGAAGCGGACTGAACGCCATGGCGCCAGCCCGTCGGGAGATCAAATAAACATACCGCCCGAAGCTTCGATCCGCTGCCCGGTGATCCAATGGGTGCCCTCGCTTAACAAACCCGCCACCGCGCCGCCAATATCATCAGGCAGGCCCACCCGGCCAAGGGCGGTAATCGAGGAGAGCTGCTGATTCATTTCTTTATTATCGCGCACTACCCCGCCGCCGAAATCGGTTTCTATCGCCCCCGGGGCGATGGCATTAACGCTGATGCCCCGGCCGCCCAGCTCCTTGGCCTGATAGCGGGTCAATACCTCGATGCCGCCTTTCATGGCGGCATACGCGGCAAAACCCGGCGTGGAAAAACGGGTCAGGCCGGTGGAGACATTCAGTATCCGGCCGCCATCGTTGATTAAGGGCAATAGAACCTGGGTCAGGAAAAACGGTCCTTTCAGATGGATATTGACCAGTTGATCGAATTGCTGTTCGGTGGTGTCGGCAAATGCGGCGTGGATGCCGACGCCGGCGTTATTTACCAAGAAATCAAAGCGATCGCGTGCAAAGTCTTTGGCCAACACCGCGCTGACGGCCGTGGCGAATTCGCCGAACGCGGCGCTGTTGCCCACATCCAATTGCAGCATCACGGCCCGGCCGCCGGCGTTGGCAATTTCCGTCGCCAGCGCCTGTGCTTCGTCCGCTTTGCTATGGTATGTGCCGATTACATCAATCCCCTGCGCGGCGAGGTGCAGCGCGATATTTTTGCCCAGCCCGCGGCTGGCGCCAGTAATTAACGCAACTTTTTTACTCATGGCATCTCTCCTGAAAAGCGTGGAAATGGTGTGAATTAACCTGATGTATCAGCTTATTGGCCGGCAGACTATAGATAAAGCCGGTAAAATCGGAAATACTGTTCGCCACAACAGAACAATAACGATCGGTGAAGCCATGATTAACAAACTGGAATTACTGCGCAGCTTTATGCGGGTCACCGAACTGTCGAGTTTTACCCAGGCGGGAGAGAGCCTCGGGCTGCCGAAATCGACGGTATCCGAGCATATACAAACGCTGGAAACCCTGGTTGGCGCGCGCCTGCTGCACCGCACCACCCGGCGGGTCAGCGCGACGCAGGACGGGCTGGTGCTGTATGAGCGCAGCAAAGATATGCTGGCGAATATGGACGAACTGGAGAGCCTGTTCCGTCAGGATAATCAAGTATTGGCCGGGCGGCTGCGCATCGATATGCCCACCAGTTTTGCCCGCGCCCTGGTGCTGCCCCGTCTCGGTGAATTTTTACGCAAACATCCGCAGGTGCAAGTTGAAATCAGCTGCACCGATCGCCGGGTGGATATTGTGCGCGAAAGCTTTGACTGCGTGCTGCGCATCGGCGAATTGACCGATGCCACCTATGTCGCGCGGCGGCTGGGATGGTTGTCGATGGTGAACTGCGCCAGTCCATCCTACCTGGCCACTTACGGCACCCCCCGCATCCCCGGGGAGCTCGCCGGGCATTTCCTTATTCATTATGTACCGCTGCTGGGTTCGCATCCTGAAGAATTCATCTACCTGCACCAGGGCAAACAACAGGGCATCGCGCTGCCCGCCATGGTGACGGTCAATAACGTCGATGCCTACGAGGCCGCCTGCCTGGGCGGCTTGGGCATTATTCAGGCGCCCATCCTCGGTATGGCCGATCATTTGGCCGCCGGTCGTCTGGTGTCCATCCTGCGGGATTACCCATCGCCGCCGATGGAAATATCGCTGTTGTACGCCCATCGCCGCTACTTGCCCCAGCGCGCGCGGGTATTTATGGATTGGCTAGCGGCGCTGCTGGCGCCTTATATCAGCCAAAAACAGCAGTGACGCATATTCGCCCTGCCGCGGAGGCTGGAATTTGCGATACCCATCGCTAATACGTTGTATTTAGCCGCTTTTCCCCCGCACACATCATCCGATTTGTTACCCTCTATGGCGCGATATCATGAAAACTTACGTTGACAAGCGTCAACGGTCAATTTACTCTCTCCTAATGACGAGGTGGCGATGAAGGATCATCCCAGCAAACATATTCAGGCCGCCATTGAATATGCACTCTCCGAAGGCTGGCATTTTCGTCATAGCAACGGCCATGTGTTTGGCCGCCTTGTCTGTGGAATATCCAGGCATCAAGATCATCAGATGAGCGTTTGGTCTACACCCGGCAACCCGGAAAACCATGCCAGGCAAATCCGCCGCAAAATAAATAGCTGCCGGCGAATTGCCAGACATCCACCCTAACGAGGCGGGAAACCGCCTCTGATTGAGGCACTTATGACCCTCTACAATTTCGCGTTGACTCTCTCGGGGGTAACATCTGATACCAAAGGACTGGAAGACGCCTTGTTTGAAAGCGGTTGTGACGACGCTTTGGTATGCTTTTATGGCAAATCCGTTTACCTGGAGTTCGATCGTGAAAGCGAAACTTTTTTCCAGGCCATATTCAGCGCCATCAGGGATATTGAGTCCGCCCCCCTGGGCGCGAAGGTCATATCCGTCGACGCCAATCTGGTTGGCCTGAGCGATATCGCCGAGTTATCCGATATGTCGCGGCAGGCCATCGCCATGCTCAAAGACGGCACCCGCGGGTCCGGAGATTTCCCCGGACCGGTTCAGCGCATCAAAGGTATATCGCCGCTGTGGCGCTGGGCCGACGTGGCGGAATGGCTAAGTGAAAAAGGCAAATTAAACGCGGAAATCGCCGCCAATGCCCGGCAACTTGATATTATTAATATCGCGTTGCAGCTACGGGAAACCACCCAGCGCGACAGCATCGAACATTATCTGGACCTGCTGGAAAAACCACAACAATTAGCAGATTTCTGCCATTAACATCAGCACCAGGCATCGGCAATCCTTATAACGCCAATGGGGTTCAGGCCAATGCCCGGTCAAGGAGTTCACATGACAACGCCCGTCGCTCGGCTGCATATCGGTAGCGAAGAAACCACGGTCGACATTGCCACGCCAGGTCAGGCAAAGATCACGCTGGGGCTGAAACTGGGCTCGCATCTGATCTCCATGACCCACTTCCATCATAATCCGCCCACGCCGGGTGAGATTGAAACCGCGATAATGGTGATTGAAGATGAGATCGCGCTTATTCGTCATGACGTGCCCGCCGGCGCGCAGCTTGTCAGCAATGACCCGCATATGCGCGCTATCGCCCTGTTGGCCGGGGTAGCGGAAAAAGACGAGCTGGCCTTATCCCTTGAGGCCACGGAGCGCCTGTTTGACCGGCTGGCGCGGGTGATCAACGGCCGTCCGGCCAGCGCCGAGGGCATTCCCGAAGGCGGCGATTTCGCGGCCACGCTGCTGATTCTGCGCGAGTTCATGCACCATTTGCAGTTTGAGCGGATCGAGGTGCAAGAATAATACGGCGAGACGTCGCTACCTGAAATCACGGGAATGGGGAAACGTAACGGATTTAGCGGCATCGGTCTGGAATGGCTTGCCTCGACAGGGCGTTATCACGCATTTGGCGATGACTATCCAAGTATGCTGCATGCGATGCGACCTTTTGACAATAAAAAACCGAATATCGGAAAAGCAAAAAGCCACCTCGCAGGTGGCTTCTTCGCGTACGGCTAAATCCTAAATCGAGGTTCAAATCCAATAACTTGATTTACAGGCGCACTTAGAACGGAATGTCGTCGTCAAAGTCCATCGGGGGTTCATTGCCCGCAGCCGGCGCATTGTTGTTCTGCGCCGCAGGACGACCGGCCGGAGGATTGGCTGGCGCCGCGCTGCCCGGATTGCCGCTGAACTGCGCGTTATTGCCCTGGGGCTGCTGTGGTTGGCCCCAACCGCCCTGCTGGCCGCCGCCGGCATTGCCGCCCGCACCAGCGCCCGCCGCGCCGCCCTGACGGCCGCCCAGCATTTGCATGGTGCCGCCAACGTTGACCACGACTTCGGTGGTGTATTTTTCCACGCCGGCCTGATCGGTCCATTTACGGGTTTGCAACGCCCCTTCGATATAGACCTGCGAGCCTTTTTTCAGGTACTCGCCAGCCACTTCCGCCAGCTTGCCGAACAGCACCACGCGGTGCCATTCGGTTTTTTCCTTGGTTTCGCCGGTTTGCTTGTCGCGCCAGCTCTCGGAGGTGGCCAGGGTCATATTGGCCACCGCACCACCGTTCGGCATGTAGCGGACTTCCGGATCCTGGCCCAGATTCCCGACTAGAATCACTTTATTAACGCCTCTGCTGGCCATGTCGACTCTCCTGATAAGATGTTTTACTAAGTGTAATCGGTAAAGTTTACCACGCAAATGCTCAAAGGATACAGGTGAAAATCATTGCGGCGGCGATCCCGCTTCCAGTGGATGCAGAGTTTGACGTTACAATCAATACTGGATATTCGTTCAGCTTTTTTTGTGTCATAATTATCCGTTTCGCGCTGGCCGTGCCGTTGCAGGTACCGGCCGGCAGCAATTATTCATCCGGTGTCGGGATTAAGTTGAATGGATAAGATCGAAGTTCGTGGTGCTCGTACCCATAATCTGAAAAACATTAGTCTGATTATTCCCCGGGACAAGCTTATCGTCATTACCGGCCTGTCGGGCTCAGGCAAATCTTCACTGGCATTCGATACCCTGTATGCCGAGGGACAGCGCCGCTATGTCGAGTCGCTTTCCGCCTATGCCCGGCAGTTTCTTTCCTTAATGGAAAAACCGGATGTCGACCATATCGAGGGGTTGTCGCCGGCCATTTCCATTGAACAGAAATCCACCTCGCATAACCCGCGATCCACCGTCGGGACCATCACCGAGATACATGATTACCTGCGCCTGCTGTTCGCCCGCGTCGGCGAGCCGCGCTGCCCTGACCATGATGTACCGTTGGCGGCGCAAACCGTCAGCCAGATGGTGGATAATGTCCTGCTGCAACCAGAAGGCAAGCGTCTGATGCTGCTGGCGCCGATTGTCAAAGAGCGCAAAGGCGAACACAGCAAAACCCTGGAAAATCTGGCCACCCAGGGCTATATCCGCGCCCGCATCGATGGCGAAGTCTGCGACCTGTCCGATCCGCCCAAGCTGGAACTGCAAAAAAAGCATACCATTGAAGTGGTGGTGGACCGGTTCAAGGTGCGCGAAGACCTGGCCCAGCGGCTGGCGGAATCGTTTGAAACCGCGCTGGGCTTATCCGGCGGAACCGCCGTGGTGGCGGAGATGGACGACGATAAAGCCGAAGAGATGCTGTTCTCGGCCAACTTCGCCTGTCCTATCTGCGGTTACAGCATGCCGGAGCTGGAGCCGCGCCTGTTTTCATTCAACAACCCCGCGGGCGCCTGCCCCACCTGCGACGGGCTGGGCGTGCAGCAATATTTCGATCCGGATCGGGTACTGCAGAACCCGGAAATTTCCCTGGCGGGCGGCGCCATTCGCGGCTGGGATCGGCGCAATTTTTATTACTTCCAAATGCTGCGATCGCTGTCCGAGCATTATAAGTTCGACGTCGAGGCGCCGTGGGAAGAGCTGGGCAGCGATATCCAGCAGAAGATCCTGTTCGGTTCGGGCAAGGAAACTATCGAATTCCGCTATCTTAACGACCGGGGCGACAGTTCCATCAGGCGCCATCCCTTCGAAGGCGTGTTGCCGAATATGGAGCGGCGCTACAAAGAAACCGAATCCTCGGCGGTGCGCGAGGAGCTGGCCAAGTACATCAGCAACCGCCCTTGCAACAGCTGCGGCGGCACCCGCCTGCGCCGGGAAGCGCGCCATGTATTTGTGGAAAACACCACGCTGCCGACCATTTCCGATATGGGCATCGGCCACGCGCTGAGCTTCTTCGACGATATGAAACTCAGCGGCCAGCGCGCGCAAATTGCGGAAAAAGTGCTCAAAGAGATCCGCGATCGGCTGAAATTCCTGGTGAATGTCGGGCTGAACTACCTCTCTTTATCCCGCTCGGCGGAAACCCTGTCCGGCGGCGAAGCGCAGCGTATCCGCCTGGCGAGCCAAATCGGCGCCGGCCTGGTTGGGGTCATGTATGTGCTGGACGAACCTTCCATCGGACTGCATCAGCGCGATAATGAACGCCTGCTGGAAACGCTGATTCACCTGCGCAATCTCGGCAATACGGTGATCGTGGTCGAGCATGACGAAGATGCCATCCGCGCGGCGGATCATATTATCGATATCGGTCCGGGCGCAGGGGTGCACGGCGGCGAGATCGTGGCGGAAGGCACCGCCGAAGAGATCATGGCCAACCCGGCTTCCCTTACCGGCCAATTCCTGAGCGGCAAACGGGAAATCGCCATTCCCGAACATCGCATCCCGGCCGATCCCACCAAGGTGCTGAAGCTGATCGGCGCGCGCGGCAATAACCTGAAAGATGTGACCCTGACTTTGCCGGTCGGCCTGTTTACCTGTATTACCGGGGTATCGGGTTCCGGTAAATCGACCTTGATCAACGATACGTTATTCCCGGTGGCGCAGCGCCAGTTAAATGGCGCGACCACCACCGAAGTCGCTCCGTACCGCGATATTCAGGGTCTGGAACATTTCGATAAAGTGATCGATATCGATCAAAGCCCGATCGGACGTACGCCGCGTTCCAACCCCGCCACCTATACCGGGGTGTTTACGCCGGTGCGCGAGCTGTTTGCCGGGGTGCCGGAATCCCGCACCCGCGGGTATACGCCCGGCCGCTTCAGTTTTAACGTGCGCGGCGGGCGTTGCGAAGCTTGCCAGGGGGACGGGGTGATTAAGGTGGAAATGCATTTTCTGCCGGACATCTACGTGCCGTGCGATCAGTGCCGGGGCCAGCGCTACAACCGGGAAACCCTGGAAGTGAAATACAAAGGGAAAAATATCCACGAAGTGCTGGATATGACCATCGAGGATGCCCGCGAATTTTTCGATGCGGTGCCGGCGCTGGCGCGTAAGCTGCAAACGCTGATTGACGTGGGCTTGTCCTACATTCGCCTGGGGCAGTCGGCAACCACGCTGTCCGGCGGGGAGGCGCAACGCGTCAAGCTGGCCCGCGAACTGTCGAAACGCGGTACCGGCCAGACCCTGTATATTCTGGATGAACCGACCACCGGCCTGCATTTTGCCGATATCCAGCAATTGTTGGCGGTGCTGCATCAACTGCGCGATCAGGGCAATACCATCGTGGTTATCGAGCATAATCTGGACGTGATAAAAACCGCGGACTGGATAGTCGACCTGGGGCCGGAAGGGGGTAACGGCGGCGGGGAAATCCTGGTGTCGGGCACGCCCGAGACGGTGGCGGCTTGTGAGGCGTCCCATACCGCCCGCTTCCTCAAACCGATACTGGCGCGCAAGCATCATCCCATCACCACCGCCGGCTGAACGACACGCCGGGACTAGCCTGCTAAAACGCCGGGTTCATACCCGGCGTTGTTTTATCCCGCATCATTACATCACGCCAGATAGGCCGCGCTGTGAAAATCGATTTCCCATTCCAGCACCTGGCGGTACAGCGCCGACAGGCGCTGGCGTTCGCCGTCGGGCAAGGCCGCCGCGCAGGTATCCAGTTCTTCTTTAAGCCACCGGGCCTGGGCAAAAAACGCCTCTTGCGCATGCATATCCACCCAGTGGCGCAGATCGGTATCGGTCTGGGTGGCTTCACTTACGCGCCGACACCAGGCGAAATACATCCATTCGGCGCCAAACATCAAAGTGACGATATCGGCATAACCGCCCTGCCTGGCGGCGTCCAGCATGCCGTCGCGAAAACGGCTCACCGCCGGTAAATCCCGCCGGTAGTCATCCGGGTTGATAGCGCGCCGCGCCAAAACCTGTTCGAAATAGCCCATTTGCTCATCCACCAGGGCGTTGAGCACCCCCACCAGCCAGCGCTGCTGGCGAATCCCCGGCGCTTTGCTGACCGCCAGCGCAAATATACCGATGGCCGTGGCGACAAAATCGCCTTCGAAGACCAAGTATTGATTAAACACGCGCCCGGGCAGTTGGTCCCGCTCGATGTCGGTCACGAATCGGTGCTGCTGCATGGCATTCCAGGCGGCCTGATGTTCGGCCAACAGTTGATCGCTAAAACCTGCCATTATTACGCCTCCAGCGCCGCCCGGGCGGCGGCCATAAAATGTTTGACCCGGGCCGGTTCCACTTCATTCCACCATACGCCGCCCACTTTCAGGGTGCTGGCGACGATCACGCCCTGGGTTCGCTGTAGAATCTGTCCGACGTTGTCGGGGGTCACGCCCGAACCGACCAGCAGCGGCAATGCGGTTGCCGAACGTATTTCGTCGATTTCATCCAAGGTTGCGCTATCGCCGGTGCGCTGTCCGGTGGCGATGACCGCATCCGCCTGGAAAAAATCCACATCCCGGGTCAGTTCCTGAATGGAACGATCGGCGACGATGGCGTGGCTGCCGTGCTTGACATGGCTGTCGGCGAATACCCGGATATGCTCGGCCCGGAGCATACTGCGGTAGCGTAATGCCTTGGCCGCCGCCCCTTCGATAAAACCTTCGTTGGCAATATAAGCGTTGGCCCACTGGTTAACCCGGATAAAATCAGCCCCGCCCGCCAATGCCGTGGCCAAGGCCGGCAATGCGGCATTAGCCAACACGTTAATGCCGAGCGGTACGCCAAATTCCATTTTAATATGATCGGTAATCACCGACATCAGCGCCGCCGTTTCCGGTCCGATATCCTCTGGTTTGGAGAAGGGAATGTCGCCGTGGTTCTCAATAATTAACCCGTGCACGCCGCCTTCGATATAACTTTTGGCGTCATAGAGTGCGCGGTCTATTATTTTATCAAAGGCTAACCCTTTATATTGTGGCGAGCCGGGAAAGGCTTCACAGTGTACCACGCCAATAACCGCTTTGTTTCTTGAAAATATATCTTGTATTGCGCTAGGTTTTTCTGCTGATATAGATACCATCTTGTTTCACCTTCTAAGGAATAAATTATGCACGTCTATGTCGTGGGTAATATTGGCGTTGACCAAACCTATTTAATTGATGAATTACCTGAAAAAGGCGCATCAATTCATGGCCGTAAAATATCGCAAGACTTGGGCGGAAAAGGTGCTAACCAGGCAATAATTCTGGCCCGCTGCGGAATAAAGACCACCCTGATTGCCGCCCGTGGCAATGACGATCATGGCGCTTGGTGCCGCGATAAATTAAAACCGGAATCATTGTCATTATTTCCCATCGATCCAATGGATTGTGCCACCGATACGTCGATTATTTTAAACAGCGCCGACGGCGATAATGCAAACATTACGACCACCGGGGCCGCCGATAGCTTATCTCTCGACCATATCAAGGCTGTTTTAAACGATGCCCAGCCGGGTGATATCGTATTACAACAGGGTAATTTTTCGTATGAAAAAACCCGCGCCGTTTTTGAATTTTCCCACAGCCATAAATTATACAATGTATTTAATCCCTCGCCGGTTAAAGCCCAATTCGCCCAGTTGTGGCCGCTCATCGATCTGGCGGTGCTCAACGGCGTCGAAGCCCGCCTGCTCAGCCAGGGACAGCGGCAAACCGCGGACGCGGCGCGGCGGTTGCTGGCCGACGGCCTCGGCACGCTAATCATTACCCTGGGCGCCGACGGCGCCCGATTATTCCATGCCGGCGGCCGATGCCGGGTCGCCGCCGCGCCCTGCACCCCCGTGGATACCACCGGCGCCGGCGATACCTTCCTGGCGGTCATGCTGGCCTCGTTAATCAAACGCGGCGCTCCGGTAGATGCCTTGGCCCTGCGTCACGCGGGGGCGGCTGCGGCAATAACCATCAGCCGCAGCGGCACGCTGAATGCCTTTCCCAGCCGCGCCGAGCTCCAGGCATTGTTGTCCTGAGAACCGGCCCGGCAATCCCGGGCCGGGCTGCTATTTAAACAGCGGACGATAGGCGTCCACGTTCGCCTTGGTCACTACCGTGGCCGGGACCAGGATAGTTTTTTCAACGCTTTTGCCCGCGGTTATCGCGTTAAGCGCTTTGAGCGCTTCGGCACCCATTTTCTCCGGGTCCTGTTGCAACACCGCCGCCACATAGCCCTGGTCGATACCGCTGATGGCCTGCGCGGTCAGATCCCAGCCGAAGACTTTGATATCCCCCTGGCGTCCCTGATTGACCACCGCCGCCATGGCCCCTAGCAGCGCGGGTTCGCCGGTGGCATAAATCGCGGTCATATCCGGGTTGCCGGTAATCAGGTTTTCCGCCGCCGTCAGGGCGTTATCCTGGATATTGCGACCATCCACCACATCCGCCACTTTGATGGCCGGATTGGCTTTAATGGCGTCTTCAAAGCCTTTTTGCCGGGCATTTTGGATCGCTGAATTCAAGGCGCCGACAATGCCGACCTTCGCTTTGCCCGCCATATTTTTATTAACATAATCGGTAAAATAATCGCCGATGACTTTACCGCCTTTAACATTATCCACGCCTACCTGGGATTTATGCGGCCCATCGGGCAGCACCGCATCAATGGCGATAACCGGTATATGGGCATCGGCCGCTTCTTTGATGGCCGGCATAATGCCGTTAACATCAATGGCATCCACCAGAATACCTTTAACCCCTTGTTGAATATAATTTTCGATGGCATCATTTTGGGCGACCGGATTATCGTTGGCATTAAACACCACCAGTGATTTTCCACTGGCTTTCGCCGCGTCCTGCGCTCCTTTATTCATCAGGTTAAAGAATAAAGCCTGCTGATTAATTTGCACCAGGGCATAAGTCGGCGGCGCGTCTTTAGCCATTGCGCCCCCGGTTAATAATGCCACCGCGGTCAGGGAACAGGCTAAAGCGCGAATAAGTCGTTTGCTGGCGTAAAATGACATAAAGAAGTCCTCGTCGGAAATAATTCGTTTCAGGCACAATGCGAAGCCGTCAAAACGTCAGCGGGCTGCGCATCAGGGATTATTTTTTTGGCGGGACAAATATCGATTGGGGCGAAAAATCATGCCGGCATAAATCTCTGGCGCCGGGTATCGCCTTATCTTTGCTGTGGCATTCAGTACCGTAGCCTGTCCATGTCGGCTATTTATCGGTAAGAACTAACAGGTTCGGGAATAATCCCTGGGTGGTTATTGGTGCGGGTAAACTGTTAATTACAATTAATCGCCGCCGTTTTTTTGTCAAGCATTAATTGAAATAATGGCGGAAACTCGCTGAATAATCACGCGCAAAATGGTGGACAAAAAAACTGTAACCACCTGATGGAAATGTGTTAATTATATCCATGGATATACTGGCGCCGCTGGAGCGAATGAGTAAAACATGAGTAAAAAAAGGGTCGTACTCTCGGATGTCGCCAGCCTGGCGGGCCTGTCCAAGGCTACCGTCTCGCGTTATCTCAATAACAGCATCGTCCTGCCGCACGCGACGGTGCAGCGTATAGAAGATGCCATCGCCCAATTGGATTATCGCGCCAATAGCCTGGCCCGGCGATTGAGCAAAGGCGGCAGCGAAACCCTTGGTCTGGTACTGCCCGATATCACCAACCCCTTTTTTGCCGAACTGGCCGATGCGGCGGAGGAAGCCGCCTCTGAGCATCGTTATAGCTTGGTGCTCTGCATCACCCGCAATAATCCCGACAAAGAACGGCAATTTATCCGCTGGCTGGATACCTGCCAGGTGGATGGTTTACTGTTTACCACCAATCGGCCGGACCATGGCCTGCTGCGCGAGGAGCTGATCGGGCACCAGCGTATCGTCTTGATCGACGAGGATATTCCGGGCAGCGATGTCCCCAAGGTATTTGTGGATAACGTGCAGGGCGGCATCTTGGCAACCCGGCATTTAATTGCGGCCGGGCATAGGCGCATCGCTTTTGTTGGCGGCCCGGATGCCTTGATGAGCGTACGCGAACGCCATGAAGGGTTCAGTCTGGCCATGGCCGAAGCCGGGCTGGTTTGTCCGGCGCAATGGGTGCTCTACGGCGATTACAGCCGTGAATTCGGCCAGGCGGCCCTGCACCAGTTATTGGCGCTGCCGGACGCGCCGACCGCGGTGTTCGCCGCCAGCGATTACCTGGTGCTGGGGCTGCTCGACGGCCTGCGCCAGCGGGGACAAAGCGCGCCGGATGCTTTATCGCTGGTGGGGTTCGATGATGCCAGCTATGCGGATCTGATTACGCCGCGCCTCTCCACTATTCGCCAGCCCGCACGGCTGCTGGGCCGCACCGCCGTCGAGATCATGATGAAACTGCTGAACGGCGCCCAGCATGCCCAGGATATTCCCCGCATTCCGGTGGAATGGATTGGCCGCGACTCCATCAAAACCTGGCCGCCGCAGTAGGCTTATTTGCACCATGGCGGCGCAGGGTTGCACAATCATGCAGCAATTGTTTTTCTGCGCAGCGCGCCTGTCCCGCTCCCGATCTTGCTCAAACATCCACCGCCAACAAAAATTTTAATTATTTACAATCAAAGAATTAACATTGTCTTGCCCCAATTTTATCGCGCTATCCCACACGGTGTGGCATGAATGCTGCTTGGCTGAAAGCGGCGATACAAATATCCACAAGCGGCGGTTCTGGCGAGTGGAACGGCATAAGAGGAATTTCCGTCGGTTTGGTAAACCGGTTTACAAAGGATTTGCGGACCGAAACCGAGGTAAATAACACGATGCCGGCGTGGCTTCCCTGATGAGGGCCGGCACGCGCTCCCTTCGTATTTTTTGGCACGATTGGAGGTAAATTCAATGGCTGTAGCATCAAGGGTTCCCCCCCGGGTCGAAATGGTGGATATCACCAAAACCTACGGGTCCATCCGTTCCTTGCGGGGCGTGAATCTCAGTTTGGCGCCCGGCGAAGTGCTGGGCCTGGTCGGCGATAACGGCGCAGGCAAGTCGACGCTGACCAAAATTTTATCCGGCGCGGTGGTGCCGACCAGCGGAGCCATCCGCATCGACGGGTTCGAGACCTCGTTTGCCAATCCGGCGGATGCCCGGCGCTGCCAAATTGAAATGGTCTATCAGGATCTGTCGTTATGCGACACGGTTGACGTGGCCGGCAATTTGTTTATGGGCCGCGAACCGCAAACCCGGGTACTGGGCATTCCCTTTCTGGACGAAAAAAAAATGCACGCCGAGGCGCGCGAGATGCTCCAGGGACTGGGTATTTCCATTCCAGATACCCGGCTACTGGTACGCAATCTGTCCGGCGGCCAACGCCAGGCCATTGCAATCGCCCGTGCGGCGGCCTTTGACCCCAAGGTGTTGATTATGGACGAACCCACCGCAGCGCTGGCGGTGGCCGAGGTAGAAGCCGTGCTGGAATTAATCAAGCGGGTCAGCGCCCGGGGCGTCAGCGTCATTCTGATCACCCACCGCTTGCAGGATCTGTTTTTGGTCTGCGATCGCATCATGGTGATGTATGAAGGCACCAACGTCGCAGATCGACAGGTAGCTGAAACCAGCCTGTCGGATATCGTCAATCTGATCGTCGGTGAGAAGTTCGAGGCGCACTCCGCCCGGGCCCATTAAGGGGATCTTTGCATGAGTATCGTCACTATGTCCACTAACCGTATGATCCGGCATTCATTACCCCGCCGCATTTTGCATAACCATTCCGGCGTCGTCAGCATTGCGCTGTTTTGCCTGTTTTGCTGCGTGGTATTTGCCCTGATTACCGATAATTTTCTCAGCGGTCCGAATTGGCTGAACATTATCCGCCAAAGCGCGCCGTTATTGATCGTCGCCACGGCCATGACGCTGGTGATCACCACCGGCGGCATCGACCTGTCGGTGGGTTCGACCCTGGCCCTGGTCGGCGCGTTATCCGCTATTGCCTTGAATAACTGGGGATTACCCTGGCCGGTGGTGCTGCTCGGCGGGCTGCTGCTGGGCGGATTAATTGGCGCCCTAAACGGCTTTTTCATCGCTTATGAAGGTATCCCGGCCTTTATCGTTACCCTGGCTACCCTGGCGATAGTGCGCGGCGTGGCGCTGCTGATTACCCAGGGCTATTCGATTCCGATACCGGCCGATAGCCCCTTTACCCTGCTGGGCCGCGCCTGGCTGTTGGGGTTGCCGTTGCCGGCGATACTTGGCGTGCTGGCGCTGGTTTGCGGCCATATTTTACTGAACCACACCCGCTTCGGCCGCTATATTACCGGTATCGGCGCCAATGCCGAAGGCGTAAGACGCGCCGGGGTCAATACCCGCTCCACGACGCTTGGGGTTTACATCATCAGCGGCATGAGCGCCGCCCTGGCGGGGATGATCATTACCGCGCGCCTGGGCAGCGGCTCCTCCAATCAAGGAGAAGGGTTCGAATTGCAGGTTATCGCCGCGGTGGTGCTGGGCAGCACCAGCCTGTTCGGCGGTTTCGGCACCATTATCGGTACCCTGTTGGGTGCCTTGTCGATTGCGGTGATCCAAAACGGTTTGATTCTATCGCATATTTCACCGTTTTATACCCAGATTGCCACCGGCACCATTATTTTGCTGGCGATCTGGCTCAATACCCGCATTTTCAACCCGGCACGGCCGATCAAAGGATAGCCGACGATGCAACATACGATTTTTCGCCATGCCGAACCGCTCCCCGTGGGCGTAGGTAGCGGTTATGTCATGACGGTGCTGGGGCCGCTGCCCATCGAACGGATGGGCGTGACGCTGATGCATGAGCATATTTTGCTGGACGCCTCCGGGAAATGGGTGCCGCCCTGCTGTTGCAGCGAACGCCATCTGGCGGAAATGCCGGTGCGTATGGAAAATCTCGGCGAACTGTCGCTTAATCCGCTGGCCAGCCGCGATAACTGCCAGTTGTTCGATCCGGACGTGGCGGTGGAAGAATTAATGAAATTCCGCGCCTTGGGCGGCGAGACGGTAGTCGATCCGACCAATATAGGTATCGGCCGCGATCCGCTGGCCTTGCAGCGGATTTCGCGCCTGACCGGCCTGAATATCGTTATGGGCACCGGCTTTTACCTGGAGCCGTCCCATCCCGCGTATGTTAAAACCCATTCAGTGGAACAATTGGCTGAACAGTTAATTTTCGATGTGGGCGGCGCGCAGGAAAAACCGCAGGTGATCGCCGGGTTAATCGGTGAAATCGGCGTTTCTGCCGCTTTCACCGCCGATGAAGAGAAATCATTGCGGGCGGCCGGCCGGGCCAGCGCCGCCACCGGCGTGGCCATCGAAGTGCATTTGCCGGGTTGGGAGCGCCTGGGGCACCGGGTATTGGATATTCTGGAACACGAAGGCGCCGATTTGCGCCATACCGTGTTATGCCATATGAACCCGAGTTTCGCCGACAAGGCCTATCAGCATAGCCTGGCGCGACGCGGCGCATTTCTTGAATATGATATGATTGGCATGGGCTATTATTATGCCGACGAGTCCGCTCAATCCCCGTCCGATGAACAAAACGCCCAGGCCATCCGCGAATTGATCGACGCCGGTTTTTTAACGCAAATTTTGCTCTCTCAGGACGTGTTTCTTAAAACCATGCTGACCCGCTATGGCGGTCACGGATATGGTTATATCCTTAAGCATTTTGTACCGCGCCTGCGTCGCCATGGCGTTACCGGCGAACAGCTTGAAACCTTGATGATCCATAATCCAAGGCGCGTATTTACGCGCTAGCCGCCGCGACGCGAGACCTACCAGGAGGAGTAACCGTGCAAGCCGACGTAAACCCTGACGATGAGGTCATTGCCCTGACCCGCGCACTGCTGCGCTTTGATACCATAAATCCGCCGGGAGATGAATCCTTGTGCATGGCGTTTCTGGCGGATTATCTGCAACAGCAGGGGTTTAACGTTCATTTGCAGCAGTTTGGCGATCGGCGATTTAATTTGTTGGCGCGCATCGACGGCCGTCGGCCCGAACGCGCGCCGCTGGCCTTTACCGGTCATCTTGATACCGTGCCCCTGGGCAATGCCGAATGGCGCTTCGGCGCCTTTGACGGCGAGATTGTCGACGGCAGGCTGTACGGACGGGGCGCTAGCGACATGAAGGCGGCCATCGCCGCCTTCATCGTGGCCTGCCGGCAACAGCGATCGGCTATAGCGGCCGGCTGCGGCGTAGTGCTGCTATTAACCGGCGGCGAGGAAACGGGTTGTGACGGCGCCCGGGCGCTGATCGCCGAAGCACGCGAACATCTGCCGAAAATCGGGGCATTAATCGTCGGCGAACCCACGGCCAATTATCCGGTGGTCGGTCATAAAGGCGCCCTGTGGCTACGCTGTGAAACCCGGGGTAAAACCGCCCATGGCGCAATGCCGGAGCTGGGGATCAACGCCATATACCTGGCCGCCGAGGCCATTGGCAAAATTCGGCATTTCGAACCGGGCGCGCCGCACCCCTTAATGAAGCGCCCCACGCTCAATGTCGGCACGATCGACGGCGGTCTGAATATCAACTCGGTCCCCGATCGCAGCCGGTTTGATGTGGACATCCGCACCGCACCTAATTTGCGCCATGACGAAATCCGCCAACGACTGACCACCGCCATGGGCGATACCGTGACGATAACTACGCTGGTGGATTTGCCGTCGATATTGACGGAACCCCGCAATGCCTGGGTTCGCCAGGTCTTCGCCCGCTGCGCGCCGTTGCATGACGCCCCGCTGGAGCCGCGCGTGGTACCCTATTTCACCGATGCTTCGGTACTGCTCGATACGCTCGGCTCGCCGCCCTGTATTATCCTTGGTCCGGGTGAACCGGCCATGGCCCATCAAACGGATGAATATTGCGCGGTAGATAAACTCCGCCAAGCCGTGGTTTTATACGGGCAGTTAATCAGCGACTGGGGTTAAGGCGGGTTAAATATTCAGTTCCTGGCGCAATGCATCCGGCAGGGCTGCCACCGCCAGTTGCCATGAGGCATCCGCCAGGTAATAAAATTGCGAGTCCGGGATATCTCCGTCTAAGAATAGCGTATTCCAGTGCGTCTTATTCAGTAGGGCACAGGGCACCAGGGATTTGTATTCGCCGCGCAGCGACTCCGCCATCTCCGGGCTGCTTTTGAGCGAAATCGCCGGCCGGCCGTCCACTTCATGGGTCATGGCGAACATCACCTCCCCCACCTTGATCTGGCTGGCCTGCCACTCCTGCCTGATGCTTTGCTCCGCGCCCGGCTTGCCCATGCAATACGTGAGAAAAGTCGATTGATCCATATTTACTCTCCTTGCAGGGTGGCGATAATATGCCGTTCGCCACCCCGGTTGCGATGTTCGCCCAGCCAAATCCCTTGCCAGGTGCCCAACAATAATTTACCCCGTCCGACGGGAATCAACAGTGATGCACCCAGTAAAGACGATTTAATATGAGCCGGCATATCGTCGGGCCCCTCGTAATCGTGTTGGTAGGGAGCATCTTCCGGTACCTGGCGCAAGAAGTGGCTTTCCATATCGGCCCTGACGCTGGGATCGCAATTTTCATTCAGCGTCAGCGAGGCCGAGGTGTGCTGCAATAACAAATGCAGTAACCCGGTGTTAATGTCGGATAAATGGGCGAGACGGTCGGTTATCTCTTGGGTCACCAAATGAAAACCCCGCGTACGGGCCTTAAGAATCAGGGTTTGTTGATACCACATAGTTCGCTCCTCTGTTTACACGTAAGTATAGTGCGCAACGCGAAACGTCGGGGAACCGGCCGATGCGGGACAAAGGAAAGGCACCCTTCGGCCCGGCCAAAAAAAAAAGCCCGCCTCCGTGACTGGCGCAGGCGGGCCTGATGGCGAAGGGATTAGCGCAGCGCGGCGATCGCCCGCGCCACCTGCTGCACGTTATCGGTATTCAGACCGGCGAGGCACATGCGCCCGCTGCCAATCAGGTAAACCCCGAATTCATCGCGCAGCCGGTCAACCTGCCCCGAGCTGAGGCCGGTATAACTGAACATGCCCCGCTGGCGCAGCAAATAATCGAAATTACGCGCCGGCAGGGATATTTTCAGCGCATCCACCAAACTTTGGCGCATCTGCAAAATGCGCGTGCGCATTGCGGCAACTTCCTGGCGCCATACCGCGTTTAACGCCGGATCGTTAAGTACCCTGGACACCACCTGCGCGCCAAAATTCGGCGGACTGGAGTAGTTGCGGCGCACCGTCGACGTCAACTGTCCCAGGACTCTGGCCGCCTCCTCGGCGCTATCGCATACTACCGATAAGGTGCCGACCCGTTCCGCATATAACGAGAATATTTTGGAAAATGACTGGCTGACCAGGCAAGGCAAGCCCAGGCGCGCCATTTCGCGCACCGCGTAGGCATCTTCGTCCAGGCCTTCGCCAAAGCCCTGGTAAGCGATATCCAGGAAGGGAATCAACCCGCGTTCCGCCACTACCTCGATCACCCGTCCCCATTGCTCGCGGGTGAGATCGGAACCGGTGGGGTTATGGCAGCAGGGGTGCAGCAAAACAATACTTTTCGCCGGCAAAGTTTGCAGGCACGCCAGCATCGCGCTGAAATCCACCCCCAATTTATCGCCGTCGAAATAGGGGTAGCGGTCGACGTTAAAACCGGCGCCGGAAAATATCGCCACATGGTTTTCCCACGTAGGGTCGCTGACCCAGACGGTGGACTGCGGGAAATACGTTTTAAGGAAATCAGCGCCAATTTTCAGCCCGCCCGACCCGCCCACCGTTTGGATGGTGGCGATGCGCGCGGCGGCAAGCATCAGATGATTTTCGCCAAACAGCAGCGCCTGGCTGGCGCTGCGATAAGCGGGCAAACCCGACATCGGCAAATAGGCCATCGCCTGCCTGGGATCGGCTTCCAGCATGGCTTCCGCCTGCGCTACCGCGTTCAACCGCGGGATTATCGCCTGCTCATTGTAATAAAGCCCGATGCTCAGGTTGACCTTATCGGGTCGGGGGTCCTGTTTGTAGGTTTCCATCAGCGACAGGATCGGGTCCCCCGCGTAAGCATCAACATTCTGGAACACAGCAGATCTCCTGGTTTACGGGTTCAATCATGAAGCCCCGTCAGTACATTACCAAAGATTCAATATCATTTGGGCGCCGGCTGATTAAAATAATTCACCGGGATGCCGGTTCCCGGCCCGTGCCGGCATGCTCGCCATCCACATATTCCACCGTCACCCGCGAGGTGAGCCTGGTAATCAATTCATAAGCGCTGATGCCGCTGGCGGACGCCACTCGCTCCACCGGCAACTCGGGGCCCCACAAGACCACCCGGTCGCCGACCCGGTCTTGGCTCTCCGGACCCAGATCCACCGTTAACATATCCATGGAGATCCGCCCGGCCAGCGGTACATTGCGGCCATTGACCCACACCGGCATGCCGTTCGGGGCGCTGCGCGGGTAACCATCGCCATAGCCGAAGGCGACTACGCCGAGCCGGGTATCGCGCGGGCTGACCCAAATGCCGCCATAACCGCTGGCTTCGCCCGCCTGATGATCGCGCACCGCTATCAGCGCGGAGGCCAGGGTCATGGCGGGACGGAAACCAAACTCCGACGCCTCCCCGGTACCCAGGGGCGAGACGCCATAAAGCACGATCCCGGGCCTGACCAGATCGCGATGTGATTGCGGCCACAGGAGAATACCGCCCGAGGCGGCAATGGAGCGCCGGCCCGGTTTGTCCTGGCCGAAGCGATCAAAACAAGCCAATTGCAGGGATGTAGCGTCCAGCTGCGGCTCGTCGGCGCGGGCAAAGTGGCTCATGATATTTACCGGCCCGGCGATATTCGGGCAGGCCGCCAGACGCGCGTAAAATGCCTCGGCCTCACGGGGCAGGACCCCCAGACGATGCATGCCGGTATCCAGTTTCATCCATATCTGCAACGGCTGCGCCAGTGTTGCCTGTTCCAATGCCCGCAGTTGTTCGATGCTATGCACCGCGGTGGCGAGATGGTGCCGGGCCAACAGCGGCAATTCGTCGGCGCTGAAAAAACCTTCCAGCAGCAAAATAGGTTTGGTGATGCCGGCGTTACGCAGCGCCAGCGCCTCGCCAAGGCGCGCCACGCCGAAATAATCGGCCTCATCGTGCAACGTGAAAGCGGTCTCCAGCAGCCCATGGCCGTATGCGTTCGCTTTCACTACCGCCACTATCTGGCTGTGCGGGGCTAACCGGCGTACTTGCCGCAGATTATGGCGCAAAGCCTGGCGATCAATAACGGCAATTGCCGTTTTCATTATCCTTGTCCTGGTTATTATTCATCATCATATTGTGGCCCGGCATAACTATCGAACCGCGACCACTGCCCGTTAAACGTTAACCGTACCGTCCCGATCGGGCCGTTACGTTGCTTACCCAGAATAATTTCCGCGATACCTTTCATATCGCTGTTTTCGTGGTAGACCTCGTCGCGATAGATAAACATGATCAAGTCGGCATCCTGCTCGATCGAGCCGGACTCACGCAGATCGGAGTTGATCGGCCGCTTATCGGCGCGCTGTTCCAGGCCGCGGTTCAGCTGGGACAGCGCCACGACCGGCACCTGCAGCTCTTTTGCCAGCGCCTTCAGCGAACGGGAAATTTCGGCGATTTCCAGCGTGCGGTTTTCAGACAACTGCGGCACGCGCATCAATTGCAAATAGTCGATCATGATAAGGCTCAGGCCATCATGTTCGCGGAAAACGCGCCTGGCGCGGGATCGTACATCGGTCGGCGTCAGGCCCGATGAATCATCGATATACATATTGCGTTTTTCCAGCAGAATACCCATGGTGCTGGAAATGCGCGCCCAGTCTTCATCATCAAGCTGGCCGGTGCGGATACGCGTCTGGTCCACGCGGGACAATGAGGCCAGCATACGCATCATGATTTGCTCGCCGGGCATTTCCAGGCTAAAAATCAGCACCGGTTTATCTTCGGTCATGGCGGCGTTTTCACACAGGTTCATGGCGAAGGTGGTCTTGCCCATCGAGGGACGCGCGGCAATAATAATCAGATCGGATTTTTGCAAGCCGGCGGTTTTTTTATCCAGGTCATGATAACCGCTGGACACCCCGGTCACCCCGTCGTGGGGTTTTTGATAAAGCTGCTCGATGCGCGCCACGGTATCTTCCAGGATGCGGTCGATACTCTTGGGTCCCTCATCTTTACTGGCGCGATTCTCGGCAATCTGGAACACCCGCGATTCCGCCAAATCAAGCAGGTCTTCGCTGCTGCGCCCCTGGGGATCATACCCGGCATCGGCTATTTCATGGGCCACGGCAATCATTTCGCGGACCACCGCGCGCTCACGGACGATATCGGCATAAGCGGAGATATTGGCCGCGCTGGGGGTGTTTTTCGATAATTCCGCCAGGTAGGCGAAACCGCCCACGGAATCCAGATCGCCCTTTTGCTCCAGCGATTCGGATAGCGTGATCAAATCGATAGGCCTGTTCAGTTCGAGCAGGCGCTGCATCTCGCCGAAAATCAGCCGGTGGGGCCGGTTAAAGAAATCTTTGGCGGTGACGCGTTCAGCGACATTGTCCCAACGCTCATTATCCAGCATTAAGCCACCCAACACCGACTGCTCCGCTTCCAGCGAATGGGGCGGGAGTTTCAGGCCCTCGACTTGGCGGTCCCGGGGGAAGCTTGTTTTATTGGCTGGTTTTTTTTCTGACATGGAGTAATGACTTTGCCTGATAGATGAAGCATTAGTTAAGAATGCATTGTATCGTTGATTGCCGCCAAATCCTACGTGGCTTTGCAAACCGGCGCTAACAGCTTATGGTTAATTAAGAAATAAACCAGACTATCCAAGCTGAGGAACAGATATGGCAAAGCGCATTCAATTTTCCGCCAATGGCGGCCCGGAAGTATTGCAATACGTGGATTTCATCCCGGCGGATCCGGCGCAGGGCGAAGTACAGGTAGCGAATAAAGCTATAGGTATCAATTATATTGATACCTACGTGCGCAGTGGTTTATACCCTACCCCGGCTAAACCTTCCGGGCTGGGAACCGAGGCCGCGGGATTTATCACCAAAGTGGGACCCGGCGTCACCAGCCTCAAGCCGGGGGATCGCGTGGTCTATGCCCAATCGCCTCTGGGAGCTTATAGCGACGCGCACAATGTTCCCCAGAAAAATATCGCCGTTTTACCCGACGCCATATCCTTCGAACAGGCCGCCGCATCATTTTTAAAAGGCCTGACGGTCTATTATCTGTTGCGCCAAACCTATGAAATCAAACCCAACGAGATCTTCTTGTTCCATGCCGCGGCCGGCGGCGTTGGACGCATCGCCTGCCAGTGGGCCAAGGCGCTGGGCGCCAAAATGATTGGCACCGTCGGCTCGGCGGAAAAAGCCGCTTTGGCGAAAGAGGCCGGCGCCTGGGAGATTATCAATTATCGGGAAGAGAACGTGCCCGAACGGGTGGCCGCGTTGACTAGCGGTAAAAAGGTCAGCGTAGTCTATGATTCCGTGGGCAAAAGCACCTGGGAGGCTTCGCTCGATAGCTTGCACCGCCGCGGCCTGATGGTAAGTTTCGGTAATTCATCCGGCCCGGTGACCGGGGTTAACCTGGCAATCCTCAATCAGAAAGGTTCTTTATATGTGACCCGCCCGTCGTTAAATGGGTATGTCACCAACCAGGAAGAGCTTACATTGGCCAGCAATGAGTTGTTTTCAATGATAGCCAGCGGCGCGATTAACATCGACGTGCCGGAGAAACAAAAATTCCCGCTGGCTGAAGCGCAACGGGCGCACCAGGCGCTGGAAAGCCGCGAAACCAACGGATCTTCGCTGCTGATTCCGTGAAAGGGCTATAACCGGCACACAAAAAAAAACGGGCCTCATCCATAAGGAAAGGGGCCCGGTATAAAGTTGCTTTAATCAGCACTATAGGATGATATTTTTATTAATTGTATGTAGTCGTTATAAGTCGATGTTTTTATTTTTTTGTAGGTACAGCAGTTGTCATCACCAGACGATGCAGCTTATGGTGCTATCATTTCATTGGTGGCTATCATTTTCCGATGACGTTGATGAATTCACTGCTACAACGATAGCGCGGTATCTTAGCAGCACTCATAAGCAAAAAGTATCGCAAAGCGCCGTTCATGCAATGAAAAGAGTAAACCTGTGATCGGCTGCACGTTAATACGCTATTTCTGCTTTATACATCCGGTCTTATGACCATGCCATACGCCCGGCCGGGGCCGGACATATCAATAGCGCCGCAGTTGGGGACGCTTCACTGCCCGCCATACCCAAGCGACAACCAGAGCCAGCAGTAGCCATGGCAATAATTTTATCGCCATCACAAACAAGCCGGCAAACATCATGGCGAAAGTGCCGACCGCCAGCGCCGCCAGCACGCCGAGAATGGAGATCCCGGTCAGCAGCAGCATCATAAAAAACCCGATGACAAAGAAAATCTCTAACATGGCAGGCTCCTGTATAACGGGGAAGTCCCGTCGTCGTTAAAGTGTTTAGGGTCCATCTTCCTTCCTGCGATATCCCCTAATGCCCCCTAAGGACTATCAATAAACATGCCAAGTTTCTATAAAATTAATTAATTGATTTTTAAAGAGATTAATTTTCAGGCGATGGAGAGCCTGGCCATTTTCGCCATCAATTAGTCAAGCACGCCATGCCGGTAATCACTAGCTGACCTCGGCCGCGGCCGGCGACACCGGCTTAAGCTTGGCCAGCGCCTGCTCGACCACCGTGATGCCGGCCCCCGGTTTATGGGCATTTTCGCTGAGATGACGCCGCCACTGCCGCGCGCCGGGTATCCCCTGGAACAACCCCAGCATATGGCGGGTGATATGGCCAAGGTAAGTCCCCCGGGCCAGCTCCTGCTCAATATAGGGCAGCATGGCGCACACCACCGCCGTCATATCGGCGTGGGGATCGGTTTTGCCGAATATCCGGCTATCCGCCTGGGCCAAAATGCCGGGGTTTTGATAGGCTTCGCGCCCTATCATTACGCCGTCCACATATTGCAAATGCCGCTGCGCCTCGGCAAGGTTTTTTATGCCGCCATTAATCGCCAGCGTTAAACCAGGAAAATCCCGTTTCAACTGGTATACGCGTTCGTAATCCAGCGGCGGTATTTCGCGGTTTTCCTTGGGACTTAAGCCCGACAGCCAAGCCTTGCGGGCATGAATGATAAACGTATCGCACCCCCCGCGTTCGGCGACGGTCTGGATAAATTCACATAAAAAAGCATAGCTGTCCCGATCGTCGATACCGATACGGGTTTTTACGGTGACGGGAATCGATACCGCTGAACGCATGGCGTCGATACATTCAGCCACCCGCTGCCGCTCCGCCATCAAACAGGCGCCGAAACGCCCATTTTGCACCCGATCGGACGGGCAACCGACATTGAGATTAACCTCATCATAGCCGCGCTGTTCCGCCATGCGGGCGCATTGCGCCAAGGAATCGGGTTCGCTGCCGCCTAATTGTAATGCCAGGGGATGCTCAGCCTCGTTAAAGGCGAGGTAATCCCCTTTGCCATGCAGCAACGCGCCGGTGGTTACCATTTCCGTATACATAAGCGTATGGCGCGTCAGCAGGCGCAGGAAATAGCGGCAGTGGCGGTCGGTCCAATCCAGCATCGGCGC
>JAATFX010000079.1 GCA_015654925.1 Enterobacterales bacterium | reverse complement strand
TATATGCTATATATGTTGTTTTTTTACCAAAAATTTTGAATATATATAGCATAACTTCTAGAGCTAATTATGTTGTAAATGTCATGAGGATGTCGCCATGTCTTGGGATAAAGAGCTTAAAATCAAGCAAGTGGATGCGATAATTCGCAGTTTAAGACCTGAAAAAATAGTCAGTCGGCCCAAAGGCGGCTGGCTAAAATTAGTCAGAACGACTTTAGGCATGAGCGCCAGGTCGCTAGGCGAGCGCGTAGGCTTAACTCAGTCACGTATCGCTTACATAGAAAAAGGCGAGGAAGAGGGTTCTATCACTCTCAATACTCTTGAAAAGGTCGCTGAAGGACTTGGATGCGAGGTAGTATATTATCTCGTACCAAAAGAACGATCGCTGGAAAAAATCCGACAAAAACAGGCATACAGGAAAGCGGCAAATATCAATGGTCAGGTAGAAGTACATATGTCTCTGGAAGATCAATCAACAAGTAAAGAATTTCAAAACAGAAGTATTAGTAAATTAGCGCATCAGTATCTCGAAAAATGGCCTGCTAATTTTTGGGATATTCCATGAACTATTCTCTATCGATTAATGAACCGCTTGCCAGATGGTGCAACAGCATTATCTCCCGACGCTTGACGGTCTTATCCCCAATTATATTGCTAAACGCAGTGAGCTTAACTAATTTGAAAAGGAGAACATACAATCTGCATTGATTTGGCTCGATAAAATAGCACGTTTCCGGTTGATGAAATTTGCTTGAGAGTACATCGTAATATTGTCTGGATTCATCCTTTTCCTAATGGAAATGGCAGGTTTTCCCGTATTATTTGCGATATTTTACACCGCTCGCTGGGAAATGATTATTTTACATGGGCAGGGTGCCAGACCAAATGGTAAGCACTTCAGAAGCAAGAAAAAAATATTTAGCCGCCCTTCGACAGGCTGATAGCGGGCTTTATACAGAGCTCATCGCGTTTGCTCTGAGTTGATGGAATCAACAGCTCCGGTTATTCAACCATAGCTGTTATGAACCATAGCCGTTATGCGATTTTACCGTGTGGTCGATCCCCGGATAATCAGTTCGCCGCTGAACGCCTGCTCGCTGACCGGCTCGTTAGCTCCCTGGATGCGTTTTAACAGTTGCTCCAGCGCCGCGTAGCCGATTTTATAGGTGGGCTGTTTAAAGGTAGTGATGCCTACCCCCGCCAGTTCGGCCCACTCCAGTTCGTCAAAGCCCAGCAGGCCGATATCGCTGCCCCAGTGCAGGCCCTGGCGTCGCAGGGTGCGGGCGATTTGCAGCGTCAGCGCGCCGTTGGCCGACAAAATGGCTTTGCGCATCCCCCGGCGGCGGCGATTAAAACCCCCGACGATGGCGGCCAGGGCGTCGGTATCGTGGAGCGCGCTTTCCGCTTCCTCCGCCACCAGGTTAGGATAGCGCGCGATGCAGGCGCGAAACGCCTGCAAACGATCGATGCGGGTATTGACCGTGCCCAAGGGCTCGCTCAGAAACAGGATGGCCTCATACCCTTGCCCGATCAAATGCTCGGTGGCCAGGGTCGCCGCCTGGTGGTTATCCAGGCCGACCATATCGCAGGCGAAATGGGGGATTTTACGATCGATAAGCACCATGGGCAGCAGCGATTGTTGCAGCATATTCAGGGCATCTTCATGCATACCCACCGCGTTGACCACGATGCCTTCCACCTGGTAGCCGTTAAGCAACTGGAGATAATGGCGCTCCTGGTTCACTTCATTGTTGGTATTGCACACCAGCAGGGTAAACCCGTGCTGGCGGCAGGCGGCCTCGATGCCGCGCATGACGTCCACCGAATAAGGATTGGTTATATCGGCGATAATCAGGCCGATAAGCCGGGTTTGCCCCCCTTTCAGGCTGCGGGCCATCTGGCTGGGCCGGTAGTTGAGCTGCACGATGGCGGCTTCGATGCGCGCTTTAAGGTCGTCCGACAGCAGGTCGAGCTCGCCGTTCAAATAGCGCGATACGCTGGTTTTACCGCTTTTGGCGGCTTTGGCCACGTCGCTGATAGTGGCGCGTCCTGAAGCGTAGGCTCCCTTTGGTTGGTTCACGGCGTATTTCTCCTGGTGGTTTCGTTCATCATGTTCTCAACGGCTGCGCCATTGCAGGGTCAATAAAGCATGACCGGTATCGGCGTTAAAATTTTTGCCGATTTGGCGGAAATCCTGGCGGTAATAAAATTCGCAGGCCGGGCGGTTCAACTGGTAGACCTCCAGCGTTAAGACCGGATAGCGCCGTTTCGCCACCGCCATCAGCGCCTGCCCGATCCCCTGGCGATGATAGCGCGGCGCCACGAATATCGCGCCGACAAATTGTCCCATCAGTACGCTGATAAATCCGGTCAGGATACCATCGCGCTCGTCCAGCCAGCTCACTGATTGGGGCAGGTATTCGTCGCGCACCAGCGGCAGGCTCTCCAGCCAGTAATCCGCGCGGATAAACGGGTGCGCGCGGGTGGTGCTTTGCAGCCAGAGCGCCAGCAGACCGGGCATATCGGCGGGTTGAAAAAGCCGGATCATCGCTTTAGCTCCTTAATTGGGCTGTATATCTTAACGCCAGAGGGTATACTGGCGCATTCTTAATAAATCCACTTTTATCGCGTGCGAATTCAACATGCAAAAGTTTGATCCCAAGACCTTTCAGGGCCTGATCCTGACATTGCAGGATTACTGGGCGCGCCAGGGCTGTACCATTGTCCAACCTCTGGATATGGAAGTCGGCGCGGGTACTTCCCACCCCATGACCTGCCTGCGGGCGCTGGGTCCAGAGCCCATCGCCGCCGCTTACGTCCAGCCCTCCCGCCGTCCCACCGACGGCCGGTACGGTGAAAATCCGAACCGTTTACAGCACTATTACCAATTTCAGGTCATCATCAAGCCCTCGCCGGATAATATCCAGGAGCTGTATCTCGGTTCGCTGAAAGAGGTCGGGCTGGATCCCACCATCAACGATATTCGCTTCGTCGAAGACAACTGGGAGAATCCGACGCTGGGCGCCTGGGGTCTTGGCTGGGAAGTGTGGCTCAACGGCATGGAAGTCACCCAGTTCACCTACTTTCAGCAGGTGGGCGGGCTGGAGTGCCGTCCGGTAACCGGTGAAATTACCTACGGCCTGGAGCGCCTTGCCATGTATCTGCAAGGGGTGGACAGCGTTTACGATCTGACCTGGAGCAATGGCCCGCTGGGCAAGACGACCTATGGCGATGTGTTCCATCAAAACGAAGTGGAGCAGTCCACCTATAACTTTGAATACGCCGATGTCGATTTTCTGTTCCTCTGCTTTGATCAATACGAAAAAGAGGCGCAGAAACTGCTGGCCCTGGATCAACCGTTGCCGCTGCCGGCCTATGAACGCATTCTGAAGGCGGCGCACAGCTTTAACCTGCTGGATGCCCGCAAGGCCATATCGGTTACCGAACGCCAGCGTTATATCCTGCGCATCCGCACGCTGACCAAAGCCGTCGCCGAAGCGTATTACGCTTCCCGTGAAGCGCTGGGTTTCCCGATGTGTAAAAAGAACGAGAAATAAGAGGCAGCCATGACGCAACATACTTTTTTGGCGGAAATCGGCACGGAAGAGCTGCCGCCGAAGGCGCTTCGCCAGCTGGCGCAGTCTTTTGCCACTTTGTTTACCGCCGAGCTTGACGGCGCCAACCTGCCCCACGGCGAGGTTAAATGGTTCGCCTCCCCCCGCCGCCTGGCGCTCAAGGTAAGCGACCTGGGCGCCGCCCAGGCAGACAGCGAAATTGAAAAGCGCGGTCCCGCCGTTTCCCAGGCATTCGACGCCGCGGGCAATGCCACCAAGGCGGCCGAGGGCTGGGCGCGCGGCTGCGGCATTACCGTTGAACAGGCCGAACGCCAGAAAACCGATAAAGGGGAGTGGCTGCTCTACCGGGCGTCCGTTAAAGGCAAACCCGCGCAGGAACTGCTGCTGGGCATGGTGACCGCCGCCCTTGGCAAACTGCCTATTCCCCGCATGATGCGCTGGGGCGACAGCGATACGCAGTTTATCCGTCCGGTGCATACCGTTACGCTATTGCTGGGCAGCGAGCTGATTGCCGGGCAGGTGCTCGGCATTGACTCAGGGCGCACCGTGCGGGGACACCGTTTTATGGGTGAAGCCGAATTCACCATCGATAACGCCGATCAATATCCCGCCGTACTGCTGGAGCGCGGCAAGGTGATAGCCGACTATGACGAGCGTAAAGCGATTATCAAACGGGATGCGGAAGCGGCCGCCGCCCGTATCGGCGGCAAAGCCGATTTGACCGACAGTTTGCTGGAAGAGGTGACCTCGCTGGTGGAGTGGCCGGTGGTGCTGACGGCGAAATTTGAAGAAAAATTCCTTGCGGTGCCCCCCGAGGCGCTGGTCTACACCATGAAAGGGGATCAGAAATATTTCCCGGTGTATGACGCGCAGGAAAAGCTGCTGCCGAATTTTATTTTTGTCTCCAATATCGAATCCATCGATCCCCGGCAGGTGATTTCCGGCAATGAGAAAGTGGTGCGGCCGCGTCTGGCTGATGCGGAATTTTTCTACAACACCGACCTGAAAATCCGGCTGCAAGACCGGCTGCCCCGTCTGGATACGGTATTGTTCCAGCAGCAGCTCGGCACCCTGCGCGATAAAAGCGACCGTATCGAATCCCTTTCCGGCTGGGTTGCCGGAAAGATTGGCGCGGATGCGGAACACGCCGCCCGCGCCGGCCTGCTGTCCAAATGCGACCTGGTAACCAATATGGTGGTTGAGTTCACCGATACCCAGGGCGTGATGGGCATGCACTATGCCCGCCACGACGGCGAGCCGGAAGACGTGGCGCTGGCGCTGAAAGAGCAGTACCAGCCGCGTTTTTCCGGCGATGCCCTGCCCTCCACGCCGGTCTCCTGTGCGGTTGCCATCGCGGAGAAGATGGATACCCTGGCCGGTATTTTCGGCATCGGCCAGCATCCCAAAGGCGATAAGGACCCCTTCGCCCTGCGCCGCGCGGCGCTGGGAGTATTGCGTATCATTGTCGAAAAGCGCCTGCCCCTGGACTTGACGGCCCTGGCGGAGGAAGCGGCTCGCCAGTATGGTGAAAAGCTCACTAATCCCCGCGTAGTAGACGATGTGGTGGACTTTATGCTCGGCCGCTTCCGCGCCTGGTATCAGGAAGAGGGCCATAGCGTCGATACCATCCTGGCGGTGCTGGCCCGCCGGCCCACCCGCCCGGCGGATTTCGACGCCCGCGTACGTGGGGTAAGCTATTTCCGCACCCTGGACGCGGCGGCATCCCTGGCGGCCGCCAATAAACGCGTGTCTAACATCCTGGCCAAAGCCACCGACACTCTGAACGACGACGTGCGGGCCGCGGTGCTGAAAGACGCGGCGGAAATCCAGCTGGCAGCGCACCTCCAGGTGCTGCGCGATAAGCTTGAGCCGCTGT
>JAATFX010000008.1 GCA_015654925.1 Enterobacterales bacterium | reverse complement strand
GCGGAGGAAAGAGATAAACCCAGTATCCAGAGCAGAAGACCGATGGCCACAAACATGATGACACCGCTGACGCGATGAAGAATAGAAGCTATTGCATTAACGGGAAACTGGATCGTTTGCAAATCCAGGTTGACAGGCCTTTGTTTTTCCACGGTTTTGCCCACACAGATATTATTATTTTTCCTTCCTCCGGTCCTGGCTGGATCAGACAGCGTTAATGGGTAACCATGACACGTCATGTGCTCAATAAACAAATCCCTTGTGCCTAAATGACGCGTTAAATAACGCTGGGTGCTCCTACTACAGGGACTTCCGGAGACCTTTGAGAAGTATATGGCTTTCACATTATGATTACAATTCCCCTACAATTTGTTTGGTAACATTTGGACCGTTTAGTGACCTGGGTCACGAATTTTACATTTACCCTAAATCCATATAACCGCATTGACAAAAAAGCAACAATTCAATTACAAATGGCAACGCCGATATGCTATAACCGATGTAAGTATTGGCACAGAGAACTACCGCCGCGTCAAAGATTATGCAACAGTGTGAAGTGCGTCCTGATCTTCGCGGTCAGGGTGACTTTATAAATAGCTAAAATTAATATCAGTAAATCTTTAACAACCGAGGATCGCCGTTTTTTCATCCTGGACGGGAATAACTTGCATCATCCTTAAGCTCTGTACCCTGCATAACGTTAAGCCGGAGCGATGGGCTGACAAAAAAGCGCAAGGTCCCGCAGGCATGCCGGTAACCTATGGTGGGAGATTTATCATATAAGCGCTAAGGAGATTATAATGGCTGACAGTAAAGCGACGCTGAACCTACCCGGTGAAGCACCCATAGAACTCGATGTATTGACCGGAACGCTGGGCGCAAAGGAAATCGATATCCGCAAGCTGGGCGGCAAGGGTTACTTTACCTTCGACCCAGGATTTACCTCGACCGCATCCTGCGAATCCAAAATTACCTATATCGACGGTGACGAAGGCATTTTGCTGCACCGTGGTTTTCCTATTGATCAATTGGCACTGCACTCCAACTTTCTTGAAGTCTGCTATATCCTGCTGAATGGCGAATCGCCGACGCAGGAACAGTATGATGAATTCACGCATATCGTGACCCGCCATACCATGGTGCATGAGCAAATCACCCGCCTGTTCAACGGCTTTCGGCGCGACTCCCATCCAATGGCGGTTTTGTGCGGCGTGACCGGCGCGCTGGCGGCATTTTATCACGATTCCCTCGACGTCAACGTCGAGCGCCATCGCGAGATCGCGGCGTTCCGTTTATTGTCCAAGATGCCCACCGTGGCCGCGATGTGTTATAAATATTCCATCGGCCAGCCTTTCGTTTATCCGCGCAACGATCTCTCTTATGCCGGCAACTTCCTGCATATGATGTTTTCAACCCCGTGCGAAGAGTATGTGGTCAACCCCGTCCTGGAACGCGCCATGGACCGGATTTTGATTCTGCATGCCGATCACGAGCAAAACGCCTCCACGTCCACCGTGCGTACCGCCGGTTCTTCGGGCGCCAATCCGTTTGCCTGTATCGCGGCGGGCATCGCCTCGCTGTGGGGACCGGCGCACGGCGGGGCCAATGAAGCCACCCTGCGCATGCTGGAAGAGATTTCCAGCGTGGAGCATATTCCGGCCTTTATCGAGCGCGCCAAGGATAAAAACGATTCTTTCCGTCTGATGGGCTTTGGTCACCGGGTTTACAAAAACTACGATCCGCGCGCTACCGTGATGCGCGAGACCTGCCATGAAGTATTGAAAGAGCTGAAGCTATCCGACGACCTGCTGGCGGTGGCCATGGAATTGGAGCATATCGCCCTGCATGACCCGTACTTTATCGAGAAGAAACTGTATCCGAATGTGGATTTCTATTCGGGCATCATTCTCAAGGCCATGGGAATTCCTTCCACCATGTTTACCGTCATTTTCGCCATGGCGCGTACCGTCGGCTGGATTGCCCATTGGAAAGAAATGCATGACGACGGGGTTAAAATCGCCCGTCCGCGCCAGCTCTACACCGGTTATGATAAACGCGAGTTTACTTCACAGATTAAGTAACCCCACGGCCGTATCGGTTTGCCTAAGAACGCCGCTTAATGACGCGGCGTTTTTTTATGGGGCGCAAGATAATATGCCGGTCCCAGCCGGCGGCGGTGCGGATGCGGCGGGCGAACGCCAGCGCAAGGACGCCGTCGCCATGCGGGCACAGGGTTATCCGCCCGCACCGTTATGCGTTCCCCCGCAGGGGGGATACCCACAGGCGATATTGGCCGAACTGACCCGTTGCAGCAGGGCTTGGCCCTTGGCGTCGCCTTAGCCCAAATCGGCATTTGTATCCACGCAATCCCCCCGATTGCTCCACCCCCTACGGCTACCCGGCCGTTTGCTCTTGCACGTCCTCTTTGAGCTGCCAGGCGATCTGGTCGAAATAGCGGGTTTGCTCAAGCCAGGCCGCATGGGCTTCTTCCAGCGTACACTGCACGAAATGGATGGGTTCGCCCAGGCGGATTTGCGCCAGATGAAACAGATCGGCGGCAATCACGCAGGCGATGCGGGGGTAGCCGCCGGTGGTCTGGGCGTCCGCCATCAGGACAATCGGCTGGCCGCCATGGGGCACCTGCACCACGCCGGGCAACAGGCCGTGGGAAAATAATTCGCGCTCGGTATTACGTTTGAGCGCCCATCCTTGCAAACGATAGCCCATGCGGTTGCTCTGCGGGCTGAGCTGCCAGCTTGAGCGCCAGAAGGCTTCCTGGGAGTCGGCGGTGAACTCGCGGTATTCAGGACCGGGCAGCGCGCGCACGCGGTTACCGAATAATAACTGCCGGATACCGATTTGCCGGCGGGGCAGCGCCAGGGATTTACCCGCGCGCAGCACGTCGCCGTCTTGGATCTTGCGCCCCTGGTAACCGCCAAAACCCGCTTTGAGATCCGTACTGCGGGAGTTGAGCACCTCGGGCACGTCAAATCCGCCGGAGACCGCCAGGTAACTGCGCATACCATGTTTCGGCGTCGCCAGCTTCACTACCTGGCCGGGGCGTACCGGGAAACGCCAGCCGGTCCACAGCGGTTTGCCGTCCAGTTGCGCATGGCAATCGGCGCCGGTGAGCGCCAGCCAGCCGGCGGAAATCACTTGCGCGCTGAACTGGCCGAGGGTAATTTCCAGCACGGCGGCATCCATGGGGTTGGCCACCAGCAAATTGGCCATTTTCATCGCCGGCAAATCCAATACCCCGCCCTGGCTCACGCCCAGATTGCGAAAGCCGCCGCGGCCCCCATCCTGGACGGCGGTCATCATGCCCGCATGCAGCACTTTTAACATATGCCCTCCGGTTGCGGTACAAAGCGCACGTTATCACCGGGCAGCAGCAGCGTCGGCGGGTTGGCGCGCGGATCGAACATGGCGCGCGGAGTGCGGCCGATAATCTGCCAGCCCCCCGGCGTCGCCAGCGGATAAATACCGGTTTGCCTGCCGCCGATGCCAACCGAACCGGCAGGCACGCTCAGGCGCGGCTCATCGCGGCGCGGCGCGGCGATACTCTCCGGCAAGCCGCCCAGATAAGGAAACCCCGGCTGAAAACCGAGAAAATAAACAATATAGGCGGCGCCGGAATGGCACTCCACCAGTTGCCGCTCGGACATGCCGGCGTGTTCGGCCACCCAGGATAAATCGGGACCATGCTCGCCGCCGTAGACCACAGGGATATCAATATCCCGGGATTCGGGGATCATGGCCTCGCTCTCTTCCCACCAGCGCTGCAGGCGTTCGATGGCATCCAGGGCCGAGCGCTGGGGATTCACCAGCAGCAAGGTAAGATTATTCATGCCCGGAATGGCCTCGCGCACTTCTTCATGATGCGCCATTCGGGCGGCAAGTCCCCAAATGCGGCGCTGGCTATCCAGGGTAATCGGGGGTTCCAGCTCAAGCACGACCGCGCTTTCGCCCAATAGGTAACATCGAGCCCGTTGCAATCAGACCTCCAGGGAAACAGTTCCGGTTAACCGGTAATGTATATGCAGGTAATGTAATGCGTTTTAGGGCAAAATGTAATAGCCCGCCGGTTAAGCGGGGTTGGCGATATCAATAAACGTTACGTCCAGTCCATGGTGCCGGGCCAGCCATTCCCCCAGGGCTTTAATGCCCCCGCGTTCGGTGGCGTGATGCCCCGCCGCATAAAAATGCAGCCCCATTTCCCGCGCGATATGGATGGTTTGCTCCGAGACCTCGCCGGTGATAAACGCGTCGACCCCGGCGCGCGCCGCCTGTTCGATAAACCCCTGTCCGCCGCCGCTGCACCAGGCCAAGCGCGAAATTTGCGCCGGGGCATTGTCGCCGCAGTGCAGCACCTCCCGTTCCAGGCGCATTTCCAGCCGGCGCTGCAGTTCCTGCGGGCTGACGGCGGGCGACAATTCCCCCCACGGCAACAGCGGGTCCAACTGGCCTTTAACCGTGATATCCAGCAAGGCGGCCAACTGGGCGTTGTTTCCCAGGATGGGATGGGCATCCAGGGGCAGGTGCCAGGCATAGAGATTGATATCGTTATTTAACAGGGTCTTCAGCCGGCGCTGCTTCATGCCGGTCACCACCGGCGACTCGTTTTTCCAAAAATAGCCATGATGCGCCAGCACCGCGTCGGCGCCGTGGGCAACCGCGGCGTCCAGCAGCGCCTGGCAGGCGGTCACCCCGGTAACGATTCGCCTGACGTCCCCTCGCCCCTCCACCTGTAATCCATTGGGGGCGTAGTCCTGAAATTCGGTCGTATTCAGCAGCTCATTGATGAGCTGTTCAAGTTCATTATTGCGCATAATGATTGTGCCTTATGAATGAGATATCTTCGGCCAACCTGGCTTTTACAATCACGGCCGGGACGATGGCCGCTGGCCTGGAGCAAGCCCCAGGGCTTTGGCGGTTTTATACGCCGCCAGGGTTGCCTGGCGCGCCGTGCCATGATCAACGATGGGCAGCGGATAATCCAGCCCGGCTTGCTGTCTCGCCGGCCAGAGATGCGGCTCATGCACATACCGATCCGGCACCGCGGCCAGTTCCGGCAGCCAGCGGCGGATAAACTCGCCCCGTTCGTCAAATCGCCGCCCCTGGGTGGCGGGATTAAAAATACGGAAATAGGGCGCGGCGTCGGTGCCGGTGGACGCGGCCCACTGCCAGCCGCCGTTATTGGCGGCAAAATCGCCGTCAATCAGCTGCGCCATAAAATAGCGTTCCCCTTCGCGCCAGTCGATAAGCAGATCCTTTACCAGGAAACTGGCGGTAATCATGCGCAGCCGGTTGTGCATCCAGCCGCTGTGGTTCATTTGGCGCATGGCGGCGTCAACAATGGGGTAACCGGTTTTGCCCTGCTGCCAGGCGGCCAGCTTGGCGTCGTCTCGCCGCCACGCCACGCCGCGCGTCCAGCGGATAAACGGCTGATGTTTGCACAGCGCGGGATAAGCGACGATCAGATGACGATAAAAATCGCGCCAGATCAATTCATTGAGCCAGGTAAAGGCGCCGCTGTCGGAATGGTCCAGCACCTGCGGATAGGCTTGACGCAGCCGGTTATAACACTGCCGCGCAGAAACCACCCCCACGGCCAGGTAGGCCGATAGCCGGCTGGTGGCGTCCAGCGCGGGGATATCGCGCGCTTTACGGTAATCCTGCATCTGCTGATGGCAAAAGGTGCGCAGCCTGGAAAGCGCTGCGTCCTCGCCGGGGGGATAGTCGTCCGCGGACGCCTGGCAGGGGTAATCAAACGGCGCCAGGTCGCAAAGCGCCACGGGCCCGGTAATCTCCCGGGGCGACGGGGCGGGCACGCACTGGGGATCGAGCTCGATCAGCTTGCGCACAAACGCGTTGCGAAACGGCGTAAAGACTTTATACATGGCGCCGTCGCCGGTATGCACGCCGCCCGGCGGCAGCAACACGCCGTCGTCAAATCCCTGGCAGACGACGCCGGGGTCCAGCCGGCGTTCCAGCTCCGCGTCGCGCTGATGCTCGTTGAATTCATACTGGTAGTTATAAAACAGCGCATCGACCGCCTGCCGCCGGCAGAAATCCACCAGCCAGGCCACCGACGCCTGGAAATCGCCGCATTGGTGGTAATGCATGGGAATGCCCCGCCCGGCCAAGGCCTGCCGTACCGCCGCGAGATTGGCGAGGATAAATGCGGCCTGGCGCGGGGACATGCCGTGCTGATGCCACTGCCCAGGCGTGGCGATATAGACCACCAGCACGCGGGCGGTCCGATCCTGGCAGGCGGCATAGAGCGCCGGATTATCATGCACGCGCAAATCCGCGCGCAGCCAGACGAGATGGGTTTTCATGTTTCTTCCTTGATCTTAATGACCGTAACGCAGCCGCAGGGCTTCCGGGTAAGGCTCGAAGTAGCGTTGCTGCGCCAGCCAGGCGTCGGGATATTCGGCCATATAATGTTTTAACAGCGTGATAGGGGCGAGCAAGGGCTGCGATCCCTGCCGGTAGCTGTCAATCAGCAACGCTAATTCCTGACGCTGTTTGGGCGTCAGGTGGCGGCGAAAATACCCCTGCGCGTGCATCAGAACATTGGTATGGTTGGGCCGCGTGGCCGTGTTGGATAACATCGCCATCAGCCGGTTGCGGTACTCCAGGGCAAACAGCTCCAGCGACTCCCACCGGTCCATGGCCGCGACAAACGGCCCCAGCAGGCGATACTCCGGCTGGGAATGGGCCAGCAACAGCAATTTATAACGGCTGTGAAAAGCCATCAAGCCGCCCCGGGTCAAGGGCTGTTGCAGCAACTGGTTAAATTCGAACAGCGTGTATACCCGGGCGACAAAATTTTCCCGTAACTGCGGGTCGTGCAGCCGCCCGTCCTCTTCAACCGGCAGCCAGGGCAGTTGCCGCATCAGTTCGCGGGTGAACAGCCCGGCGCCATTTTTTTGCGACCCGCCGCGATCGTACACCCGCACCCGCTCCATGCCGCAGCTGGGGGATTTGGCGCAGACGATATAGCCGGACAAATGGCCCAATTGCCGGCAGCGCGCAGTTGAAAAGGCCTGCATCGCCGGGGTTAGATCGGTGTCGTCCGGGCCCTTGCCGGTGCGCATGGCGATGTGCCCCTGTTCATCTTTGACCAGCCGCAGCGCCGGGCGGGGCGTCGGCAAGCCGATGGCCATCTCGGGACAAAGGGCTTCGAAGCGCACAAAGGGCGCCAGATCCTCCATGGCAAAGGCAAAACGGCGATGGCCGCCGTCGAAACGGACTTGCTCACCCATTAGGCAGGCGCTGATGCCGACGGGAATTTTATTGCTCATGCTTCGCCCCCTGAGAGTAACTTCCTAAGCAAAGCGTAGACGATTATAGCCGGACCGGCCGGCGGCTTTTAACAAAAGTCGCTCCGGTAAATCAGCGGGAAACCGCCCTCGGCCGCGGTAGGGTAATTTGCCAGAGAGTGCGCTTTTTTGCTGCTAAAATCGTCACTTATATCCGTTTTTTACACCGCGCCCCGCAATCTTTGCACTTTTATCCACGGCGTAGTATGGATAAGGGCACGGGGACACAATCAGGAGTGCCGATGGGCGTATGGAAACCACAGCGACCTGGCGGGGAAAGACTTACCGATCGGGTAGCGGTGCCTGGGCGGCAACAGCTGCGCGGCTGCCTGGCCGCCATGGCGTTTTGCGCGCTGATTACCCTGCCGGTGCAATGGCTGCTGCCCCCGATCGAGCCGGCCAACCTGATTATGGTCTACTTGCTCGCGGTGATGCTGGTGGCGCTGTTTTATGGCCGCTGGCCCTCGGTCCTATCGGCTATTATCAACGTGGCCAGCTTCGATGCGTTTTTTGTCCAGCCGCGCGGCTCGCTGGCGGTCGACGATTTAGAGTATCTGGTCACCTTCGCCGTCATGCTGATTGTCGGACTTACGGTGGGCAACCTGACGGCCGGCGTGCGTTATCAGGCCCATGTGGCCCGGCTGCGCGAGCAGCGGGCGCGGCGGTTGTACGCCATGTCGAAAGCGCTGAGCCAGGCCATGACGCAGCAGGAAATTGCCGCCACCGCGCTGCATTTTATCGATGATGCGTTCACGGCCAAAACCCGGTTATACCTGCAAAGAAACGATGATATCGTTGATATGACGCCGGCGGCGGCGGACGGCGGCCTGCCCGTGGACCCGGCGATTATCCGCTGGAGCTTCGATCGCGCCATACCCGCCGGCCTGGGTACCGATACCCTGCCGGACCTGGCTTACCAGCTTTATCCGCTGCAAGTGGATCGGCGCCGGTTGGGCGTACTGGCCATCCAGCCCCGATCCGCGCGCGATCTGCTGATGCCCGAACAGCGGCGGCTGCTGGAAACCTGTACGGTATTGACCGCCGGCGCGCTGGAGCGTTTTGCGCTGGCCGACCGCGCCGAGCAAGCGCGCCTGGCCGCCGAAGGGGAGCGGCTGCGCAACGCGCTCTTGTCGGCCCTGTCCCATGATTTACGCACGCCGCTCACCGTACTGTGCGGACAAGCGGAGATCCTGGCCTTGGATCTGGCCGCCGCGGCATCGCCCCACGCCGGCCAGGCCGATGATATCCGCCGGCAGGCGCTGGACACCACCCGCCTGGTTAATAACCTGCTGGATATGGCGCGCCTGCAGTCCGGCGGCGTTTCCATTCATCCTTCCTGGCAGTCCCTGGAAGAGATATTCGGCAGCGTCCTGCGGTTGATGCGGGCGTCCGTCGGCCCGCACCGAGTGCGGGTCGATTTGCCCGACCCGGCGCTGCTGGTGGAGTGCGACGGCATCTTGCTGGAGCGGGTATTGATCAATTTGCTGGAAAACGCAGTAAAATATGCCGGCCCCGAGGCCGATATTGTCCTGCGCGCCAGAACCCGGCCCGGCTGGCTGGAGGTGACGGTGGCGGATACGGGACCGGGGATCGCGCCCGGCGCGGAAAAAACCATTTTTGCTAAATTCGCCCGCGGCCGGCCGGAATCATCCATCGCCGGCGTAGGCCTGGGCCTGGCCATCTGCCGGGCTATCATAGAGATTCACCACGGCCGGATTTGGGCGGATAATGCCCCCGCCGGCGGGGCGTGTTTCCATTTTACCCTGCCCTTGACCGCGCCGCCCGAGATGGCGCCACCGGAGGAAACGTGAGCACCATGACAGCCAATATCCTGATTATCGAAGACGAAGACGCCATACGCCGCTTTGTCCGCCAGGCGTTGGAGCGCGAAGGCTACCGGGTATTCGATGCGGGAAACATGGCCCGCGGGCTGATCGAAACCGCCACCCGCAAACCGGATTTGATCGTACTCGATCTCGGCCTGCCGGACGGCAACGGCGTGGATTTTATTCGCGATCTGCGCCGCTGGAGCGCCATCGGCGTCGTGGTGCTGTCGGCCAGAAGCGACGAGCAGGATAAGATCGACGCCCTGGATGCCGGCGCCGATGATTACCTGACCAAGCCTTTCGGCATCGGCGAGCTGCTGGCGCGGGTACGGGTTGCCCTGCGCCGCCCGCTGCGCGGCGAGGAGAAAGCGGCCACGGTGTCCTTCTCCTCGGTGAGCGTAGATTTGGTCAACCGCCAGGTCACCCGGGACGGGCAATTGCTGCATTTGACGCCCATCGAATTCCGCCTGCTGGCGACGCTGCTGGCCCACCAGGGCAAAGTATTGACCCAGCGTCATTTGCTGCGCGAAGTCTGGGGGCCCAACGCCGTGGAGCACAATCATTATCTGCGGATCTATATGGGGCATTTGCGCCAAAAACTGGAAACCGATCCGGCCCAGCCCAGCCACTTGCTTACCGAAACCGGGATCGGCTATCGTTTTATGCCTTAAGCCCGCACCCTTAACCCGGCCGCCAACGGAGAGAGGTTCCGCCGTTTAGCCGCCTTGGCGTTTTCCTTGCACTGGATATGATGATGAGCACTTGGTTAATTTACGCCCTGCTTTCCGCCCTGACCGCTTCGTTGGTGGCGATCTTCGGTAAAATCGGTTTACAGCATCTGGACGCCAACAGCGCCACCGCCATCCGCTCGGTGGTGATGGCGGTATTTCTGGTGGGCGTGGTGCTGGCCCAGGGCAAAATGAACCTGGTCAGCGAGATCCTGGCCGATAAAAAGGCCCTGGGGTTTATCATATTAAGCGGCGTGGCGGGGGCGTTATCATGGCTGTTTTATTTTATGGCCATCAAATTCGGCAAGGTGTCCCAGGTAGCGCCCATCGATAAGCTGAGCGTGGTTTTCGCGGTGGTGGTGGCGGTGATTTTGTTTGGCGAAAAAGTTTCGCTGGTGGCCGGCCTCGGGGTGGCGCTGATCGTCGCCGGCGCACTGATGGTGGCGCTGGGTTAGGCCTGGTCGCCCGGGCCTTTTTTTAATGCCAGCATAAAGGCGCGAAAGGGGTCCCGCAGCGGGGCGAACAGGGGATGTTTGCGATATTCCAGCATTACCTCGGAGAAAAGTTTGAGTCCGACGGCGAAAGCGGCGCTTTTTTCCGCGCCGAACGCCAGATCTTCCCTCCCCTGCAGCCGTTCGACAATGCCGAGTATCTCGTCGTGATTGTCGATTTCAAATGACAGTGACGGTTTTTCCAGCGGCTGGCCGTTCTTATCCGCCAGCGGCTCCACGGTAATACGATAACGATAACCCGCCATCAGTTTTGCTCCCCGGCGCCGGGCGCCCGCAGTTCGGTTTCAATGGCTTTGACGGCGGCCAGCAGGGCGGCGTTAATGCGTTCCACCTGCTCCGGCGTCAGATCGGCGCGCAGCATATTGCCGCGCAGCAGTCCTTTTAACTGGCGCATGCTTTCGGATATGCCCGGTATCAGGCTGCCTTCCCCCCGTTTACCCGCCTGCGCGAGCCGTGCGAAAATCACGTTAATCGCCGGTTGATGTTTTGCCAGCTCCGCCAGCCCCTCGGGGGTGATATGGTAATTTTTACGGCTTTGCCCGTCCGGGCTTTCCGCACTGATAAAGTCCTGATCCACCAGCAGGCTGAGGGTGGGATAAATCACGCCGGGACTCGGGGCGTACAGGCCGGATGACGCCTGCTCGATTTCCTTGATCAACTCATAACCATGGCTGGGTTTACGCGCCACCAGCGCCAGCAATACGATGCGCAGATCGCCATGCTCAAACAGCCGGCGCAGTTTATGCTCGCCGTCGTGCGGCCGGCGTGCTTCGCCTCGGTGTCCATGGCGCTCGCCCCGCCCCCCTTCTCCGCCTTCGCTGCGGGAGCAATAAGGATGATGTCGATGATAGTGCATACTGCCTCCTCGTTATTTAGATATATCTAAGTTACCAGCGGTCCAAAAAAAATGCAATAAACGATATATCTAAATTGACAAAGGAGCAGGCGATGTAAGCGAGGAGATAAAACTTTGGGGGGGGTAAAACAATAAACCCGACCGCCCCTTACGGGACGGCCGGGCTAAGGGCGGCAAAGCGGGAGGTTACTTGGCGCCAGCCAGCACTTCGCTGACAATTTCCACCGCTTCTTTTTCAATTTGCTCGCGGTGTTCGGCGCCGAGGAAACTTTCGCAATAAATTTTGTAGGCCTCTTCGGTACCGGAGGGCCGCGCCGCGAACCAGCCATTCTTGGTCATGACTTTCAGCCCGCCGATGGATGCGCCGTTACCGGGCGCTTCGGTCAGGCGCGCGGTGATCGGATCGCCGGCCAGGGTGCTGGCGCTGACTTTTTCCGGCGACAGTTTGCTCAGGATAGCCTTTTGCGCATGGGTGGCCGGGGCCTGGATGCGGTTATAGCTGGGGGCGCCAAAACGCTGCGCCAGCTCATCATAATGCTGCTGCGGGTTTTTACCGGTGACCGCGGTAATTTCCGCCGCCAGCAGGCACATGATAATGCCATCCTTGTCGGTGGACCACGGACGGCCGTCAAAACGCAGGAACGAGGCCCCGGCGCTCTCTTCACCGCCAAAACCCAGGCTGCCGTCAAACAGGCCGTCGACAAACCACTTAAAGCCCACCGGCACTTCCACCAGCGTGCGGCCGAGATCGGCCACCACGCGGTCGATCATCGCGCTGGATACCAGCGTTTTGCCTACCGCCACATCCGCGCCCCACTGCGGGCGATGCTGGAACAGGTAGTTGATGGCCACCGCCAGGAAATGGTTGGGATTCATCAACCCCGCGGGCGTAACGATGCCGTGGCGGTCGTAATCCGGATCGTTGGCCAAGGCGAGATCAAACTTGTCGCGCAGCGCCAGCAGGCCGGCCATCGCCCACTGTGACGAACAATCCATGCGGATAATACCGTCATGGTCAAGATGCATGAAGCGGAACGTCTGGTCGATCTCTTCATTCACCAGCGTCAAGTCCAGCTGATAGTGCTGGGCGATACGCTGCCAGTAGGCGATACCGGAACCGCCGAGGGGATCGACGCCCAGCTTCAGGCCGGCTTTTTGGATCGCCGCCATATCCACCACGTCGGCCAACCCCTCCACGTAAGCCTGCACCAGATCCTGCTCATGGATATGGCCGCTCTGCCAGGCCGCATCCAGCGTCTGGCGCCGCACGCCGCGCAAATCCTCGGCCAGCAGGGCATTGGCGCGCTCTTCAATCACCTTGGTCAGATTGGTATCCGCCGGCCCGCCGTTAGGCGGATTATATTTAATCCCGCCGTCTTCCGGCGGATTATGGGACGGGGTGATTACGATGCCGTCCGCCTGGGGACCGCCGGCGCGATTGTGGGTCAGGATGGCGTTCGACACCGCCGGGGTGGGGGTAAAACCGTTGTCCTGCTGGACAATCACTTCCACGCCGTTGGCGCTGAGCACTTCCAGCACGGAAATAAACGCCGGTTCCGACAGCGCATGGGTATCTTTACCCACGTAGCACGGCCCGGTAACGCCCTGGTTGCGGCGTTCTTCGGCGATCGCCTGGCTGATGGCCAGGATATGGGCTTCGTTGAAACTGTGACGGCCCGCGCTGCCGCGATGACCGGACGTCCCGAATTTCACCGCATGGGCGGCATTGCCCGTTTCCGGACGCAAAACATAATACTGCGAGGTTAACTGCGCGACGTTAATCAAATCGCTTTGCCGGGCGGGTTGCCCGGCGCGGGGGCTATTAGCCATCGGTGCTTCTCCCTTGGCTGCTATTAATTAAATGGTGCCGCAAACTTTATCCGTCAGTTCCACCGGGAACTGCATGGCCAGCATAATGTGTTCCACCATGCCCCGTTTACGTCCAGTGTTGGTATTCGTTATGACCCAATAGGGCGTTTCCGGTACCTGTTTAGGTTTAGTATGGCTGCCATTTTGCAAAAGTGTCTGTTCATCGGCGGCAAAATAGGTACGGGTGCGCCCATGGAGGATATCGGCCGCCTCGGCGAACTGCGCCGGAGAAATCTGGTAAAGGGTGGTCAGCACCAGCATAAAGCGGTCAACCGCCTTGCGCTGTTCGGCATAACTGTCCGAAAGCAGCAGTTCGCGCATGGCGCGCACCCGATCGCGGGCCGGCGCGGGAACTTCCGGCTTGGCCTGCACCTCGGCCGGCGGCGCGCTGCGGGGGGTCGCGCCGGCCTGGGCGTCGAATTTCAGCATGCGGCGTAAAATATCCGAGGCGCTTTCGCCGATATGTTGGGTGTGACCGGCGATATAGCGGTAAAGGTCTTCATCGACTTCAATTGTTTTCATCTTTATCCGGGGCTTTCTTCTCATAAATCAATCAACAGGATTATACAAGCTAAACCGTCCCCGCGAATAGCGCTAGTATCGGGCTTAGCCAAAAAGTCGGATAATCCCCCGTCCGGGCCGGCAGGCGCGTCGCCATTTTTTGCGGCGCGGACGCGGAAAACTCATGCTAGGCTAACCCTATTGCGCGCGGACCAGCTCCGCATGCGCCGCAAAATAACTTTATGATCAATTGCTAAAAAGGCCAATAAACCGCGCCGCCATAAGGATCACGATGAAATTACACTATCGTCTGCAACCGGCCCGACAGCCCGGCGATGCGCTGCCGGTGGTTTTGCTGCACGGCCTGTTCGGCAGCCTGGATAACCTCGGCGTGCTGGCCCGTCCGCTGCAAGAGCAGCATGCCACCCTGCAAATCGATCTGCGCAACCACGGTCTTTCACCCCATGATAATGACGCCGGTTACGCCGCCATGGCCGGCGATGTGCTGGCATTATTGGATGAGCTGCAAATAGAACGGTGCATCGTCATCGGCCACTCCATGGGCGGCAAGGTCGCCATGACGCTGACCGCCCTGATTCCCGGGCGGATCGCCGGGCTGGTGGTGATCGATATGGCTCCGGTCACCTACCCTACCCGCCATCATGACGGCGTATTTGCCGCGCTGCGGCGGGTAAGCGCGGCGGGCATCACGCAGCGCACCGAGGCGGCGGCGCTGATGCGGGAGGATATCGCCGACCAGGGGACGATTCAGTTTTTACTGAAATCCCTGCGTCCGGAGGGATGGCAATTCAACGTCGAAGCCTTGTGGAACAACTATCCGGCGCTGATCGCCTGGCAGGAATCCGCTCCCTGGCCCGGTCCGGTATTATTTATCCGCGGCGAAAAATCCCCCTATCTGGATGACCGCTACCGGCAGGACATCCAGCGGCAATTCCCGCAGGCGCGCGGCCATGCCATCGCCGGCGCCGGGCATTGGGTCCACGCGGAAAAACCCGAAGCCACCGTGCGCGCCGTCGCGCGTTTTCTGGCATCGTTGCCTAACCGGCCTGATTAACCCTGAGTTTAATATTGTCGTTTAATACCGGGGTGGGGTAACATGGCGCGCTATGTTTTCCGGCGCCACGACGTCCGGAAAAGTAACGTTACGGGCGAGACACCCTGATGGCGAAGCCGGCATCGGCACCGTCAGGGCGGTTGCCCGCCCGCTTTCCGATGCACAATCCCTTCATGACCTATGGCAAAAGAACAAACGGACCGCACCACCCTGGATTTATTTATCGATGAACGACGTCCAGGGCGCCCGAAGACCAACCCACTGTCCCGGGATGAGCAGTTGCGCATCAATAAGCGCAACCAGCTGCGCCGGGATAAAGTGCGCGGCCTGCGCCGGGTGGAACTGAAAATCAACGCCCAGGCGGTGGACGCGTTAAACGAACTGGCGGAGCGGCAAAATCTGTCGCGCAGCGAACTGATAGAATTGATTTTACTGGCCGAACTGGAGCGGCAGCAAAATGCGGCCAAGCGGGGGCAATGACCCCATAGCGCCCTTACGCCGCCGGCTGATTCAAGGCTTGCGGCCGCGGGGAGTCTGAATTTGAGACAAAACCCCGGCGGAACGAGTTTCTCCCGCTGTTATGGTCTGCTATTATTGCCCCAGAACCCGAACGAACCGATCGCAGAACATATCCTTAATATTTAAGAGGTTTTCAAATTCATGGCAACTGTAGGCATTTTTTTTGGCAGTGATACCGGCAATACCGAAAATATTGCCAAAATGATCCAAAAGCAACTTGGCGCGGATGTCGCCGAAGTTCATGACATTGCCAAAAGCAGTAAAGAAGACCTGGCGCAGTTCAATACTCTGCTACTGGGTATCCCGACGTGGTATTATGGCGAAGCGCAATGCGATTGGGATGACTTTTTCCCCACTCTGGAAGAGATTGATTTCACTGGCAAAACGGTGGCCCTGTTCGGCTGTGGCGACCAGGAGGATTACGCGGAATATTTTTGTGACGCCATGGGCACCATTCGCGATATCATCGAACCGAACGGCGCGACCATTATCGGCCATTGGCCTACCGCCGGTTACCATTTCGAAGCATCGAAAGGGCTGGCCGACGACAATCATTTCATCGGCCTGGCCATCGATGAAGATCGCCAACCTGAACTGACCAATGCACGGGTCGACGGCTGGGTAAAACAGATCAGCGCCGAGCTGAACCTGGGCTGATTCACCGGCTGCCCCGGCATCCACCACAGGCCGTCAGCCGTTATGGCGGCCCGTCGGCCTTGCCGATAAGTTATTCCTGTCGAATTAATAGATACAAGTTTTTAACTTTTAGCCACAAAGCGGTACAATAGCGCAGCGGTTTCACCCTTTTGGTCAAAATGTTGCAGAATTTGCCCTACGAAAAGGGCTATAGTTGTTAACAGGGCGCGGTTTTCATTTTGGACAGGCAGTCCTATAATGAGACGACGTCACATTTTTCGGGCCGACCGATGTTATAGGCTACATTTGCCTACAATCAGATTTTCAAAGTAACAGGACTATACCCGCATGACTGACAATAATATTGCATTGAAGAAGGCCGGCCTGAAAGTCACCCTTCCCAGACTGAAGATTCTGGAAGTGTTGCAAGATCCGGAATGCCATCACGTCAGTGCGGAGGATCTCTACAAAAAACTGATCGATATGGGCGAGGAGATCGGTTTAGCCACCGTGTACCGGGTACTGAACCAGTTTGACGATGCCGGCATCGTCACCCGCCATAATTTCGAAGGCGGCAAATCGGTTTTTGAACTGACCCAGCAGTATCATCACGATCATCTGATCTGCCTGGATTGTGGCAAAGTGATTGAGTTTCGCGATGAATTTATCGAAGCGCGCCAGCGCGATATCGCCAAAAAACACAATATCAAACTTACCAACCACAGTTTATATCTTTACGGACATTGCGAAGTCGGCAACTGCCGTGAAGACGAAACCCTGCACGACCATAGCGATATGCTTAACGGCGTGAAGGAATAACCCGGGCGTTTCCAGCGTAACCACGCTCCTACCCAGTGTCCAGGCATAAAAAAACGCTGCCGAAGCAGCGTTGATATCAGTTCACGGCGGCGTCCTCAGACGGCGGTTTTGGTCCAGGTGTCCCGCAGGCCGACGGTGCGGTTAAACACCGGTTTTTCCCGGCTGAAGTAGCGGCTGTCGGCGCAGAAGTAACCTTCGCGTTCAAATTGGAACGGATGGCCGATCTGGGCGTCCAGCACGCTTGCCTCCACGATACCTTGCTTGATCACCAGCGATTCCGGATTAAGCGCCGACAGAAAATCTTCCGCCGCAGCGGGATTCGCTTCGCTGAACAAACGATCGTATAAGCGGAACTCCGCGGCGACGCCGTGGGTAGCCGATACCCAATGGATAACCCCTTTCACCTTGCGCCCATCCGCCGGATCTTTACTTAAAGTGTCCGGATCATAAGTGCAATACAGGGCGGTGATTTCACCCGCTTCATCTTTTTCCACGCGTTCGGCCTTGATCACATAGGCATTGCGCAGCCGTACTTCTTTGCCCAGCACCAGCCGCTTGTACTGCTTATTGGCTTCTTCGCGAAAATCCGCCCGATCGATATAAATTTCGCGGCTAAACGCCACCTGGCGATGGCCCATTTCCGGTTTATTGGGATGGGTGGGCATGGTCACGGTCTCTTCGTGCCCGACGGGCAGATTCACTATAATCACCTTGACCGGGTCGATAACCGCCATGGCGCGCGGGGCGCTTTCGTTCAAATCTTCGCGGATACAGGCTTCCAGCGCGGCGATTTCCACGTTGTTATCCTGCTTGGTCACGCCGATGCGACGACAGAATTCGCGGATCGAGGCCGCGGTATATCCACGGCGGCGCAGACCGGAAATAGTCGGCATGCGCGGGTCATCCCATCCCTCGACAATATTTTCCGCCACCAACTGGGTCAGCTTGCGCTTGGACATAATGGCGTATTCAAGATTCAGACGCGAAAACTCATATTGGCGCGGGTGGCAGCCAATACTGATATTATCCAGCACCCAATCATATAAGCGGCGGTTATCCTGGAACTCCAGGGTGCACAGCGAATGGGTAATCCCTTCCAGAGCATCGGAGATGCAATGGGTAAAATCATACATCGGATAGATGCACCATTTGGTGCCGGTCTGGTGATGTTCGGCGAACTTGATGCGGTACAGCACCGGGTCGCGCATTACCATAAAGGAGGACGCCATATCGATTTTGGCGCGCAGGCAGGCCGAACCTTCGGCAAACCCGCCGTTGCGCATGATGGCGAACAGTGCCAGGTTGTCTTCCACCGGACGATCGCGGAACGGGCTGTTTCTGCCCGGCGAAGTCAGGTTGCCGCGATATTCGCGAATAGCGTCGGGGGAAAGCTCGTCCACATAGGCCAGCCCTTTTTTGATCAGCTCCACGGCGTAGTCATGCAACTGGTCAAAATAATCCGATGAATAATGAATATCACCGCTCCACTCGAACCCCAGCCACTTGACGTCCTGCTTGATCGAATCAACGAATTCGATATCTTCTTTCGCCGGATTGGTATCATCAAAACGCAGGTTGCACTGTCCCTGGTAATCCTGGGCGATGCCGAAATTCAGGCAAATGGATTTTGCATGACCGATATGCAAATAGCCGTTAGGCTCCGGCGGAAAACGGGTATGCACCGAATGGTGCTTACCCGATGCCAAATCTTCGTCAATAATTTGACGAATAAAGTTCGTTGGGCGGGCTTCTGCCTCACTCATATTGATATTCCTCTACGCGAAAGCACGACATTTATCGCCCATATGTTCCAACAAGCCACGTTTCGACACAACCGTTAGTTGCAGAAAATCTTATCCCGGCGCGAGCGCCGCCATTGGCCATGGCTAGCCGATAAGGCGATGGTTTGACATTATATTACCATAGGCGCGATAACGCCGGAGGATAACCGGAAAGGGATTCTCGGGATGGAACAACGGGGCGGGAAGGTTCCGGCGCGCCAGGCGCGCCGGAACCAACAATCCAACTACAACTACATATTGAACGCCGGCTATAACCACATGCGGTTATTTAGCGGTGATATCCAGCAGCGGCGTTTCGCCCGCGATAACCACACCGCTGGCCACGGCCGCTATGGCGCCAAACTGATCCATATTGGCAATGACCACCGGGCTTATCAATGAACGGGCGTTGGCGCCGAGGTAGTCCAGATCCAGCTCCAGAATCGGCTGTCCCCGGGTCACCTTGCTGCCCTCTTCCGCCAGTAAGGTAAAGCCCTGGCCCTGCAGCCCTACGGTATCGATGCCGATATGCACGATCACCTCGGCGCCGGAGTCGGTTTCCAGGCAAAAAGCGTGATGAGTGCCGAAGACTTTAACCAGCGTACCGTTGGCCGGCGACAGCACCAGTTTGCCGGTAGGCCGGATGGCCACGCCTTCGCCCACCGCTTTGGAGGCGAACGCTTCATCAGGCACCTGATCCAACGGCACGATTTCGCCGCTGATCGGCGATACCAGGCTGACCACTACCGGCCGCGATGCCGGCTGCGCCGCTTCGGGAGCGACCGCTGGCTGCACCGGCGCAACGTTGCGGGCGACCGATTTCGCCGCGGCTATCGGACCGCTGGCCAGCACCGTGCGCATGGCGCCGGCGATGATTTCGGCACGGGTGCCGACAATCACCTGCACGCTCTCTTTATTCAGGCGGATGACGCCCTGGGCGCCCAGGTTTTTGGCCAGCGATTCGTTCACCAGGGCGGAATCTTTCACATTCAGCCGCAGGCGGGTAATGCAGGCATCTATGCCGGTCAAATTATCGGAACCGCCAATGGCGCTGATATAACGACGGGCCAAAGCCTCGGTTTCACCGCTTTTGGTGGTGGCCACCGGCTCGACATCCACATCGTAACCGTCGGATTCGTCACCGGCCACGGCCAGTTCGCGTCCCGGGGTTAGCAGGTTGAAACGTTTGATGGTGAAACGGAAGACCAGATAATAGATAACAAAGAACACCAGCCCCTGCGGAATCAGCATATACCAGCGCACCGCCAGGGGATTGCGCGAGGAGAGCACCATATCCACCAGGCCGGCGCTAAAGCCGAAACCGGCCATCCAATGCATCTGGGCGGAGATGAATACCGACAGACCGGTCAATATCGCATGCAGCAGATACAAGACCGGCGCCACGAACATAAAGGAGAATTCCAGCGGCTCGGTAATACCGGTAAAGAAGGCGGCAAACGCACCGGCCAGCATAATACCGGCGACCTTGCTTCTGTTTTCCGGACGGGCGCATTGATAAATCGCCAGAGCGGCGCCGGGCAGGCCGAACATCATGATCGGGAAGAAGCCGGCCTGATAGCGGCCCGTGATCCCGACGATGGCGGTACCCGCATCAATCGACTGCTGGCCGCCAAAGAATTTAGGAATATCGTTGATGCCGGCGACATCGAACCAGAACACCGAGTTCAGGGCATGATGCAGGCCGACCGGAATCAGCAGGCGGTTGAAGAAGGCGTAGATGCCGGCGCCCACAGAACCCAGGCGCTGGATATGTTCGCCAAACGACACCAGGGCGCTGAACACCAGCGGCCAAACGTACATCAGGATAAATGCCACCAGGATCATTACGAAGGAGACCAGGATTGGCACCAGGCGCCGGCCGCTGAAGAACGACAGCGCCTTGGGCAGTTCCACATGGCTGAAGCGGTTGTACAGCTCGGCGGAAATAATCCCTACCAGGATGCCGACGAACTGATTATTGATTTTGCCAAAAGCCGCGGGCACATTGGCCAGCGGGATATGCTGGATCATCGACACGGCGGCGGGAGCGCACAGCGTGGTGACCACCAAAAAACCGACCAGGCCGGACAATGCCGCCGCGCCGTCTTTATCCTTTGACATACCGTAAGCGACGCCGACCGCGAACAGCACCGACATATTTTCGATAATGGCCGATCCGGCTTTGATAAAGAAGGCCGCCCACGCGCTGCTGCCTCCCCAACCCACCGGGTCAATCCAGTAACCGACGCCCATCAGGATGGCGGCGGCTGGCAACGTTGCCACCGGCACCATCAATGCGCGGCCTATTTTCTGAAGATAACTGAGTATATTCACCTTGATTCCCCTATTGATCTTATCGACCGACCCACAATGTGAGGCGCCCAACCCAATGCCTGCTTCAAAACCGCGCCTGACGAACTGTCATACGCAGTGTATTAAGTTTAATTTTCTTCGCAAATTAATTACCGGCATTATGTGATTAGAATCACCTTGAACCGGTAGAATTTGTGACTTATTCTACGATTTATGTCAAACTTATTTTGCACTACGAAAAATCAACTTATACTTTTCCCGCCAGGTCAAAGAGTCATAGCCGCGCTGTTTTATGCTGCTCGCGCTAACGCTATACTTCCTTCACCGTTCCGGGCAACTGCTTTTACCTTAAAAAGAGGCCAATAATGAGACTTATCCCTTTAGAAACCGCCGCTGATGTCGGCAAATGGGCAGCCAGCCATATCGTCGAGCGCATTAACGCTTTTAAACCGACCAAGGAACGTCCGTTTATCCTGGGACTGCCAACCGGCAGCACGCCGATGGAAGCCTACAAATATCTTATCCAGATGCATAAAGCGGGCCAGATCAGCTTCGAAAACGTCGTCACCTTCAACATGGATGAATATGTCGGCCTGCCCACCGAGCATCCGGAAAGCTACTCGTCATTTATGCACCACAATTTCTTCGATCATGTTAATATTCCTAAAGAAAACATTAATCTGTTAAACGGCAACGCGCCGGATATCGACGCCGAATGCCGCCGTTATGAAGAAAAAATCCGCTCTTACGGTAAAATCCACCTGTTTATGGGCGGCGTGGGCAACGACGGGCATATCGCCTTCAACGAACCGGCGTCTTCCCTGGCGTCCCGTACCCGCATCAAAACCCTGACCCAGGAAACCCGCCGCGCCAACTCGCGCTTTTTTGATAACGATATCGAACAGGTTCCGCGTTTCGCCCTGACCGTCGGCGTCGGCACCCTGCTGGATGCGGAAGAAGTCATGATTCTGGTCATTGGCCACAATAAAGCCCTGGCGCTGCAGGCCGCGGTTGAAGGCAACGTGAATCATATGTGGACAATAAGTTGTCTGCAGCTCCATGCTAAGGCGATTATGGTTTGCGATGAGCCGTCCACGCTGGAATTGAAGATTAAAACGGTAAAATATTTCCGCGAACTGGAAGCGGCCGAAGCGCCAAACGCGAAAAAAGTGTAACCGATAACCGGGAGCGAACGATGTATGCATTAATCAATGGCCGGATTTTCACCGGTTATCAGATACTTGACAACCATGCGCTGATCGTGGCCGATGGTGCGATCGCCGATATCTGTCCGGTGGCGTCGCTGCCCGCAGACGTGGAACAACGCGACCTCGCCGGCGCGATCCTGGCGCCGGGATTTATCGACCTGCAGCTTAACGGATGCGGCGGCGTGCAGTTCAATGACTCTCTCGACGCGCTGTCGGTGGAAACATTGGAAATCATGCAGCGCGCCAATGTCAAAGCCGGCTGCACCAGCTTTTTGCCGACCCTGATCACCAGCACCGATGAATTTATGCGGCGCGCGGTCGAGGTGATGCGCGCTTTTCTGGCGCAGCATGCCCACCAGGCGCTGGGCTTGCATTTGGAGGGCCCTTACCTCAACCCCATCAAAAAAGGCACGCACGATCCGGCCCTGATGCGCCGGCCCGACCCGGCCATGGTGGATTTCCTGTGCGAAAACGCCGATGTGATCGCCAAACTGACGCTGGCGCCGGAAATGGTCGACGCCGCGATAATCCGCCGCCTGGTGGCTGCGGGCATCCGGGTTTCCGCCGGGCATTCCAACGCGACCTACGATGAGGCGAAAACGGGTTTTGCCGCCGGTATCAGTATCGCCACCCATCTGTTCAACGCCATGCCGCCGCTGGTTGGCCGCGAACCGGGGCTGATCGGCGCCATTTTTGATACGCCGACGCTGTATTGCGGCGCGATCGCCGACGGGTTGCACGTTAACTATGCCAATATCCGCAACGCCAAACGCATCAAAGGCGATAAACTGATACTGGTCACCGACGCTACCGCGCCCGCCGGCGCCGAGCCGCCGATTGATAGCTTCATTTTTGCCGGTAAAACAATATACTATCGTGACGGCCTGTGCGTGGATGAACACGGCACCCTGAGCGGTTCGGCGCTGACCATGATCGAAGCGGTTCGCAATAGCGTCGAGCACGCCGGCATCGCGCTGGACGAAGCGCTGCGCATGGCGACCCTTTATCCGGCGCAGGCCCTGGGCGTGGAAAATCAGTTGGGTACCCTGCAGGTTGGCAAGGTGGCAAACCTGACCGCTTTTACCCGCGATTACCGGATAACCAAAACTATCGTTAATGGCGACGAAGTTCTTTAGATGAGCGAGTAATACACCGATGATCCCAGGCGGACAGGCCCCGATAGGAAACGTTGACCTTGTCAAACAGTTGAATAGCGCGGCGGTCTACCGCCTGATCGATCAATCCGGCCCGATATCGCGCATCCAGATCGCCGAACTCAGCCAGCTGGCCCCCGCCAGCATCACTAAAATTACCCGCCAGATGCTGGAGCGCGGGCTGATCCGCGAAGTGGATCAGCAGGCGTCGACCGGCGGCCGGCGGGCTATTTCCATTGTGACCGAAACCCGTTCTTTCCAGGCCATCGGCGTGCGGCTCGGCCGCCACGATACCACCATCACCCTCTATGATCTCACCGGCAAAGCGCTGCATGAAGAATTCACCCCGCTGCCGCAAACCACCCAGGCGGCGCTGGAAGAGGCGCTGTTTGACGCCATCACCCGCTTTCTCGAACTTATCCTGCGCAAAAGCCGGGAATTAATCGCCATATCCGTCATACTGCCCGGCCTCGTAGACCCCTATTCCGGGGTGGTGCGCTATATGCCGCATATCAGCGTCAATCATTGGCCGCTGGTAGATAATCTGCAAAAACGGTTTCATCTCACCGCCTTCGTGGGCCATGACATCCGCAGTCTGGCCCTGGCCGAGCACTATTTTGGTGCAACCAGGGACTGCGAGGATGCCATTTTGGTTCGTATCCACCGCGGCACCGGGGCCGGGATCATCGTTAACGGCCAGATTTTCCTCGGCAGCAACGGAAATGTGGGGGAAATCGGCCATATCCAGGTCGATCCCCTGGGCGAACGCTGCCATTGCGGTAATTTTGGCTGCCTGGAAACCATCGCCGCCAACGGCGCCATCGAGCAGCGGGTCCGCCATTTGCTCGGCCAGGGCTACCCGAGCAGGCTGTCATTGGATAATTGCAAAATCAACGCTATCTGCAAAGCCGCCAATCGCGGCGATACCCTGGCCTGCGAAGTGATCGAGCATGTGGGCCATCATTTGGGCAAAGCGGTGGCCATCGCCATTAATCTGTTTAATCCGCAAAAGGTGGTGCTGGCCGGCGAGATTATCGAAGCGCACAAGATACTGCTGCCCGCGATACAGCGCTGCATCGATAACCAGGTGCTCAACGGTTTTCGCCAGAATCTGCCGGTGGTGATATCGACGCTTAACCATGGTTCGGCCATCGGCGCCTTTGCCCTGGTGAAACGCGCCATGCTTAACGGCGTATTGCTGCAGCGCCTGCTGGAAACGGCCTGATAGTACCGTTTAGCGCCGTTTTAGTTATTTTCCCACGCCGCTCCCGCGCTCAAATGGTGCGCGGATGCGGGACGATGCGCACCGGTGGCGCGTTTTTCCCATTCACGAATACATAAATTAACCCGCCGCCTCGTCCGTTTTATTGATGAATTCTCATTTTTTACGCCATAAAAATGAATTATCACCAGCGGCTACGCTTTTTTGGTTGATTGATATTGAATATTGGTGCCATTTTAGTGCTAAATCGATGTCAACACCCGATGGTTACTCTTGAAACCACCATAGAGCACCAGCCCTAAGCAAGGCGTAAGGAAGAAAATAATGTGTTCAATTTTTGGAGTACTGGATCTGAAATCCGATCCGTCCGAACTGCGTAAAACCGCGCTGGAAATGTCGCGCCTGATGCGCCACCGCGGCCCCGACTGGTCCGGGGTTTTCGCCAGCGACAAAGCCATACTGGCCCATGAGCGCCTGTCCATCGTGGACGTGAATACCGGCGCCCAGCCGTTATATAACGCCGCCCACACCCATGTGCTGGCGGTAAACGGCGAAATCTACAACCACCAGGCGCTGCGCCAGGAATTGGGCGATCGTTATGCGTTTCAGACCGGCTCCGATTGTGAAGTCATTTTGGCGTTATACCAGGAAAAGGGCCCGGCGTTCCTGGACGAACTGCGCGGCATGTTCGCGTTTATCCTTTATGATACGGAAAAAGACGCCTACCTGATTGGCCGCGACCATATGGGCATCATTCCGTTATATATGGGCTATGACGAAAACGGCACCATGTATGTCGCTTCGGAAATGAAGGCCTTGGTGCCTATTTGCCGCAGCATCAAGGAATTTCCCCCTGGAAGCTACCTCTGGAGCCAGGACGGCGAGATCCGCGAATATTATTCCCGCGACTGGTTCTCTTATGACAACGTCAAAGACAACGTCACCGACAAAGCGGCGCTGCGCGACGCGCTGGAAGAATCGGTTAAAAGCCACCTGATGTCCGACGTGCCTTACGGCGTGCTGCTTTCCGGCGGCCTGGATTCATCGGTGATCTCCGCCATTACCAAAAAATATGCCGCCCGCCGGGTGGAAGACGGCGCGCGCAGCGAGGCCTGGTGGCCGCAGCTGCACTCCTTCGCCGTTGGCCTGGAAGGCTCGCCGGATCTGCGCGCGGCCAAAGAAGTGGCCACCCATCTGGGCACCGTGCATCACGAAGTGCATTTCACCGTGCAGGAAGGGCTGGATGCCATCCGCGATGTGATTTATCACATTGAAACCTATGATGTGACCACGATTCGCGCCTCGACGCCGATGTATTTGATGTCGCGTAAAATCAAGGCGATGGGCATCAAAATGGTGCTGTCCGGCGAAGGGGCCGATGAAGTGTTCGGCGGTTACCTGTACTTCCATAAAGCGCCGAATGCCAAAGAGTTCCATGAGGAACTGGTGCGCAAACTGCAGGCGCTGCATATGTACGACTGCGCGCGCGCCAATAAAGCCATGTCCGCCTGGGGCGTGGAAGCCCGCGTGCCGTTCCTGGACAAAAACTTCCTCGACGTGGCGATGCGCATTAACCCGCAGGACAAAATGTGCGGCAACGGTAAAATTGAAAAACATGTGCTGCGCGAATGTTTTGCATCCTACCTGCCGGAAAGTATCGCCTGGCGGCAGAAAGAGCAGTTCTCGGACGGCGTGGGGTATAGCTGGATCGATACGTTGAAAGTGGTGGCCGGCGAACAGATTACCGACCAGCAGTTGGCCAATGCGCATTTCCGCTTCCCGTACAACACGCCGAACTCCAAAGAGGCATATTTCTACCGCCAGATCTTTGAAGAGCTGTTCCCGCTGCCCAGCGCGGCGCAATGCGTGCCCGGCGGCCCGTCAGTGGCCTGTTCCTCGGCCAAGGCCATTGAATGGGACGAGTCGTTCAAAAACATGGACGATCCCTCGGGCCGCGCCGTGGGCGTCCATCAGTCCGCCTACTAAAGCCTAAAGCCCGGTGGGGCAAGCCGGTTTCACTGCAAAATCAGCGGGCCTCCTGGGCCCGTTTTTTTATGGTTAAACGGGATAAAATCGCCTTTATGCCGTTTTTATCATCAGGTTGGTCATAACCCAGACAAACAGCATGCGCAAAGCCTGATTCCCAAAAAAAGGAGTTGACTGGATTTGCGCAACTACGCATAATGCGCCCCGCAACGCCGAATGAAGGTCACGCGGAAGAAAGACGGCTACGTAGCTCAGCTGGTTAGAGCACAGCACTCATAATGCTGGGGTCACAGGTTCGAATCCCGTCGTAGCCACCATACTTTGCGGGAGTGGCGAAATTGGTAGACGCACCAGATTTAGGTTCTGGCGCCGCAAGGTGTG
>JAATFX010000135.1 GCA_015654925.1 Enterobacterales bacterium | reverse complement strand
TCCATCGTGGCGCCCTTTGTCACCTGCTGCCTGACCATTCTGTGCGGTACCGGCCACGTGGTATATACCATCCTGCCCATTATCTACGATGTGGCGATTAAAAATAATATCCGCCCCGAACGGCCCATGGCCGCCAGCTCCATCGGCTCGCAGATGGGCATTATCGCCAGCCCGGTATCGGTGGCGGTGGTTTCCCTGGTGGCGATGCTGGGCAACGTGACCTTTAACGGACGGCACCTGGACTTCCTGGATCTGCTGGCCATCACCATCCCTTCCACCCTGTGCGGCATCCTGGCCATCGGCATATTCAGCTGGTTCCGCGGCAAGGATCTGGACAAGGACGAGGTGTTCCAGGAATTCATTTCCGACCCGGAAAACCGCCACTATGTTTACGGCGATACCGCCACGCTGCTGACCCGCAAGCTGCCGCGCAGCAACTGGGTCGCCATGTGGATCTTCCTGGCCACCATCGGCATCGTCGCCCTGCTGGGCGCGGTGCCCGGCCTGCGCCCGGTATTCAACGGCCAGCCGCTGTCGATGGTGCTGGTCATCCAGATGTGCATGCTGTTCGCCGGCGCGGTGATCATCATAGCCACTAAAACCAATCCGGCCGATATTTCCAAAAACGAGGTGTTCCGCTCCGGCATGATCGCCATCGTGGCGGTATACGGTATCGCCTGGATGGCCGAAACCATCTTCGGCGCCCATTTAAAGGAAATCGAAGCTCATTTGGGCGCCATTATCAAGGTCCATCCCTGGGCCTACGCCATCGCGCTGCTGATCGTTTCCAAGTTCGTCAACTCCCAGGCGGCGGCCCTGGCGGCCATCGTACCGCTGGCGCTGGCCATCGGGGTCGACCCGGCATATATCGTGGCGTCCGCCCCGGCCTGCTACGGGTATTATATTCTGCCCACCTACCCCAGCGACCTGGCCGCCATCCAGTTCGACCGTTCGGGCACCACCCATATCGGCAAGTTTGTCATCAACCACAGCTTTATCCTGGTGGGACTGATTGGCGTGGGCGTGTCCAGCGTGATCGGCTGGGTACTGGCCGCGGCCTACGGCTTTTTATAACAGAACCACCGCGTAATCCCGCCCGGCAGCGGGCGGGATGCGCATTCTCTGAGCAAACAGACCTTTTTAACCCTTTCCCCCTTTGACATGGCACGGAACCATCGCTATGATGCGAACCACTTAGCGATTCCTCTGTAGTTCAGTCGGTAGAACGGCGGACTGTTAATCCGTATGTCACTGGTTCGAGTCCAGTCAGAGGAGCCAAATTTATGTTTTCATGCATCTTCACGAATCTTTATGTAATTTAGATTCAACAAGTTAGTGTGAAAAGTCTTCCCGGTGCATTTTCATTTCTCCCTCCGCATCGGGCAAGATTGGTGGTCTGATTTGGGGTCATTTCAGTTCGATTATGGAGTGACCACCATATGTCTCTTAACGACACAAAAATCCGCAGCTTAAAACCATCCGCTAAACCCTTCAAAGTTTCCGATTCCTATGGCTTGTACTTTTTAGTCAATCCAGGCGGTTCACGTCTCTGGTATCTTAAGTATCGAATTAACGGTAAAGAATCCCGCCTTGGTTTAGGCGCTTATCCTGATGTATCCCTTTCCGGCGCTCGGCAACAACGTGACGGTATCCGCAAGTTGCTGGCGCAGAACATTAACCCCGCTCAGCAACGTATCGCCGAAAGAGCCTCCCGCTCGTCGGATAAGGTCTTTAAGACAGTGGCGCTGGCGTGGCATAAAAGCAATAAAAAATGGTCGCAGAATACCGCTGACCGCCTGCTTGCAAGCATGCACAATCATATCTTTCCGGTAATCGGTCCTCTGCCGGTTACGGAACTGAAACCCCGTCATTTCATCGACCTGTTGAAAGGTATCGAGGCGAAAGGTCTGCTGGAAGTCGCGTCCCGCACGCGGCAGCATCTGTGTAACGTCATGCGCTATGCCATGCATCAGGGGTTAATCGAAAACAACCCGGCGGCGAATCTGGATGGTGTCACAGCACCTCCCGTTAAGCGCCACTATCCCGCCCTGCCGCTGGAGCGCCTGCCGGAACTGCTGGAACGCTTTGATGGTTATCAGCAGGGCCGTGAACTCACCCGGCTTGCCGTCCTGCTGACCCTACATCTGTTTATCCGCTCCAGTGAAATGCGTTTCGCCCGATGGAGTGAGATTGATTTCAGAAATAGAATCTGGACGATACCAGCGACTCGCGAGGCGATTGCTGTGTAAATATCCCAATGTTAAAGCCATGCACTTTTTGAGATCATCGGCGAACTTCGGGTTATCCGATACTCTTCCGGCGTCAGGTTCCCCAGTGATTCATGAGGCCGTTCCTGGTTATACTCATCCAGCCATTTTTCAGTAATATCCCGGACCTCCTGCAGGGTCCTGAACAGATAAAAATCCAGCACCTCATTGCGGTAGGTTTTATTGAAGCGTTCGATATATGCATTCTGTGTCGGCGTGCCGGGTTTAATAAACTCCAGGCGCACATTCCTTTGTTCTGCCCACTCCGCCAACGCCAGAGAGATAAGCTCAGGCCCATTATCCAGTCTGATCATGGTTGGGTAGCCACGACTTATTCCAACCCTCTCCAGGACTCTGACGATACGTTGCGCCGGCAGATTAAGATCGATCTCTATGGCCAGTATTTCTCGGTTAAAATCATCGACAACATTGAACGTTCTAAAACGACGACCATTACTGAGTGCATCATTCATAAAATCAATTGACCAGGCCTGATTCATTTTTTCAGGCGTAAACAATGGCATCGGATAACGTGTGGGTAAGCGCTGTTTGCCCTTACGCCTGAAATTCAGCTTCAGCAGGCAATAAATCCTGTGAATGCGTTTATGATTCCATTTACGCCCCTGCCGCCGAAGAACAAAAAATAATTTCCTGAACCCATAACGTGAATACCGCTCAGCTACCTGCTGCAATGCCGAAATCACCGGCTCATTCCTGGTGATATCCGGCTTGTAGGCATACGCGGTCCGACTCAGATGTAATGCACGACAAGCTCGACGTATGCTCAGGCCAAAATTTTTAGTTATGTAATCAACCAGCTCGCGCTTAATAGCTGGTTTTAAAGCTTTTTTCCTATAACATCTTTTAACGCCCGGTTCTCCAGGCTGATATCAGCAAACATCTGCTTCAATCGTCTGTTCTCATCTTCCAGGTCTTTTAATCGCTTAATATCAGACGCTTCCATGCCACCATATTTCGATTTCCAATTGTAGTACGTTGCCTCGGAAACACCCGCCTCGCGGCAGACGTCTTTCACGGTTCTGCCAGCTTCGACAGCCTTGATAACGGCCAGGATCTGGTGCTCGGTAAAACGGGCTTTGCGCATAGTGATCTCCTCGTTGGCATCTTCATTATGCCGGAAGATCTCTAAAAGTAACTGGCTCTGTTATACGGGATACTTACAGGTGCCAGTCTGTTTACCTTTCACCGGTTGCGTTCGGTGAGTCGGCAGATAGATTTTTCCATATTATGAAACTTCGGCACAACGTAAGCGATGAGATGGTCTTCCCCCTTCTTCGCGACAGCATCCATTTCCGCTATGATGGATAAACTTTAATCAGAAGAAAAAGTAAGAGGGATACCATGTCTGAAATGAAAATTACCGGCATCGATCTGGCTAAAACGAACTTTTATCTCTTCTGTACCAATGCTTATGGAAAACCGGCTGGCAAGATAAAACTTCCTCGTCGCCGTTTACTCAACTGGCTCGCTCAGCAACCGCCTATGACTGTTGCTATGGAAGCTTGTGGAGCATCGCATCACTGGGCAAGAGAGATACAAAAGGGTGAAAAGAGCTTTTCATAACGGTTATCAATCCACAAGGTGAGATGCCCGATCGCTTACATCCGTCACCGGTGGAGCACCGAACATCCGCTTGTAATCCCGGGTGAATTGCGACTGGCTTTCATAGCCCACCCTCACCCCGACGGCACCAGCTCTTTCGCCCTCCGACAGGAGTATTCGGCGGGCCTCTTGGAGACGGATCTGAGTACGGTACTGAATTGGGGACATTAATGTGAGATTTTTAAAATGACGGTGAAACGAACTGACGCTCATATTTGCCATATTGGCTAACGTCTCAATGCTCATCGGATTCGCATAGTGCAACTTAATCCAGTTTGTCACCTTACGTATTTGTAATACATGAGACCTGTTAAGAGAAAACTGAGTGAGGACATCGCCCAGGTTACTTTGTATCAGGCGAAAATAAATCTCTTTTACAATCAACGGGGCGACAAATTCAATATCGTTCGGCTGGTCGAGAAGTCTTAACAGCCTCATGAATGGTTCGAGCAAGTTGAATGTCGTTGTAGTCGCCGCAATTCCCGGAAAAGAACATGAGCTAATGGGTTTAGTCGGAACCTCTTGCAACACCTCAGCAAGAACAGATAGATCAAGATCGAGAGTAAATGCAAGGTGCGGCATACCATTTGTAGTCGTGTAAATTTGTGTTGCTACAGGAACATCCACAGTCACCACTAAAATTTTCTTCGGATTAAGCCAAAATGAACTGCGTCCAAGCTGGACCCGCTTGCTTCCCTGAGCAACAACGAGAATTCTTGGATGATAAATAAGATGCTGTGGACGTGTCGCATTTTCTATCTTGAACAAAGTAAGGCCTGAAATAGCAGTCAACCGATGCGAATCCGTGCAGTGACGTTCAACAATATCGCACAAGGACGGAAGAATCCTGTTCATAAATAATTCCGTATCTCAATGTTTGGCCATAGCTCCCAATGAAGCCACCTGGCTATATTGGCATAGTATTCTGAATCATCATATCCGGTCTGCTTGCCGCGAGCGATGCTTAATCCTTCACAGTGAAAAATCATCTTAACCTCAAAGCCCGCCCCGGCGCATGCATTCATGAGGTCCCCCAGAGGCGGTGATGATAAGAAAATTGACAGGATCGTGCAAAATAACGGCAGTATGTTTGTAGCAGATAAAACCCAAAAGCACGAAAATTTGCTCTATCACCGTTAAATATATTGATCCCCTTTTTGCAGAAAATACCCAAAGAAGAAACTAAGCGGGTTGCATGCCATCAGGTCCAACGTCTTTTCATCATCAGTAGAGGTCAGCGATATGACAGAAAGAAAGGTTTGGTTTATTACAGGATGCTCGACCGGATTTGGATATGAACTGGCACACCAGGTTCT
>JAATFX010000113.1 GCA_015654925.1 Enterobacterales bacterium | reverse complement strand
TCACTGCCTGATCCCTTCAACCGAAATGATCACGTCCACCTGTTGCGAGGCCGGCCCCAGATCCGTGGTGATGTTAAAATCTTTCAGCGCCAGGGTTCCTTCAGCTTCGAAACCCGCGCGATAGCCGCCCCAGGGATCGTTGCCCTGGCCGACCAATTTGGCTTCCAGGGTAATGGGTTTGGTCACGCCGTTTAACGTCAGGTTGCCGGTGATATCCCATTCATCGCCGTCTTTTTTCACCTGCGTGGAAGCGAAGGTGGCCTGGGGATATTGGGCCACGTTGAGGAACTCCGCGCTCCTGAGATGTTTATCGCGTTCGGCATGATTGGTATCGACGCTTGCGGTGTTAATCACCACGTTCACCTTGCTGGCCGCGGGATTATCGGCGTCGAAGGTGAAGGCGCCGTCAAAGTCCCGAAAACCGCCGTAGAGCCAGCTGTAGCCCAGATGTTTGATCTTGAATTGAATAAAAGCATGCTGGCCCTGCTTATCAATTTTATACTCCGCCGCACCGGCTATGCCCGCGGCGAATAATAACGCGATCGCCGCCAGGCCCAGGCTAGTCTTTTTCAGCATGGTGTCTTTCCTTAAATTGCGCAGGTTGATGAAGGCGATACCCCAGCATCCGCCTGAGGGTAATGTCGCCATCGATAAAATGATGTTTTAACGCGGCCAGGCCGTGCAATGCCGACAGGATCACCACGCACCACGCCAGGTATAAATGGATGTCGCCCGCTAAATCGGCCTGCCCCGCCAGGCCGCTCAGGGTGGCCGGAACGGAAAACCAGCCGAATACATTTATCGGCTGCCCGTCCGCGGTGGAAATCAAATACCCGCTGGTAAGCAGGGCGAACAGCAGGATATATAAAGTCCAATGCGCGAGCACCGCGCCGGCGCGGGTCAGCGGCGAGTAATGGCCGAGGGGGTTGGGCGGCGGGGAAATAAAACGCCAGATCAGGCGTAAGATCATGATGGCGAAAAGGACACAGCCGATGCTTTTGTGCAGTTCGGGCGCGCGATGGTACCAGGTCGCATAATAGCCAAGCGTCACCATCCACAGGCCAAGCGCAAACATGCCGTACACGGTGAACGCCACCAGCCAGTGGATAGCAATGCTGATATGGCCGAAACTGTCGGCCGAATTGCGCCAGCGCATAAGGCGTCGTCCTCGTGGATTTGCGTTACCATTGGTCAACAAATAAAACAGATTGAAATAAAAAAGCAATTTAAGTCGTGTCAAATACGTTAAAGTTTTGTAAATAGAAAAATGCGCTTTATTAGCAAACCGCGCGGACTATCCGCCGGGCTATCTCTTGGCCAGGCACGATGCCGACAATTTCCCAGCAGGGGAATGCCCTGATTACCCGGCCATAAAGCAGCTGCGACGTGCCCAGGCCACTCGAGCACACCAGCAGCACGCGTTTTCTTTCGATATTATTTTCAATCGCCGCCTGGATGTGCACGGTCAGGTAGCCTATCTCATCATCATTGACCGGGCCGATAGTATGTTCCGCGGCAATGCCGTTGGCGGCATTTTTTACCGCGGCGAAAATGCTGCCCAGCTCATTTTTGATATCATGCAGCAGCGGATTTTTAATCCTGATATGGTATTCCAGCCGGTTCAGCATCGGCTTGACATGGGAAAGCAGCGAGGTCATCAGATGATTATCCATCGTGATATCCACGTTGATCAGCGATGAAACCCGTACGATCAACTGGCGGGTAAAGGCCAGTGAACGGCCGGCGTCGTTGGTTTTTACATTACTATTATTATCGATATCGGTCTTGCCCGATGAGACCAGATATTGATAAATATATTCAGCTTCGATTTTGTTGAGCCGCATAGTATATTTGTTTTCAATGGTGTTGATTATTGATAGGGAAATCTCATACATTCCCCGATCTTGGGCAATAAAATCATCGCATGGGATTTCGCTGTCATTAATTCTCAAGTTGATTCGATGGATCAATACCAGGATATGGGTAAATAAATTGATGTAATAAGGGTCGCTAATGCGGTACTCAAGCTTGTTTTCGATTGTGGTAATCAGGTCGGTGGTAAATAATACATGTTGTTCGCCGAATTTTTCCGATAACTCACTGAGAATGGCCGTATCGATCCGGCTTTCCATCATATTCATATTGCTATAAATGGATTTTAACACCAGAGATTTCATGGCAATCCGCATTGATTTCTCATTACCGATTATTCGCGTGCCGCTGAGGTCTTTAAACAGGGCCAGATCAAAATGTATGAGCCAGGTTTCGATTTTCTTTAAATCATTGACGATGGATGCCCGGCTGATAAAATATTTTTTTGACAATTCGCTGATGGATGTCGGCTGCGGCGAGTTCATCAATAAATCAGACGCTATTTTTAACAAGCGTACGCTGCGGTTAAATACATCGCTGTCATTCATGAACACGTTTTTTGAGGTGATCTCCGCGGCATCGTTACGAAATTCGGCAATAACGCCCCGGCCGGCCTTGCTGGCCAGGAATATACCCTCAGTGGATAATTTATTGTTAATCATTTCAATATCCCTGCGTATCGTGCGTTTTGATGCGACCACCAAAGACGATATCGACTCGATGCTGATATACTCTTTGTGATTAATCAGGTGCTTCATGATTTTTATCTGTCTGTCCGTCAGGTTCCTCATCATGGATTGACTCCGAATTACGCTATTATCCGCCGGTTGCTATTTATGACTATAATAGCCATATTGACAAGTTGTAAATATTAAATAGTGGCCACAATGGCTATGGCTAATTGACCACTAAGCGATTATTGGCGTTAAAATATGATTAAGATCACACTTAATAGAGGAATGATGATTATAAGAGAGATGCAGCACTGGTTTTAGCATGGCGTCTAATCACTGCGTAAAATATACGGCGGCGATCGCTTGCCGCTATATTGGCTGAAAGGCGTTTTGAAACCAGGTCCGGAGCGCTACGATGTCGGCGCGTTGTTCCAATCCCATGGCGCAGGAGAAATGATAGGTGTCGCCTGCGAGCGTCTGGGAGAAGGGCGCCTCTAGTAAACCCGCGGCAATGGAGTCGGCCACCATCACTGTGCTGGCGATCGCCAGGCCTTGCGTGGCGATCGCCGCCTGCACCGCCAGCATGCTGTCGGGAAAACGAGGACCCGCCTCGCTATCGACCCCTGAAATGCCCGCATGCGCGCACCATCGGGACCAGTCCGGTTTCGGGGTCGGGCTACTTCGGCCATCGATATGAATCAGCGTCGCGTGCCGCAGATCTTCCAGCCGCGATATGCCGAGCAGAGGGCTGCAAACCGGGGTGAGCACGTCGGAGCATAGGCGTACACTGGCCGCGCCCGGGAATGGCCCCCGGCCGTATCGTATTGCGATTTCGATGCCGCCTAATCTCAAGTCCTCGATAGTATTGGACGTGTGCAGCCGAAGGTCGATCATCGGAACGGTTTTGCGCAGCTCATCTATTCGCGGCACGAGCCAATGGCTTAGAAATGCCGTGGTTGATGAGGGGGTAACCGTTGTTAAGGCCGTCTCGGACAATATTTTCGCGACGGCTTTTTCAATTTCGCTGAAGCCGGAGGCAGTTGCATTATAAAGAGTCTTACCCGGTACCGTCATCTTCACCAATCTGGGTGTTCGGTCCAGAACGCGCAGACCCAGATAGGTTTCGAGTTGCTTGATCTGATGACTGATAGCCGTAGGCGTGACGTGAAGCTCTTCAGCCGCGGCCTTGAAACTGGCTAAGCGCGCGGTGGCTTCGAAAGCCCGCAGGGCGAATAATGGCGGCAGGCGTGAACGGGTCATGTTGAATTAAACTCATCATAGTGGTGAGAACGTTGATTTTTACCTTTTAAAAATAGCAGATTATAGTTTTATAAGGCAATTAACCTTAGTTTGACTCATCCAATAGGCACCCTATGATAGAGCTGTTCGCTGGCCTCATTGACGTTTTCGCGGATAAACCATTGACCGGAAATCCCCTCGCCGTAGTGCAAGGCGCCGACGCATTAAGTGATGACGCGATGAGGCGCATCGCCAGCGAGTTCAATCAAGCGGAGACCACTTTCATCATGCGCAGTGCGCGGGCGGACTGGAAGTTGCGGTCATTCACCGCCAGTGGGGCGGAAGTATTTGGCGCGGGTCACAACGCTCTGGGCGCGTGGCTCTGGCTCGCAGAGCGTGGCGATCTGGGATCGCTAGCGGCAAAGCGGGTGTTTCAACAGGAAATAGGCTCAGATGTGCTGCCGATCGAACTTGAATTGATCGACGGCCGCATCCATGGCCGCATGCGCCAGGCGCCATTGCGCTTGTCAGAACCGTTGCCGGATGTAGGTCCGCTGGCAGTAGCCCTTGGCCTCGACCGCCATGATATTTTCTCCGATCCACCCGCCCGTCCTGCGGATACGGGGGCCGCCCATTTGATGGTGCGCGTCCGGGATCAACATACGGTGGACAAAGCGCGACCAGACGCTGTCAAGTTGCTCGCCGTTCTTGGGGAAACGCCGGCGGAAGGCTGCTACGTTTATGCCTTCGGCCCTGATGCGGCAGATACTGCCTATGCCCGTTTCTTCAATCCTACCGTTGGTCTATGGGAGGATGCCGCGACGGGAACCGCAGCCGGCCCGTTGGCGGCGTATCTTTTCGCCACGGGAAACCTGAAAGACAACGAGTTGGCGATCGAGCAAGGTACGAAAATGGGACGCCGGAGCATTCTGCGCGTCCGGCTGAGGCCCGAACCTGAAACTCACCGGCACTGGAGTGGTAGTGCTGCGCGGTGTCATACTGCTTTAAGACGGGTTTGAAGAATTCGGAAAAACGCCCCCACGGTCCGACATTATATTATCCCAATGGCAGGCCAATTTGCGGCTACCGGCTATCGCCATTAAAACCACCAAATTACTCATGATTAGCCACCGCGCACCCTGGTTGTACAGCTTCATTCCGGTTTCTCTTTGCCGGCGATAAAAAAGAAGGCGAGGATAGCGAGCATATACGCCGCCCATAAAGTGAGCGTCATGGTAAAAACCGACGTTCCACCGATGCCGGAAAGCGGTACGCTGATGCCGCCAAAGGTGAACATGGCGACGCCTAACACCGCCGATGCGCTACCGCCCGCATTGTTGCTTTGGGTTTGCATGGCCAGGGAGGACGCAGTGGTGCAAATGGCGCTGTTGCAGGCTATGGCGAAAAACAAGATAACCAGGAAAACCGGCAAAGGCGCGCCGATGACACCCGCCAGTAACAATATACTGCTAATAATGCCCGCGAACACCAATGCGCGCTTAAGCAATTTGAACTCGCCGTATTTTTTGCTTAATCCTGCGGCCAGCTGCGCGGCGATGATCAGCCCGAGGCCATTGATGGCAAAACAGAGACTGAACCCGAGCGGGGACATATTATAGATGCGCTGTAGTACAAAGGGGGACGCGCCGATATAAGCAAACATGCCCGCCAGCATGAGCGCCTGTGTCAGGCAAAACCCGATAAACGCCTTATGCCTGACCACCGAGCCGATAGAGCTTAACATCGCGCCGAAACTGCCCGGGTTGCGCTTTCCCTCAGGCAGGCTTTCACTGATATTAAGCCTGGCCATGACGAGTAACGCCACGCCAATCGCGGTAAGCACCGCAAACAGGCCGCGCCAGTCCATGACCGACAGCAGCGCGCCACCCAGTATCGGGGCGACAATAGGCCCAAGCCCATTGACCATCATCAACATGGCGAAAAACGTGGTGAGCTCATGGCCCGTATAGAGATCGCGTGCAATGGAGCGCGAGAGAACGGCGCCGCCGGCACCGGCTATGCCCTGGAGAAAACGGGCCAGGATAAGTTGGGTTGCCGTCGGCGCGAGCACGCACCATACGGAGGCCATGATAAATAATACCAGCGAAAGCAATAATGGTTTCATCCTCCCGACCTGATCGCTGACCGGCCCGAACAGCAGTTGACCGATCCCAAGGCCGAAAAGACTGGCGGTCAGCGTCAACTGAGCCGTGGAAGTGGATACATTAAGCTCCGTCGATAAATGAGGCAGCGCCGGCAGATACAGGTCGGTACACAAAGGACCGAAAGCGGCAAGTAAACCAAGATTGATTATATAGTTAACCCGGACTGACAATTTCATCCCATCTCCTGGCGAAAGCAATACATAGCAGGTAACCAAGCGGTTCCAACGTTAATCACCCACGTTGTCGAGGGGGGCTATTTAGCGTCGTCACGTTGTTACCGCGCATTCAACCGCGTCAACGCCCCCAAAAGGACGAGGGCGCGGCGCAAGAATATTTTAGATCCCTCCTCCCAGCGATTGCCAAAGCGTGATGCGGTTTTCATAATCGGTTTGCTTCAGCGAGATTAAATCCTGCTGGGCGGCATAAAGCGTCCGCTACGCCACCAGCATGTTCAGGTAGCTGTCCACGCCGTTGCGGC
>JAATFX010000071.1 GCA_015654925.1 Enterobacterales bacterium | reverse complement strand
TTTTTGCGGGCATGCTTCCAGCGCCGGAACGTTGCTTTTAGCAACCTTCATGGTGCGTGGCTTGCGTACCAGCTGGTTAATTGTTGCCATTCGATAAAACTCCTGGTTTTTGCTTCGTAAACACGTAATAAATCGCCTCGTTAAGCCGCAAGGCAAAGAACGAGGACGCAGAATTTTATGGCCGACTGGTGAGGGTGTCAAGAAATATACAATATACCCGTAATCTTTCGGGCTGCCAGCAACTCGAAATCCATAGGCGCCACCCTGCTTACCACGCCATTTGTTGCGGTTGTTTAACCGTGAGCGAGACAAAGTCATTATAACTGATAACGGCAATTTTGTCTGAAAAATGAGCAGACAGGCCGCGGGCGAGGATATCGGCCTCCAGGGCGTACAGCCCAAACGGCGCGGCGGCGAGCCGTTTCAGCGCCGCCGTTCCCGCCAGCCCGGCGATGACCCCGTCCTGCAGCAGCAGCAAATCGTCCCCCGGCCGCGCGCTAAGCAGCAGCGCGCCGAGATCGCAGGCATAGGGGGAACGGCTCAGCGTATAGAGCATAGGGTCAGCGCCTTAAAAAGTCAGTACGATGTCAAAACCGGACAAGGTTTGCCGCCAAAGCGCGGCGGGCAGAATCTCGGCGTCCAACACCCAGGCGCCCGCGTCAGCCAGTCCGCGTTCCGCCAGCGACTCCGCGCACAGATAGTAGCGGTCGATATCGTAGATGGGCAGGACACCGAACGTGGGGATAAAATTGCGCGCCAGAATGTTTTGCGGCTGCTGCCCCGGCAATAACAGCAGGACGCCGTCGCCGATAAAAAATACGCCGACCCGGTCGGTCAGGGCTGAAGTGGCCAGCAGCGCGTCCAACCCTTCCCGCGCCGCCGCGCCGCCGTGGGGGCCATGGGTAAAGACATAGGCAATACGTTTCATCTCTACATCCTAAAACTGTATGAACCGATCGCATTCGAGCAGGGCTTGCGCCAGCGCGCCCAGGCCGCTCATGGTAAACCCCGGCTGCAAATTATATTGCCCGGCCGGGATATCACCGGCGGCCGGCTTGTCGATAATGCCCCGCCGCAGCGCCGCCGACACACATACATCCAGGGCGACGCCGTGGTTTTGGCCCAGCAACTGCCAGGCGCGCACTATATCCGCCTCGTCGCCGGCGGGAGACGTATAACCATTGGCGTTATAAACGCCGTCCTGATAAAAAAACACGCTCTTGAGCCGATGGCCCGCGGCCAGCACCGCCTCGGCAAATTGCAGGGCGCAGCTGGCCCGCTGCGTGCCGTAAGCCGGGCCGGACACCATTAGGCAATAGCACAGATTCACCGATCCAATCCCAGGAAATCGCCGCTTTTGAACTGGCGGATATACAGGTAAACCGTATGTTTGGAGATATTTAACCGGTCGGCCACCTGGTTGATGGCGTCTTTGATATCAAAAATGCCTTTCTCATAGAGATTGAGCACGATTTGCCGGTTTTTGGCGTTATTGGAAACGCCGCGGTCCGCGTTCACCTCTTCGATGGTGAACTCCAGCGTTTGCGCCACCAGGTCGTCCACCGACGAGGCAAAATTCACGGACGTGGCGTTTTCCTGGGTTTCCGGCGGAATAAAAGTTTGCATGATTTGCGAAAACGGCACGTCGAGATTCATATTGATGCAAAGCAAACCAATGACCCGCTGCTCTCGGTTGCGGATAGCGATGGTGACCGATTTCATCAATACGCCGTTTTTGGCGCGGGTAAAATAAGCCTTGGAGACGCTGCTGTCCTCGCCGGCCATGTCATGCAGCATACGCAGGGCCAAATCGGAAATGGGCGAACCGATTTTACGGCCGGTATGCTCGCCGTTGGCAATACGCACGGCGGAGCTTTTTAAATCCTCCAGGGAATGCAAAACGATTTCGCAATGCTCACCGATAAGCATGGCCAGACCGTCCACCGCGGCTTCATAAGAGGATAAGATTTCGTGGTCAACCGGGCTGAATGGCCGTTCGTCCAAAACATCCAGCTCGGTGAATTCTGAGGTCGGAAGAGAAATAGACATATGCAGACACCACCCGTGAAAGCGAGCCTGTCACAGAATCTATTGGCAGACTCGGCTGTAAGTTGTATTACCCGGTCGCTATTCTAGCAAATCCGATAAAACACTGTCCTTGTGTTTGGCAGATTTTTACATCTTCTCGGCCGATGATGCCACTATAACGCACACATTACTGCCATTAGCGCAAGAATTGCGGAATATTTATTCATAAGGGCGATGTAAAAAGCACCTGGCCGCGCGAAAAACCATGACGCCGGCACCCAGCATCACAGGATCATAGGGGTGATTTGTCGTCTATAAAAAAACGGCGTCCGTTTACCGGACGCCGCTTCAGCCAGTTTAACGCCGGGTCAGCTATTGGCTGCCCCGGCTAAACGGCATAATTATTTGTTGGTTTCAGACGCGCCGGCGGCAGGTTCTTCCGCAGCGGGTTTAGCGCCTTCAGCGGGTTTGGCCGCAGGTTTAATATCCAGCAGTTCGACTTCGAAAATCAACGTCGAATTGGCTGGGATACCCGGGACGCCGGTTTTGCCATAGGCCTGTTCCGGCGGAATGACCAACTCGATCTTGCCGCCTTTGTGGATTTCCTTCAGGCCTTCGGTCCAGCCCGGAATCACGCCGTCGAGACGGAATGACAGCGGCTCGCCGCGCTTGTAGGAGTTGTCGAATTCAGTACCGTCGGCCAGGGTGCCTTTATAGTTGACGACCACGGTGTCGCTGTTGGTCGGCGCTTTGCCGGTACCCGGTTTTTCAACTTTATACAGAACGCCGCCCGGCGTTTTCTTCACGCCTTTTTGCTTGGCGTAATCAGCGCGGAATTTATCGCCCTTGTCGGCGTTGTCTTTCGCTTCCTGCTCCATCTTGGCCTGGGCGGCTTGTTTCACGCGCGCCTCGAAGCCCTGGAGGGTGGCTTCAATCTCTTCGTCGGTCAGCTTGCTTTTGTTGCCGAAGGCATCTTGCACACCGGCGATCAGCTGGTCTTTATCCAGTTTGATGCCCAGTTTTTCCTGTTCTTTCAGCGAATTATCCATATAGCGGCCCAGCGACGCACCCAGCGCGTAGGCAGCCTGTTCTTCGCTGCTTTTAAATTTGTCCGAAGTGGCGTTGGCAGGAGCAGTTGCCGGAGCAGTCGCTGTGGCGCCAGCCGTGGCGGCAGCCGTGGCGGCAGGGTCCGCAGTGGCCGTAGTATCCGCAGCCATAACCTGTGTGGCATTGAGGGCAAGCGCCATAGTGGTGGCCAACAGCGTGGCTTTAAACAGTGATTTCATCCATTTCTCCATAGCCTGGGCTATCTCTGCCCAAGGTTCGATAACAAAGTTAAGCCGATACTATAGCCGTGAGCACAAACACAACACAATCTCTATCCCGACTAATTCGTCTTTCTCAGACTTTTTTTCGTAACAGAAGTTTCGTTTTTCTTTCCCCGGTCCTTCGCGGCGAATAATAATGCGTCGCCGCAGCTCCTGCGGGAGCCGATAAAAATGCAATCCATCATCACAAAATCCCAACAAAATAGTGATTAATTAACAAATAATTAACAGTACATAAAATTAACCTTGTCCGGGTAAACCGGGTAAAAATGCTTATTATGGTCAAAGAGAATGACGCAAAAGCTAAGAATGGCGACGCGCGCAGGTTATTCACTATAGCCCGTCGCAAGACGGCGGAGTATCGATGGGGAAATGTTGTCTGATTATACTTATTCAATTTATTACACGTTTACCCGACGCAGCGTAATAATTCCGTTCAGTTCCGCTATATATGTCAGCCAGCAATTTTTATCCGCCTAGAGATTACATAGACCTGATCTTTGCGCCGCCTCGCCGTCATCTGCAACGGATAACATAATCTGCCAGCCTTCATTTCTGGCAATGGGGGATAAGGCCTGAATCAGCCCGGAATAAAAAGGACTTTTGTCCCTCGCAGGGGATTGGTTGAACCCTGGTTAAGCCTGGCCGGAGGATGATCGGCTTACGGCGGGCAATTGGTGCGTTTTATCGCTACAATGGGCACAGGGTCATGGGTGGAATCAGCATGGAAATGGACACCGGCAGGGATAACAAGCGCCCCTTTTTCTTCATTACCGGTACAGGAGGAACATATTATGGAATTATCGCAATTCGAACAACGCTTGGATGTGCTGGAAGGTCGCCTGGCTTTCCAGGAGGTCACCATAGATGAACTGAACCAAACCGTGGTCGCGCATCAGCGCGATATCGGCCGGTTGCAGGAGCAATTGCGCTTATTGTCCGAAAAACTCCAGACGCAGCAATCCTCGATCATTGCTTCGCAGTCGGAAGAAACGCCCCCGCCCCACTACTGATGCAATTTGAGGCGATCGGGTTAAAGACAAACGGGGCGAGTTGATGCGCCCCGTTTGTTCAGCGCTTTAGTGGCAACCACAACCACCCTTGCCGCCGCAACCGCCGCCTTGATGCTCGTGATCGTGGCCGTGGCCGCCACAGCATTCGTCGCCGTGGTCGTGATCGTGGCCTTCGTGGTCGTGATCGTGCTCGCCGTGGACATGGCCATGCTCCAGCTCTTCAGCCGTGGCTTCACGAATGGCCAGCACTTCGACGTTAAAGTTCAGGTTCTGGCCAGCCAGCATATGGTTGCCGTCCACCACGACATGATCGCCGTCGACTTCGGTGATTTCAACCGGCACCGGGCCTTGATCGGTTTCAGCCAGGAAACGCATGCCGACTTCCAGCTCTTCCACGCCCATAAACACGTCTTTCGGGACACGTTGCACCAGGTTGTCGTCGTACTGGCCGTAAGCGTCATCGGCAACGATATGCAGGTCAAAATGGTCGCCGACGGCATGGCCATCCAGCGCATTTTCCAGGCCCGAAATCAGCGAGCCGTGGCCATGCAGATAGTCCAACGGCGCGCTCACCGGAGACTCATCGACCAACACACCATCTTCTGTCCGTACCTGATAAGCCAAGCTGACCACCAGGTCTTTTGCTACTTTCATGATATCTCCTACCGTTGGAAACTAAATTGGCGCAGATTCTATCTAAAATTTGCGCGCATGTATCCTTCAGCTTAAAAAAACATACGCAATAACGCTACTCCGGATGAAAAATACCAATGATTTTCTCCGGATCAGGCCGCTTATCCGCAGGCGGCTGGTCGGTTTGGCGCTGAGTGAAACCGCACTTTACGCAGCTTACGCTTTCCACATTATTTTCCCGCCATACCGCCAAGGTATCCGCGCTGTGGCATTCGGGGCATACCGCGCCGGCAATAAAACGTTTACGCTTTGCCGTCATGGAATTTATCTCCTTGATCGTTATCTTCCCAACCGTTTAACTGCCGGCGCTCCTGCTGCATCTCGCGCTGGAAAATATCTTCCAGTTCGCGCCGTGATTCCTTGACGCGGGAGATTTGCGCCAGATCGCCCTGGGTTTGCGGCATCAGTTCCCTCAGCATCCGGGTATCGAGCCGGCGGAAATGCTGCTGCGCCCGGTAGGCCTGGTGCGGATGCATGCCCAATTCCAATAGGGTCTTGCGCCCCAGGTCGAGCGCGCTGGAGAAGGTTTCGCGGGAAAACTGGGTGACCCCGGCCAGCAGCAGCTCATGGGCCTCCACGCGCCCTCGCGCCCGCGCCAGTATTTTCAGATGGGGAAAATGTTGCTGGCAAAGATGCACGATGGTCATATTATCTTCCGGCGTATTGGCGGCGACCACGATGGCTTTGGCTTTTTCCGCACCGGCGGCGCGCAGCAGCTCAAGTTCGGTAGCATCGCCGTAATACACTTTATAACCATAGCTGCGCATCAGGCTTACCGCACTGATATCGCGCTCAAGGACGGTAATCCGCATCTTATTGGCCATCAGCAGCCGTCCGATAACCTGGCCGTAGCGGCCGAAACCCACGATAATCACCTGCGGCTCGTCGTCCTCCACATAGGGTTTCTCATCGTGGTCGTCCTTGGCGTTATAACGTCTGACCAGGATATTATCGATTAATTTCATTAATAATGGCGTGGTAATCATCGACAAGGTTACCGTTACCAGCAGCAAAGCCAATTGATCGGGGGAGAGGATCTTCTGGGCCGCCGCCGCGGAAAACAGCACAAAGGCGAACTCGCCCCCCTGGCTCAATACCCCGGAAAATTGCAGGCGCACCGATCGGCGCAGGCCGAACACCCGCGCCAGAATATACAGTACCGTTCCTTTGACCAGCACCAGCACCGCCAATCCCGCCAGTACCGTTAGCAGATGGACATACAGGATGCCCAAATTGAGCGCCATGCCCACCGAGATAAAAAACAAGCCTAGCAGCAAGCCTTTGAACGGTTCGATGGCGATTTCAAGTTCATGGCGATACTCGCTCTCAGCCAACAGCACGCCGGCGATAAAAGTGCCGAGCGCCATGGATAATCCGAGCATATCCATAAACAACGCCGCGCCGAGCACCAGCAATAAGGCGGCGGCGGTGAAGATTTCCCGCACATTGGCCATGGCGATATAACGAAACAGCGGGCGCAGCAGGTAACGGCCCCCCACCAGCATGATAAAGAACGCCGCCACTTTCATGGCGATCTTCATCCAATCGCTGGGTTCGCCGCCGCCGCCGGCCAATATGGGAATCAAAGAAAGCGCCGGGATCACCGCCATATCCTGGAACAGCAGTACGGAAAATCCGAGCTGGCCGCCCTCATTGCGATTCATGCCCTTATCGCGCATCAATTGCAGGGCGATGGCGGTGGAGGACATGGCAAGGCCAATGCCGCCGATCAGTGCCGATTGCCATGACGCATGGGTCAAATAGAGTGCTCCGCCCAGCAGCAAGGCGGTAAAAATAAGCTGCGCGGCGCCGACGCCGAATATCGAGCGCCGAAGTTCCCATAATTTCGCGGGATTAAGTTCCAGGCCGATAATAAACATCAGGAACACCACGCCCAACTCGGAGAAGTGCAGAATTTCATCCACATCCCGTATAAAACCCAAGCCCCATGGTCCGATGGCAATACCCGCAACCAGGTAGCCGATAACCGCACCGATCCCCAGGCGCTGGGCAATGGGTACCGCGACCACGGCGGCAAATAAAAATAACACCACGGCGGTTAAAAACGACGGACTACTTCCCAATGCGTTGCCCTCTTGGTATTAACGGATCGTTCAGCCACTGCGCGTACTCGCCGGCATGGTGCGCCAGCACATCCGGATGTTGCCGCCGGGCCCAATAAATCACCATGGGCGGCACCCATTGCATGCGGCACATGGTGGCGGTCAGTTCAAACGGACGCAAGATGTCATCCATACTGTAGCGGTTGTATCCCCGGCGCTGGTAAGCGCCCTCCGGCTCGCCGGTGGTAATGATCGACCGCCAGTATTTTCCGGCCAGGGCATCGCCGCCGATGCCGCTGGCGAATCCCCGCGCCAGCACCCGGTCAAGCCACTCTTTTAATAACGCCGGGCAGCTGTAGGTATAAAGCGGATGCTGGAATACGATGACCTGATGTTCGCGCAGTAATTGCTGTTCGTAGTGGATATCGATAAAAAAATCCGGATAAATCCCGTAAAGATCATGTACGGTGACATGTTCCAAGGACGCCGCCGCCTGTAGCAACACGCGATTGGCAACGGAATCCTGTGATTCCGGGTGGGCATACAGCAACAAAACTTTGGGCGGCTGTGCGATCAATTCCCCTCCAAAGCGTCGTCAGGGCGCGGGTTTTCCGCTACCATGCTTCGCGAAGTCAGAAACCAGGCTACGTTATCCTGGATAGCATTCAATGATGTCAATTTAACATACTCTTAAACTATGGCGCTTTATGATTGTCTTCTCTTCACTGCAAATTCGTCGCGGTACCCAGGTACTCCTGGATAATGCGACCGCCACGGTTAACCCGGGGCAAAAAGTCGGGCTGGTCGGTAAAAACGGTTGTGGCAAATCAACGCTGCTGGCGTTGTTGAAACACGAGCTCAGCGCCGATGCCGGCAATGTCACCTTTCCCGCCAACTGGTCCATGGCCTGGGTCAATCAGGAAACCCCCGCCCTGGACGTCCCGGCAATAGAGTATGTTATCGACGGCGATCGGGAATATCGTCAGCTGGAATCCGAATTACAGCTCGCCAACGATAAAAATGACGGTCACGCCATTGCCACGGTGCATGGCAAACTGGACGTTATCGAAGCCTGGACCATCCGTCCGCGCGCGTCGAGCCTGCTGCACGGGCTGGGCTTTAGCCAGGATCAGCTGGAACAGCCGGTACGCGATTTTTCCGGCGGCTGGCGCATGCGCCTCAATCTGGCGCAGGCGTTGATTTGCCGCTCTGATTTGCTGCTACTGGATGAACCGACCAACCATCTGGATTTGGACGCGGTAATCTGGCTGGAAAAATGGCTGAAAAATTACAGCGGTACGCTTATTTTGATTTCCCATGACCGGGATTTCCTGGACCCTATCGTAAATAAAATCCTGCATATTGAACAGCAGGCATTAAATGAATATACCGGCAATTATTCATCATTTGAGCTACAGCGTGTGACAAAACTGGCGCAACAGCAGTCGCTGTATCAGCACCAGCAGGAAAAAGTCGCCCACCTGCAACATTATATCGACCGTTTTCGCGCCCAGGCCACCAAAGCCAAACAGGCGCAAAGCCGGATTAAAATGCTCGAACGGATGGAAATGATCGCCCCGGCTCATGTGGATAACCCATTCCAATTCAAATTCCGCGCACCGGAAAGTTTGCCCACGCCGCTGCTGAGTATGGAAAAAGTCAGCGCCGGCTACGGCGATCACACCATCCTCAACTCCATCAAGCTTAATCTGGTCCCCGGCTCGCGCATCGGCCTGCTCGGACGCAACGGGGCCGGTAAATCGACCCTGATTAAGCTGCTGGCCGGCACCCTGGCGCCCCAATCCGGCTCCATCGGCCTGGCCAAAGGCATCAAGCTGGGTTACTTCGCCCAGCATCAGTTGGAGTTCCTGCGCGCCGACGAGTCTCCCCTGCAGCATATGAGCCGCCTGGCCCCCCAGGAATATGAACAGGCGCTGCGCGATTTCCTCGGCGGCTTCGGTTTCCACGGCGACAAGGTCACCGACCCCACCGCGCGGTTTTCCGGCGGGGAGAAAGCCCGGCTGGTGCTGGCGCTGATTGTTTGGCAGCGCCCCAACCTGCTGCTGCTCGATGAACCGACCAACCATCTGGATCTGGATATGCGCCAGGCGCTGACCGAGGCGCTGATTGATTTTGACGGCGCGCTGGTAGTGGTTTCCCATGACCGGCATTTGCTGCGCTCCACCACCGATGAATTCTACCTGGTTCACGACGGCCGGGTGGAGTCCTTCGACGGGGATGTGGAGGATTACCAGCAGTGGCTGGTAGAACAACAGCGCCAGGCCGGGCAGGATAACGGCGATACGGAAAACCCCGCGGCGGTGAATACCGCCCAGAACCGCAAAGATCAGAAGAGGCGCGAAGCGGATTTCCGCAACCAGACGCAGCCGCTGCGCAAGGCCATCACCCGCCATGAGCAGAAGATGGACCAGCTCGGCGCCGAACTGGCGAAAATCGAAGCCGAACTGGCGGATTCGTCGTTATACGATATCAGCCGCAAGGCCGATCTGACCCTCTGCCTGCAACGGCAGGCCAAGGTTAAAGCGCAGTTGGAAGAGGCGGAAATGGCCTGGCTGGACGCGCAGGAACAGTTGGAGGCCCTGACCCGGGCTTTCGCTGCCGAGTAACCGGTTACGGCGCGGCAGATTGGCGGGCCGCGCCGGCCCGGATTCAGCGCCAGATAAGCAACACGCAGGCGGCGGTCAGCAGGCCCATGGCGACGTTAAATACCGTCCAGGCGCGCTTGCTGCGCAACAGCCTGCCGATCATCGTGCCAAACCCCAGCCAGATAACGCCGGACACCACGTTGACGGTAATAATGCCGATACTGATGGCCCCGACGGAAGTCATATAGCCGTTGCCGCTCAGGCTGAAGCTGGCCACGGCGCCCAATGCCATGAGCCAGGCCTTGGGATTGAGGAACTGCAGCAGTCCGCCCTGATAAAACGGAATAGGCCGGGCCGGCTTGCTGTCGGTATCCAATTGTTCATAGGCGGCGGTGGCAATCTTCCAGGATAACCACAACAGATAAAGGCTGCCCGCCACTTTCAGCGTAAAATGCAGCGAAGGGTAAATGGCGATCAGGCTGCCGACGCCAAAGGCGACCAGCAGCAGTATGCATTGCATGCCGAGCATGATGCCCAGCATCAGCGGCGTGGAACGCCAGAAACCGAAATTGGCGCCGGAGGCGGTCAGCAACATGTTGTTGGGCCCGGGGGTAATGGCGGCCACCCATAAAAAACCCAGCATCGACAAGAAAAGACTTGGTTCATAAAGACTTGGTTCCACGGTACAACTGCCCCCACTATAATTATATTTATGAAGCTAACAGCGCCGATGAAGCTGCACAAGCCTTAACAGGTGAAATTTCGTCAACATGTTGATTTATTGACTATCGGGACATAATAACGTGATTATTCCATGGGAACAAATCGATCCAGAAACGCTGTATAGCCTGATCGAATCCTTTGTGCTGCGCGAGGGCACCGATTACGGCGAACAGGAAAAGACCCTGGCGCAAAAAGTCGAGGATGTCAAACGCCAGCTCAAACGCGGGGAAGCGGTAGTGGTGTGGTCGGAACTCCATGAAAATATTAATATCATGCCCCGCAGCCAATTCAACGCCCAGCCTGACGATCCGGCGCGCGAAGAATAAAGCGCGCTGGCCCGGCGTCGCTAAACATGATAACAATTATCCTGGGCTTGAGTGCCTGGCATATGTTAATCACGCAGCGTTTCAACCGAGCATAGGGTTACCATGTCGACAAAACACCCAATTATTGCCGTTACCGGCTCCAGCGGGGCGGGCACCACCACCACCAGCCTGGCGTTTCGTAAAATTTTCCAACAGCTGAAAATTCACGCCGCGGAGCTGGAAGGGGATAGTTTTCATCATTTCACCCGGCCGGAAATGGATATGGCGATCCGCAAAGCCCGCGATCTTGGCCGCCATATCAGCTATTTCGGACCGGAAGCCAATGATTTCGGTTTACTGGAGCGTACGCTCCAGCAATACGGGCTGTCCGGACAGGGCGAGTCGCGCAAGTATCTGCATACCTACGATGAAGCCGTGCCGTACAATCAGGTTCCCGGCACGTTTACCCCCTGGCAGCCGCTGCCGGAGCCGACCGACGTGCTGTTTTACGAAGGGTTGCACGGCGGCGTGGTCACCGATCGCCATGATGTGGCGCAGCATGTGGATCTGCTGGTGGGGGTGGTGCCCATCGTTAATCTTGAATGGATTCAGAAACTGGTGCGCGATACCGGCGAGCGTGGGCATTCCCGCGAGGCGGTGATGGATTCGGTGGTGCGGTCGATGGAAGATTACATTAATTACATCACGCCGCAATTTTCCCGTACCCATATCAATTTCCAGCGGGTTCCCACCGTTGATACGTCAAATCCTTTCGCCGCCAAGGCGATTCCTTCGCTTGATGAAAGCTTTGTCGTTATTCATTTCCGCAGTTTGAATCATATTGATTTGCCTTACCTGCTGGCCATGTTGCAGGGTTCGTTTATTTCCAATATCAATACCCTGGTGGTTCCCGGCGGCAAAATGGGCCTGGCCATGGAGCTGATCATGGGGCCGCTGGTGCAGCAATTGCTGGAAGGGAAAGAAATCAAGTAAGCGCGGGAGCCATTGATACGCCGCGGCTAAGCGCGGCGTGCGTGGGTCGGTTATGCGGCGGGAGCGTGGCGTTCGGCGCGCACTTCAAAGCTGTGGGTCACATTGACCGACGCGCCGAGCATCAGGGAAACGGAACAATATTTTTCCGCCGACAGCGCGACCGCCCGTTCAACCGCCTTATCGGTCAGGCCGGCGCCGGTCACGATAAAATGCAGATTGATATGGGTAAAAAGCCTGGGCGCCTCTTCACGGCGCTCGGAGGTGAGTTTCACCTCGCAGTCCCGCACGTCCTGCCGCCCCTTTTGTAAAATCGAGACCACATCGATGGCGCTACAGCCGCCGACCGACATCAATACCATTTCCATGGGGCTGGGCGCCTTCTCCCCGGCATTGCCATCCATTAAAATCTGATGGCCGGAGGATGATTCGCCTATAAAAGATAACCCTTCTACCCATTTTACTCGTGCCTGCATTATGATGACTCCAGATAAAAAGCTTTCCAGCAGACTACATTTTTGCTGGAAAAGTGGCAATGTTACCGAACATACTTCATGCTGATGCAAGACAACAGAAGACACTGCTTCAAACCTATGCTAAAAACAAGGCTGGATCGGCCTCATTGATATTGAAAGGGCAAGAGTTCGATCGGAACATCATAAAATACCAGACCCTAATAAGTTCCCTTACGTCGCTCCGTTAACGCGGAGTAAGAGAAAAATACCGCGCCGTAACAGGGAATACGATGTCCTGACTCAGGGACAGCGATGACAAAAGAGGATAACAGCGAATGGTTCTCGGCAAACCGCAAACAGACCCTACTCTCGAATGGTTCCTGTCTCATTGCCATATTCATAAGTATCCATCGAAGAGTACGCTTATACATCAGGGCGAAAAAGCAGAAACGCTTTA
>JAATFX010000068.1 GCA_015654925.1 Enterobacterales bacterium | reverse complement strand
GTTTGGCTTTCATAATATCATTTCAAAATAAAAATACCAAAGCGCCTCTCTTTGTCCCAATGATCTGCGACCTGCAATAATAGCTGTCGAGTTGATAAATAAGCGCGGTTTAACCGGGCTACTCATTCATCTTTTCCCACGAGACATACAGGTGTAAGGACGCTATGGGCGAGTTGCGCAGTCATCAGGCCGCAACCAGCCGGTGTAGCTGTGAGGTATCAACTTCTTTCTGGGCTACCCAAAGGCTGTAATTGTCTTGGAGATTGAGCCAGAATTTCGCCGAACTGCCAAGTACCGCTGAAAGTTTCAGGGCCATTTCTGGAGAAACCGCAGAATGGCCGCTGACCAGCCGCTGTGCGGTGGAAGGGGCGACATGCAGTGCGCGGGAGAACTCACGAATGCCGATATTAAGATCGTCCAGAGTCTCTGCAATAATTTCACCGGGGTGCGGCGGATTAAACATAGTCATCAGTGATAATCCTCATAATTAATGACATAGGCATTGCCATCCATAAATTCAAATGTAATGCGCCAGTTGCCCGTGACGGTTATAGACCATTGGCCTTTCCTATCCCCGGTAAGCGCGTGAAGGCAATATCCCGGCCGGTCAATATCTTTGATATCTTCCGCCGCATCGATAACTGCTAGACGTAGGCGGAGTTTACCAGACTGCTGCGCGTCAATACCTGCGGTTGACCCTTTCTCGAAAAACAGGCGCAATCCTTTGTGCTTAAAGCTTTTAATCATGAAGTGGCTCGTGGGTGTTGCGTACCAAGGAACAATATAACACTGTTCCTCAGCACGCAACACTTTTTTGATTGTATGCTGGCGGAGGGGGTAATGAGTATCTTCATTCAAATAGTGACTACACAATCCGCATCGGCCCAAATTAACCCGCCATCATGTTTTGCAACTACCTGATTTTACCTAACTCTTTGATTTGCATATCGTACTAAAAGTTTTTAAAATCCCTCGGCTTTATGGCTGTACGGGTTCAAGTCCCGTCCCGGGTACCAACCAAGATTGCGTAATAAAAACAAAGTAGTATGAGCACGTTGATACCGCCGATAGGCGGTTTTTTTATGCCTGGGATTTGCCGCCAAAACCTGAATATGACTACATCCTGACTATGCTCATTTATTGTGACGATGATATCGCCTGAAATATTAGATGAATACACTGATTTTGCAAAGATTGAACGCCACGGAGGCCATGCGGTGAGGCCATGATCCGCTGGTATTCAAGCCACGTTTACTTTTTTAGGCCGACCGCCAAGCTTGCCATTCGCCTTTGAGGCAGCGCTTTTCTTCTCGGAGGTCGCGGAACCTCCTTTGCGGCCAAGTTCGCGTGCCATCCATTTGCTGGTTCCTGTATAGCCATCCATTATCGCCGGGATAAACACATCGGCGTCAATAGCCGGGAAGTAAAGCCCGTTCCCCAGAGGCGTAATCTCTATGTCTGTCAGTTCCGCAGCGCTAGCAGTGCTTAATCCCTGAACAATCGCCGGCGGTATGGCCAATTCGATACCAGATACTAACGTTACGATGACGCGTTGCGATTTGGCATCATAGCGGGCCGCAATGGCACGTAACGGGCTATTCATCGTTTCCAGGCCGCGCTGCGCGGCTGCATCGATTTGTGTTTTAGTTGCCATGGATTTGCTCCCATGCTGACTGTAGTTGCGGCAGTTGTTTAAGAAGCTCCTTCTCGATCTTCGCGAGTTCCTTAGGTTTTACGCCAATCATTTCTCTCAGCTCAATGTTGTCTTTTAGCAAAACAAAAACAACCTGGCCATTGGTTCCTATAACATGTACATGCGGAGGTAAATGATCCATGGTGTAAATCATCACCCGCCATTCTTTAAACCTGAAAATTGTTGGCATGGGCAACATAAACCTAAACGTTTGGGTTATTTTAGATGGCATTTTGTAAGAATGCAATATGCTGGATGCACTGGTTAGGATGGCAGTTTAGCGCTGGATAATGACTACCGCCGCCGCTATCACCCAAATAAACCCATATTGATGGTTTATAACTTGCTGAATTAACTAAACTTATTGATTTACGTGATGCTGGAAAGGTTTTTAAAATCCCTCGGCTTTATGGCTGTACGGGTTCAAGTCCCGTCCCGGGTACCAACCAAGATTTCGTAATAAAAACAAAGTAGTATGAGCAAGTTGATACCGCCGATAGGCGGTTTTTTTATGCCAATTTCCCTGCATTCCCACCATCACTTCCTAACATGATTTTTGCGAGTCGCATAACTATTCATTTTTTCTGACCGCCGGCAACGGGAGCCCCCTCGGTTTTACGATTGTAGCGCGCCGTCTGCGATGTGTTTTTATGAACGGAAATAATCCGTTTTTCTGCCAATGTAGCCTCCAGATCTGTAAGCGAGTGGCGAGCTCATCTTGCCGTTCGATATTGACCTGCCGATGCTGAGTCCCGTGCACCATCATACTGATTTGGTAACATTAGGAACCGTTAGGGAACCATTGGGACTCACTCTGCCACTATATAACCCCAATGATGTCTCTGCTGTGGACTGAAAGTAGTCTAATGTTGCCGGCCGGGCTATGGGGCTATGGGGCTATGGGGCCCCGGCTATTTTTCAACACCCAGGCAGATTCCGTTTGTGGTGTTCTTTCATCAGTGAGTAGCGGGTTGGCAAGATGCCGCAGATATCCCGCCCGGATCAAGTGAAGCTATTTTCAGCGTAGGGCAGCAGCTCGGTTATCCGGCTGCTGGGCCAGGAAGGCTACCGTGTCAGCACATCCCGCAGTCAGATATAGGGGGCGTGGCCGTTGAGATTAACGCCGTCACCGGAACGCAGATGTGCTCGCACTGGTTTTCCGAAAGCCAGTGGCAATTACCCAAGCCTGCGCAATACGCCGCGCTACAGCGGTTGTTCAGCCGCCGGGAGCGGCAACATAATGCTGCCAACCAGCCGGATGAGGCGCATACACGTTTGTCGGCGCAATAGCAGACGTTGCAACAAACCTACGCCGGCCTTGCCATTGAATATGCATCGTTACCTCGGGAGTATCAGCAGATGCGCCGGCCGTTCGTAGTGACCAAGATTGTGCCTTATACCAACGTTTGGACATTCCCGCCCGTTCATTCATACCCGGCAAGCATCCATGCTAAGAGTCCGGGCAATAGCCTCTACCAGGGCTACGTTTTAAAGCATTAGCTGTTCCGGTCTGCAACCATACAGCGCCGCCATCTTTTCACGGTTTTTTTTCTGTGGCGTTGAGTCCACGGATTCCCACTGTGATACGGCGGACCGGGTGGTGCCGAGTTTTTCGGCAACAACGTATTGTGACAATTCTGAATGGATACGCCACGCGGCCTGCAGGCTGACGTCTTGATCGACCATAATGGCAACTACTTCACCAGGAACGGTTTCATCGTCGTGTTTGTCGGCGTAGTAAGGAACATCTTCCCAGCCATAATAACGTAGGGATAATGTCATAATCTGCCCCAACCCGGAGAGTTTGCGGAATTATGATTTTTGAGGCCTTATTTTATTTCTTATTTCTTGTATGGGTTGATCTATGAAAATCAAGCATACTATGCTGATAAGGATGGAGATAATGTATCCCGTGATGAAAATATCCCATCCTCTAAGGGAATTAGGCATCCCGATTATATGCCACCCGATATAACCAGCAATATAGTGTATTAAAAACATAGGGTATGAAAGATCCCCAAGAATTTTGCATATTTTTTTAAAATAATCGGATGGTTTGGAGTTATGCAGAATCATGATTGAAAATAATGCGATGACATTGTTTGTGTAAAAATAAATTGATCTATAAAAATCAGCAGAGCTTAGGGATAGCCACCAGTTAAAAATAAACAAAAAAATAATTGTAGCTAATGATAAAAATTGTTTGTTCATTGAAAGTGATAGTGGATATTTTTTTTCTATTCTTTTTGATAAAAAGCATCCAATGGCACCAACACTAAAAGGCAACATGGCTGACATGAAAGGGTAATAAATATACCCAGAGCTTAACGTACTATTATTCAGATAAATATGAAATATCGCTGCAAGGAAAAAGCTTATTATCGCGGTAGTGATGTTTCTTCCGGTAAATATAAACAAAATAAAATAACAAACTATTTCAACTGCTATTGACCAAGTCGATGGGATGAGTCTTAGTCGAGGCTCTTCAGAATATAATAAATTTGGGATGGCGAGGACGGATTGATCGCTCAGAAAAGTCCAAGGGAAGATGAATATATTACCTAATATGTCGAAAGGTTGCGGGCTGCCGCTCCATGATGAATGGAAAACTGCTGATGTCACTCCTGATATTGGTATTATGGCAAGCACTAAAGAAAGAAAAGCGAAAGAGTAATAAGCCGGATATAATCTTAAGAATCTATTTAAAGAAAATTCTTTTAACCTGAATTTATAGATATCATTCAAAATAAAAGTTATTAAGTAGCCACTTATTACATAGAAAAAATTAACAGATAACTGGCCTATATTGGGTATCTTAGCAGATAAATGAAATGCAATAACGCAGCTTGCCAAAAAAAAACGCAAAATCCCGAGCATTTTATATACTCATATTGTTTTTAAAAAGAGTGACAGTATAAGCCTGCGAAAATAAATACTTAATCAACAGCTTCATTTTTTAAGTTCGATTGCGCAAAAAAAACAAATATTTGGTTAATCCCTGTGTTGTCAGGCAGCAATGTGTTGTTGTTTTTCGCTAAGGGAATAACGTTTCATCATGATTCATCTCACACCGATTTGTTGCAAATAAAGACTTCACCGATTTAATTGATTTCTTCATCTTTTACGGGGGTCGACGGTACGGCTACGTATGTATCATCGGGCCGTAAGAGGAGAAGGGCCGCGAGTAGCGCCAAAAAAATGGGGCCAGAGAAGCCCCTAAAGATGGTTCACAGCAAAAGAAATGAATGGAACTAAATGGAAACATGATTACCATCGCATAGCGTTACTTAACCGTATCTTAACTGGTAGGTCTTTTAGTCACGACGGTGGAGATATCCGGTAATCTGCATGGGTCGAATGACAGAGTATCAGGAAAATGACGTGCATTTAATGGAAGCACGGTCGTAAGCGCGGCTTGCAACCTGTTGATTACACAACCGGAGTATGACCTGGGTTGATGGCATCCCGAGGGTGTGCGGTGATATGCGGTGATATGGGGAACAAAGGCTTTAGATAGGTAGGACGGGATGACGGCAGGTAAACGAATAGCATGCCCTGGCTGACGTCAGGGCTAATCTTGACCGCTGCCGAACTTAATCAGCTACCAGCCATTCGTCGGCCTCCTCGAACATTTCTTCCAGCAGGCGATTGAGTACCGCCTTTTCCTGTTTATTGGCATCGGTATTAATGCCGTTGGCTTGCATGGCTTTAACCTTGACCTCGGCCGCTGGAAAAACCCGATGCACCCGCTTAGTCAGCTCGGCTTCGATGATATGTCCCGCATTCTCAAGCCCCGCCACGTTCCGTTTATCATAAATGAGTTCAACACGCATAGTTTTCCTTTACTCAAGCAAATTCTTCGGCGGCGCCGGTTGCAAAATTTATGGCAATTATCGCATCGCCGCAATCAAGCGTTGGCGATTCGGCCATGTTTCTGGCTTATCGCTGACACTGTTGTTTTATACAGCTTTTCCGGGTTTAAATGCAACCATTCTTCAGCGGGATAACCGAAAAACCGTCAACGGAGGGGGCATGCCCCACTACAGAACATCTCGTGGATGAGAGGGTCATGCGCAACGGATGCTGGTAATGATCCCTTGTTCATTGGTAAAAAAATTCACTCTTTGGGGGTTAAAATCCATCGTTACCGCCTGGCCGGGCTTGATTAAGCGGATGGGCACGGAAAAACGCATGCCATCAAGTATGCTGCCGGGTTTGCCTATCATAGGGTTATAACCCGCTGCCTGGCAGGTATCCTGTCCGGGATGGGGTTGTATGGCGGATGTGTGCCTGGGGCGGTCGGCGTTGCGACCGCTGCACGCCGTCAGGGCAACAGCCGCGACCAGGGTAAACGTCAATGTCTTGCTGCGCATAATATCTCCTTGGATTATTCGATGGGTAAGTATACCGATGTTTTTATTGGTTAACCTTTTACCTTCAGCCATTAGCCTTAAACTGCAATCACAGAACGGCTATTTTGCGTTTAATTTTACCATAGGGCCGGGTTAGGAGAGTGATGGTCTCGTCACCGGCATTTTATACGGGGTGCATTATGGATTGCATTGATTGGTAAAAACATTATGCCCATGGGGGCAAACGTCGGTGTTGGCAGGAATGATTTTAAATAACGAACCAGCGACCCCGCTACAGCCCGTAATCAACAGCAGGCTTAATGACAGGGAAAGGATAATCAATTTCATCGATACTCCGATACGGCGACTCATGATCAAATCATAGCACTCTTCAGGACACTCCCTATCGGCTAAGCGACTATTTGCTGGCAAAACGCCAGTGGCGGGCAAAACACCAGAATGCGGGGCAGGATAAGAGAAAGGAAGGTCGGTGCGCGGGCCTGGCAACAGGGTGTGCGCGTAACGCAGTCATGCCACGTGGTTGTCCGCTAATGCCGTATTATAGTAAATCAGCAATACTGACCGGTCATCAGTGGACTTAAGCCGTTATCAGGACGTTAATAAAAAATCAGAGGTAAAAGGAGTCCCATTGGAAAACAGCAGGCAATTAATTAACAAATTACCAATACATTTTAAACAATACGCCGCCAAAAATCACACCGCCTAATACCAATAGCCAACAAACTCTCAGCAATATCTGGTCGGTTCTTTGTGCTGTATCCATTATTTGTTCCTCTATATAAACGTGATATCTGTCACTATTTTATGAGCAACCGCAGAAGTAAATAGTGATGTGTGTCACATTTAAATATTTCATCATACAATAGCAGTTTATCCTATGCCGATTCGCCTGGATGTAAAAAAACGGGCTCGACAGCCCGTACGCCAAAAGATGAGTTTTGGAACGAAAGTAATACAAAGGAATGCAATGCGATCATTACATAGAAGGGATAAACCGAGATTCAATGAACTGAATGTGTAGGCATCGCCCCTGTTTTGCCAAAAGCATAGGAAATGCCATTACCAGGGCCGGACTATTGCCTGCTATTGTGATATATCCCTATTTCCAGTTTAACCCGATGAAAGGCGCGGCGGGTAACGGATGTTCTGCCGTTGGGGGAATTAACAGCCCTGGCGGGCTGTTAATGTCGCGGATCATTAGAAAAAGTCTACCTTGCCGCCCGCGAGGTGATACAGCGAACCAATGATTTTTATTTTGCCATCGGATTCAAGTTTATGAAGGATATCGCTTTTGCGTAATTCCTCAATCGTGAGATTTACGTTGGTTTTTGCGACCGCATCGACAAATTCACCGTTGCTGCCGACTCTTTCCCCGGCGTACTCGGTTTTATCAATGGCGGGTCTGATTTTGTTTAATAATCCCGTTAAATGACCCAGTTCGACATTATCAATAGCGCCTTTAACCGCACCGCATGCGGTGTGGCCCATCACCAATATCACCTTCGCCCCGGCCGCGGCGCAGGCGAATTCAAGGCTGCCAAGAATATCATCATTGGCGATATTGCCGGCAATCCTGCTGTTAAACGCTTCGCCGATGCCGGTGTCGAGCAGTATTTCCGCCGGGGCGCGGGAATCAATGCAACTCAGTATCACCGCCGACGGAAATTGTCCGGCCTGACTGGAACGTTTTTGCGCCAGATAATCATGTTGATGGCTTTTACCCGTGCGAAAGCGGAGATTTCCTTGCTTTAAATCTTCAATAATCTGATCCGGGGTCATTTTATCCCGTTCTTCCCTGCTGAGCGCGGCGGCATAAGTGAGGGCGGGACTGCTCGCGCCGATAACGCCGGCGATGCCCAATACGGAAAGTCCGGCAGCGCGTTTCAATAATGTGCGTCGTGCTGGTTCAGGTGATTTCAGCATAGTTTTTTGCATCATTTACTCCTAGAACATGGATAATCCCAACGATTCACCGTTGTGAGTGGCATTTTAAAAAGTATATGGCCGGGTGCGTTTTTATATCGACGCCGATAAATAATAGCCGATGGGATGTGACAATAACGTGATAAAGATTGTTATTTTGCCAGTAAATAATTAAAACCAAACTGGTCCGGATCTAATTTACCATTGATTATGCTGCTGATTATTTCTGTAATATATAAATTTACTTTAGCATATATATATGCATTTTATTTTTATGTTCTTTTTTATATCGGCAACCGAATCAGTGGTTGTTTAAATCCTCAGTATCACTTATTGATAATGGATCTTTAAAAAGATACGTAGCAAAAGCTATGTGCGCATTCAATAATGCTAACAAGCTTGGATGTGCTTTTTTAATTATATGCAACTGCGATTATCCATGGGCGCTTATGTTTTTTAATGAGTATTGTTATACCATGAATGTCATAAATACCGCATTCCGCGGCACGTAGGCAGCATCGGTTATTATCAGGAGAAAATAATGTTTAGTATAAAACCGTTTGCTTTATCAGTTTTAATCAGCTTAAGGTGCGTAAGTTAATTTAAAATAATATGAATATGTTTGATGATTTAACCTGCCGCTGTTTCATGAATAAACGGCATGTTTTCTTAGGCAATAACATACGGTCGGCGCGGCAGTATCGTTCAACGATCCGCCGCATGGGGATCGCATTCGCCAACCGCTTAATCACGCCTTGCTGGAAGCATCAAGACCATAAAGCGGCGTGACGCCAACAGCGGGTCTGAACATGGTAAACCGGGGAAACCGGCGATAAGGGATGTATTAAACGCGCGTGGCGAAGGAAAGGAAACGGGCATCCCAGCCGCGTTCCCCTTTGGCGGTGATTACTGGGCCTGGGTAGCCGCCGGAGCCGCCATTGACGCAGAGTCAGGCGCGACCGGCTGGTTATTCTGGCTATTAGCCGCGTCAGGCGCCGGGGCTTCGGCCGGAGCCGCGGGGGCGGCTGCGCCTTGATCCGAATCAGGCGCTGCCGCAGGGGCATCCGCCGGCGCGGAAACCGGGGTAACCACTGGCGCGACGGTTGCCGGCGCGGAGATGTTCACCGGTATACCCGAGCGATTTTGCAGGGCGACATTAACCGCGTCCTGATTCACAATGGGGTCTACCATCACTTTACTGACGCTGGTCGGCAGAACGATAGGCACTGGCTCGGTGGATTTAAATTGTTCCTCGGTAGAGGACAAGGGATTGTGCACTTCCAGATAACGGGTGCCGTCCGGCTCGATGCTGGCTTTTACCGGTTCGTCGATGAACTGTACGCGCGTACCCACCGGCACATGATCGAATAAATATTTGATATCATCGGCGCGTAAACGCACGCAGCCGTGACTCACGCGCAAACCGATACCGAAATTGGCGTTGGTGCCGTGGATGGCGTAGAGACGGCCCACGTATAGCGCATACAGGCCCATCGGATTATCGGGACCCGCCGGGAAAACCTCCGGCAATGTTTCGCCGCGCGCCGCATATTCGGCATGCATCGCCTTGGTCGGCGTCCAGGTCGGGCCGTTTTTCTTGCGTTGCACTGTGGTCAGCCAGTTTACCGGGGTATCCTTGCCCAGTTCACCGATACCGATCGGCAATACGACGACGGTTTTACTGCCTTTCGGATAGTAGTAAAGGCGCATTTCGGCACTGTTTACCACGATACCTTCATGGGGAGTGTCGGGCAGAATTAATTGATGGGGAATAACCAGTTTACTGCCCGGAGTCGGCAGGAACGGGTCAACGCCGGGGTTGGCCTCAATCATATTGCTCAGGCCCATTTGGAACTGTGCGGCAAAATGCTCCAGCGGTAACTTGCTATCCTGGGGAATGTCGATTTCCAGATTTTGCCCAACCAAGCGGCTGTTGCCGGCCGGAAGGGGGTATACCACGGCAAAGGCTGAGTGGCTGAACGCCGCCATTGCCAGAATTACCGTATAGATTGCGCGCATATTCATTTTCATAGTTATGTCAGATGTAATCGCCACACAGGCAGTAATTGGATAGTTTATTCCGGTTCGATAATGACCGGATGGGCATTATATGTGCACAACGCCCCCTGAGGGAAATTATATGTGTAACCTTGCGTACAAAGATATCCCTAAGACCGGTGCGCGAGTTATTTTGGTGGCTGATGCGCATCTGCGCTGACGTAATGGCCGGTTGGCCCTGCATAAGGAGCATCAACAAATGAGTAATAGTCTGGTAATTATGCTGCACGGCGTGGGCAGTAACGGTAATGATTTGGCGCCGCTGGGCGGGGTTTGGCGGCCCGTCCTGCCCGATACGCGATTTGCCGCGCCGGATGCGCCCTTTCCCTTTGAGCATGGAGCCGGACGTCAGTGGTTCAGTATTTCCGGCGTGACGGAAGGCAACCGGCCGGAAAGGGTGCGACTGGCCCGGACTGCCTTTGATGCGACGCTCTCCCGCCTGATGGCTGATCATCAACTGGCAGATCGTCCGGAACGGGTGGTGCTGGTGGGATTTTCCCAGGGATCGATCATGGCGCTGGATGCAGTGGCGTCGGGGCGCTGGCCGGTGGCGGGGGTGGTGGCGTTTTCGGGCCGTTTGTCTTCGCCCATGCCGCTCACACCCTGCGTCCATGTGCCGGTGCTACTGATCCACGGCGCGGAAGATCCGGTTATCGACCCGCGGGAGACGGAGCGGGCCGAGACCGCGCTCAAAGCGCTGGGCATGGAGGCGAACGCTTTTATTCTGTCCGGACTTGGGCATACGCTTTCCAGTGACGGCGTGGCGCGGGCGGAGCGATTTATCGCCTCGGTGCTGGCAGCCGGCTCTTAGCATAAGCGGATAGACGTTATCGTGATCCAGCGCTAATTTTGTATTTGGCTTGAAGCGCGGCGCCGGATGTGGCTTATTACTCTTACCAGCCGACTGCAGCGGTTGGCTGGGGTTGGCTGATAACGCGCATCAACGGCGCAGGATAAAATAAGAACCTAACGGCTGGCAGGAGGACGTATGGAATTAGAGCAATGGGAACGCCGATTTAAGGAGTACCTGGAGCAGCATTTTCCACAAGATGATAAAGCGCACGATCTCGCCCACTTTAGCCGCGTCTGGAATACCGCCCAAAAAATTATGCAACTGTCGCAGGCCGATGAATTAACCGTACTGACGGCCTGTTATTTCCATGATGTGGTTAACCTGCCCAAAAACCATCCAGAACGCCATCTGGCATCCACCCTGGCGGCAAAAGAGACGCTCAGAATTTTAGCGACCCGGTTTCCAGACTACCCGGTAGCCGCCTATCCCGCCGTGGCCCACGCTATTGCGGCCCATAGCTTTAGCGCCGGGATTACGCCTGAAACCCTTGAGGCGAAAATCGTCCAGGACGCCGACCGGCTGGAATCGCTGGGCGCCATTGGCCTGGCCCGGGTATTTCATGTTTCCGGCCAACTGGGCCGCGGATTATTTCATGCGGAAGACCCGCTGGCGCTGCACCGGCCGCTGGATGATGTCCACTATACGTTCGATCATTTTCAGACCAAATTATTGACCCTGGCCGATACCATGCAAACGGAGATGGGACGCCAGATGGCCGCTTATAATATTGACTATCTGGTCACCTTTATGAGCAAGCTATGCGCCGAACTGAAAGGGGAGTACTACCAATTGGATGGCGAAACGCTGGAACGTTTTCGGATAAGCCGTTAAAACCGCGGCTTCAGCTATCAATAGCCATTCGACCGGCCGCGGTGAATCACCGGATTCACCGCGGCAAGGGACTGGGCGGTTATATCCTCCAAACCGCGTTGATTAAACTACCGGCGGTTATTTTTTCTTGGCCGCCGTTTTACCCTTTGGTACCGCTTTGTCTTTAGCGGAAGCCTTGGCTTTAGTCGCGGGTTTGACCTTGATCGCGATGGCGGCTTTTTTCTTTGGCGCTGCGGCGGCTTGGCCCGGCGGGGTTTGTTTTTCGATAATCGCCTTCGCGCCGCCGACTTCCGCGCCGGTTATCGGATCGGTGCCAATATCGGATCGGGTCCTGGCCGCCATAGCCTGGGCGGTGGTCTGCTGCTTTGATGGCAGCGCGACGCTGGCGCCGCCGTCGCCGCCATCCACGCCAGGCTGCGGATCGGCTACATAGGTGAAGTTTTTATCAGAATTCCAGGGGCCGCGCACTTCGCCGCCCGAGGACGTGTTGTAATAAACATTGGCGAATTCCGGCACCGGCGGCGTTTTTCCTGGCGGGAAATTGTTGTGGATGGCATATAGCGCCTTTTCAAAAGACTGCTGGTGCGATACTTCCCTGGTCATCAAAAAACCAAGCGCATCTTTAATACCTGGATCATCGGTAATATTGATTAAGCGTTCATAAATTATTTTTGCCCGCGCTTCGGCGGCGATATTGGAACGTAAATCAGCGGTGGGTTCGCCAATGGTATCAATATAAGCCGCGGTCCACGGGGCGCCGGCTGAATTAACCAGTGCAGGACCGCCGCCGTATAATAATGACGTGATGTGGCTATCATTACCGCCGCCGGTCAGGGATCTGTATAGCGTGGCCTCTTTATCAATCCCTTCGGCCAAATCGCCTTTAGCACCTTTATTCAATAAAGCAATAATGGTGCCGATAATTTCCAAATGACTGAGTTCTTCGGTGGCGATGTCCAATAACAGATCCTTACGGCCCGGATCGTCTTCGCCAATACCCTGGGTGAAATAACGGCATGCCGCGGCCAGTTCGCCCTGGGGACCGCCGAATTGCTCCAAAAGAAGATTAGCCAACCCAGGATTGGGCGCGGCCACTCGCACGGTATATTGTAATTTTTTTATATGTTTAAACATGTATTTTCCTCAATATAACCTCGATGAAAAGCAGCGCATTGTCGGTAAAACTAATAAAAAGATTAGTAGGCTTAAAGTAAATAAGCAAAGGAAGCACGCGAGAAAAGCAGGGTTATTAAGTAACCCGCTGTTTATTCATATTTAATTTAAAGGAGAAGATTGCTATCTATGTTTTTAACCGTGAAGGGCGCAGGCGAAATAAAAACGGTAACGAACCGGGCAGGTGGCAATGCCGAAAACTGCCCCGGGGGGCATTTGCTACAGCAACATGGGCAAATTATATTTTGCGAGGCTGGCAACCGGAACCAGTAAGACGTTGTCAATCCACCGCTCGCCGTTCCAAATGTCGGTGGCTTTTAACGGCGCGCGCAGCGTTAGCGATGCGGGCAATTCCGCCAGGAAATCAATATAAATCTTGCTGCCGTCGCTGATACGATAACCCACCTGGCCGCGGAAATCGGCTACAATTTCCCAGCGTTCCCCATCGCGGGATCGGATCAGCGCCATGTTGTCGTCCGGTAATACCGGTTTATCCTGGTAGCTAAAGTCGGGTAGCTGCGCGCCGATACACAGGAATTCCATGGTGGCGCAGAGATATTCGCGGGTAATGGGGTGCGTGCAGTAGGCTACCAGCCAGCCGGAATGCACCGCCACACCATGCTCGTCCAAGGTCGCATTGGCGAAATGGGTTGAGTATTTGCTGGCTTTACGGACATTTTTTAACGTCATCGTCATAATATGCCGAAGGTTGTTGGCCTGCCGCATCACCGGATAAACATGAACAGGGGTTAAGTATCCGGCTAATTAACAGCCTTGTCATTAAAAAAACGCAGGTAAGCCTCTCTTATATAAAAAGAGTATAACTTCCTCAGGCTGGCCAGAGGGTTAGCCTCGGCCGTAATGGCGGGGCAGCGCATTTATAGGCGCTGCTGCTTGAGCGGCACCGCTTGACTCGGGCTGTCATTCACAGTGTAGCTTATGCTTGGACATATCGCCTGGCCGGGCGGGCATTTGGGTTAAGCCCGGTAGGGGCTGGCGGCTTAACCCGGTAAATGAGATAGTACCGACGGCATAGCCGCTAATGACAAAGGAGATCTGTATGGCTTTCGAAACCGGCGACCTCGTTCAGCCCATCAAAGGCGGACCGGTGATGAGCGTAGTAAAAGTTGAAGATGGCTTGGTGTATTGCGGCATGATGGATTCCGGCATCGAGAATGCGAAGCCGTTTAAACCGGAGGAGCTTTCCTTATATAAGGAAGACGGCGATTTCGGGGTATGCTGACCGCGTAGTCCGGGCCTCAGGGATGAGCCCTCTTAACCTTGCTGCTACCGCTTGCAAAAACACCTTGATTCGCATATTTTGTAAGCGGATCGGTTTTGGCCTGGCCCGGCAAAATGTCTCATGTATTCTCCGTTAAAAAGTATCTTTGTGAAAAAAAACCGTCATGCCCATCGCGAAAGAATTTATCGGGAAACGTTAAACGATGCTCAATTCGCGATTGCGGTATTAGCCGTCGCCGCGGGTACGCTTATCAGCTTCATGATTTTAGTGACGCTCTGGATTATCTGATTGCGGATGGGTGAAAGGAGGGAGTAGACATGGAAAACAGCGGATTGGATGATACGAAATTACTCGCCATAATCGGTTTGCTGGTATCGGTCTTGATCGTTGTGTCTGTGCTGTTCGGCCTGGCCTATTTTTATGACGTAAAACATAACGGTGAAGTGGATACCGGTTCTTGTTATAACCGGTCGGCGCAGCCGCCTCTTTAAGCCGACGGGCGTAGTACTCCGGCCCGCCGGGTCGGGGCCGGAGTAAGCCGGTTTTTTCAGGCGGGCATTGCTTTCTCGTCGGGCAAGTTATCTTCCAGTAATCCCTTCAGGCGTATTTGCTGGCTGCGCATCTCCAGCGCCAGGGGTTCACACAGCGAACGATTGCCATTGACATCCTGCATGCCCAACAAGCCGAACGGCAGGTGCTTTTCACCGCTCCAACTGCGGTAGTCCGCTATGGGATAGAGGCAAATACCTTCGACGGCGACGTCGTCTTTCATGGCCTGGATGGTTTGCTCGAAAATATAGCGCATCCAGGGCACGCGCAGATCGTTTTCCGCACCGGTTTCGGCAATCAGCACCGGGCGCCGGTAACGCTGGTAAACTTCCTTGAGAATGGCCGCAAAGGGGCGATAGTGCGTATCGTCGCAGGCAATAATCCCCCCCTGGTGAAACCACTGGTTGCCGGGCCGGTAATTGACGCCGATGATATCAAGATATTCAGGGGCGCCCCCCAGCTCGGGGTTGAGCTTGCCGCTGAGCATATCCCAGACCTCAAATTGCGCCAGCCGCAGCTCTTCCGCGGCGGATTCCATTTCCGGCAGGCCTTCCTGCGCATTGATATGCACCACGGGTTCCGGTTGCAGGAAACGCGCGGAGCTATCCATCGCGCGAATGGCGTCTATGGCGGCCAGCGTGGCGCGCACCATTTGTTGCTTGAGCGCCTTGCCCTTTTTGGACGCCATCGGCTGGATATGGGCCATGTCTCCTCCGGCCCAGGCCAGGAAAGAGATGGCGTTGACGGGGGTATAACACGGCGCGGCGATGCCTTCGTCGCGCACCCGGGCGGCGACCGCGCCGGCGAACCGGGCAAACTGCGCCACGAATTCCGGCTGCCAGACATCGACATGATCCGGCCAGCCGTAGTGGCACAGATCCCAAATCACCTGGATATTATTGACCTGCGCGGCATGCAGCATGGGCAAAAAACTCGACCAGTCGTACCGGCCGGGCGTCGATTCGATGAGATGCCAACGCAGCCCGTCGCGCGCCGTGGTCAATTTCTGCGCCGCCAGCTGCGCATAATCCTTTGATGCCAGCATTTCATGCCCGCTGGCGTTAATCAGGTCGATACGGCGGCCGTCGCCCCGCACCTCCGTCGAACAGTCGAAGCCCCCCTGGAAAAAACTTTGGAAAAGCGACGGCCGGTATATGGGTGATATCCCATGGATGATTTGATCTTGCATCGGGCTTCCCCCTTGGCTGGCAGACTTTGCCTGTCCTGGCTGGACGACTTATTATTAACCGTAGACAACAGATAACGGCCAATCGATGCCGCGGATCGCAGACTTTGCGATCCAGGCTGCAAATTTGATAGACCAGAGAAGCGTAAAAAACGATGCGAGTCAAATTTTGCCCGCTTCGGCGCGCTGTGCGAAACGCAAGCGCGGGCGCAACCGGAGGGGGCATGTCTGAACGGATCACGGTAATGACCGGGGATATCACCACGTTAAAAATCGACGCCATCGTGAATGCCGCCAATAGCGCGCTGGCTGGAGGGGGCGGCGTCGACGGGGCGATTCATCGCGCGGCGGGTCCCGCTCTTGCCTCGGCCTGCGCAAGCATTCGCCGGCGGCAGGGTGGATGTCCGGTGGGCCAGGCGGTCAAAACCATGGCGGGGAACCTGCCGGCGCGCGCGGTGATCCATACCGTTGGCCCGATATGGCGGGATGGCGGGCAGCATGAGCCGCGGTTGCTGCGCCAGGCCTATTTGAGCTGCCTTGCCATTGCCCGGCAGGAGCGGATGAAAACTATTGCGTTTCCCAACATCAGCACCGGCGTCTATGGTTTCCCCAAGGCGCAGGCGGCGCAGATTGCCATCGATGCGGTTAGCGGTTTCCTGAAAAATAATCCCTGGCCGGAAAACGTCATATTCGTATGTTTTGATCGGGAAAACGCACAATTATACCGCTCGCAGCTATGATGAAGTGTTTTCCTTTATAATTCCGGGAGTACCATGGTCCCCATTTTTCTTATGAGCAGCATTCATGCAACGACTTAACGGGCGTATCGGACACGCTATTTCCCGGCTCACCCATACCCATCCCGACCAATCCGGCATCTATCCGTTATCCGACGGTCTGGATGCCTTTGCCGCGCGCATGAAGCTGGCGGATTTGGCCGAGCAGACGCTGGATTTGCAATATTATATCTGGAACAAAGACATGTCCGGCATGCTGATGTACAGCGTGGTGCAGCGCGCGGCCGATCGCGGCGTGCGCGTGCGGCTGCTGCTTGACGATAATAATACCCGCGGCCTGGATAAAATCCTGCTGGCCCTCGATCAGCATCCGAATATCGAGGTCAGATTATTTAATGCTTTCCAGACCCGCGCGGTCAGGGCGTTTTCTTATCTGACGGATTTTGCGCGCCTCAACCGGCGCATGCATAACAAAAGTTTTACCATTGATAACCAGGCCACCATTATCGGCGGGCGCAATGTGGGCGATGAATACTTCAGCGCCGGCGGCGAGCAGCTGTTTTCGGATCTGGACGTCCTGGCCATTGGTCCGGTGGTGGAACAGGTCGGGCGCGATTTTCAGCGTTATTGGGATTGCCCGTCGGTCAGCCTGTTGGCGCAGGTGGTGCCGCCGCGCCGGAAAAACAAAAACGCCATCAGCAGCAAGATGGGGCAGGTCAGTTTGGATCCCCACGCCGAACGCTATGTCAAACGGCTGGAGCAGGCGGATTTCTTCGTCCGGCTGCAGGACGGCAACCTGCCGTTTATCTGGGCCAAGACGCGGCTGCTCAGCGACGACCCGGCCAAGGCGCTGGGGCAGGTCGCCGACAAGGCCCTGCTGACCAGCCGCCTGAAAAGCGTCATCAATGAACCCGAGCAGCGCCTGGACATTATCTCGCCTTATTTTGTTCCTACCCGGGCGGGCGTGGAACAACTGATCATGCTGGCTGAAAAAGGCGTGCGCGTCGCGGTACTGACCAACTCCCTGAAAGCCAATGATGTCGCCATTGTTCATGCCGGTTATGCCAAATGGCGCCGCACGTTGCTGCAACACGGCATTAAACTGTATGAACTCAAGCGCGATAGCGTCACCGACCGTCAGCCGCGGGATCGGGGCCTGACGGGGAAATCCGGATCGAGTCTCCATGCCAAGACTTTCAGCGTCGATAGCCGCGAAGTGTTTGTCGGTTCGTTTAATTTTGACCCCCGCTCGGCCATGCTTAATACTGAAATGGGTTTTGTCATAGGCAGCGAAGAGTTGGCCGAAACCATTCATGGGCTGTTTATCGGCACTTTGAACCAAAATGCCTATGAAGTGGGGCTCGATGAGCACGGCAAAATGTATTGGCGGGAACACGACGGGAATCGGGTGGTGATTCATTGGCAAGAGCCGCAAACCCATATTCTGGAGCGCTGGTTTATCCGCGCGCTTTATCATTTGCCCGTTGATTGGTTATTATAAAATGCGGCGGATTCCACTGCGCCGGCGCGCGATATTGAAATGAGATTTTTCCTATAAAATCAACCAATTTAACTAATAGTTCGCCGGCGGTCCCGCGCCGGTAACGGCGGCACGTCGATTTTCACCCGGCTACTGTCATCCAGAGGTCATTAAACGCCTCTTTTCTAATAACTTCGGGTTTAGCGTTAAAAATGATTAACCCCCCGCTGATGGCTCAGGTAAAATCAGCGGGCGGTACCGATTGTTGGAATTTGCTGTTTTAGACTATCTTTTACCGGTAGATGAGCTTGTTTTTTAGCCTATTGATTAAACACTGGGCCGGTAAGGTTAAGGTGAGGAACGATCGCTGTACCATGCTGTCCGAGAAGTGATTTATCAATTAAAATTGCTTTAAATGATTAAGAGCACACGCAGAGGGGGGGATGTGCCAAATAATAAATTTTTCGTCAGGTTACCTAAAGCGAGTCTCCGTTTGCTGGGAGCAACGGTGTTGTTGTCGTTATACGCTTTGCCCTCATGGGCATTTTCTATAGACGATGTGGCTAAACAAGCGCAGGAACTGGCTGGTAAAGGTTATGAGGCACCCAAAAGCAATTTGCCTTCGCAATTCCGTGAAATGAAATTTGCTGATTACCAGCAGATTCAGTTCAATCATGAAAAGTCTTACTGGCACGATCAGCCGACCCCGTTCAAGCTGGAGTTTTATCATCAGGGGATGTATTTCGACACGCCGGTTAAAATCAATGAAGTAACGTCGAACGCCGTTACCGAGATTAAATATTCTTCGGATTTGTTCACCTTTGGTTCGGTGAATCACGATCCCGAACTGGTTAAAAACCTGGGTTTCGCCGGGTTTAAAATCCTCTATCCCATCAATAAAGCGGATAAAAGCGATGAAATAACCAGCATGCTGGGGGCCAGCTATTTTCGCGTGATCGGCAAAGGGCAGGTTTACGGCCTTTCCGCGCGTGGGCTGGCTATTGATACCGCGTTGCCGTCCGGCGAGGAATTCCCGCGTTTTCGCGAGTTCTGGATTGAACGGCCGCAGGCCAATGATAAGCATTTGGTGCTTTATGCGCTGCTTGATTCGCCGCGCGCCACCGGCGCGTATCGGTTTGTCATCTATCCGGGACGCGACACCAGCGTCGATGTGCAGGCCAAGGTATTCCTGCGTGATAAAGTGGGCAAACTGGGGCTGGCGCCATTGACCAGCATGTTTTTATTTGGTCCGAACCAGCCTTCCCCGACGATGAACTACCGTCCGGCGCTGCATGATTCCAACGGCCTGTCCATCCATGCCGGTAATGGCGAATGGATTTGGCGTCCGCTGAATAATCCGCGCCATTTATCCGTCAGCACCTTCCAGGTGGAAAATCCGCGTGGTTTTGGCCTATTGCAGCGCGGCCGATCTTTCTCGCAATATGAAGATCTGGACGATCGTTACGATCTGCGCCCGAGCGGATGGATAGAACCGCACGGCGATTGGGGCAAAGGACACGTCGAACTGGTGGAAATCCCGACCGCGGATGAAACCAACGATAATATCGTGGCGTTCTGGACGCCGGAAAAGCAGCCTGAAGCGGGTAAACCGTTTGATATCGCTTACCGGATGCATTTTTCCCGCGATGAAGATAAAATTCATACCCCGGAATTCGCCTATGTTCAGCAAACCCTACGTTCAGCAGGGGATGTCAAACAGTCTAATTTGATTCGTCAGCCGGACGGCACCACCGCGTTTCAGGTGGACTTCGTCGGGCAGGTATTAAAGGATCTCCCCGATAATACCCCCGTGATGTCGCAGATAAGCGTTGGCGATAATGCCGAGGTGGTCGAAAACAATGTCCGCTATAATTCAGTGACGCATGGCTGGCGTCTGACACTGCGTCTGCGCGTGAAAGATGAAAAACAACCCACCGAGATGCGCGCCGCATTGGTAAACGGCGATAAGACATTGACTGAAACCTGGAGCTATTTGCTACCTGCCAATGAATAAATCAACTGAATCCAGCCTCGATTATATCGAGGCTTTGCCCCTTTCTGCCGAGCAAAAAGGCATTTTGCGCGCAAAGGTGCCGTCGGATGGCAGTCAATCCCTCGCATCGCTGCACGCCGATATCGGGGGCATGGCTCCCGATATTATCCTAAATGAACCCGCCGATGATGCCGCGCTGGATTCCGTGAAATCCCGATTGACCATGGCCTGGCCGGAAACCGCCACCCATAAAGATGTGCTGGTGGAAGATAGCCAGGGCCGCACCGCCATCAAGGCCATGCCCACCGTAACCCGTACCCCGATGTTCCCCGAACCCTGGTTAACCAACCCGATCGTACGGTACTGGGACGCGATGCGCGGCCATACCCGTGCGCCGCGACATAAACAGGAAGCGGCGCGGGAAGAGGGCAACTGGCGCAGGGTCGGCACCATGCGCCGCTATATCCTGCTGGCGCTGACGTTATTCCAGACCGCCATTGCCACCTGGTATATGAAAACCATCCTGCCTTATCAGGGCTGGGCGCTCATCGACCCGATGGACATGATCCATCAGAACTGGTCGCAATCCCTATTGCAGTTATTGCCTTATATTTTGCAAAGCGGCATTTTGATCCTGTTCGCCATATTGTTCTGTTGGGTTTCCGCCGGTTTCTGGACCGCCCTGATGGGGTTTCTCCAGTTGCTGATCGGCCACGACAAATACAGCATCTCCGCCAGCACCACCGGCAACGAGCCGCTGAATATCGAACATCGCACCGCGCTTATCATGCCCATCTGCAATGAGGATGTGGAGCGGGTATTCGCCGGCTTGCGCGCCACCTATGAATCGGTGGAAGCGACCGGCCAAATCGAACACTTCGACGTATATATCCTCAGCGACAGCTACAACGCCGATATCTGCATCGCCGAACAAAAGGCCTGGATGGAGCTCTGCCAGGAAACCGGCGGTTTTGGCCGGATCTTTTATCGCCGCCGCCGCCGCCGGGTGAAACGCAAAAGCGGCAATATCGATGATTTCTGCCGCCGGTGGGGCAAGCAATACAGCTATATGGTGATCCTGGATGCCGATAGCGTGATGAGCGGCGACTGCCTGACCAACCTGGTGCGGCTGATGGAAGCCAATCCCAACGCCGGCATCATCCAAAGCGCGCCGAAAGCGTCTGGGATGGATACGCTGTATGCGCGCTGCCAGCAGTTTGCCACCCGGGTCTACGGGCCGCTGTTTACCGCCGGGCTGCACTATTGGCAACTGGGGGAATCCCATTATTGGGGACATAATGCGATTATTCGCGTTGAGCCCTTTATCAAGCATTGCGCGCTGGCGCCCCTGCCGGGGGACGGCTCCTTTGCCGGGTCGATCCTGTCCCATGACTTCGTGGAAGCCGCATTGATGCGGCGTGCGGGCTGGGGCGTCTGGATTGCCTATGATTTACCGGGCAGTTATGAAGAATTGCCGCCCAACCTGCTTGATGAGTTAAAGCGCGACCGTCGCTGGTGCCAGGGTAACCTGATGAACTTCCGGCTGTTTCTGGTCAAGGGGATGCATCCGGTTCATCGCGCGGTATTCCTGACCGGCGTGATGTCCTATTTGTCCGCGCCGCTGTGGTTTATGTTTTTGGCCCTGTCCACCGCCCTGCAGGTGGTGCACACCGTAATGGAACCGCAATACTTCCTTCAACCGCGGCAACTGTTTCCGGTATGGCCGCAGTGGCGTCCGGAACTGGCGATAGCGTTGTTCTCCACCACCATGGTTTTGCTGTTTCTGCCCAAGCTGCTCAGCGTGATTTTGATTATCGCCAAGGGTGCGAAGGAGTACGGCGGGGCTATAATATTGTTCTGCTCCATGCTGCTGGAAATGCTGTTTTCTGTGCTGCTGGCGCCGGTGCGCATGCTGTTCCATACGGTATTCGTGGTTAGCGCGTTTCTGGGCTGGTCGGTACAATGGAATTCACCGCAGCGCGACGATGACGCCACGCCCTGGAGCGAATCCTTTGTGCGCCATGGCCCGCAAATGCTGCTGGGGCTGGTATGGGCCGGCGGCATGGCCTGGCTGGATTTGCGGTTTTTATGGTGGCTGTCGCCTATCGTATTCTCGCTGATCCTGTCGCCCATCGTGTCGGTCTATTCCAGCCGGGCCAATCTCGGCCTGGCCTGCCAGCGCGTCAGCTTGTTCCTGATCCCGGAAGAGTACTCGCCGCCCAAGGAGCTGGTGGATACTGAAAGATATCTGCGGCGCAATCAGGCCCGGGCGCTGGCGGACGGTTTCCGCCACGCCGTGATCGACCCGGCGTACAACGCGCTGGCGGTAGGCATGGCCACCGCGCGCCACGGCGTCAGCCAAGCCATAGAGCGAGTGCGCGACGAGCTGGTCCAGCAGGCGCTGCAAAGCGGCCCTGCCGCGATGAATGGCCCTCTGCGCCTGGCTATTATTAGCGATCCGGTTATCCTGTCGCGCCTGCATTTACGCTTGTGGTCACAACCTTCAACCTGGCCGGCCTGGAATAGAAAATAGCGTCCCGCCAGGGAATTCATTAACCGCCGCTTTTTGAGGGCGGTTTTTTTTACTTCGATTTTACTTATGAATCATTCCGGTGATAACCTAAGATCAAATATGACAGGAAAAAGTCGCCGTTAGCATTTATTGCCACTCCCTCCAGGGCGGTGGCCGCTAAACTTTTGGCCTTTACGGTTGTAATGGGTAGCCTGATGCACAACGATCTGCTGTTTATTGTTAAAAAATTAGGTGCCTTTGTCGTTTTCGGAGCAGTGGTCTCGGCCTTCACATCATTTTTATTTATCGATATCCATTTTTTCCATGATATCGTCAAAGAGGCTTCGCTGACGGAAATCGCGCAGGAAGCGGTGCTGGTGGTCATTATCGCGCTGCATATCTGGCTGATGCGCTATCCGGCGCTACGCGGCAGCAGCCTGCTGGTGGCGGGTTTTTTTGCCTGTATGCTGGTGCGCGAGCTGGATTTCGCCTTTGACCAGATACGCCATGGTTCGTGGTTCTGGGTGGCGATGGTGATTACGCTGGGCTGCCTGATATTTGCCGCCGCGGACGCCAGGCGCGCGCTGCAAGGCCTTGTGGGTTTTTTTAAACATCCCAGCTATGGCATGCTGTGCGCCGGCCTGCTCAATGTGCTGATATTTTCCCGCCTGATGGGGATTGGCGGGCTTTGGAGCACCCTGTTGCAGGATGGTTATATCCGCACGGTAAAAAGCGCCGTGGAGGAAGGGAGCGAGCTGTTCGGCTACAGCCTTTGCCTGCTGGCCACGGTGCTCTACGTGGCTGACAAACGTCGCAGCGCGGCAAGGGTGACCGCCGATGCCGGGAGTCGCGCCGCCGAGTAACCCGAGGTAGCGGTGCCCTTTATGCCCAGGATGTGTCTGCTGATGATTGCGATTTTAGCCCTGACCGGATGCGGCAGCATTATCAGCCGCACGTTCCCGGGGCAGGGCCATGGCAATCAATATTATCCCGGGGTGCAATGGGATTTGCGCGATTCCCCCTGGAAATACATCACCATCATCGATTCGCCCATGTCGATGGTGGTCGATACCATCCTGCTGCCGGTTGATATGCGCCATGGCCCCTATCGGTAACCGGCGTTAGCGTTCTTCCCATTCGTCAGCGGCGGTTTGGCCCTCTTCGGTGTCCAGCGGCGGCTCATACTGATATTCCCCTTCGTCCCATTCATGCAGCGTGTTCTCCTCCAGCCACTCCGCGCGCAGTTCGGTTTCGTCATAGTCACCGTCAAAGATGGCCTGGGCGGCTTCGCCCGTGCGAAAAGGCAGTGCGTCGGCCGCGTCGTTTTCATCGGCCATAAACTCCGCTTCCCACATGATTTCACCATCTTGCATGACATATTTCTGCAAACTGAATTGATGCACCGCCGGGCTTTCATCGTCGTTACTGCTGTCGCGCGAGGCTTCCAAATACTCTTCTCGCGCGATTTCTATGGCTTCTTCCAGAGTTGCGTACATGCTCATTGTGGCTCTCCTGTCATCGTGGGGTGGCTACGATTTTCGCCGTGCCCGTTTCGGGCCCAACAGTAATTGTTGTCGGAGTCTGAAAACTTTCAAGTCCGCCGCGATAATGATTATGCGCACGGCGTCAACGGGGTGAAAAAAAGTGGCCGCCGCTCCGGGGAAAAGCGCGATGGCGCGGGAAAGTTACGGAGTGTTAATCATTGCTAAGGGGATACGCGCAATAGGTAAAGGTTTTGCAAAAGGACGGCGCCAGGGCTTAACGGCGGACCGGCAGGCGCTACAGTAAGGTCTGGCACTGATAATTGGAGTAAAAAGATGACCACCGTAAGTAAAAAATTGGCGTTATTATCCGCTGCGATCGCCGCCGTATTAAGCCTGCCCGCCCTGGCAACCGCAAGCCCGGCGCCCGCGCCCGCCTCGCAACCGACGCCATCGCCGGAAAATGCGCCGCCGATGTTTTTCCAGCCCCCCGGCAGGCCGATGATGATGCCGCCGCACGGCCCGGGCTTTTGCCGCGGCGGCGAGTTGTTTTGCGCATCGGCGCTTACCGATAACCCCGGGGAAACTATTCAAAAGCTAAACAGTATTGTCCCGGCGCCGGGCGGCGGCCATTATCAGGTGCGCATTTCGGTGGAACGGGTACCCGACCATCAGGGCGATAAAGGCCATCATCCGGAACCAGACGCCGCCGCGCCATTGCCGCCCCGGTAGGCCCGGCTTATGGCGCGCCGGGTTATTCGTTGGGCAGGCGAATCCTCGATGGGCCATGCTGCAAACTCCACCAGGAATAGATGACGTTAAACAAAACCACCAGCGCGGTGACGCAAAATACCGCGCGATAACCATAGCTGGCGGAGACCACCGCGCCAATCAACGGACCGCTGACATTGCCCACGTCGCGAAACGACTGGTTATAGCTAAATATCCTGCCGGCCACTTGATTGGTGCAATTATAAATCAGCAACGTTTGTACCGCCGGCAGCAGCGCCCCGTCGGTGGCGCCCAGCAGGAACCGCAGCACGCCCAACTGCCAGGGGGATTGGACAAACGACATGGGGATCAGCAACAGGATGGATAACCCCAGCATGGCGATTAAAATCCGTTCCGGGCCGATTTTATCGCCCAGGCGGCCCAGGCGCGGCGCGCTGATCAGCGCCGCCACCCCGGGCACGGCGGCAATCAATCCGCTGACGAACGCCAGGTTTTGAATATTACCGGCCAGTTCGCGCACATACAGCGTCAGAATCGGTGCGATGGAGCCGGTGGCCACCTGGATAATCATGGTAGTGACAAACAGGCTCAGCACCAGGCGCGGCTTTTTCAGGGAAGCGAAGACCTGCCGGCCGGAGAGCATGTCTTTTTTCAATACCGGGGTAAAGCGTTCATCGACGTAAATCAGGGTGGTGATAAAGCAGATAAACAGCACCAGCGCGGTAATATAAAATACCAGGCGCAACCCGTAATGATCCGCCAGGAATCCCCCGATCAGCGGGCCGATCAGCGCGCCGCTGACCGCGCCGGTGGACAGGGTGCCCAGTGCCCAGCCGCTTTTGTTGCGCGGCACCTGGGTGGCAATCAAGGCATTGGCGTTGGGCACGAACCCGCCCAATACCCCCAGCAGGGCGCGCAGTACCAAAAACTGCCAGATATTCTGCGCCATGCCCATTAATACCATCACGATGGACATGCCCAGCGCCGATCGCAACAGCATCAATTTACGTCCGCGGCGATCGGCCAGCCCGCCCCAAAACGGCGAGGCGATAGCCGAAAACAGAAAGGTAATGCTAAATACCGCCCCGGACCAAATATTCAGCTCCCTGGCATCCGTGACGCCGAGCAGCTCCACGTACAGCGGCAGAAACGGCATGATCAGGCTAAACGCCGCGCCGGTAAGAAAGCAGCCGAGCCAGGCGATATAAAGATTACGTTTCCAATTGATGGGTTCCGGTACCGACGTCATAACATCCTATAAGAAAGGTAACGGCGGTCAGATACGTTGACAGGGCACAGGGGCGTTCTCGCCGGGATTTTTTGTATAATCAGGTACAAGTATGCGCTTAAACGGGGCAGCGGGCAATTTCAGGGGCATGTTTTGCACCTTGACGGACGATGCCGCGCGCATAGGCAACGGCGCTCGGCATCGTCAGGGGGCGGTCAATAAAGCGACCGTTCTCCCGGCGGCCGGGTTTTAAAGCGGCGGTGCAGCCACATATATTGGTCAGGCGCCAGCAGGATGGCTTTCTCCAGCACTTTATTCATATAGGTGGCGGTGGCCACGTCGCTATCAAGCGGCACCTCCTGCTGATCCGGCAGGATAATCAGCTCGTAACCCTGGCCGCCGGGCAATCGGCGCGGGACAAACGGGATTACGGCGGGTTTGCCCAGGCGCACCAGCATATGGGTGCCGGCGGTGGTGGCAGCCTGCTCGATGGCGAACAGCGGGGCAAATACGCTGCTTTTCGGACCGTAATCGTGGTCCGGGGCATACCAGATGATTTCGCCGTTTTTCAGGGCGCGGATCATGCCTTTGACGTCCGAACGATTGAGCATCGATTTGTTGGAGCGCATCCGTCCCCAGGTTTGCAGCCAATCGAGCAGCTTATTGTCATTGGGACGATAAACCCCGATGCCGGGATTATAAATGCCAAAAATACGCGCACCCAATTCCAGGGATAAAAAATGCAGCCCGATCAGCAATACGCCCTGGTTATGATTGCGGGCGATCTGGATATTTTCCAGCCCCGAAACTTTGAACCAGCGCTTGACCCGCCAGTCCGGCCAGAACCAGCCCATTCCGGTTTCAATCAGCCCCATGCCCACCGATTCAAAGTTTTTAATGAGCAGCGCTTCTCTTTCTTCGCTTGAACGATTTGGAAAGCACAGTTCCAGGTTGCGTCTGGCGATATGTACGCGCCGTTGGAGAAAATGCATGGACAGGCGTCCCAGGGAGGTCCCGAGGCGATATAACAGAGGATATGGCAATAATACGACAAGGTATAACAGTCCTATTCCTATCCACGTCGGCCAATAGCGCGGATGGAGCAGAGAACGGTTAAAAGTTGGAATATTTGTCATGAGTTCTCGTTTTCTAAGGTGTAAATGGCAAAAAATCGTCCTTAACGCGATATTTTCGCCAACACTACCTTTATTCTGGCATTTTTTCTGAAAAGGGGAAGCAAAGCGGCGCGCAAAAAAACATAATTTTGTCCATGTGCGCGCCTTTTGCCCAGCAGGCGCGATTCGGCGCGGCTTAGTCTTTTAAAAATAAATCTTTTACATAATGCGGTTCACAGCGCCAATACTGCCGGGGCCCATTAACCTTGGCCCCGAGTTTGACCGCCGCATGCCACGGCCAGCGCGGATCGTAAAGCACCGCACGGGCCAGCGCAATCATATCCGCTTCGCCGGTGGCCACGATCGCTTCGGCATGCTCGGGTTCGGTAATCAGCCCGACGGCGATGGTATTAAGCCCGGTCTCTTGTTTAATGCGGCGGGCAAACGGCACCTGGTAGCCCGGACCTACCGGGATTTTCTGCAAGGCCGACAACCCGCCGCTGGAGACGTGGATAAAATCGCAACCCTGCGCTTTTAACGCTTTGGCCAGGACGGTCGATTGCTCGATATCCCATCCGCCCGCCACCCAATCGGAGCCGGAAATGCGCACTCCGACGGGGATGCCCGGCGACACCGCCGCCCGCACCGCCTGGACGACTTCCAGCGTCAGGCGGATGCGGTTTTCCAGACTACCGCCATAGCTATCCTGGCGCTGGTTAGCCAGCGGGGAAAGAAATTGATGCAGCAGATAGCCGTGGGCCGCATGCAATTCAATCAGATTAAAACCAATCCGCTCGGCGCGTTTGGCCGCGGCGACAAAATCCGCTTTTAATTGGTCAATCTGCTCCGGGGTCATGGCCTGGGGCGGGAAGTCCGCTTCGGCATAAGGCAGCTCCGAGGGCGCCAATGTCAGCCAACCGCCCGCATCCGGCGCGATATTACTACCGCCTTCCCAAGGAACCCGGGTCGAGGCTTTACGCCCGGCATGGGCGAGCTGTATGCCCAGCGCGATGGGTGAGTGCTGTTTAATATTGCGCACGACATCGGCCAGGGCCTGCTCCGTTCCTTCGTCCCATAAACCGAGATCCCGCGGCGAAATGCGCCCCGCCGGGCTGACGGCGGTGGCTTCGACGATCAGCAGCGCCGCGCCTGACAGGGCCAGGTGCCCCAAATGGATCTGATGCCAGGAGGTGGCTTTGCCTTCGTCGGCGGAATACTGACACATTGGCGCAATCACGATGCGATTAGGCAATGCTAATTGCCCCAGGGCGAATCGTGAAAATAGATGGCTCATAATATTGCCTCAAAGTTGAACGTATGACGTACATATCCGTAACGTTAGCAAGTTAACTCTTTTTTAACTCGGCGATAAATGCTTTTTCCGTCTACGGATCGGGAAAAATCACGGACGGGATTTTGATAAATGTTTATCATTTGCGGTATGATGCCGGCCATTCCGATTAATCGCCCACTCCAGGAACGTACACCATGCCAGTGTTACACAACCGGGTTTCCAACCAAGAGCTCAGAGCGCTGATGCTGGCCGAAACCGAGCCGCGCATCACCCTGTCATTTTATAAATATTTCCGTCTGGACGACCCCCAGGCGTTTCGCGATGGGCTATATCAGGCCATGACGGCGCTGGGCGTCTTTGGCCGGGTCTATATCGCCGGTGAAGGCATTAACGCGCAGATCAGCGTGCCGCAAAACCGTTTTAGCGCTTTCAAAACCGCGCTGTATGCCGCTCATCCGGTATTGGACGGGGTGCGGCTGAACGTCGCACTGGACGATGACGGTAAATCCTTTTGGGTGCTGCGCATGAAGGTGCGGGCGCGCATAGTGGCCGACGGTATCGACGACCCCACGTTTGATCCATCCAACGTCGGTCACTACTTAAACGCGGAGCAGGTCAACGCCATGGCCGACGATCCCGATACCTTATTCGTCGATATGCGCAATCATTATGAATATGAGGTGGGGCATTTCGATAACGCCATCGAAGTGCCGTCGGATACGTTTCGCGAGCAGTTGCCGATGGCGGTCGAGATGCTGGCGGCGGATAAAACCAAAAATATCGTCATGTACTGCACCGGCGGGATACGCTGTGAAAAAGCCAGCGCCTATATGCAGCACCATGGTTTTACCAACGTCCATCACGTAGAGGGAGGAATTATCGAATACGCCAGGCGCGCCAGGGAGCAGGGCTTGCCGCTAAAATTCACCGGCAAAAACTTTGTGTTCGACGAGCGGCTCGGCGAGCGCATAACGCCCGATATCATTGCCCATTGCCATCAGTGCGGCACCCCTTGCGACACCCACGTCAACTGCGCCAACCAGGGCTGTCATTTGCTGTTTATCCAGTGCCCGGCCTGCGCCGATCGCTATCAGCACTGTTGCAGCGCGACCTGCCGGGATGAATTAGCCTTGCCGCCGGAAGAGCAGCGGGCGCTACGGGCGGGCCGTGAAAACGGCATGAAGATTTTTAACAAATCCCGGCAGCGGCTATCGCTAACCCGGCCCGACGCGGCGCCGGGTGAACCGGACGGTCAATAAGCGCGGTTATCAAAGCGCGCCAGCGAAAACGGGGCGAGGTCGAACGCACTGTGTTCCCCGGCGGCGAAGCCCGCCGCGATCTCGCCCAATACGCTGGCGAACTTAAAGCCGTGGCCGCTTAAACCGCTGACAATCAGCATATCTTTATTGCCGGGCAGGGTATCGATAATGAAATCCTCATCCGGCGACAGATCGTAGGTGCAGGCCTCTCCCGTCAGGCAAACGCCGACCCCGGGCAGGAAATGCCGCAGGAAAGTGAAATTTTCGCTGCCGTCGGTGGGATGGCTGCCGAAGGGGGTGCGCTGTTCCGGCGCGTCGATCGGCTGCCCGCCGTCATGTTTGCCCACCTTAAGCTCATTTTTGACCGCCGGGAAACCGTAATAATGCCCGTTGTTGGGGGTCTCGATGGTAAAGGCCGGGAAATGATTATCTTCGCTGAACCGGCCATCCGCCTGGTGCCAGGAAAAAACCTTCCGTACCGGGGCGATCGGCAGGGACGGCAATAATTTTTTAACCCACGTCCCGGCCGACACCAGCAGTTTATGCCCCTGATAATGGCTGCCTTCCTGGGTGGTGACGTCGAATTCCCGCCCCTGGTGATGAATATCCGTCACGCCGCAGTTAAATAACTGGGCGCAGCCGGCCTGTTCCGCCAGGCGGATATAAGCGGCAATCGCCAATTCGGACTTGAGATAGCCCGCCTGCGGCTCAAACACCCCCAGATAATCTTCCGGCAGGCTGAATTCAGGCCAGCGGGCGCTAATCTGGGTAGCATTCAATATTTCGCAGGGTAGCGTAAAGGACTGGACGCTAGCGATGGCGTTTTTGATAAACCCGGACTGGCGCGGCCCGAGATTGAGCACGCCGCTGCGATGGAACAAGGCGCAGTCGCTGCGCGTAGACAGATCTTCCCACAGGGTTTGCGCCCGCAGCACCATCGGGACATATTTTTCCCCCTCGCCGTACGCGTGGCGAATGAGCCGGGTATCGCCATGATGGCTCCCGGCATGATGCGGAGGAAAAGCGGCATCAATCATTAAGACATTAAGACCGGCTTCGGTGGCGTAAAAACCGGCGGCTGAGCCGACTGAACCACTGCCGATAATAATCAAATCATAAACCATGCGGATTATTCCTGCTGGGTCCCGTGCAAATCGTTGGGGGGTAGAAAATTATCCGGCCAATGAGCGGGCTGATGTCATCTGGCGGAAACATTAAAATAGGATAATAAAAAAAAGCACCCGGTGCAAAGCAGCGGGTGCCCGAGGGGTAGCGTCGAGATTAGTGTTTGCGGTGATCAAGATCCTGATATTCCGTTGCTTCAATTTTTGCGATGCCCGCTTCAAGTATGGATATCAGCTGCTTCGCGACATCGGTGGTCAGCCATAAAGTTCGATCCACTTTCGCATCTTCGGTAGCCTGATTGGTGGAATTGATGTAATGCAGGCGGATCATCATGGCATTGTAGGCGTCTACGGTGCTGATGTCCCAGCCGACCAGTGGATGGGTATGAATAATCTCGTTTTTTCTGTCCATAAATACCCCTTTCTGACTCGTTTAATAAGAGTGACTTTGAGGCTCATGCGGCTCCTTATTTAGCGAGCAAATTAAGTATACCCCCGCCTTGTCACTTTTTTTGCTAATTAAACGATTTTTTTTAACTTTTGCATTCTTTAGTTAAAATTTCTATCAGCAAAGAGCCTTATCCATAGGGCGATTCTGATAATTATTCCTGTTCCGGCACGGCGGGAGGAACAATCGGATTGATGCGATTGGCCATTTCATTGGCTAGCTGAGAGAAATATTTTTGCATAATGGCATCGCGGTTTTGATTCTGCGCTTCAAGCAGCAGATTATGGATTAACAGCTGGTTGGCTTTTTCATCCAGGCTGAAAGATAAATACGAAAAGGCGATCTCAAGTACGTTAAGCCTGCGTTGCTGTTGACTGATTAACTCCAGCAATTCGCCGAAGGTCATGGCTTCTTCCGGTTTCGTGGTCATCATAGCGGCGCTCCCCCCAATATGGCCTGTGCAAAATGCGTTGCCTTGGGTGATTACAGCCCAGAAAGCGGCGTTTGCCAATAGCAGCGTCGACTATTCTCGATAATGTTTTGCGATCGCGCTCAGATTTTACCCATAAAAAAGCCGGGAAAGATCCCGGCGAAGCGACAGTACAAACTTCTTATTATTGAGGGTCAAACCAGTCATCGGCGCTTTCCCACGTCTCTTGCAGGATATCGGTGATCAGCGCCTTGTCTTCTTTACTGCCTCCCATAACGCTTATGCCATTGGCACCCGCATAACGGACCTGCACATGGGAATCGGTAAATTGTTTATCAATCCGGGTGGTGAATTCTTTGGTCAATGCCTCAAGCGCGCCAGCGGGCAGCGGTGTCGCTTTAGCCAGGGTAATTTCGATACGCATATTTTTTCTCATAGTATCAACGCCTGTTTATTTATACAGTATGTGCGTTGATGGCGCAAGAGGCAGCGGCTTTTTTTTAGGCCTCGATGATCCAATTCACCGTTTGTCCCGCCAGGAAGGGCACCAGGGACTCGTCGCCCAGCGGGATACTTTCCGGCTGGGTTTGCGCGCTGCGCCGCAGGGTAATGAAATCCTCATTGAGCGGCAGGCCGTAGAAGCGCGGGCCGTTAAGGGAGCAAAAAGCCTCCAGATGCGCCAATGCGCCAATTTCCTCAAATACGGCGGCATAGGCCGCCAGGGCGGTGGGCGCGTTAAATACGCCCGCGCAGCCGCAAGCGGACTCTTTGGCATGCCGGGTATGCGGCGCGGAGTCGGTGCCGAGAAACAGGCGGTCGCAACCGCTGGCCACTGCCGCGCGCAGCGCGTCCTGGTGAGTATCGCGCTTGAGGATCGGCAAACAAAACAGATGGGGCCGCACGCCGCCGACCAGCATGTGGTTGCGGTTAAACATCAGATGCTGCGGGGTGATGGTCGCCGCCAGGTGGCGGTCCGCCGCCAGCACATATTGCGCTGCTTCCAGAGTAGTAATGTGTTCGAAGACGATTTTTAACGCCGGGAAATGCTGGCGTATCGGCTCCATAACCTGTTCGATAAACCGGGCTTCACGATCGAAAATATCGATCTCCGCCGCCGTGACTTCCCCATGGATCAATAACGGCATGCCAATCTTTTCCATAGCGGCGAACAAGGGATAGATGGCGGTGATTTGCGTCACGCCGTGGCTGGAGTTGGTGGTGGCGTTGGCCGGATATAATTTGGCGGCGGTAAAAATGCCTTGGGCAAAGCCGTCCACCAATTGCGCTTTATCCAGCGTGTCGGTGAGATAACAGGTCATCAGCGGCTGGAAATGATGCCCCGCCGGCACCGCCGCCATTATACGCGCGCGATAGGCGACGGCCTGGGCCATGGTGGTCACCGGCGGAGAAAGGTTGGGCATGATGATCGCCCGGGCGAAGACGCGGCTGGTATAGGGCAGTACGGCGCGCAACATCTCGTGGTCGCGCAGATGCAGGTGCCAATCGTCGGGTCGGCGCAGGGTAATCTCGGTAGGCGTTGAAGTCATGGGCAAGGCTCCGGCTAGAGAAGGGCAAATATGCGATCAAGGTCAAGATAACGGCGGGGTATAAGAATAAGCGTATCGGGGTGAAGATGCACCATAAAAAAACCCGCCGAAGCGGGTTTGTCGTGGACTCAATCAGTTTTCGTCTTTAGGCGTCGGTTTGGTCGCCGGCGCTGCCGCCTGATTGGCGGCGGCATGGCCACCGGCCGAACCTCGGCCCTCGAACTGGTAGTCCTGGCGATGCCATTCGCTGGCCGGTTCCGGGGTGGGAACATACTCCGGGGCAGGGGCCTTGGTCATCGGCGCGCTGGCATGGTGCTTAAAGCGCGGCTGCGCGTCCGCGGTAGGCGCCCGCGGCGTCGCGGGTTCGCCGGCCGGTTGCACGGAGGCCTGGGCCGGTTCGCTTGCCGTCGGTTCGGTCTGCGGGGCGGGGGCAATCGTTTCGGCTGCGTTTTCCACTGGGTTTACCGCAGGAGCAGCCGTCACGGATGCGGACGGTAGCGGTGATATCGGATCATGCTGCGCGGCCGGAACTTTCCGGGACACTTGCAAGGCCGCGATAGTCTCATCGGAAAGCAGCACCACCGCCGTATTGGCCGGGACGGCCGTTGCCGGCAGGCTTTCATCCGGCACCGCGACGGCGGGCGCAGTCTCGGCATCCACCGGCCCGTTTGCGGTGACAACGGGATCGGCGGCGGACGCTTCTTCCGCCAGGGTGGCAAACGACGCTTCGACCGGCACGGCGGCGGAATCCGCGCCGAGCGGTGCGGAGGTATCCGTGTCGGCCACGGCGGAAAGCGAGTCACCGGCGGGTTTGGCGGCGGCGGCCTGCTGCCGGGCAACGTCCCGATCTTCCGGGTTAATCAGCTCGGGCAGCTCATCGACGGCGGCCGTCTGCGTAGGGGTGGCTTCCAGAGGAACGGGCGTAGCCTCGGGACGCTCCGGCGGCTCCGGCGGCGCCAGCGGTTCCGACTGCACGACGCCTGAAGCGGATGCGGCAGGCTCCGTTACCGCCGTTTGTTCCTGAACCTGATGTTCCAGGGCAATGGCGGCCACCGGCGGCTGGGCGACGTTTTGCATTACGGACGGGGTCGGCTCCGGCGTTTCGCCGACGGGCGACGGATTTTGCTCAAATCGCTCGATGGGCGTAACCGGGTAGCTGATCCAGACTTTGCCGGACGCCATTTCAGGCGACGCGACGGCGCTGCTCAGCGGAGCCGGAGACTGGTTGAGGTAGCGTTCGTCACGATAACGGCGACGACGTTGTCCGCTGACCCGCAGATGGCGGGGTGAACGGCGCGAGCGGCGGGGCAGGCCCGCTTCGTTGCCGTTGCGGCCATTATCGCCGTGATTATCCGTCAGCGGGTTTTCCTGGGCGTCCGTCGCCTCGGCGTCGTTGCTTTGGTAGGCAACGACGGGCAGCGGGGCGGCGTCTTCCCTGATCGGGCTTTCGTTCGCCGGCGCGGCCTGGTCTTCGGCGTCGCGGGCAGCATCGGCATTATCGGTCACCCGGACTTTCTGCGTCAGGTTGCGGCGTTGACGGCGGGGCATGACCGGCGTCGGCTTATCGTCGTCGCTAATCGCGTCGGCGACAACGGCTGGCGGTTCAACCGCTTCTACCGGCTCTGCTTTGACTTCCGGCTGCTGACGCTTGTCTTCCTGGCGGCGGCGCGGGCGATCCGCGCGCGGTTCGCGGCGCGGCGCCGGATCTTCCCCGGTTTGCGGCTGTTCAATGATATCCGTATCGATAACTTCCGTTTCCACCGGCGCACTCTGGCGTTTGCCCCTGCGCTGATCGTCGCGGGGTTCGCGACGCTCGCGGGGTTCTCTTGGCTCGCGGGATTCGCGCGGCTGGCGGCCTTCCTGCGGGGCGCGCTGTTCGCGTTCGCCGCCACGCTCGCCGTTACGATCCCGGCGAACATTCTGGCGACGCTGGCCGCGGCGATCCTGCCCTTGGCCCTGACCCTGGCGGCGCGGCGTTTCGGGCGCTTCGGCCACGGGCGCGACTTCTTTCACTTCTACCGCCGTGGCGGGCCCGGTATCGGGCTCAGGTTCGCTGAACCAGCTTTTCAGCTTGGTCATCACGCGGCTGAGCACGCCTGGGGCCGCGGGAGCGGCGACGGAAGCGGCGGGCTTGGCGGCCGCCGGCCGGCTGACCGGGGCGGCCGTCTCCGCGGCGGCGACCGCGGGTTCGGCTGCCGACGGTTCGCCGGACAGCGGCGGAGTATCGGACATCACGAACGCGGCCAGGGCCGGCTGCTCGGGCAATTTACGCTCGGCCGCAGGCTCTTCGGAAGGCTGTGCCATTTCGGCTTCATGCAGCTGCGGCAGCAGATAGCTCAGCGTCGGGGCCTCTTCGCCCTTGCGTACGCGCAGCACGGCGTAATGCGGTGTTTCCATCTGATCGTGCGGTACGATAATCGCCCGCACGCCGCCCTGGCGACGCTCGATGGCATTCACCGAATCGCGCTTTTCGTTGAGCAGATAAGAGGCGATCTGCACCGGAACGATGGCGTGGACTTCGTGGGTATTCTCTTTTAGCGCCTCTTCTTCAATCAGGCGCAAAATAGACAGGGACAGGGATTCGTTATCACGAATGGTGCCGGTGCCGCCGCAGCGCGGGCAGACGTGATGGCTGGATTCTCCCAGCGACGGACTCAGGCGCTGGCGCGAGAGCTCAAGCAAACCGAACCGAGAAATGCGGCCAATCTGGATACGGGCGCGGTCCTGGCGTACGGACTCGCGCAGGCAGTTTTCCACTTCCCGCTGATGTCGCACCGGCGTCATATCGATAAAGTCGATGACGATCAGGCCGCCCAAGTCGCGCAGGCGCAGCTGGCGGGCGATTTCGTCCGCCGCTTCAAGATTGGTGTTGAAGGCGGTTTCTTCGATATCGCCGCCGCGGGTGGACCGGGCGGAGTTGATATCGATGGCCGTAAGCGCTTCGGTGGTGTCGATGACAATCGAACCGCCGGACGGCAGGCGCACTTCACGTTGAAACGCCGATTCGATCTGCGATTCAATTTGATAATGGCTGAACAGGGGAATTTCACCGCTGTATAATTTGATCTTGCTGCTGAAGTCGGGGCGGCCGAGCGAAGCGATATGCTCTTTGGCTTTTTCCAGCACTTTGGGGTTGTCGATGAGGATTTCGCCGATATCCGGACGCAGGTAGTCGCGGAACGCGCGGACGATGACATTGCTTTCCTGATGGATCAGAAAAGGCGCAGGGCGTCCTTCGGCGGCTTTCTTGATGGCTTCCCAATGCTTGAGGCGAAACGCCAGATCCCATTGCAGCGCGTCGGCGGATTTACCCACCCCGGCGGTACGCACGATCAGGCCCATGCCTTCCGGCAGTTCCAGGGACGACAGCGCTTCTTTCAGCTCGGTGCGATCGTCGCCCTCGATGCGGCGGGAAATGCCCCCGGCGCGCGGATTATTCGGCATCAGCACCAGATAGCTGCCGGCCAGGCTGATAAACGTCGTCAGGGCCGCGCCCTTGTTGCCGCGCTCTTCCTTGTCGACCTGAACGATGACTTCCTGTCCTTCACGCAGCACGTCCTTGATATTCGGACGGCCGTGGGAGGCATATTGCGCGGGGAAATATTCGCGGGAAATTTCTTTCAGGGGCAGAAAACCGTGGCGCTCGGCGCCATAGTCGACAAACGCCGCTTCAAGACTGGGTTCAATCCGGGTGATTTTACCCTTGTAGATATTCGCTTTTTTCTGCTCATGACCGGGGCTTTCAATATCCAGATCATACAGCCGCTGGCCATCTACCAGAGCTACCCGCAACTCTTCCTGCTGAGTTGCGTTTATTAACATTCTTTTCATCTCAACTTACTCTTTTTTATGCATTGGCATCAGAGCTGCGGGCAAAAAAACGCATGACCGGGTAATCACCGACGGCCCCGTGACTTGTCGCAAAACCGTCAACCTCACGGTTGTCGCTAGCAGAGGGGCGCATTATTTCGGTAGCCTGTAATCCTGAGAGAAAAACAGCGCATTTACTGGGGGAATAGCGTCTGATAACGGTCGCCAGAACGAATTCCTTTTGCCGGCCAAGCTGCAATCCGCAGCCCGCTAACTGCCTGATTAATCAATACGTCTTACGCCATTGCTGCGTGTATGGTTAATCCGGCAAATTTAAAAATTCCACGATTTCTCGCCTTTAACGGGAGCAGTGTGGAAAGTTAAGACATTATTCCACCGCTGACACTCATATAGCAAGGCGACTTTACCTCTTGATAACAAGATTCCGACTGACGGTTACATTCCCGCTCGGTCCGCGTGCAACGAAGCCGGAATCAACCCGAAAAACTTTTTTACCAATTAAAGCACAGTTAAGCACAGAAAAAGGAGTGGCGCTATGGTGGCGGTATATTTAGAATCGCGTCCCATGAATGAAAATAACGTTAGCGTACAATTTATCACCATTTCTGCCGATGAAGCCGGTCAGCGGATCGACAACTTTTTGCGTACCCGTTTAAAGGGGGTACCGAAAAGCATGATTTATCGCATCGTGCGTAAAGGGGAAGTGCGGGTCAATAAAAAAAAGGTCAAGCCGGAATATAAACTGCTGGACGGCGATGAGCTGCGCATCCCTCCGGTCAGGCAATCGGCGCCGGACCAAACGCCGGTTTCCCCTTTGCTGGGTAAGGTAGCGGCCTTGGCCGACGCGGTTTTATATGAAGACGATCATCTGCTTATCCTGAACAAGCCCTCGGGCACGGCGGTGCACGGCGGCAGCGGCTTAAGCTTCGGCGTCATCGAAGGGTTGCGCGCCCTGCGTCCGGACGCGCGCTTCCTTGAACTGGTCCATCGCCTGGATCGGGATACGTCCGGGGTATTGCTGGTGGCCAAGAAACGCTCGGCCCTGCGCCTGCTCCACGAGCAATTGCGCATGAAAGGCATGCAAAAGGATTATCTGGCGCTGGTGGCCGGCGAATGGCCGTCGCAAACCAAGCTGGTATCCGCCCCGTTGCTTAAAAATATTCTGGCCAGCGGCGAGCGCATTGTGCGGGTCGGCCACGACGGCAAACCGTCCGAGACGCGCTTTAAAGTGGAGGAGCGCTTCGCACACGCCACGCTGCTCAGGGCCAGCCCCCTCACCGGGCGCACCCATCAGATACGCGTGCATGCGCAATATGCCGGCCACCCCATCGCCTTCGACGACCGTTATGGCGACGCGCAGTTTGATCAGCAGCTCAAAGGGACCGGCCTGCACCGGCTGTTTTTACACGCCGCGGCCCTGCGCTTCGAACATCCCGACACCGGCGAGACCATGCGGATCGAAGCGCCGCTGGATAAAGATTTGCGCCAGTGCCTGCTGTTCCTGCGGGCCAATGATAAATAACTGCGCGGCCCGCCGCGGGTTAACGCGTTAAGGGATTGACGCCTTCGTCGCGCAGCATCGCCGCCAAGGCTATCAGCGGCAGGCCGATCAGCGTATTGGGGTCGCGGCCGCTCAGGGAATCGAACAGGGCGATCCCCAGGGCTTCGCTCTTGAAGCTCCCGGCGCAGTGCCAAGGCTGGTCCAACGTGACGTAACCGTCGATTTCCGGGTCGGCCAGGGTGCGAAAAACGACATGGAACGGCTCCACCGTTTCCTGCGCGCGGCCGGTGCGGCTGTTGAGCAGCACAAGTCCGGTGTAGAAGGTTACGCGCCGGCCGCTGGCCTGGCGCAGTTGCGCGATGGCGTTTTCCCGGGTGTGGGGCTTGCCCGTGATGCGGCCGTTTAATACGCAGCACTGGTCGGAACCGATAATCAGGTGCGCGGGATAGCGCTCCGCCAGCGCCCGGGCTTTGGCGCCGGCCAGGCGCAGCACCATGGCCGCGGCCGCTTCGCCGGCCAGGGGCGTTTCATCGATGTCCGGCGCGGCGCTGTGGAAGGGCAGGTTTAATTTTTCCAACAGGGCCCGGCGGAAAGGCGAAGAGGACGCTAAAACAATTTCGCACATATTTTTTATTCCGATAATGGCTTATTTCCGCCGGCCATTTTAAACTGTTCGCCGCTTCGGAAGCGAATATTGCTGAAAGGCGGGTAAAAACGCCTTTTTCTTTGACTCTATGTCGTTACAAAGTTAATATGCGCGCCCTATGCAAAAAGTAAAATTACCCCTGACTATCGATGCGGCCCGTACTGCACAGAAACGCCTGGACTATGTTGGTGTCTATGCGCCTGAGCAGGTTACGCGTATTGCCGAATCCGTGGTAAGTGTGGATAGTGATGTCCAGGCGTCGTTGTCGTTTAATATCGATAATCAGCGCCTGGCGGTGATCGACGGCAGTGCGGACGTGGCGGTGACGCTGCTGTGCCAGCGCTGCAATCAGCCGTTTGCGCATCAGGTACACACGACATTTTGTTTTAGCCCGGTCGTTACCGACGAGCAGGCTGAGGCATTGCCGGAAGCGTACGAAGCGGTCTATGTCAATGGTTTTGGCGAGGTAGACCTGCTGGCAATGATTGAAGATGAAGTTATTCTTTCGCTGCCTATCGCACCGGTTCATGATAATGAACCCTGTGAAGTGTCCGTGGCCGGCTGCCCCGCGAACGGCCGAAACCTCGCAATCGAAACGCTCCGATTGCAGCGGAGAGAGCGGGAGGACAAGATCTTCGCGCCAGGCCCGGACGGCCCCCCAGAGACGCACCGCGCTCTCCACGCGGTCCATCTTTGCCAAGATGCCGGCCAGTGCTTCCAGGTTGTCCAGTACCCCGACTTTGTGGCCGGCTTCCTGGTGGAGAATAAGGCTGTCGCGGTAAAGACGCGCG
>JAATFX010000045.1 GCA_015654925.1 Enterobacterales bacterium | reverse complement strand
TACTACTTACTTCCGCAACGCGGCTAACATGTTAATACGCATACTAACACGATACTACCACGGCACTTGCGCACAAACTTAATGGTGCGCCCGACAGGATTCGAACCTGAGACCTCTGCCTCCGGAGGGCAGCGCTCTATCCAGCTGAGCTACGGGCGCTTAGCGCCGTTGCGGGTGGGGATAGTACGGAATCGCGGCCTCACTGTCTAGTGCTTTTTCATACTTTTGATAGGTTTGATGACCCTTTGCTCATTTCCTGCCCGGTTCGCGCGCTTTTTCCGCGATGCCGGCCGCCGATGCCGTTATTTTCGGCTAAAGGCATATTGTCTGCGGCATTTGCGGGCTTATAACCGCCGGCTAAGATAGTAGCCCACGAAGCGCAAAAGTTTAAACTGGCGCCCGATCCTGCTCGGCTGGCGCAGCAGTCGGTACAACCACTCCAGCCCCATGCGCTGCCAGAACAGCGGCGCCCGTTTCACATGGCCGGTGAAGACGTCGTAGGTGCCCCCAACCCCCATATAAAGCGCATTGGGATAGCCGGCCTGGCAATCGCGCATAAATTTTTCCTGCTTTGGCGATCCCAGGGCCACGGTAACGATAGCCGCGCCGCTGGCCTGCACCCGGGCAAAGAGTGAACCCTGGTCGTCAGGGGTAAAATAGCCGTCCTGGAGACCCACGATATTCACACTCCATTTAGAACGCAGCAGCGCCGCGACCTGGTCGAGTACCGCGGGTTTGCCGCCGACCAAAAACACCGGCGTGCCCTCCTTGCCCGCGCGGGCCATGATGCCTTGCCATAAATCCGCGCCGGCAATGCGCGATACCTCGGCGGACGGATATTTACGGCGAATGGAGCGGACGATACTGATGCCGTCGGCATATTTGTATTGCGCGGCGTTTAATAGGGCCGCCAGCTCGGCGTCGCGTTCAGCGGTCAGGACTTTTTCAGCATTTATCGCCACCAGGCTGCCGATTTTAACCATGGGGCCGCCGAATAAATACTCGATAAATTGCTGTTGATCGCGAAAGCCCCAAATCGCCAAACCACGAATATGGTAGCGTGGAATCCCGTCGATGTTTTCCATTTATTATCCCTTCAGAGGTTTAACCGCTCACAATGCCTCTGTCGCGCCGCGCGTATGCCGGGGCCGAATCAAACCCGCGCGGTTAAGCAACCAAAAAATCAATTTTGCCGCTATTAGGCAAGCGCCGAATACCAGGCCAAAAAAGACCACCCGCGAAACAAAGGCATCCACGCCTTCGCGGGCCAGTACAATCATATTAAATACCGCACCGAAGCAAAATGCCTGCAATACCGCCGAACGGTAGCGATCCCTGGCCGACTTTCCCCGTTCATAAAGGGTATCGAAACCTTTGAGGACCAGTCCCACCACGATAGCACCCAGTGGAATAAATGCCACGCCGCCCATGACCACCAGCGAACCGATAACGGTCGGCGAAATAGCCAGGCCCGAATGGTTATTCAATACCTCCCAGGTAAAGTAGTTGGCGGTATTGAGCACCAGGCTCGGCCGCTCCGGCCATACCCAGCCGGGGATAAAAACATAAAAATCGCGAATAATCGGCGCCAGGCCCTGGAAGGAGATTTTATCGTAATTTTGCAGCAGCAGCGCCAGATTTTCCCAGGGTGAAAAGGTATCTCGGGTCAAGTATAAAAAAGTATAGAACCCCTCATCGCCGCTGACGTTAAGCCCATAGCGCTTCAGCGCCAGCCAAAACATGCCCGCCACCGCCGCCAGGCCGGCGCTGCCCAGCATCCACAGGCTGATCCAATTACGCTGGATGCCGATAAACAAAAACAGGGCGAATGCGATGATGATATTGGCCCGGGTGCCCCCCACTACCATATAGGTGAAAATCCCGAAGGCTACCGTACTGCACAGGAATAATAACCAACTGCGGCGGGTGGGATTGAGGAAATAAATAATTAACATGGCCGGAATGAAAAAATAGAAAAAACGCTTGAGCGCTACGCCCGATACATCGCGGGAAAATATCTGGCTATAGGAGTGCAGGCGAAATAACAAAAAACCGTTGTGCATGAAAAATATGCCCACGGTGCCGATGGCGGTCAGCGCCAGCAGTATCCAGGTTAAATAGGTCTCTACCCGGTTAAGGCTGAGTATCGCCCGGCGCGGCGGCTGGTCGCGGGAAAACCAGCGGGTTTTATAACTGACATAATAAATGGCATAAAACGCGGTGGCGGCCAGTAAAGCCTGCGTGAGGTATTCCACCGGCACCACCTGTACCTGAAAACGGAACGCCAGGATGCAGGTCAAGGGAAAGCCAAGGTAAAAGGTCAATAAATAGAGCAGCGAAAAAAACACATTGAAATTAAATCTGATGCGCCGGAATTCCCGGTAGGTCAGAGTCAGGACAAAAAGCAGCGAGAGCAGGTAAACCACCAGCACGCCGCCGAACTGGCCCAGGGTCATGACGGCGTCCCCGCCGCCACGGCCAGCGCTCGCCGCCATCCGTCCAGGTAATTGGGGTAAAAAAAGGCGATGCGGGTTTTATCCACGCCGGCCAGTTGCCGCCGCGCTTCGCCGACCACCGCCCGATCGAGGGCATCGCCGTGGAATAATACCGGTACCTGTTGTCCGGTTAAATCCTGCCAGAAGGGATTTAACCGGCTCAGCACAAAGGGCACGCCAAATTGGATCAGCAGGCAAAGCGTGCCGATACCCTGCTGGCGGTTAAATAAAAAGTAGCCCAGATCGCACTGGCGCAATATCGCCAGATAATCATCGAACGCCACCGGTTCGGTTAACAGCTCCAGACGCTCCGGTGCAAAGTACTTCTCCCCCTCGGCGCGTACCCGGTCGATATAGGCCCCATTGCGGGCCGGATAGCCCAGCGGCACGATAATCCGCACATCGGGACCGAATTGCCGGTGAATCGCCTGTAGCGCCTCCAGGTGACGATTAGTGCCGTCCCCTGAATTGCCCACCAGCACGGTGAACAGCTTATCCGCCTCGGGCTCAGGCCGATCGTAGCCTAACGCCGGGTTCATGCGGGTGGGAAAATAGAGCGGCGATGACGGCACCCGGGGATGGTTGCGCCGGTATACCGACAGGTCCCCCTCGGTGGCGAACACATGTCCGACCCGGCCCTGGGCGCGGCGGCGCAGCAGGTAAAACAGCCGGTGTTTCCAATTCAGGGAATCTTCATACAGATCGGCCCCCCAAATATGCCAACTGACCCGGGCCGGCGTTATTTTGCCCGTCAGCAGCGCCAGCCATAATCCGGGATTAAATTGCCCATGCAGGAAAAAATGCGCGGCGGGCTCGGCGGCGGCCCGTTCAATCACCGCCCGGGCCAACGTCCGCTTATCGGCAGAGGTCTCGATGGCCAGGCGTTCAAACGCCGCAAAAGGCGCATCGTCCACGGCCGCCGCCATAAAATCCCCCACTAAGGCCGCGGGAAGGCCCTCCGCCAGCTGGTCGTTAAAAAAACGCAGCACCGTCAGATTATGATGGGGAATATCCGAGCCGAGCACATGGATCAATTGGGTCATTTTTTCCTGCAATAAATTATAAACACGCCGCTACAAAGTAAAAAATACACCATATAGGTTGCCATATATGCCTGCGTCGCGCCAAGGGCGCCATGCAGCGGGATCAGCCAATGGGAAAAGCCGGTCAATAACAGGAACTGGCTGATTTCCGTCAGCAGATAAAACCGCAGCGAGGCCTTGGCAATCACCAGATAACCAAATACGTAAGCGCCCACTTTTAGTACATCCCCCGCCAGTTGCCAGGCGAATAAATCGCGCATGGCGTCGAACTGCATGGAAAACAGCAGGCGGATAACCACATCCCGCAGCAGCCACAATAGCAAACTTACCGTCGCGACGGCAGGCAGAACAAACAGCAGCGAGCGGCCGATTTCCTGGCCGATGGCGCGCTTATCGGTCAGGCGCGACAAAGTGGGCAGCAGGTAGACGGTAAAAGAGGCGGTAATAAATTGCAGGTAGGCATCCGAAATACTGCTGACCCCCTGCCAAATCCCCACGTCATTCCAGCTAAACCGCTGCGCCAGCAGATTTCGCATCATGATATAGGCCACCGGCAGGGTGAACGACGTCATCAGCGCCATCAGGGTAAATTTGCCAAGCTGGGTAGCCAGCGCCCGATCCCAGGCCAGTCGCAAATCGCGTAACCGGATATGGCGCCGCCACGCCAGGACCAGGGCGGCCGGAATCAGCGTGATGGCCGGCACAACGGCCAAACCGGCCAGCGCGCCGGGATATCCCCCGAGCCAATAACAAAGAAAGTAAGCGCCCGCTCCCAGTACGCTGCCGCCGCTTACGGCCAGCGCATTCCCCGCCGCGTCGCGAAATCCTTTCAGGATGGCCAGCATCAGGTTGGCATAAGCGATGCCCAATTGGATAAACGCCACCGCCCGCACCACGTTGCGGTAATCACCGTGGCCGAACAGCGCGCGGCTAATCGGTTCGGCCGCCACCAGAAAGATGGCCGCCAGCAGCGTGGAAAACCCCAGCACCATGGCGGAGCCGGTACCCAGCACCGCGCGCAGCCGCTCCGGCTGCTGCTGGTACTGGGCGACGTATTTGGTAATGCCGTTGAAAATCCCCGCCCCGGACAGTACGCCGAGCACGGTAACCAATTGCCGGAAATTGCCCGCCTGGCCGACCCCGGCCGGCCCGAAGGCGACGGCCAGTAATTTCACCACCAGCAGTCCGACGCCAATTTTGACCAGCGTCGACCCGGCCGTCCATAACGATGCCCTTGCCAGCGACATATCAGGCGGGATGCCGGTGGAAGTACCGGTTAATGGCGTCAATCACCAGGGACTGATTTTCGTCCGATAAATTATAAAACAGCGGCAGCCGGACCAAACGCTGGCTTTCGCGGGTGGTAAACCGGTCTTCGCCGTGAAAACGGCCGAAACGCAGCCCGGCCGGGCTGTCATGCAGCGGAATATAATGGAACACCGTCAGAATATCCGCCGCTTTCATATGATTGATAAAGGCCGTGCGATCCGCGATATCACGCAGTTTGAGATAAAATATGTGGGCGTTTTGCTCGCATCCCGCGGACACGAATGGCACCTCGATGCGGCCCTGAGCCGCCAGGGGCTGCAGCTCGGTGTAATAGCGATGCCACAGCGCCAGCCGGCGACGATTGATGATATCGGCGCCCTCAAGTTGCCCCCACAGGTAAGCGGCTTGCAAATCGGCCATCAGGTAGCTGGATCCGATATCGCGCCAGGTATACTTGTCCGCCTGCCCGCGAAAGAACTGGCTGCGATTGGTGCCCTTTTCGCGGATGATTTCCGCGCGGTCGATCAGGGCGGGATCGTTAATCAGCGTAGCCCCGCCCTCGCCGCCGGCGGTGTAGTTTTTGGTTTCATGGAAACTAAAGCAACCGATATGGCCAATGGCGCCGAGGGCTTTGCCCCGGTATTGCGCCATTACGCCCTGGGCCGCATCCTCCACCACGGCCAGCCCATACCGGGCCGCCAGCGCCATGATAACGTCCATTTCGCAGGCGACGCCGGCATAATGCACCGGCACGATGGCCCGCGTTTTAGGGGTTATCGCCGCCTCTATCAGCGTTTCATCCATGTTCATGGTATCGGGGCGGATATCCACGAATACGATGGTGGCGCCGCGCAGGACAAACGCATTGGCGGTGGAAACAAACGTGTAGCTCGGCATGATGACTTCATCACCCGGCTGGATATCCAGCAGGATGGCCGCCATCTCAAGGGACGCGGTGCAAGACGGGGTCAGCAACACCTTCGCGCTGCCGAAGCGCTGTTCCAGCCAGAGCTGGCAGCGCTTGGTAAAATCGCCGTCGCCGCATAGCTTGCCGCTGCCCATCGCCGCGCGCATAAATTCTATTTCGGTTCCCACCACCGGTGGCGCATTAAACGGAATCATATATTCACCTGTATAACCAATAGGCGGTGCCGTCAATGGTGGCGCCGCACGCGATATAAAGCCTTAATGCGGCAAGGTTGCCGGTTTGGGTAGCGACCCGCAGGCGTGATTTTTGCTGTTGGCCGCACCAGGCCAGCGCCGCCGTAAATAACGCCCGGCCAATACCGCGCCCGCCAAGTCCCGGCTGTACGGCCAGCAGGCCGATCCGCGCCTCGTCCGCGCTGGTGGAACGCAGCGTCACCATGCCTTTGATGGCCCCGGGCGGGCCGATGACCAGGCACAGATCGTCAAAAGCGCCGTGAATGGCGTTTTCCGCCCATACCGCATAAAAACGGCGGCAGTCCGGCGCGCGATACCAGGGTTCGCGGAACCGGCTAAGCGTGAATGCCGACGACGCCAGCTGCCTTGCCGCCTGGATATCCTGCGCGCCCGCGATACGCGGCGCGGCGCTGCCGGACGAAACCCCGGGTGTAGGCTCCCGCGCCGACGGGTCCTCTACGGCCAGGCTGCGGCTGCAATCGATTTCGCCTTCCACCAGCCGAAACCCCAGCGTTGCCAGCGCATCAACCTGCGCCGGGGCATCGGCCGCCACTTTGGCCTGGACGACCTTAAATGCGTCCAGGGCGCTCGATGCCAGCGGCCCGCAGGCGGGATCAAATACGATTTTGCCGCTGGAGATATTGAAAAAATCGCTCTCCCAGCTCAGGGGTTCAACCTTGGCGCGTATGGACATGACGTCTATCCCACAGATATTGGCCGCCGCCGGCTGCTGCCAATACCGGCGTGTCTGGCCTGGATGGTAGTAGCGCCGGGCTTACCGCCAGACACCTTTGGTATCGATGATCCAACGCTGGGTTATGTCGGCCGGATGACGCGCCTTGAATTGCCGGTGATCCACCAGCATGACCAGCACGTCGGCGGATTGCAGGGCGGTATCGAGGTCGGTCAAGGCGACATGGGCGGCCAGCGCCGCGGGCAACTGCGCCACGTTAGGCTCCACCGCCAGGGTGGCGCCGGAATGCCACCCGGCAATCGCCTGGGTAATGGCCACCGCCGGGCTTTCGCGCAAATCGTCGATATCCGGTTTAAACGCCAGGCCGAAACAGGCGATGGTCACTTCGCTGGCCCGTTTGTCGCTTTGCGCCAGGCAATCGGCCACCGCCGATTTGACGCGCTCCAGCACCCAGCGGGGTTTGGCGTCATTTACCAAACGGGCGGTATGAATCAGGCGCGCCTGCTGGGGATTTTGCGCCACGATAAACCAGGGATCGACGGCAATACAATGACCGCCCACCCCTGGCCCCGGCTGGAGGATATTGACGCGCGGATGGCGGTTGGCCAGCGCGATCAATTCCCAGACATTAATCCCCTGATCGGCGCAAATCAGCGACAGCTCATTGGCAAAGGCGATATTCACATCGCGGAAACTGTTTTCGGTCAATTTGCACATTTCAGCGGTACGGGAGTTGGTAATGACGCACTCGCCTTCCAGAAAGATGCCGTACAGCTCGCTGGCGCGCGCGGAGCAGCGGGGGGTCATGCCGCCGATGACCCGATCGTTTTTAATCAGCTCCACCATCACCTTGCCGGGCAGTACCCGCTCGGGGCAGTAAGCGATATTGATATCCGCATGCTCGCCCGCGGCCTGGGGAAATTGCAGGTCGGGACGCGCCGCGGCCAGCCACTGCGCCATCTGTTCGGTGGTGCCCACCGGCGAGGTGGATTCCAGGATGACCAAATCCCCCGGTTTCAATACCGACGCCAGCGAGAGCGCCGCGGCCCGCACATATTTCAGATCCGGCTCGTGCCCGTCCTTGAACGGGGTCGGCACCGCAATCAGGAAAGCATCGGCCGCCGCCGGCTCCGTCACCGCGGCGAGATAACCCTCGCCAACCGCGCGTTTAACCACTTCATCCAGATCGGGCTCGATGATATGAATCGCACCGCGGTTAATGGTGTCGACGGCATGGCGGTTCACATCCACGCCCACCACCTTTTTACGGCGCGAGGCGAACGCCGCGGCGGTAGGCAGGCCGATATAACCCAGCCCGATGACGGAGATGGTCTCAAAACTCATACTTTCACCTGATTATTTTTTAACGCGTCGATAATTCGCTGGCAAGCCTGCCCGTTGCCATAAGGGTTATGCGCCCGGCTCATGGCCTGATATTCATCCACATCGGTCAGCAGCTTGGAAACCGCTTCCTGGATAGTTTTTGGATCGGTGCCCACCAGCAGCACCGTGCCGGCGGTGACGGCCTCCGGGCGCTCGGTGGTGTCGCGCATGACCAGCACCGGTTTACCCAGGGACGGAGCTTCCTCCTGGATGCCGCCGGAGTCCGTCAGAATCATATAAGCCTGATTCATCAGGTAAACAAACGGCAGGTAATCCTGGGGATCGATCAGTTTAATGTTGGGTATTCCGCTTAAAATGCGGTTAACCGGCTCGCTGACGTTGGGATTGAGGTGCACCGGATAAACCACCTGCACCTCGGGATGGTGGCGGGCGATGTGCGCCAGCGCACTGCATATGCGCTCGAAACCATCACCGAAACTCTCGCGCCGGTGGCCGGTCACCAGGATCATTTTTTTCTGCGGATCGAGAAAATCGTAGCGCTTTTCAAGCGTGTTGCGCAACTCAGTGTTATTCAATACGCGATCGCGTACCCAAAATAAGGCATCAATGACGGTATTACCGGTGACAAATATCCTATCCGCCGCTACCCCTTCCCGCAGCAGGTTCCGCCGTGAATTCTCGGTGGGGGAAAAATGGTACATCGCCAGATGGCCGGTAAGCTTGCGGTTGGCTTCTTCGGGCCACGGCGAATAGAGATTGCCGGTACGCAGGCCCGCTTCCACATGCCCTACCGGGATATGCTGGTAAAACGCCGCCAGACTCGTGGCCAGGGTGGTGGTGGTATCCCCGTGCACCAGCACCACATCCGGTTGAAACGATTCCAATACCGGTTTCATGCCGATAAGTATCCGGCTGGTGATCTCCGTCAGGCCCTGGTCGGGACGCATAATGTTTAAATCGTAATCGGGCACAATCTCGAACAAACGCAAGACCTGATCAAGCATTTCCCGATGTTGGGCCGTGACGCAGATCCTGGTCTCAAACGCCGGATCTTTGGCCAGGGCCAGAATGAGCGGTGCCATTTTTATGGCTTCCGGCCTGGTGCCGAAGACGATCAACACTTTCACAGCAATTCCCTTCCGTCTCGAATAAGCCATACGCGTGGCTGGTATAAGTTTTGCCGCGCAGCGGGCGGCGCATCCATCCGGCTTGGCGCTACTTTTGCGGCGACCTCACCGGCGGCGGGCCAATGCGATGCCAGCCCCCGCCAAGCCGCCCATGGCGCCCCAGAGAATCAGCAGGAACACCCGGCGGGGTTTATCGCGTTTTACCGGCTCTTCGGGCGTTCTTAAATAACGGTAAGTCCCAAATGAATTTTGCAGTGTCGGTCCGACGTTCAGCGTGGCGAGCATGGCGCGATTCTGATCGTATTCCACGTCAAAACCCGGCCCCGCGGCCTGTAACGCTTCCAGCCGCGCCTGTAATAACGGCACCCCCAATAAAAACAGGCCGGACTGCGGCAGTTGCTCCACCGGTACGTCGGTTTGACTATGACTGATGCCCTGCCGCTTAGCAATATCCAGCGCCTGGCGCAGCGCATTCAGGTCACGCTCATAAATGGCGTTGGCCACCGCCCCCTGGCGTTTGACCTGCGCTTTCAGGGAGACGGTGCGCGCAGCCCAGGCCCCGGTGATATCTTCATTCAAGCGGCTGGCCGCGCGCTGATTGGCGAACGCCACATAATTACGCAGCAGGCTATTGGCGTCCGTCGCGGTTTCAGCCACCAGCATCACCTGATCCGGCTGTTTTTTGGCGTCGTCACGGGGAATAAACTGGATATTGTCTATTAGCTCGCTGAGCAATACCGCATCGCCGTGGGCGTTGCCCTCTTTGCGCGAGGTATAATATTCGCTCGCAAGCCAGAATTCCCGCCGGGTGTCATAAGAAGAGAGCTGGCGGACAAATTCCTGATACGCATCGTCGCCGATGGACGGCATATCGGAGGTGGGCAACGCGGTATTTTTCACATCCAGGTTGCGCAAAAACTGCTGTTGGGAAAAGTAGCTGCCCAACATATTGACCGTCGGTTTATCGGTGATCGCGACGGCGGTCCACTCCTGTTTGACCACATAGGAATAAGCCAGGGCGATTGCGGCAAACAGTAGCGCCGCGCCGATAATCCACCGTTTACCGCGCCACAGGGCGCAAAACAGCCCCCGGATGTCAAGTTCGTTATCCAGCCTGGATTCTCTGGATGTCGGTTGAGCCTCTGGTGTCATTTCCGCCCCGCGTTACGGTTAGTGGGTAAGTGTTTGTTGCCGAACCGCCGCTTGGTGCGCTTAACGAAACGCGCCACCCGCCAGGCACATTTAAGCACGTAGCCATAAAGTAAAAATACCACGATAAACAGGGCGAGCATCACCGAATCCGGCCATACCAGCCACCGTTCGCCCAGCACGCCGAACGTGGCCAGCAGCGCGGCGGTAACGGTAATGATAACAAAGGCTTGCCGTGAACTAAAGCCGGCACGCATGATCAAATGATGGATATGCTGCCGATCGGGGGAAAACGGGCTCATGCCTTTGCGCATGCGGCGGTACATGATGGCGATCATATCCATCAGCGGGATGGCGATAATCCACAGGCCGGTCACCGGATTCATCGGATGGCCGGTGCCCTGGGTGCTTTGCAGGATAATCCAGATAATGCTGAACCCGATCATGGTGCTGCCCGCATCGCCCATAAACACTTTATAGTGCCGGCCGAACAGTCCGAGATTAAGCAGGATATAGGGCAAAATGGCGGCGATCATGGCAAAACACCACAACCCGAGGCTGGGATTATTATCCAGGCACATCAGGATGCCCATCGCCCCCAGCGACACGCAGGAAAGCCCGCCCAGCAGCCCGTCGATACCATCGACCATGTTGAACGCATTGATGGCCGCCCAAACGGCGAACAGGGTAACCGGATAGCCAAACGGCCCCAGCACCATTTCCCAGGGACCAAACACATAGCCCAGGCTGTTGATATACAGGCCGCCAAATACCATCATTACTATGGCGACCAGCGCCTGGATGGTGGCGCGCGACTTGACGCTGATATCGAAACGATCGTCCAGCGCGCCGGTGAGCACCAGGATGCCCGAGCATAGCAGGTACAACCCGATGTGGGGCACGAAGTGGTCGGTATAGATAAAAGTAAAGCAGATGCCAGCGTAAATGGAGATACCGCCTACCAGCGGGATTTGGCCCTGGTGACGTTTGCGGTAATTGGGTTTGTCAACCAAGCCTATCTTCTTGGCAACCTTGCGGGAGAAGAACAAAAAAACCATTGAAAACAAAAAAATGGCAATAAAATCAGTACTCATATTGAGTAAGTTCACAATAGAAAGCTCTCTGCATCCATTAGGCTGTTTGATGCGTTACCGTGTCAACACATCTCACTTTGTGCCTCAATTGTCACTGGATTTCGTGACACTGAAATATTGTCTTTGTCATCTTTTCCGTACCACCCGAATCTCCGTCAGGTGAATTGAAGCAAAAAGACCGCTTGGCTTACCCTCTGATATCAAAGGCCAGGCCAGTAAGATCTGACTATCCTAGCATTAGAAACAAAAAACGCCACGTATTGACGTGGCGTTACCCGAGTTTTTTGTTAATTACGAGCGTTTCATCATGTCAAAAAACTCATCATTGGTCTTGGTCATCGCCAACTTGTTCATCAGGAACTCCATTGCGTCGGTTTCACCCATCGGATGGATGATTTTGCGCAGAATCCACATTTTTTGCAGCTCTTCCTGAGTAGTCAGCAACTCTTCTTTACGGGTACCGGAGCGGTTATAGTCGATAGCAGGGAATACACGCTTCTCGGCAATTTTGCGCGAAAGATGCAATTCCATATTACCGGTACCTTTAAATTCTTCGTAAATCACTTCATCCATCTTCGAGCCGGTGTCGATCAGCGCCGTGGCGATGATGGTCAGGCTGCCGCCCTCTTCCATATTACGCGCCGCGCCGAAGAAACGTTTCGGACGATGAAGGGCGTTGGCGTCCACACCGCCGGTCAGCACCTTGCCCGATGCGGGTACCACGGTATTGTAGGCGCGGGCCAGACGGGTGATGGAGTCCAGCAGGATAATGACGTCTTTTTTATGCTCGACCAGGCGCTTGGCTTTTTCGATCACCATTTCGGCGACCTGCACGTGGCGTGAAGCCGGCTCATCGAAGGTCGACGCGATCACTTCGCCTTTAACCAGGCGCTGCATTTCGGTCACTTCTTCCGGCCGCTCATCGATCAGCAGCACCATCAGCACGCAGTCCGGATGGTTGTAAGCGATGCTCTGCGCGATGTTTTGCAGCAGCATGGTTTTACCGGCTTTGGGCGGCGCCACGATCAGGCCACGCTGGCCGCGGCCGATGGGGGCGGCTAAATCCAGCACCCGCGCCGTCAAATCTTCGGTGGAACCATTGCCACGTTCCATGCGCAACCGGGAGTTGGCATGCAAAGGGGTCAGGTTTTCAAAGAGGATTTTGTTACGGGCGTTTTCCGGTTTGTCGTAGTTGACTTCGTTGACTTTCAACAGCGCAAAGTAACGCTCGCCTTCTTTCGGCGGACGGATTTTGCCGGAAATGGTATCGCCGGTGCGAAGGTTGAAACGACGAATCTGGCTGGGAGAAACATAAATATCATCGGGGCCGGCGAGGTACGAACTGTCCCCGGAGCGGAGGAAACCGAATCCATCCTGCAATATTTCCAACACGCCATCGCCAAAGATATCCTCACCGCTTTTAGCATGCTGCTTTAAAATGGCGAAGATGATGTCCTGTTTGCGCATACGGGCCAGATTTTCCAGCCCCATGTTCTCGCCGAGAGTAATTAGCTCAGAAACCGGCGTATTTTTTAATTCGGTAAGGTTCATAATGGTGGGTTCTTAAACTCGGGGTAAATCTCGAACTATTTTTGTGAATGGTATGGCAGCGTATAATCGTGCCTGTCTAACGGCATTTAATCCCAGTACATCCCGTTTGGGCTGATGAACAGCAAATCATGCAAAATGAATACAAGAAGACTGAAGATTGAGAGCGCCTAAAAACGGATCAATTCAAATCCAGATTGCCTGAACACCTTGCTTGATCGCGCTAATGCTGTTCTACAACGGGACTCGGGCAAAGAGTAAAACTCAGATTCAAACTATCGGACTCGAACTAGGTAAGATCTAAATGCAGTGGATCTAAACTTAGCATGGTTCTTGGCGGGCGTCTAGCGGTCAATACGAGAAAACATAGTGAACGCCAGCGCCCGATGGGGATAACCGTTTTTGACGATTAAAGATTTTTATTCAGGAATTCTTTGAGCTGGCTTCTGGACAACGCGCCGACTTTCGTCGCCACCACTTCGCCGTCTTTAAACAGCAGCAGGGTCGGAATGCCGCGGATGCCGTATTTAGGCGCGGTAGCCGGGTTTTCGTCGATGTTCAGCTTGGCGATAGTCAATTTGCCTTCGAATTCATCAGCGACTTCAGCCAGGATAGGTGCAATCATTTTACATGGACCGCACCACTCCGCCCAGAAATCCACCAGGAACAGTCCCTTTGCCTGCAACACGTCCTTTTCGAAGCTGTCGTCACTTACGTGAATAATTTTATCGCTCATGTTCTACTCCACAGGATTATCTTTACCGGGCTGGTTTAAGGTTAACCTACGCCCGGTTGACTTTATTTCACTGGATACGCTTTCGTAATGCAATAGTTAACTGTTATTCTACCACACTATGAGCAAAACACACTTAACCGAAAAGAAGTTTTCCGACTTCGCCCTGCACCCGCTTATTATTGAATCCCTTGAAAAACAAGGATTTAATAATTGTACGCCTATTCAGGCGCTGACATTACCCATCACCCTCGATGGCAAAGATGTCGCAGGACAGGCGCAAACCGGTACCGGAAAGACGCTGGCATTTCTCGCTGCCACGTTTCATCACTTACTGACAAAGCCCGCCGACGAGCAGCGCCAGATCAATCAGCCCAGAGCGCTGATCATGGCGCCAACCCGAGAATTGGCGGTGCAAATCCACTCCGATGCTGAACCATTAGCCCAGGCGACCGGCCTGAAAATGGGTCTGGCCTACGGCGGGGATGGTTACGACAAGCAGCTTAAGGTGCTGGAATCCGGCGTGGATATCCTGGTTGGCACCACCGGCCGCCTGATCGATTACACCAAACAGAATTATGTCAATATGGGCGCGATCCAGGTTGTGGTGCTCGACGAAGCCGACCGCATGTTCGATCTGGGTTTCATTAAAGATATTCGCTGGTTGTTCCGCCGTATGCCCGCCGTTGAACAGCGTTTGAATATGCTGTTCTCCGCCACCTTATCTTACCGAGTACGTGAATTGGCGTTTGAACATATGAATAACGCTGAATATGTGGAAGTCGAGCCGCTGCAAAAAACCGGCTACCGGATCCAGGAAGAGCTGTTTTATCCTTCCAATGAAGAAAAAATGCGCCTATTACAGACGCTGATTGAAGAAGAGTGGCCGGATCGCTGCATTATTTTCGCCAACACCAAGCACCGCTGCGAGGATATCTGGGGCCACCTGGCCGCTGATGGGCACCGCGTCGGGTTGCTGACCGGTGACGTTTCCCAGAAAAGGCGCCTGCGCATTCTTGAAGACTTTACCCAGGGAACGCTGGATATCCTGGTCGCCACCGATGTCGCCGCCCGCGGCCTGCACATTCCATTGGTCACCCATGTGTTCAACTACGATCTACCGGATGACTGTGAAGATTATGTGCATCGCATCGGCCGTACGGGACGCGCCGGCGAAAGCGGCAGTTCCATCAGCCTGGCCTGTGAGGAATATGCGTTGAACCTGACGGCGATCGAAAGCTACATCGGCCATCAGATCCCCGTCAGCAAATACAATAGCGATGCGCTGTTGACCGAGCTGCCGGCGCCGAAACGGCTGACGCGCGCACGTCCGGGCACCGGTCCGCGCCGTAATTCCGTATCCCGCCGCAGCGGCACGGGCGGCGCGCCGCGCCATAACCGTAAACGTCCGGGCTGATCGCTATGCAAAGTTGCACCTCACTTTATGCCGCCATTGATTTAGGTTCCAACAGCTTCCATATGTTAGTGGCGCGTGAGGTGGCCGGCACTATCCAGACGCTGGCGCGGATTAAACGCAAAGTGCGTCTGGCCGCCGGACTTGACGCCGCCAATCAGCTTACCCCCGAAGCCATGCAGCGTGGCTGGCAATGCCTGCGGCTGTTCGCCGAGCATTTGCAGGATATCCCACCGGCGCATATCCGCGTCGTCGCCACCGCGACCCTGCGCATTGCCACCAACGCCGAGACGTTTCTGGTTACCGCCAGGGAAATTCTGGGCTGTCCGGTACAGGTCATCAGCGGCGAAGAAGAAGCCAGGCTGATTTACCAGGGCGTGGCGCATACCACCGGCGGATCGGATGAACGGTTGGTGGTGGACATCGGCGGCGGCAGCACCGAACTGGTGGTTGGCCGCGGGGCGCAAGCGCTGGAACTGTTCAGCCTGGAAATGGGCTGCGTCACCTGGCTCGATCGCTGGTTTAAAGATCGCAGCCTGACCAAAGAGAACTTCGAGCAGGCGGAACAGGCGGCGCGCGAGATGATTCGCCCGGTGGTTTCCAGACTGCTCGCATCGGGCTGGCAGGTCTGCGTGGGCGCTTCCGGCACGGTGCAGGCCCAGCAGGAAATTATGGTGGCCCAGGGCATGGATGAACAGATCACCCTGAGCAAACTGCTCCAGCTCAAGCAGCGGGCGATCCAGTGCGGTAAGCTTGAAGAACTGGAAATCGAGGGCCTGACCCTGGATCGGGCGCTGGTGTTTCCCAGCGGGCTATCGATTCTGCTGGCCATATTCCATGAGCTGGGCATCAAGACCATGACCCTGGCCGGCGGGGCGTTGCGCGAAGGCATTATGTACGGCATGCTCGATTTGCCGGTATGTGAAGATATTCGCGAGCGCACCTTGCAGAATATGCAGCGCCGCTATTTGCTTGATACCGAGCAGGCCCAGCGGGTCAGCGCGCTGGCCGACAATTTCGCCGCCCAGGTGGCCAAAGCATGGCAACTGGACGAGCGATGTTTCGCCATCCTGCATTGCGCCGCCATGATCCACGAGATTGGCCTGAGCATTGATATCAAAAACGCGCCCCAGCATGCGGCCTATTTGATTCGGCATACCGATTTACCCGGTTTTACCCCGGCCCAGCAAAAACTGATTGCCATCCTGCTGCAAAACCAAAGCCATCATATCGACTTATCCCAGCTGACCCAGCAAAACAGCCTGCCGGCGCGCCAGGCGCAGCGCCTGTGCCGATTGATGCGCCTGGCGATTATTTTCGCCAGCCGGCGTCGCGACGAGACGGTGCCGGAGGTCAAACTGCGGGCGCTGGACGACACGCTGCACGTACTGTTGCCCCGCGGCTGGCTGGCGCAGCACCCGCTGCGCGCCGAATACCTTGAGCAGGAGAGCCAATGGCAAAGCTACGTCCATTGGCCGCTGTTGCTTGAGGAAATCGGCTAGCTTTAGCGAAAAATACCGTAGCCCCTCACCATGCAGGCCTGGCGCGGTCGCAATGGGTTGTCGAAACGAAAATCCGCCTTTGCCTCTTGCCTATGCTGGCGGGGAGCTTTAGCCACCCCGCGCCTTCGCTTTGGCCAGCTGTTCGCGCAGACCGGCCACCCGGCTTTGCCCCTGCGTCATGCGCTCCTCGGCGCTGACGATCTTGCGCACGGTTTCCCAGGCCAGATCGTCTTGCGGCAGTTCCAGCAAAAAACGGCTCGGCTCCGGCCGGATAGTCTCGCCATACTGCCGGCGTTCGCGGCATAACGTGAACGTCAGCTCTTTTTGCGCGCGGGTAATGCCCACATAGGCCAGCCGCCGCTCCTCCTCGATATTGTTCTCATCAATGCTGCTTTGGTGCGGCAGCAACCCTTCTTCCATCCCCACCAGGAAGACATAAGGGAACTCCAGCCCTTTGGAGGCATGCAGGGTCATCAACTGCACCTGATCCAGCTCCTCGTCGTTTTCGCCGCGCTCCATCATTTCACGCAGGGTAAAACGGGTCACCACCTGATCCAGCGTCATCGGCTCATCCAGATCCGACCCGACCAGCATGTCGGTCATCCAGGAAAATAGCTGGTTGACGTTTTTCATCCGCATTTCGGCGGCTTTGGGGCTGGGGGAAGTTTCATAAAGCCAGCTCTCATATTCCATGCCGTGAATCAAATCCCGCACCGCCTGCACCGGATCGCCTTCGGCCAGCCGCGCAATCTCCGCCATCCAGTAGGTAAACCGCTGCAGGGATTCCAGGCCGCGGCCGTTCAGGGTCTGGCTTAGCCCCAGATCAAAACTGGCGGCGAACAGGCCTTTGTTGCGCGCGGTGGCCCATTCCCCCAGTTTCTGGAGCGTGGCCGAACCTATTTCCCGCCGCGGCGTATTGACCACGCGCAAAAAGGCGCTGTCGTCGTCCTGATTGGTCAGCACCCGCAAATAGCACAGCAGGTCTTTGATTTCGGGACGCGCGAAGAAGGACGTACCGCCGGAAATGCGATAGGGGATGCGGTTTTGCATCAGCATTTTTTCAAACAACCGCGACTGGTGGTTGCCGCGGTAGAGAATGGCATAATCGCGGTAGCGGGTTTTATGGATAAAGTGATGGGCGATCAGCTCCCCCACCACGCGCTCCGCCTCGTGATCCTCGTTATTGGCGGTGACCACCTTAAGCGCTTCGCCATAACCCAGCTGCGAAAACAGCCGTTTTTCAAACAAATGCGGATTATTGGCAATCAGGATGTTGGCGGCTTTCAGGATGCGCTCGGTGGAGCGATAGTTTTGCTCCAGTTTTATCACCTGGAGCGCCGGGAAATCCTTTTGCAGCAGTTCCAGGTTTTGCGGACGCGCGCCGCGCCACGAATAGATCGACTGATCGTCATCCCCCACCACGGTGAACCGGGCGCGGCTGCCCACCAGCATTTTCACCAGTTCGTACTGGCTGGTATTGGTATCCTGGTATTCATCCACCAGCAGATAACGCAGGCGATTTTGCCAGCGTTCACGCGCGTCGGCATCCCGTTGCAGCAATAAGGTGGGTCGCAGGATCAGATCGTCGAAATCCAGTACATTGCAGGCCCGCAGGTGGGCATCGTAGAGTTCATAGCAATGGGCAAACAGTTTGTCCCGTTCGGAACGGGCCAGCGCCGCGGCCTGGCCGGGATCGAGCAGATCGTTTTTCCAATTGGAGATCGTCGAGGCCAGCTGTTTGAGCAAATCCTTATCCCCTTCCAGCCACTGCCCGGTCAAATCCTTGAGCAAAGCCTGCTGGTCGTGCTCGTCAAACAGCGAAAATTTCGCCTTCATGCCCAACGCTTTATATTCGCGCTTGATGATTTCCAGTCCCAGGGTATGAAACGTGGCGATGGTCAGGCCGCGCGCCTCTTGCCGCCCCAGCGTCTGCGCCACGCGCTCCTTCATTTCCCGCGAGGCCTTGTTGGTGAAGGTCACAGCCGCGATATGCCGCGCCTGGTAGCCGCACTGGCGAATCAGATGGGCGATTTTATTGGTGATCACGCGCGTCTTGCCCGACCCGGCGCCGGCCAGCACCAGGCAAGGCCCGGTAACAAATTCGACGGCGTGCTGCTGGCTGGGGTTCAGGCGCATGGTGAGTTCCAAGGTGTAATAACGGTCGACGACGGCCTGGGATTGTAGCAGAAAGGCGAGACGAGGTTGACCCCTTCTGGCAGGGTAGTTGACACCCCATACTAAAAATCCCAATGGGGGCAGCCGACCGCGGGCCAGCGAAAGAGGCATGCGTGCAGGCGCTGGAAGCGTTCGTCAGTCCTGGGATGCCAATATCCGCAGATAAGCCGCAGCCGGCAGGCAAACTGGACGAATCTTGCCACGTTCTTCGCCTACCCGACGGACATCCGCAAGGTGATCTGTGCCACCAATGCCATCGAGTCGCTGAACAGCGTGATCCGCCACGCGTTCAAAAAACGTAATGTGTTCCCGACAGACGACTCAGTGAAAAAGATGGTATGGCTGGCGATCCAGGCAGCATCGCAGAAATGGACGATGCCGCTAAGGGACTGGCGAATGGCCATGAGCCGCTTTATCATCGAGTTCGGCGACCGCCTGGACGGCCACTGCTGAGAAAAGGCATTTACACGGAATCATGTACAGGCTCGCCGGGGGTACTTATTGTATTTTATTTAAGATATCCTGGACTATAGGTTTTATTGAACCAACCAACCGATCTTCGTTAGTGGTGTAACGTAACAGCTCAATCTCGTTTTCTGCGTCAAACAAGACAGTGCGAAGCCATTTTTCCTCAAGCGCAACCACCTGATTTTCAGCACTAAAAATCTCCGATTGAATATCATGAATTGTTATTTTCTCATCGAGAAAATCAATACATGATTTCTTGAGATGATTAATTACCTCGGGATAGATCCAATCATTCATTTGCCACTCCTGCGAAGAATAGTAACAACCACATTGCCATTATTTTCCGTTATAACACCGACGTCACCGCTCCAATAAGTAGTCCGAGTTACTCCATTAATAATATTGTTTTGGGACGAACCAGTCTTGATAACGTGTTCTACCATTTTAGGAGTGACGTTCCTGCCAGGCCCGACCGTTCCTGCGGGTGAACCGAGGCTTGATGGTTGCATCCTGTCTACCGCGTGCTGCGCATAATATCGATCACCAATTTGAGCATATGGGCGACCATTAATCGAGGCCTTAGGGTGATTTTGCCAAGAATCCCAAACTAGTTTCTCAGTACCTTCAGGCGAAGTTTTTGCCTGACTCTGAACTTCATTTTGCTTTTGAGATTCTTTATTGCGGGCACTTTGCTCATCCCCCGGTCCCCAGCCTCCAGGAGTTCCCGATCCCACTCCGCCCAGCTCCGCTTTTTGCGCGTCAGTGACTTTGGCTATGTCCTTGCCCAGATTCGGTTTGGCCTCACCACTCTCTTCACCGCAACTGTCCATACGTCCCGGCCCGCGCGTGCCTTCACAGACGTCACCACTCGGCTCAGCGACATAACCGCTGCGCTTCCTTGTCCTTCTACTCCCGTGAAGCTCGTAGGTGAATGCGATTTTTGGCATCATGCCTTGATGTTATCGTTGGCGTGGGACGCATTACAATATCGCCAGGTTAAACGGAGTACATTAAGGCTGTTTCCCATTAATGCTTTGGCGACCAGCTCGGTGAAATCAGGGGTTGGAGTGAGGATATGGAGAGTAACGCGTAAATTTGTGTGGGGAAACAGCAGCGTATCACTTTCAGAACCGGTGGCACGACATACAAAAGACGCGAGCGCGTCATAGGTAGCCAGTATGGTTTTCGGCAGACTAATCCCCGCGCCTGATTTTGCAGGTGCTTAACTGCAATACCATGGCGGGCCAACTCATGACAATACCTTTCGGTCTGAGTATTTTCCTCTTCGAGGACATCTCAAAATTGCATTCTATATTGCACATTATTCGTCACAATGACTCATAGGTTATACATTTTCTCGCCTCCATGCCCAACACCGCCTAGCATGAGAATGTCCACAAAGTGCTGCTGGAGGTCGTCATAAACTTGAACTCGGCCAACCAAAAACATACCGTTAACCCAGATCTTCGCGCCGTAAATCGTCTGATTGACCAATACCCGCTCGGTAACGCGAACAACGCTGAAGTCAGGAGTGATTAAATAAACGACCCGGAGCTTATCGTGGGAATCACATTCAGGAAACTGCTAGAGATTTTTTGGATAGCCTACAATTAACGAAGGTGCCATTGGTTAGCCACGCGTCTTTCCACCGAGGAATGTAAGCGGTTGTTGAGCACAATCAATTCAGCAAAAGGCTTAACGGAAAACTTAGCACCGTCGACATGGCTTTTGATCGTGATAAGGAAGTGCTGGTCTTTGAGGGCACCTTCTTTTTTATTCAGGTGGCGAATTTGGAGCGAGTCGCCACTGTGACGCAACGAAACCGTCGCGATCATACTGGTGCAATCTCTCATCGTCTGAACTGAACGAGATGAATTGGGTGCATCGTGCATGTTTCCGCCTTAGCCGGTAACAACCATGGGTCATTACGGCGATCTCCACCATGGGAGATTGAAGGCTACGAGGATGCGTTGCGATAAAACGGTTGATGACACCGTCAACTGTTAAATAATTCCACGCCAGGCATAAGGATTTTGCAACCCGCAAGTTCAACCTTAAGCACCTCAACGGGAATCGAAAATCGTCCGCGCCAGTTATGGCGCGGACGATTAACATCAGTTAGCTACCGCGATGCGCTTCATATCCTTCATATAGCCACGCAGGGTAGCGCCGATGATTTCAATCGGATGATGGCGGATAGCGTCGTTGACATCGCGCAGCTGCGCATTATCAATGGCGCCGGCGGGCACGGATTTGCCCAAATCACCCGGCTGCAGGCTGGCCATAAACTTCTCTTTGAGCAGCGGCACCGCGGCGTTGGCAAACAGATAGTTGCCGTACTCGGCGGTATCGGAAATCACCACGTTCATCTCATACAGGCGTTTGCGGGCCACGGTATTGGCGATCAGCGGCAGCTCATGCAGCGACTCATAATAAGCCGATTCGGCGATAATCCCGGAGCGGGTCATGGTTTCAAACGCCAGCTCTACCCCGGCCTTGGCCATGGCGATCATCAGCACGCCGTGATCGAAATACTCCTGCTCGCTGATTTTACCCTCGAACTGCGGGGCATTTTCGAACGCCGACGCGCCGGTTTCTTCACGCCAGGTCAATAATTTCACGTCATCGTTGGCCCAGTCGGCCATCATGCCGCTGGAAAACGCGCCGGTAATGATATCGTCCATATGCTTTTCAAACAGCGGCTGCATCAGGGCTTTCAACTGCTCCGACAGGGCGAAGGCCCGCAGCTTGGCGCTATTGGACAGGCGATCCATCATCAGGGTGATACCGCCCTGTTTCAGCGCCTCGGTGGTGGTTTCCCAGCCGAATTGCACCAGTTTTTCAGCGTAGGCCTGGTCGACGCCATCGGCGACCATTTTATCAAAACACAGCAGCGAGCCGGCTTGCAGCATGCCGCACAGAATGGTTTGTTCGCCCATCAGGTCGGATTTGACTTCGGCCACGAACGATGATTCCAACACGCCCGCGCGGTGACCGCCGGTGGCGGCCGCCCAGGCTTTCGCCAGCGCCATGCCCTCGCCCTGGGGATCGTTTTCCGGGTGCACCGCAATCAGCGTCGGTACGCCGAAACCGCGTTTATACTCTTCCCGCACCTCGGTGCCCGGACATTTCGGCGCCACCATGATAACGGTAATATCCTTACGGATTTGCTCGCCCACTTCGACGATGTTAAAACCATGGGAGTAGCCCAGCGCAGCGCCCTTTTTCATCAACGGCTGCACCGCCTGAACCACTACCGAATGCTGTTTGTCCGGCGTCAGGTTGACCACCAGGTCGGCCTGCGGGATCAGCTCTTCATAGGTGCCCACTTTAAAGCCGTTTTCCGTGGCTTTACGCCATGACGGACGTTTTTCGTCAATGGCGGCTTTGCGCAAGGCGTATGAGATATCCAGGCCGGAATCGCGCATGTTGAGGCCCTGGTTCAGCCCCTGTGCGCCACAGCCGATTATCACCACTTTCTTACCTTTCAGGTAACCCGCTTCATCCACAAATTCATCCCGGGCCATAAAGCGACATTTACCCAATTGCTCCAGTTGCTGGCGCAGGTTTAAAGAGTTGAAATAATTAGCCATGGTACTACTCCGTATAGAGTGCTTTGGATCTGCTGTAGGATATTCCCGCCGTGCGGGAATGCTTATGCTTTCCACTATATAGCAGGAAAGATGTTGCTTAAATTGATATATTAACAATCTGATGTTGCATATTATGCAATGCTCCAAAGAGGCGGCAATGCTATGGATCTACGGGATCTTAAATTATTCCTTCATCTGGCGGAAAGCCGCCATTTCGGACGTACGGCCAAAGCGACCCATGTGAGCCCCTCGACGCTGTCGCGGCAAATCCAGCGCCTGGAAGAAGACGTCGGGCAAACCTTGTTTTTGCGCGATAATCGCACGGTGCAATTAACCGATGCCGGCGAACAATTAAAAACCTTCGCCCAGCAAACGCTGCTGCACTACCAGCAGTTGCGCCATCGCCTGGGCCAGCACGGCCCTTCGCTGAGCGGCGAGCTGCGGCTGTTTTGCTCGGTGACCGCCGCCTATAGCCACCTGCCGCCGATACTCGATCATTTCCGGGCCGAACACCCCCTGGTGGAGATTAAGCTGACCACCGGCGATGCCGCCGACGCGGTGGATAAAGTGCAATCCAACGATGCGGATTTGGGCATTGCCGGGCATCCGGAAATCCTGCCCGCCAGTATCGATTTCGCCCCCATAGGCGAAATACCGATGATTCTTATCGCCCCCGCGCTGCCCTGCCCGGTACGCGCGCAGGCCACGGCGGACACCCCCGACTGGTCCCACACGCCGTTTATTTTGCCCGAGCATGGCCCGGCGCGCCGACGCATCGATTACTGGTTTCGCAGCAACCGCATAACCAACCCCCTGATTTACGCCACGGTGGCCGGGCATGAGGCCATTGTATCGATGGTGGCGCTCGGCTGCGGCATCGCCCTGATCCCGGAGGTGGTGGTTGACAACAGCCCTGAGCCGGTACGCAACCGTATCCAGGTCCTTGAACACGATACCGTGGTCGAACCGCTGGAACTGGGGGTCTGCGTACAGCGCAAACGCCTGCAAGAGCCGCTGATCGAGGCTTTCTGGCAGCTACTTTCGCTTAACGGCGCCGCCGGCCGGGCCTCTGCGCCAGCCTGACCGCGCGGCGAAGCCGGGTTGGCGAAATAATGCCCCGCAGCCGCGGCGCGAACGGGAAGGGTTATCCTTGCAGGAAAAACCGGAACGCCGGATTCAGGGTCTCGTCATGGCATTCATAACCCAGCGCCGAAAGATGGCGCTCGAACTCCGGGTCCCGCTCGATCAATTCAAAGCCCGCCAGGACGCGGCCATAATCGGTACCGTGGCTGCGATAGTGGAACAATGAAATATTCCAATGGGTGCCGAGGGTATGCAGGAATTTCAGCAAGGCCCCCGGCGATTCCGGGAATTCAAAACTAAACAGGCGCTCGCGCAGCGGTTTCGACGGTCGTCCGCCCACCATATACCGCACGTGCAGCTTGGCCATTTCGTCATCGGATAAATCCACCACCTGATAACCGCCGGCGCCAAGCTCGGTGAGGATCTCATCGCGTTCCGCGGGGCCGCGGGTCAGGCGGATACCGACAAAAATGCAGGCATTATCCGCATCGGCATAACGGTAGTTGAACTCGGTCACCGCCCGGCCGCCCAGCAGTTGGCAAAACTTCAGGAAGCTGCCCTTCTGCTCCGGTATGGTCACCGCCATCAGGGCTTCCCGCTGCTCGCCCAGTTCGCAGCGCTCAGACACATAACGCAGGCCGTGAAAATTCACATTGGCGCCGGACAGCACGTGGGCCAGCCGCTCGCCCTGGATATTGTGCTGCTGAATATATTTTTTCATGCCCGCCAAAGCCAGCGCGCCGGCCGGTTCGGCGATCGCCCTGACATCCTCGAACAAATCCTTCACCGCCGCGCAGATGGCATCGCTGTCCACGGTAACCACGTCATCGAGAAACTCGCGGCATAAACGGAAGGTCTCATTACCGATACGCCTGACCGCCACCCCTTCGGCGAATAGGCCAACCCGGGGAAGATCCACCGGCTCGCCCGCCTTGAGGGCCGCGCACAAGCAAGCGGATTCTTCCGCCTCGACGCCGATGACCTGGATTTGCGGCATCAAATGCTTGATCAGCACCGCGACGCCGGCCGCCAGGCCGCCCCCGCCCACCGGGACGAATATCCGGTCGAGGTGCGCGTCCTGCTGCAATAACTCCATGGCCAGCGTGCCCTGGCCGGCAATCACCGCGGGATGGTCGAACGGCGGGACGAAGGTGTAGTCATGATCGCGCGCCAGCTCGATGGCCTTGGCTTTGGCCTCGTCGAAGTTAGCGCCGTACAGCAAGGCTTCGCCGCCAAAGCTGCGCACCGCGTCGACTTTGATATCGGCGGTCGCCACCGGCATCACGATCAGCGACTTAATACCCAGTTTAGTGGCGGATAACGCCACGCCCTGGGCATGATTGCCCGCCGAAGCGGTAACCACGCCGTGGGCCTTTTGCTCTTCGCTCAAGCCTGAAATCATCGCGTAAGCGCCGCGCAGCTTAAAGCTGTGCACCGGCTGGCGATCCTCGCGCTTGACCAAAATACAGTTGCCGAGGCGGGCGGACAGTTTCTCCATGACGTCCAATGGAGTGACCTGCGCCACCTCGTAGACCGGCGAACGCAGCGTGGCGCGCAGATACTCCGCGGCACAGGGCGCGGCGGACAGCGGTAAGGAGTCAGCCATGGCCGGTTAGCCCCCCAGCTTGCTTTTATCGCGTACCGCGCCTTTATCGGCGCTGGTGGCCAACAGGGCATAGGCGCGCAGGGCAAAGGAAACCTGGCGCACGCGGTTCACCGGAGTCCAGGCGGCGGCGCCGCGCGCCAGTTGCGCTTCGCGCCGTGCGGCCAATTCGCTGTCCGCCACGTCCAATACGATGCCGCGCCCGTGGATATCGATATCGATGATATCGCCATCGCGCACCAGGCCGATCAGGCCGCCGCTGGCGGCTTCAGGAGACACATGGCCGATGGACAGGCCGGACGTGCCGCCGGAGAAGCGGCCGTCGGTGATCAAGGCGCACTGTTTGCCCAACCCCATGGATTTAAGGTAGGTGGTGGGATAGAGCATCTCTTGCATGCCCGGCCCGCCTTTCGGCCCTTCATAACGAATCACCACTACATCGCCAGCCACGACTTTACCGCCGAGAATCGCCTCGGAGGCTTCTTCCTGGCTTTCGTAGACTTTCGCCGGGCCGCGGAACAGCAGGCTGCCTTTATCCACGCCGGCGGTTTTCACGATACAGCCGTCTAGGGCGATGTTGCCGTACAGCGTCGCCAGCCCGCCATCCTGGCTGTAGGCGAATTCACGGGAGCGGATGCAGCCTTCCTTGCGATCGGTATCCAGGGACGGCCAGCGGCAGTCCTGCGAAAAGGCTTTGGTGGTGCGGATACCGGCCGGACCGGCGGAATACATGCTTTTCACTTCGGCGTCGTCGGTCAGCATGACATCATACCGGCGCAGGGCTTCGGGCAGTTTCAGACCGAGAATATTGGTGACGTCGCGGTTAAGCAGGCCGGTACGATCCAATTCGCCCAGAATGCCCCACACGCCGCCGGCGCGGTGAACATCTTCCATATGGTACTTCTGCGTGCTCGGCGCCACTTTGCACAAATGCGGCACCCGGCGGGATAAACGATCGATATCCGCCATGGTGAAATCCACCTCCCCCTCCTGCGCCGCCGCCAGCAGATGCAGCACGGTATTGGTGGAGCCACCCATGGCGATATCGAGCGTCATGGCGTTTTCAAACGCTGCTTTACAGGCGATGCTGCGCGGCAACGCGCTTTCATCGTCTTGTTCGTAATAACGCTTGGTTAACTCAACGATGCGCTTGCCGGCGTTAAGGAACAGTTGCCGGCGATCCGCATGGGTCGCCAGCAGCGAACCGTTGCCCGGCTGGGACAGGCCCAGGGCCTCGGTCAGGCAGTTCATGGAGTTGGCGGTAAACATACCGGAGCACGACCCGCAGGTCGGGCAGGCGGAGCGTTCGATCTGGTTGCTGTCGGCGTCGGATACGTTCGGATTGGCGCCCTGGATCATGGCGTCAATCAAATCGAGTTTGATGATTTTATCGGACAGCTTGGTTTTGCCGGCTTCCATCGGGCCGCCGGAAACAAAAATCACCGGAATGTTAAGGCGCAACGCCGCCATCAGCATCCCCGGGGTGATTTTATCGCAGTTGGAAATGCACACCATGGCGTCGGCGCAGTGGGCATTGACCATATATTCCACCGAGTCGGCAATCAGCTCGCGCGACGGCAGGGAGTACAGCATGCCGCCGTGCCCCATGGCGATGCCATCATCCACCGCAATGGTGTTGAATTCTTTCGCCACGCCGCCGGAAGCTTCGATTTGCTCGGCAACCAGTTTACCCAAATCGCGCAGGTGCACATGGCCCGGCACAAATTGGGTAAAGGAGTTCACCACGGCAATGATCGGTTTGTCGAAATCGTCATCGGTCATACCGGTGGCGCGCCACAAGGCTCTGGCGCCGGCCATATTGCGGCCATGGGTGGTGGTAGCGGAACGGTACTTAGGCATGCTCAATACTCCAGTTTATCTTTTCGGCAGGCGGCGTACGCCGCCTGCTAGGCAATAAGGTATTATTATTAGTTGTTGACCGGATCCAGCCAGCCCCATTTATCTTCGGTTTCACCGGTAAACAGGCCGAAAAAGGCCTTCTGTAGTTGCTTGGTCACCGGACCGCAGCGGCCGATGCCCACTTGGATACGGTCGACGCTGCGCACCGGGGTGATTTCCGCGGCGGTGCCGGACATAAAGACTTCATCGGCCAAATACAGCGACTCGCGGGACAAGACCTGTTCGCGCACTTCAATGCCGGCGTCTTTGGCCAGTTTGATGATGGCGTCGCGGGTAATGCCCGGCAGGGCGGACGAGGTAAACGGCGGCGTAAACAGGATGCCCTCTTTCACTTCAAACAGGTTTTCCCCGGCGCCCTCGGAAACATAGCCGTGGACATCCAGCGCGATCCCTTCCTGATAGCCGTGACGGCGGGCTTCGGCCCCCACCAGCATGGAGGAGAGATAATTGCCGCCGGCCTTGGCCGCCGTCGGGATGGTATTGGCGGCGACGCGGTTCCACGAGGAGACCATGGCGTCGATACCTTGATCCAGGGCGTCTTCACCCAGATACGCGCCCCACGGGAAGGCGGCGATAATCACATCGGTGGTGTAATCCGGCGGCGGATTGACCCCCATGCCGACGTCGCCCACGAAGACCAGCGGACGGATATACGCGCTCACCAGTTTATTCTTGCGCAGCACCGCGCGGCAGGCTTCCATTAACTCATCCACGCTTTGGGTAACCGGCATACGATAAATTTTGGCGGAATCTCGCAGGCGCTGCATATGTTCGCGATGGCGGAACACCACGGGCCCTTTATGCGAGTCATAGCAACGCACACCTTCGAAGACTGACGATCCATAATGCAGCGCGTGGGACATCACATGGACCTTGGCCTCCGCCCATGGCACCATCTCGCCGTTGAACCAAATAAAATCAGCTTTCTTCGTCGTCATTTTCTTTTCCTTACTCGTGCCTTAGGCGCGTATTTGTTGTGATGTCAGTTGCTGGATCTCGACACAGGCGACATCCATAAGTTTACTTAGCTGTGAAGACAGTAAATCGACCGGACGCAGGCTTGCAACGGTCAATTGAATATTTATACATTCCGGATTGGTTTGTGGCGCCATATTTAATGCGCAAACGCGAAATCCGCGGTGGCGAACCACCCGCAAAACGCGCTCCAGAATTTCCGGGCGGGAACGCGCCTCGATGGAAAGCTGATGTTGTATCATGATAATTTCTCCAGCATGGTTTCATTGCCGGCGCCGGGTGGCACCAGGGGCCAGACGTTTTCGTGTTCGTCGATGGAGACATGCAGCAGGTAGGGTCCCTGATGGGTGAACATCGCCTCAAGCGCGGCATCAATCTGGTCTTTACGGGTAATTCGTTGGCCGGGGATATCAAATGCGCTGGCCAGGATAAGGAAATCGGGGTTATCGGTAAGAGTGGTTTCGCTGTAACGTCCGTCGAAAAACAATTGCTGCCACTGTCGAACCATGCCTAATCGCTGATTATCGATTAAGACGATTTTCAACGGCAACCGTTTTCGTTTGATGGTGGTCAACTCCTGGACGTTCATCATAAACGAACCGTCGCCGGAGACGCAAACCACGGTGTCCTTGGGCCGGGCTACCTGCGCGCCCACCGCCGCCGGCACGCCGAAGCCCATGGTGCCCAGGCCGCTGGAAGTGATGAAATTTTCCGGGCGGCTGAAACTCATATGCTGGGCGGCCCACATCTGGTGCTGGCCGACATCGGTGGTGAACACCGTTTCCGCCGGCGCGCGCTGCGAAAGCGACCTCAGTAATGCCGGGGCGTAAATCGCCTCCCCCGGATGATCGTAACGCCACTGATATTCCGCTTTCAGCGCCCGGGTCTCGGTACGCCAGTCGTCAATGGATAACGTCTGCGCCAGGGCCGGGAACAGCCGGTTCAAATCCCCCTGCAGCGCCACGTGCGGCTGGCGCAACTTGCCCAATTCCGCCGGGTCGATATCCAAATGGATCACCTTGGCATGGGGGGCAAAGGCGTTGAGTTTGCCGGTAACCCGATCGTCAAAGCGGGCGCCGACCGCCATCAGCAGGTCGCAGGATTGCACCGCCAGGTTGGCGGCCTTATTGCCGTGCATCCCCAGCATGCCCAGATAACACTCGTCATCGCGATCCGGAGCGCCCAGGCCTTTAAGGGTCGCCACGCTCGGTATGCCGGTGCGGGCGATAAACTCCCGCAGCGCCGGCACGGCGCGCGCCATGCCAACCCCGCCGCCGACGTATAACATAGGCTTGCGCGCTTGGCGCAGCAGGTCCCGGGCCGCGGCCAAATCGCCCTGGATAACCCCCGCCTGATCGTCAATACTGACCAAGTGCGGGTTCAGATCGCCGGTGGCAAGCTGGATATCCTTGGGGATATCGATCAATACCGGGCCCGGGCGGCCGCTGCTGGCGATAGCAAAGGCTTCGGTCATGATGGCCGGCAGTTCGGCCAGGCTCTCCACCAGGAAGCTGTGTTTGGTGCAGGCCAGGGACAAACCCAATACGTCGATTTCCTGAAAAGCATCGGTACCGATCAGCGACGATCCCACCTGGCCGGTAATGGCCACCAGGGGAACGGAATCCAGCAGGGCATCCGCCAGGCCGGTGATTAAATTGGTCGCCCCCGGGCCGGAAGTGGCGATACACACGCCCACTTTACCGGTGGCTCGTGCGTAGCCAATCGCCGCCATGGCCGCGCCTTGTTCGTGGCGGCAAAGTAGATGCTCCACCCCGCCGTCATAGAGCGCGTCGTATACCGGCATTATTGCCCCGCCGGGATAACCGAAAACCATATCCACACCCTGTGCGCGCAACGCTTGTACTACCCACTGAGCACCATTCATAGTCAGTTCCCCGCCGGTCTGCGGTGAGAACAGGATTTTATGCTGTTTTCCATTTTATATTCCTTATTCATTTCGTATCTTTGTCGTCATAAAAATCAGCCAAAAAAAAACCCCCGTCCTTTCGGTGCGGGGGTCTTCTTGAGATTTAAGCTTGTTTAGTAAGCTTTTCTTCGTCCAAGTGCAGCCCCGCACGGTGGGATTATAATCACCACCACGCTAATCACGACTAGGCTAATCACTTGGACAAAGGCTTTCATATAAGAGGTTTCATTACTTCTGGTCGAATGAATACCTACAGAGTTATCACAGTTTTCGGGACACTGACAACCTTTTTTTAAATTTCACGTCCGGAGGCTGGGGCAAAAAATAGCGTAATTGCGCTAGCTTTCAATAAGTTGCCTTTTCATGAATTTTTTTCATTCTGCCGCTCCGCTTACCCGTCAGCCGCTGGTTACCGCCAGCGCATACCCGTATGAAGCGGGTCGCATCCGCACCGGTAAAAAGGGCAACTGGGGTGCTTTTTTCCGGATGCGCTCCGCATTCCGCGCCATTACCATAACGCTTATCGCCCGGGCCGGGCATGATAAGAGGCCAGGTTGGCATCATGCAAGGAGCGCCCATGTCGCTAGCGTTGATTTATACCCGTGCGTCAATCGGCATCCAGGCGCCGTTGATCTCGGTGGAAGCCCATATCAGTAAAGGGTTGCCCGGCTTTACCCTGGTGGGACTGCCCGACGCCACGGTAAAGGGCGCGCGCGACCGGGTGCGCAGCGCGCTGCTCAACAACGGTTTCGACTTTCCGGCGCGGCGCATTACCGTGAGCCTGGCGCCGGCCGACTTGCCTAAAGAGGGCGGCCGCTATGATTTACCTATCGCCCTGGCCATTCTGGCCGCGTCGGAGCAGTTGCCGGCGCAAAAAATGGCCGATCATGAGTTCCTGGGGGAGTTGGCGCTGTCCGGGGAGCTGCGGCCGGTGCAGGGCGCCATTCCCGCCGCCCTGGCGTCGGCGTCGGCGCGGCGCCAGTTGATACTATCGCACCATAACCGCAGCGAAGTCGGGCTGGTGCCCAACAGCGGCGTGCTGGTCGCCGCCCATTTGCAGGAGGTGTGCCGGTTTCTGCAAAACCAGGGCGAACTGGCGTCCGTTCCCACCGCCGACGCTGCGCCCATGGAATATGGCGGCACCGACCTGAACGATATTACCGGCCAGCAGCAGGCCAAACGCGCGCTGGAGATTGCCGCCGCCGGCGGCCATAATTTGCTGCTTATCGGCCCGCCCGGCACCGGTAAAACCATGCTGGCCAGCCGGCTGCCCGGATTAATGCCTCCCTTAAGCGATATAGAGGCCATAGAGACCGCTTCGCTTATCAGCCTGACGAATCCTGCCGCCGCACTCGTTCAGTGGCGCCAAAGGCCGTTTCGCGCGCCTCACCACAGCGCCTCGATGGCGGCGCTGGTCGGCGGCGGTTCCCTGCCCCGCCCGGGGGAAATTTCGCTGGCCCACAACGGGGTGTTGTTTCTTGACGAACTGCCGGAATTTCAACGACGGGTGCTCGATGCCTTGCGCGAGCCGCTGGAAGCCGGGGAAATCACTATTTCCCGCGCGCAGGCCAAGGTGCTGTTTCCGGCGCGCTTCCAACTGGTCGGGGCGATGAACCCCAGCCCCTCGGGGGATCATAAGGGCGTGCATAGCCGCAGCGGGCCCCAGCAAACCTTACGCTACCTCAACCGGTTGTCCGGGCCCTTCCTCGATCGCTTCGATATGTCCATCGAAGTGCCGCTGTTGCCGCCGGGCATGCTGCGCCAACAGCGCCGTTCGGGTGAAACCAGCGCAACGGTCAGGGCCAGGGTGCAGGAGGCGCGGCTCATTCAGCTGCGGCGCTGCCAAAAAATCAACGCGCATCTGAATAATCAGGACGTGGCTTTACATTGCCGTCTCAGCGAAGAGGATGCGGTGTTCCTGGAGACGGTGATGGAAAAACTGGGACTGTCGGTGCGGGCCTGGCATCGGACGCTGAAAGTGGCGCGTACGCTGGCGGATTTGGCGGGGGTAACTCAGATACAGCGCGGTCATCTGGCGGAGGCCGTAAGTTATCGCAGTATCGATCGTTTGCTGCAACAACTTTGGCTGCAAATAGAATGATATGGGGCCAGCGCCCCATGCCGGAATTAATCTTCGCTGTCGGTATAGTCTTCCACCACATCCATCTGCGGTTTCCCGCCCGACAGGGTATGAAACCGCTTGGGCCGGCGAATATGTTCGATATACTTAAACCAGACTTTCTCATGTTCCGTGGAAGGTTCGCGCTGCCCGTGGCACACCGCCACGAATTGTTGTTCTTCCTCGGTTACCGGCTCACGCTTGCCGCTGTCCAGATTGTTGTAGGCATGGCCGCAACGTTCCAGCAGTTGAGCTTCCCGAATAGTGAAGTGTCCGTGTCGGGAAAACCCGCGCGGGTAATTCTTGTTATCGAAATAACGATTGGTAGTAGAAAAGCTGTCCGCCATCTTAAGCGCTCCCCATCCTTTCACAAGCCGTACTGTTTATGGCGCGGAGTATTAGATAGGCTTGACTTTCTGTAAAACAAAACATTTAAATCATAACGATAAAAAAATTTTGGAGACAGCCATGGACACGGAATTACTGAAAACCTTTTTGGAAGTTAGCAGGACGCGACACTTTGGCCGCGCGGCGGAAGCGCTCTATCTGACGCAGTCGGCGATAAGCTTTCGCATACGCCAATTGGAAACGCAGTTAGGGGTCAGTTTGTTTACCCGGCACCGTAATAATATCCGGCTGACGCCAGCGGGAGAGCGGCTGTTGCCCTATGCGGAAAATCTGATGTCCACCTGGCAACTGGCCAAAAAAGACGTGACGAGTTCGCTGCAGCATAACCTGTTATCCATTGGCGCCACCGCGTCACTTTGGGAAACGTGGCTTGGACAATGGTTACAATTATTATATCAACAGCGCCCCGCTTTACAGTTGGAAGCCCGTATCGCGTTACGCCATGCGCTGATAAATCAACTGCATGAACGGCAATTAGATTTGCTGATTACCACCGAAGCGCCAAAAATGGAGGAATTGACCTGCCAGCTCCTGGGCAATTTTTCATTATCCCTGTTCACCGCCTCGGCCGAACCTGAAGAAGGCGAACGGCCCTATATCCGGCTAGAGTGGGGAGCGGATTTCCATACCCACGAAAGCCGCCTGCTGATAGCCCATCCGCTGCCGGTCATGAGCACCACTTCCGCCCTGCTGGCCCGCAGCCTGCTGCCGGCCACCGGGGCATGCGTGTTTTTACCCAGCCATTGGGCCGAACTCTATCCCGACTTGAACATCGTGGCGGATATGCCGCCCCTGGTACGGCCTTTATATGCCGTTTGGTTACAAAATAGCGATCAACGCACCCTCATCCGCCAATTGCTGAAAACCCCGGTCATGTAACCGTCCAGGACCCGCCATGCCGTTATCCACTTGGGCGGGGACCAGAAGCGGGGCAATGGCCCCGGATGCCCTGAAAGCCGGTTATAGGCCCGTGGCCGGCCCGTTATGCCGGCGGCACGGTCGAGTTGCCGCGCGGCGTATCGAGCGCGGAATTACGCGCGATGGGGATGGACGTGACCTTCGCATTCTGCTTGTTCTCCCACAGCGAGTTCAGCAGCCGCTGCAAGGTGATAAACGCAAACAGCAAGATGCCTATTACAATCTTGGTCCACCAGGAGCTCAGGGTGCCGTCAAAGTTGATATAGGTCTGGATCAGCCCCTGGATCATGACGCCGAACAAGGTGCCGAATACCGTACCGATACCGCCGCTCAGCAGCGTGCCGCCGATCACCACCGAGGCAATGGCATCCAGTTCCACGCCCATGCCCGCCAGCGCATATCCCGCCGAGGTGTAGATGGAAAAGACAATGCCCGCCAGCGTGGCGAGGCCGGTGGAAAGCATATAAATACGGATAGTGGTGCTGCGGGTGGAAACTCCCATCAGATTGGCGGCCGTAGCGTTACCGCCAATGGCATAGACCTGGCTGCCGAACTGCGTATAACGGGCCAGCAGGATGCCGAACACCATCACCAGCAGCATTAATACCGCCATGGCGCTCAGGCGCCCTCCGCCGGGAATTTGCCAGGCCAGCCCGGACAGCGTTTCATAGATCGGATGGTCGATCGGCAGCGATTCCTCCGAGACCAGATAACTGGCGCCGCGCAAAAAAAACATGCCCGCTAGGGTAATAATAAACGCCGGGATTTTCAGGGTATCGATCAGCCAGCCCATAAACGCGCCGAAACCGCAGCCCATGATTAATACCAGGGGGAAAGCCAGCAACGGCGACAGGTGATAATCGCCGATGACCCGCGCCAGGAAAACGCCGGTGAACGCAATGACCGATCCCACGGACAGGTCGATACCGCCGGAAATAATCACAAACGTCATACCCACCGCGATAATGCCGAGAAAAGCGTTGTCCGTGAGGATATTACAAATAACCCGCGACGACGCGAAGCCGGGAAACTGGCTCAGGCAGAAAAGATAGCCAACCACAAATACCGCGATCGTGATAACCAAAGGAAGATTACGTTTAAGCATGGCGGCGGCTCCTGCGGATATAAGCGATGAACTTGGGCGACTGCATTACCAGCACGCAGAGCACGACCACGGCTTTGACCACCTGATTCAGTTCAGGCTGGAATCCCGACAGTAAAATACCGGTATTCATCCCCTGTATAATCAACGCGCCCAATATCGAAAGAAAAAGATTAAAGCGCCCGCCCATCAGCGAGGCGCCGCCGATCACCACCGCCAGAATGGCATCCAGTTCCAGCCACAAACCCGCGTTATTGGCATCCGCGCCGCGGATATCCGCGGTCACGATCAGGCCGGCGATAGCAGCGCATAGTCCGCTCAGGACGTAGGTGGACATCACGATAATCCGCGTTTTGACCCCGGCATTCTTTGCCGCGCGGATATTGATTCCCACCGCTTCGATAAACAGCCCCAAGGCGGTTTTCCGCGTCAGCAGCCAGGCCAGGACCAGCGTAATCAAGGTGATAAAGACCGGTACCGGGAAAAACAGCAGCGAACCGCTGCCGAACCAGGACAGGGACGGATTATTGAAGGTGATAATCTGGCCCTCGGTGACCAGTTGCGCCACGCCCCGGCCGGCGACCATCAAGATCAGCGTCGCCACGAAGGGCTGTATTTTCAGCAACGCCACCAACACCCCGTTCCACAGGCCGGAGAGCACCCCCACGCCCAGCGTCGCCAGAATAATAACCGGCAGGCTATACCCCTGCACGGTCAGCGTGGCGGTAACCGCGCCGGCAATCGCCATCACCGCCCCCACCGACAAATCAATGCCGCCGGTGGCGATAACCAGGGTCATGCCGATCGACAGCAGCGCCACCGGGGCACAGCGATTTAGAATATCGATAACGCTGCCGAACAGCCTCCCGTCCTGGATATGGATGGAAAAAAAATTATTGGCGACGATACTGTCAACCACTAACACTACCACCAGGGCGGCCAACTGCGGCATGCCGACCGGCCACCGCCTGGCGACAACAACTTTAGTTTCGGATGACGTTGAACCAGACATAACTTTCACGCTCCTTAGGCGGCAATGGCGTTCATAATCGCGCTCACCGATAATTTATCGAGCGGTATGGCCGCGATATGTTTCCGGTCGCGCAAAATAACCACCCGGTCGGCATAGCCCACCAGTTCTTCCAGCTCGGATGAAATGACCAGCAGGGCGAGTCCGTCGGCACACAAGGTTTCGATTAAACGGATGATCTCGGCGTGGGCGCCGACGTCAATGCCGCGCGTGGGCTCATCCAGGATCAGGAATTGCGGTTTGGTCAGCAGCCAGCGCGAGAGTAGGACCTTTTGCTGGTTGCCGCCGGACAGGAATTCGATCGGCTGATCGGCGCTGGGCGTACGGATATCCAACTGCCGGATAAACCGCTCGGCGATATTATTTTGCTCCTTGCGGGAGATGGGACGAAGCCATCCGCGCTGCACCTGCAGGGCCAGGATAATATTCTCCCGCACCGATGCGGCGGCGATAATACCGTCGGTTTTACGATCTTCCGGGCAAAAGCCCAATCCCAGCCGGGACGCCTTATTCGGCGAGCGTATGGCCTGTTTTTTGCCTTTGATCCAGGCGGTGCCGGAATCCGCCGCGCGGATACCGAAGATCACTTCCGCGGTTTCGGTCCGGCCCGATCCCAGCAGTCCGGCCAGGCCAACGATTTCCCCCGGCCTGACTTCCAGGTCGAAAGGGGCGATGGTATTTTTTTTGCCGTATCCTTCAAAGGCCACGATGGGTTTATCGCTGTGCAGAGTTCGTCCGGCCCGCTGCAGGGCGTTTTCGCCCAGCTCGCGGCCCAGCATCATCTTAATCAATTCAATATGGGGAAGTTCGCGGGTATTGCGCGTGCCGACAAATTCGCCATTGCGCAGCACCGTAATACGATCGGTAATTTTGTACACTTGATCGAGAAAGTGCGTGACAAAAATCAGGCTGATTCCCCGATCGCGCAACTGCCGCATAATGGTAAACAGCATTTCGACTTCGTTAGCGTCAAGGCTGGCGGTAGGCTCATCCAGGATGAGCACTTTGGCGGAAAGATCCACCGCGCGGCAAATCGCCACGATTTGCTGCATCGCCACCGAAAAATGTCCCAGAGGCTCGGTGACATCCAGCGAAAAACCATACCCGGCGAGCAGGGTTTCCGCCCGGCGGTTAATTTCCTGGCGATCGATAAAACCAAACCGCCGCGGTTCACGGCCGATAAATAAATTATCCGCCACCGAGAGATTAGGCAGCAGGTTGACTTCCTGATATACGGTACCGATGCCCAGGGATTGCGCATGGGCGGTATTCTTGGGGTGGATATCCTGACCGTCGAGAACGACGGAGCCGCTATCGCGCTGATATACCCCGGTTAACGCTTTAATCAGGGTGGATTTCCCCGCCCCGTTCTCCCCGAGCAGCGCCATGATTTCGCCGCGCTTGAGGGTTAACGACACATTGTTCAGGGCCTTCACGCCGGGAAAGGTTTTGCTCAGACCGCTGATTTCGAGTAATACATCATCATGACTATCGTTAGTACTCACGGTTATCGCTCCTAAAACACAGCCGAAAAAACAGTCTTAACAATGTCGTTAAGGATCGGGCCAGCGACTATCAGTGCCGAAGATGGCGCCAAGGGCCAAGTGCAGCAGAAACGTCTTCGTCAGGTACAAATGCGCCGGGAGGTATTCACGCAATTCAGCATGGGTATCCCCTGAAGGTTGAGCCCCGCTTCCGCGGCTCAACCCTAAGGGATAGCAAGTACGACGTAATGTTTGATCGCTTTTATCGCGATACAACATCTCGGTTATTAGTAGCCCATACCTTTTTTCAAGTCCAACTGGGCCTGTGCATCAGCGGGTAAATATAATTTACTTTGGGTTTTAATGATTTTGGGGGGCAGGGTGCCGTCTTTCTTGTATTTTTCCAGCGCATCAAACGCCGGCCCGGCCATATTTGGCGTTAATTCAACATTCGCATTGGCTTCGCCGGCCAGCATCGCTTTATAGATATCCGGCACGCCGTCGATAGAACCCGTCAGAATATCTTTACCGGGTTTCAAGCCTGCTTCTTTAATTGCCTGAATGGCGCCGATGACCATATCGTCGTTATGTGCATATACCATGCAGATATTCTTGCCGTTGTTTTCAGCTTTGATAAAGCTTTCCATAACTTCTTTACCTTTACTGCGGGTAAAGTCGCCAGATTGGGAACGAATGATTTTTATACCGGGCGCTTTGGCAATCGCGTCGGCAAAGCCTTTCTTGCGATCGATGGCCACGCTGGCGCCCACGGTGCCCTGCAATTCCACCACGTTACAAGGTTTGCTACCCACGGTTTTAACCAGCCAGTCGCCTATCAGCTGGCCTTCGTAGACATTGTCGGCCGTGACTACCGCCACATAAAGAGAGTCATCTTTTACTTTAATGGCGCGATCGAGTAGGAATACCGGAATCTTGGCGCTTTTAGCTTCCTGCAGCACCGGCTCCCAGCCCGTTTGCACCACCGGCGCGATAAAAATAGCATCAACACCTTGGGCAATGAATGAACGAACCGCTTTAATCTGATTTTCCTGTTTTTGTTGTCCGTCGGCGATTTTCAGGGTAATTCCGCGTTTCTGTGCTTCACTTTTTGCCACCGAGGTTTCTGCCGCACGCCAGCCGGACTCAGAACCAACCTGAGAAAAACCGACGGTTAGCGACTCGGCAAAAGCCACTGAAGACATGGCAACAGAAATGGCGGACACTAAAAGTAAACGCTTCCACATAGTCATTATCCTCTTATCATCATAAAGGGTGCTGATACCAATAGAATAGCTAGCAATAATAAAACTAAACAAAAAAACGTATTTTTATATCGGGTTACATCACATTTTTGATAAATAAGGGCTGCGCCGGTCACAGTATTCTTTATTTAAATCCGCAAGTTATGGATATATTTTTTGTTCGGGCGTTATTGAGAAAGGAAAAGAAATGCTTTAATAATAAGCAATTACCTACTATAAAATTAATTATTATCGCAACCAATGAGGAAACTGGCATGTACAAAACTGCTATTGATTTGAGGCTGCGAATAGCGCGTTTTCTCGCACTTTGAGTGGTAACTTAGGGTGGGGAATAACAACTGGATATCAAAGCATAAAAATTACCATAGCCAAAATGATTTTTTTACATGGACAATATTGCTTTTATCCATGGGCACTTATGCGCGCCCGCGGCTTAAAGACCGATCCCCCAGGGCCGTGCCTATCGGCGGCGCTAAGATAAACCCGACTAAACCCCGGCAAATCCTTCGCTTAAGCCGGCGATAGCAGCGTGTGCGGAGAACCATAGCCAACCGGCCAGCATGCCGGCCCCGTTTGCCCATCAAAATCCCTGTAAACCCTGCGGCCCCCGTTCTCAGAACATGAGAAATTTTCCCAGAACAGTACCGCTGAGAATATGTTCCAATGCTGCCAGAATGAGTGGATATTATTTTTTTCTGCATTCATGGGCTGTATTTACGCGAAACTAGCTTATTATTATTTTATTAAAACCGACGAGCTATTTAATATGAATGTTCACGAATGAAAACTCTATCATTAATTTAGCCATCTTGCCGCCAGTCGTTATTTTCAACGTTCGATCAATGGCTGAGTGCTGTACGGTTACAGTCAAGAAGGCAAAAAAAGCCCCTCGCGTTAGCGAAGGGCTTTTTTTTATCTGGCAGGGGCGGAGAGACTCGAACTCCCAACACCCGGTTTTGGAGACCGGTGCTCTACCAATTGAACTACGCCCCTAAATAGGGTGGCGGTGCGGACGGGACTCGAACCCGCGACCCCCGGCGTGACAGGCCGGTATT
>JAATFX010000126.1 GCA_015654925.1 Enterobacterales bacterium | reverse complement strand
TTCCGTCCGGGTGATTCCGTGGAAGTGAAGGTATGGGTCGTTGAAGGCAGTAAAAAACGTCTGCAGGCATTCGAGGGCGTGGTTATCGCTATTCGTAACCGCGGTCTGCATTCTGCATTCACTGTTCGCAAAATTTCCAATGGCGAAGGTGTTGAGCGTGTATTCCAGACGCATTCACCGGTAATTGACAGCATTGCTGTTAAACGTCGTGGTGCCGTCCGTCAGGCGAAATTGTATTACCTGCGTGAACGTACTGGTAAGTCTGCCCGTATCAAAGAGCGTCTTAACGCCTAGTACGCTTTCGCAACATCCGAAAGCTTTTAGTTATCAGAGGGTCGGCCGGTTGGCTGACCCTTTTTTTATTTGGCGTGGCCCGGCGGATTAAGGCTGCGCCGCATCGATACCCTGCTGCCATTGCTGTTTAAGCGATTCCGCGCTGGCCGTTCCGTCGCAGCTGGCGGGGAAATTAACGCCTTTTATACCCAAGGCGCGTACCGTCGCGGCCTGGCATAATTTTTCCTGGCCGGCCAGGTATCCTTGCAGATAGGCATCCCGATCGATTTGCGGGTTGCCGAACCACTCCGCCAGGGTATCGTTATCGCGAACGATTTTGCCCGCCAGGGCATCATGGTATCCCACCTGATACCACTGGGAGGACGCGTGGCCGGTGGTTGGCGGGGCCATGGATGAGCTACAGCCGCCAAGCAGCAATAATAAGGCACAGAAGGCGCGTATTTTCATTAGTATTTGGTCTTCAGCAGCAAGGCATTAAGCTTATCATAGGGATGGGTAATGACAGACGCAAACTGAAACGTCATGCCGCTGCGGGAAGTTAACGGCGTCGGATGGGCACAATGCCGGAGTCAAATTAAGTGTACATTTAAGTTTACGTAAATAGTGTTGAACACTTAACTCTACACCCGAAATAAATACTGTTATGCCCCGTCTTTAACCCTTAAAAGTAGTTTTTTATGCCGTTTAAGGACGAATATATGGCGTTTTTAAGCGATTTTAGCGCTTCTGTTCGCGTTTATTTACCTGTCAGTCGGTGATGGTAATGATAGTAATAAAATATTTACACCTATGGATTGAAAACTTTACGCCACATGGTATGGTATACCCATAAGCCAGCGGTCCAGGGGATTTACCCGACCCGCGGCCATCCCACTCTTTTTCAGGATACGCACCATGCAGAAAGACGCGCTCAATAATGTTCATATTATCGATGAACAGGTCATGATTACGCCGGAAGAATTAAAACGGCAATTTCCTTTAACCGATCGGGAACAGCAGGCTATCGCCTCGTCGCGCCAAACCATCGCCGATATCATCCATGGGCGCGATCCGCGTTTGCTGGTGGTTTGTGGTCCGTGTTCCATCCATGACCTGGATTCCGCCCTGGATTATGCCCGGCGGCTAACGGCGCTGTCGGCGGAGTTGGGCGATCAACTCTACATCGTTATGCGCGTCTATTTCGAAAAGCCCCGCACTACGGTGGGCTGGAAAGGGTTGATTAACGACCCCTACATGGATGGTTCGTTTGATGTGGAGGCCGGGCTGAAAATCGCCCGCGGCCTGCTGCTGGAATTGGTACGCCTGGGACTGCCCCTGGCTACCGAAGCGCTGGACCCCAATAGCCCACAATATTTAGGCGATTTGTTCAGTTGGTCGGCCATTGGCGCCCGCACCACCGAATCCCAGACCCACCGGGAAATGGCCTCGGGCCTCTCCATGCCGGTAGGGTTTAAAAACGGCACCGACGGCAGCCTGGCCACCGCGATCAACGCCATGCGCGCCGCCGCCATGTCCCACCGGTTTATGGGCATTAACCAGGCGGGGCAGGTTTCTTTGCTGCAAACCCGCGGCAACCCTGACGGCCATGTGATTTTGCGCGGCGGCAAGCAGCCGAATTATCATGCCGCGGACATCGCGGATTGCGAGCAGCAAATGGCCAAAGCGGGGCTGAACGCGGCGCTGATGATCGATTGCAGCCACGGCAATTCCAATAAAGATTACCGTCGTCAGACCGAAGTGGCGCAATCGGCGTTGGAGCAGATTAAAGCCGGCAACCGTTCCATTATCGGGCTGATGCTTGAAAGCCATATCAATGAAGGCAATCAATCATCCGATGGGCCGCGCGGCGACATGCGTTATGGCGTTTCGGTGACGGATGCCTGTATCAACTGGCCAACTACCGATACACTGTTACGACAACTGCATCATGAACTGCGCGATGTCCTTACGCGACGGCTGTCGGGAGAATAAGAAAGTATGGTAGCGGAGCTAAACGCATTACGGGATCAGATCGATGAGGTGGATAAAGCCTTGCTGGGCTTGCTGGCCAGGCGCCTGCATCTGGTGGCCGAGGTGGGGGAAGTAAAGAGCCGTTATGGGTTACCTATCTACGCCCCGGATCGCGAAACGGCCATGCTGGCGTCGCGCCGCCACGAAGCTCAGGCCCAGGGAGTTCCGCCGGATCTGATTGAAGATGTGTTAAGACGGGTGATGCGCGAGTCTTACTCCAGCGAAAATGACAAAGGGTTTAAAACGCTTTGCCCGCAGCTACGGCCGGTGGTGATTATCGGCGGTCGAGGCCAGATGGGCGGACTGTTCGCAAAAATGCTCACGTTGTCCGGTTACCAGGTGAAGATCCTGGAGCAGGAGGACTGGCCCCGGGCGCCGGACCTGCTGGCGGATGCGGGCATGGTGATTGTCAGCGTGCCGATCCACGTCACCGTGGAGGTTATCGAGCGCCTGCCGCCGCTCCCGGCCGATTGTATCTTGCTGGATCTGGCGTCGATAAAAAATGCGCCGCTGCAAGCGATGCTGGCCGCCCATAACGGGCCGGTGCTAGGTCTGCATCCCATGTTCGGACCGGATAGCGGCAGCTTGGCCAAGCAGGTGGTGGTGTATTGCGACGGGCGCCAGCCGGAAGCCTATCAGTGGCTGCTGGAGCAAATCCAGGTCTGGGGCGCGCGCCTGCACCGCAGCAGCGCGGTGGAGCACGATCAGAATATGGCGTTTATCCAGGCGCTGCGCCATTTCGCCACGTTTGCCTATGGGCTGCATCTGGCGGAAGAAAATGTCCAGCTGGAACAGTTGCTGGCGCTGTCATCCCCCATCTACCGGCTGGAGCTGGCGATGATCGGCCGGCTGTTTGCGCAAGATCCGCAGCTGTACGCGGATATCATCATGTCGTCAGAGAGCAACCTGGCCTTGATTAAACGCTATTACCAGCGCTTTGGCGAGGCTATCACCCTGCTTGAGCAGGGGGACAAACAGGCGTTTATCGATCGGTTTAAAAAAATCGAGCAGTGGTTCGGGAGTTATGCCGAGAGCTTCCTGGTGGAAAGCCGGATGTTGCTGCGCCAGGCCAACGATATCCGTAAATAACGGCGCCGCGGGCATTGCCGCCATACCGCCAGGCGTATTTACTGCCTGGCGGTACGTTTTACTTTCCTGATGCGCCGGCGCTTATTGCGGTTCGACCGGCACTACGTTTTCCGATGGATAGCAGCCCAGCACTTTTAGTGAACGGGTAATGGCCTGTAACTCCACCAGGGCCTTTTGCATCGCCGCGCCCCGCAGGTTAGCCTGCACATCGATATAAAACATCTCTTCGCGCGGATTGCCATGAATGGGCCGCGATTCCAGCCGGGTCATCACGATGCCGTGATCGCGCAGCACCAAAAGCGCCTCCACCAGGGCGCCCGATTGCTGGCCGGTGGCCATAATCAGGGTGGTCTTGGCCGGCACCTGCTCGGACACGTCAATCGCCTTGCGCGCCAGCACGATAAAGCGGGTGAAATTTTGCTGTTGGTTGGCCAGGTTGTGCTCCAGCACCTGCAAGCCGTAAAGCGCGCCGCCCGGGCCGCTGCCGAGCGCCGCCGCGTGCGGGGAGCGCAGCGCAGCCACTTTTTCCATGGCCGCGGCGGTACTTTCGCAGTATTCAATCTTCCATTGCGGATAACGGTTGATAAACTGGCTGCATTGCTGGAACGGCTGCGGATGGCTATAAACCACTTCGATTTGGTCGAGGCTGGTTTCGCCGGCCACCAGTACGCAATGATCGATGGGATTGGTCAATTCACCCACCAGCGAGAGATTGGTGTGCTGCAGCAGGTCATAGACGTCGTTGATAGACCCAGAACTGCTATTTTCAATGGGCAGCACGCCGTAATCGGCCTGGCCGGTCTCCACTAACTGGATAATGTCCGGGAACTTCTGGCAACCGCACTCCACGGTCTGGTCAAAATAACGCGCTCCGTATTGCCTGGCGGCTAAATGGGAATAGGACCCCTTTGGCCCGAGAAAAGCGATACGTGCCGAACGCTCCAGGTTCTGGTTGAGATTTGCCTGCAACAATGCCTGCTGGGTCAGCACGGAATCTTCAATAATCAGCTGAAACAGCCGGGTGACATAAAAACCGTCCAGATGCAGTTTTTTGCCTTCGGCCACCAGATGTTCCAGCAAATCCCGCTCTCGGGCTTTATCGCGGATGGGGCGATGGGTATTCAATTTGCTGCGTGCGACGTCCAGCGCCAGCTCACGCCGTTCCGCCAGCAGCGCCAGGAGTTTGATATCCAACGCGCTGATGCGCTCGCGCAGCGCTAATAATGGGTTGTCATTCATGTTGTTGTCACCTGTCAAACTGTCATAAAAAAAGCCTCCTGTGGTCAGGAGGCTTTTTTGTTCGTCTTCGTATTCTTTCTCATAGGACGACCGGCCTCCAGTTCAGGGGAAGGTAAAAAAGAAGGCGAAGAAAAACGAGTTGATATGCATGGCGTCAGCTTTATGGACTATGGGAGGGTTACAGTAACCGCTGGCTTTTCATTCTGTCAATATAAAACGCGCCGGGAGGGCGCGTTATGCTTGATTGGCAATAAATGAGCCGGTCTCGCGGGGGAGGGGCGCCCCGAAGACGCGCGCTGTAGGCTACCGCGCTACGGCTATTCTTCTACGGCCAGATTGATGGACGTCTTGACACATTCGGCGGCGCGGCGCGCTTCGCCTTTATGCTGAACTTTATTAAGCTGGCGCTCTAATTTTGCGATCAGCTCGTTGATGGCAACGTACATATCCTGGTTGCTGGCGCTGGCGACTAATTGTCCGTTAGGGGTGTTGAGGGTGGCATCGGCCACGAATCCCTGCGGTTGCTTTGAGAGGATTATATGAGGGTTTATCAGCTGGGTCTGCCATTTGGCAAGCTTGGCCAGACGCTCTTCGGCATGTTGACGAATGGCTGGAGTAATCTCCATTTGTTTACTGGTAATATTGATAATCATATCACTACCTCTCTTTATCGTCTACGTGGCTTAAGCATACCCCCCAATGACCGAAAAAGTGTGATTTATATCACTTTTTTTTCGGGGTTGCGGGGGCGATCACAGGTTTTGTGACCCTCTCGCCGGAAAGGGCGGGAGGGTCTTGAGTGTTGCCATTGAATGGGGCATTATTGACTGGATAACCAAGTTGGATACCGGCCGGATAATGGCGGCGCATCGCTCTTGTCCCGCTGGCAGCCGCGGTTTTCCCTTTACGATCCGCCCCCGCTTCCTTCCCTTCCGCCATGATTTACCCAACCTGGACACAGGCGCAACCGCTGTTTGCTATCGCCGGCAAAACATGGGCAAAAAAAAACGGTAGCCGAAGCTACCGTTGCGTTGATGGGATTGTGGCGGATCAGGCCGGATTGGCGCCGATAATTTTCGCCACTTTGTCGGCCTGGCCCTGCAACTGCATTTGCTGATAGGCATTTTGCATCAGCGGCAGCGCGTCACGGGTCGCCTGCGCATCCGGGAAGTCGCGCAGCATCTGTTCAACCCGATTGACTACGGCCACATAGGCGCCGCGTTTGGTGTAAAACTGCACCACCGCCAGCTCGTATTTGGCCAGGCGATCCTTCAGATAAACCAGACGTTTGCCGGCATCCGTGGCATACTGGCTGTTCGGGTACCCGCGAACCAGTTGCGTAAAATCACGGAAGGCCGCGCGGGCGTGTTCGGGGTCGCGGTCGGAACGATCCACGCCGAAGAACCCCTGCAATGCGCTGTCATCCAGCGCCATATCGGTAAGACCACGCATATAGAGGACATAATCCACGTTTGGATGCGTCGGATTCAGGCGCAGGAAACGGTCGATCGAGGCTTGGGCTAAGGTCAAATCCGCCGATTTATAGTAGGCATAAATCAAATCAAGCTGAACCTGCTGCGCATAGGGACCGAATGGATAGCGGTTATCCAGGGCTTCCAGTTCTTTGATGGCTCCCTTATAGTTGCCGTCCTGCAATTTCAACTGGGCGGACGCATAAATCTCAGAGGGCGGATTATCGGGAACGGCATCCTTGGAACTGGAGCAACCGACCAGCATCAGGCTCAATGTGGCTGCTGCCACCAGATATTTCATACGCATCATGACGTTTTGCTTATCCTCAGAGTGTTATTCCGGGAGACTGTCCGTTAAG
>JAATFX010000139.1 GCA_015654925.1 Enterobacterales bacterium | reverse complement strand
ATGAATTAGAACAACTGAGATGGCAATGATGCAGGATTTGCGTCTGATATTAATCGTTGTTGGTGCGATCGCTATCATAGCGTTGCTATTACACGGCCTGTGGACCAGCCGTAAAGAGCGCTCATCGGTTTTTCGCGATCGCCCGGTTAAACGACTGAAACAAGACCGTCAGGATCAGGACGAGCCTCCGCTGGAAGAGCGCGATGAAGGTGTGGGCGAAGTTCGGGTAACGAAGGTTCGCGCCGATGAGCCCGCTTTGGGGCGCTTCGACACCCATGACCATGACTCCCGTTCCGCGGGCAGCCATTCTCCCGACGCCTCCGCAAGAGGCGACGACGCCTATGACGACGAACCGTACGGCAAACCGCCCTATGGCCAACAGCCGTCTGGTGAAAATTTATATGACGACCAGCCGGCCAATCAACGCGCGGCTGGCGGCCGCGGCGCGGTAAAAACCGAGCCGCGTTTATCCGCCCGCGGCGGGCACGATCCGCTGTTGGATTTGGACGACGATGACCCCGAGGATGAGGATGAAGTGGCCGCGCCGGCGCCGCGCCAACGTACCTCGTTCTTCAAAAAACGCCACGCGGTGCTGCCGGACGAGCCGGCCTATCCCGAGGCCAAAAACGGCCGCGGGGCTGCGCAGGGCAGGCAGGAGCGCGGACAGGGCCAGGATGACGACGCGCCGCCGGCTGATGAACCCGCCGAGCCGGTAAAACGCAAGGAAACGGTGCTGGTGCTCCACGTCGCCGCCCATAACGGCACGGTGATTGGCGGCGAAGATCTGTTGCAAAGCGTGTTGCAGGCGGGCTTCCAGTTCGGCGAGATGAATATCTTCCACCGCCACCTGAATCCGGCGGGCAGCGGCCCGGTGCTGTTCAGTCTGGCGAATATGGTGAAGCCGGGGTCTTTTGATCCGGAAGAAATGGCGGCGTTCACTACCCCGGGCGTTTCAATGTTTATGATGGTTCCCTCGTACGGCGACGCCCATCAGAACTTCAAACTTATGCTGCAATCAGCGCAGCGTATCGCGGACGATTGCGGCGGCGTGGTGCTGGATGATGAACGCCGGATGCTGACACCCCAGAAGCTGGATCTCTATAAGGCACGTATTCGCGAAGTGCTGGATGTCAACGCCAGAGTCTGACGCATAGCGGCTTTTCGACTGATTCATTCTCCCCCGCTTGCGGGGGTTTTTCGCTGATGGTGAGCAATGGAACAAATCAATCAACGTATTGACGAGCTGCGCGGCCTGCTGCGTCGGTATGAATATCGATACCATGTTATGGATGACCCCGAGGTGCCTGACGCCGAATACGATCGGCTGATGGCGGAACTGCGCGGACTGGAAACCCAGCATCCCGATTTGCTTACCGCCGATTCGCCCACCCAGCGGGTCGGCGGCGCGCCGCGCGCCGCCTTTAATCAAATCCGCCATGAAGTGCCGATGCTGTCCCTGGATAACGTGTTTGACGAAACCGGTTTCCTGGCGTTTGACAAGCGGGTCAGGGATCGCCTGAAAAGCGACGACGATCTGCTGTTTTGCTGCGAGCTGAAACTCGACGGCCTGGCCGTGAGCCTGCTGTATGAAAACGGCGAGCTGGTACGCGCCGCCACCCGCGGCGACGGCACCACCGGCGAAGACATCACCTCCAATGTGCGCACCATCCGCACCATCCCCCTGCGGCTGCGGGACGGCGCCGGGGATGTCCCGCACCGGCTGGAAATCCGCGGCGAGGTCTTTATGTCCGAAGCCGGCTTCGTGCGGCTAAATGAAACCGCCCGGCGCGAGGGCGGCAAAGTGTTCGCCAATCCCCGCAACGCCGCCGCCGGCTCGCTGCGCCAGTTGGACCCGTCGATCACCGCTAAACGTCCGCTGACCTTTTTTTGTTATGGCGTCGGGCTGCTGGAGGGTGGGGAACTGCCCGGCAGCCATTGGGAACGGCTGCAGCTATTTAAATCCTGGGGCGTGCCGGTCAGTAACCGGATCACACGCTGCACCGGCGCCGAGCAAGTGCTGGACTTTTATCGCCATATCCAGGCGGAACGTCCCGCGCTGGGGTTTGATATCGACGGCGTGGTGATCAAAGTGGATTCCCTGGCCTTGCAGCAGCGGCTGGGGTTTGTCGCCCGCGCCCCGCGCTGGGCCATCGCCTACAAGTTCCCGGCGCAGGAACAGATGACCCGGGTGCGCGACGTGGAGTTCCAGGTAGGGCGCACCGGCGCGGTGACGCCGGTGGCCCGTCTGGAGCCGGTGCTGGTGTCCGGCGCCATGGTCAGCAATGCCACCTTGCACAATGCGGATGAAATTGAACGTCTGGGTTTGCAAATCGGCGATACGGTGATTATCCGCCGGGCGGGGGATGTCATTCCGCAGGTGGTGGGCGTGGTGCTGGAACAACGTCCGGCCGACGCCCGGCCGATCGTCTTTCCCGACCACTGCCCGGTCTGCGGCTCGGACGTGGAGCGGGTGGAGGGGGAAGCGGTGGTACGCTGTACCGCCGGGCTGGTGTGCGCCGCCCAGCGCAAAGAGGCGCTTAAGCATTTTGTTTCGCGCCGGGCGCTGGACGTCGACGGCATGGGCGATAAGATTATCGACCAGCTGGTCGAGCGCGAACTGGTGAAAACCCCCGCCGACCTGTTCCGGCTGAACAAAGAAACCCTGACCCGTCTTGAGCGCATGGGGCCGAAATCGGCGCAGAACCTGCTGGCGGCGCTGGATACTGCCAAACAGACTACGTTCGCCCGTTTTTTGTATGCCCTGGGCATCCGGGAGGTGGGGGAAGCCACGGCGGCCAATCTGGCGGCGGAATTCAAAACCCTGGAGGCGCTTTACGCGGCCGATATCGATGCGCTGGTGAGCGTGCAGGATATCGGCAAAGTGGTGGCGGCCCATGTGCGCAACTTTTTGGAAGAGCAGCACAACCTGGATGTGATTGCCGAATTGGTCAGCCCGGAAATCGGCATTCACTGGCCGGCGCCGATCGCGGCGCCTATGGCCCATGAAAGCGATAACTTCTTCGCCGGCAAAACGGTGGTGCTTACCGGTTCATTAACCGGTTTGTCCCGCGACGAGGCCAAGGATCGCCTGGTGGCCCTGGGCGCCAAGGTCAGCGGCAGCGTATCGGCCAAGACCAACCTGGTGATCGCCGGGGAAGCGGCCGGGTCCAAACTGACCAAGGCGCAGCAGCTCGCTATTCCGGTGATCGATGAAGCGGAAATGATGCGCCTGCTCGGGGAGTAAGACGCGCTGCCGAAAGGGGAATTCCATGGAAAAAGAAGATCTGGTGGCCATCGCCAATACCGTCATGCCGTTTGGCAAATACCAGGGACGGGCGCTGATCGATCTGCCCGAGCCTTACCTGTTATGGTTTGCCCGCAAAGGGGAATTCCCCGCAGGCCGCCTGGGGGAGCTGATGTCCATTACCCTGGCGATTAAAATCGAAGGGCTGGAAGGGCTTATCAAGCCGCTGAAGCAAAAATAGCGGTTAGCGGGCCGCCGGCGGCCGCATCGCATCCGCCACGCCCGCTTTTCTTCAGCGCTCCCCGCGCACAAAGGCCGTGCCCAGCGCATTGGGCAAATTGGCGCGCCGCCCAAACATCACCAACACCAGCATCACCGCCATAAACGGCAGCATCTGGATTACATCGGTAGGCACGGCGATGCCCAGTACCTGCAGGGCGGTGGTCAGGGATAGGCAAACGCCGAACAGCAGCGCCCCCCAGAGCACCCACAGCGGTTTGCCCCGCGCCAGCATCGCCAGCACGATGCCGATAAAACCGTTGCCCTGGGTCATATAGGGCACAAAAATCCCGGCGCCGATTTGCGACATATAGGCGCCGCCCAGTCCCGCCAGCGCGCCGGTCGCCAGCACCGCCAGCGTACGTATCCACACTACGCTTACGCCGGCGGCGTCTAGGGCCGCCGGCCGATCCCCCGCGGCCTGCAATGACAAACCCAGGTTGGTGTAGCGGTAGATGCCGGCCAATAGCCCGACGCAGGCTAGCGCGAAATACACGATGGGCGGCTGGTTAAACAGTACGCGTCCGACAAACGGCAGATGGGACAGCAGCGGCAGCGCCAGGGTTTCCACGCTGCCGAGCCGGGGGTAGGTACGGCTGAATTGCAGATAATGCAATAGGGCGGTGGCGCCCTCGGCGCCCAGGGTCAGGGCGATGCCAACCACAATCTGGTTAAGGCGCAGCCATACGCACAGCCCGGCCATCACGCAGGCAACGATCAGCCCGCCCGCCGCGCCGCCCAGTAACCCCAGGGCCATGGACTGGCTCTGCCAGGCGATATAAAAGCCGAGGTAGGCGCCGGTAAGCATCATGCCCTCCAGGCCGATATTCAACACTCCCGCCTTTTCCGACAGTTGTTCCCCCAGCCCGGTTAATAACAGCGGCACGCCGGCGACGATGGCCCCCAGCCACAGGGAGGTTAAAAAGCCTTGGGTCAGCAAATCCATCAGTAGCCCCTGGGTCTGGCGCGCCGCCGCTGTTCAAACATTTCCGTCAGGCCGAGCACGATAAGTAAAATGGCGATGGTCACCAGGGTAAAATGATTGGGCACGCCCATGCGGCGCGCCGCGCTTTCACTACCGATGGAGAGCACCGAGAAAATAAACACGAATCCGATGGTGGCATAGCCGTTAAAGCGGGCCAGGAACACCAGCGGCACGATCAGCAGGCTATAGGCCGGGTTCCAGTCGGCGCGCACATTGCCCTCGATGCCGATGGCGTCCACCGCGCCGGCCAACCCGGCCAAGGCGGCCGACAGGGCAAACACCGCCACTGTCAGCCACCCTACCGGCAGGCCGGCATGCACCGCCGCGCGCGGGTTGGCGCCGACGGTACGCAATCGCAAACCGAACGCGGTGCGGGTCATCAGCCAATGCACCGCGATGATGGCGAACAGGCCGATCAATAGCCCGCTGGAAATATGGCCGCCGAACAGCGGGGGCAGGCGGTGCGCGTAGGGCAGGGTGCGCGTTTCGGGCACGGTGGTGCCGGGATCGGCGAACACCAGTTTCACCAGCACATTGGCCAGGGAGATGCCCAGGAAGGACATCATCATGGTGGTGATAATTTCGTTGATCTGCTGCCAGGCTTTTAACATGGCCGGCAAGATGGCCCAGATCGCGCCCATCAATGCGCCGGCCAGCAGCGCGATCGCCAGCGTCAGCCAGACCGGCAGACCCGCCGCGTCCAGCGGGGCCGCCGCCGCCGAGGCGATGACCGCTCCCAGTAAAAACTGTCCGTCTCCGCCCAGATTCCATAAGCCGGCGCGAAAGGCCACGATCAGGCTGGCGCCGATCAGCAACAGCGGCCCCATGCGCGTCAGGGTGTCCTGGAGGCCGGAAGGGGTCAGCAGACCTTTACGCAGGATATAGCCATAATACTCCAGGGGATCGACCCCCATCAGCATCAGCAGGCCTCCGGTTATCAGCAGGGCGATCAATACCGGACCGACCGATAACCCGACATGGACCGCCCGGTTGCCCAGGCTGCGCAGCGGCCGCGGGCGCTGGCCGTTTAACCGTTCGCTCATTGGCTTACCCCGCTCATCAGCGCGGCGATGCGGCTGCGGGCGGATCTATCGTTGGCGGCTGTACCGTCGGTTATGCCCTCCGCTACCTTTGCCACCCCATCTTCCACTTCATCTTCCACTGCATCTTTCACTATATCTTTCACTGCAGCGTCCACTATCCCGACAATATGCCCCCGGGACATTACCGCTATGCGGTGCGCCAGCTCCAGCAGCTCTTCCACGTCGGTGGAGATCAGCAATACCGCCATGCCGGATAACGCCGCTTGACGTATCCGGTCGCGAATGGCCCGGGTGTTTTTCACATCCAGCCCATAGGTGGGTTTGGCGAAAATCACTACGCGGGCCTGGTCGCCCAGCTCGCGGGCCAGCAGGGTTTTCTGGATATTGCCGCCGGATAATGTGCCGAGCGGCGTATCGACGGCCGGCGTGCGGATATCATAATCATGGATACGCAGCAGGGCATGGCGGGCAATCGCCGCCGGCTGTTCGACGCCGCGCCGCCAGAAGGGCGCCGCGCCTATTTGTTTGAGCAGTAAATTAAGGGAGACGGGAAACGCGCCGACCGAGCCTTCGCCCAGGCGATCGTCGGTGACATAGCGCAGCCCGCGCTTGCGCCGCTGGCCGACGCTTAACCGGCCTATGCCGGCGCCGTCGAGAACAATGTCCCCGCCGGCGAGCTTACGCTGGCCGGCCAGCGCCTCGGCCAGCTGTTTTTGTCCATTGCCGTCGATGCCGGCGATGCCCACTATTTCGCCGGCGCCAATCTGCAGATCGATGCTGGCGAGCGGCACCAGCGGGTCGTCCACCGCCAGCGCCCGTATTTGCAATACCGGCTTGTCCGCCGGACGGACGGACCGGGCCGGCGGACAAGCCCGTCCGGCGTCGGCCCCGGGGGCCAGGTTAAACATCAGCTTGATCACTTCACCGGTGGCCTGGCCGCGAGCCATGGTTTTCAGCCGTTGCGGACCGATTTCCCCCACCTTGCTGCCCAAACGCAAGACCGATATGCGATCGCCCCAGTCCAGGGCTTCGTTAAGTTTATGGGTAATAAACACCACCGCCAGGCCGCGGGCCACCAACCGCCGCATCAACTGGCCCAGTTCGTGGGCGTCAAGGGGCGTCAGCATGGCGGTGGCTTCGTCCAAAATCAGCACCCGGCTACCGCGCAGCAGGGTACGCACGATTTCCGCCTGCTGCTGCTCGCCCAGCGATAGCGACCCCGCCAGGGCGTAGGGATTGACCCGTACCCCTATTTCCCCGGCAATCTGCCGCACCCGGTCGGCATAATGGCGCCGGGCCGGCCGCCGCCACCAGCTATCCCCCAGCGCGATATTATCCACCACGCTCAGCCCCGGCACCATCATGGCGTGCTGGAACACCGTGCCGATGCCCAGTTCCAGGGCGCGTCGGGGGGAGCGCAATACCTCCGCCCGGCCGTTAACGGCAATCTGGCCTTCATCGGGCTGCTGCAGGCCGGCCAGCATGGCGACCAGGGTGGATTTGCCGGCGCCGTTTTCACCCAGCAGAACATGGACCTCCCCGGCCCACAGCGACAGATCGATGCGGTTATTGGCGGTGATGCCGGGAAACCGCTTGGTAACCTGGTTGACGGTGACCAGCGCCGGCGGGGCGTCAGGTATTTTCTGGCTCAAGGAATGATATTCCGCTAGGTAAGGAGCGCGCGGGGCGGCGCGCGTTCGTTTGTAAATAGGCCGCTCCGTTACTTGCCGCCGGCGGCCAGCAAGGTATGCAGCGCTGTGGCATCGTAGTCCGCCGGTACGGTGATTTTGCCGCTGACGATTTGCGCGCGTACCGCATCGACGCTGTTCCAGACGTCATCCGGGATATGGGCGGTTTTCAACAGGCTGATCGAGCCGTCCGCCAGCGAGGTTTTATAGTTATGGGAACCAAATTTATCCTGTTTGAAATCTTCAATCATATGGGTATAGACCGGGGTCAGGTTCCATAATACCGAACTGAGCAAATTGCCCTTGTCGATGCTGGATTTATCGCCGATCACATCGATAAAGTAGACTTTGCCGCCGTCGACGGCGGGCGTGGTTTCCACCGCCTGCAGCATGCCGAAGCTCGACCCGTTGCCCTGGCCGAAGATAATATCCGCGCCGGCGGCGATGACCGCGGCCGTCACGCGTTTGCCGCCCGCCGCGTCGCTATAGGCGGCCGGGCCGATCACCGCGTATCGGATGTTGATGTCCTTTTTGGCGGCCCTGGCGCCGCGGACAAACGCCGCCGATTGCGCATTCCAGGCCGGGGGTTCGCCGGAGACCACGATGCCGACGGTGCCGCTGCGGGACATTTTCGCCGCCAGGGTGCCGGCGAGATAAGCCCCTTCCTGGCCGCCGACGGTGTAGTCCGCCACTTTGCCGGCTTTAAGCGATGCCGGGCTGTCGGTGACCGCCACCGCGACATTGGCCTGGGCGCCAATTTCCGGCGCCGCCTGGTTGTAGCCGCTGGCATGGGCGATAATCAGCTGCGCCCCGTCATCGGCCAGATCGCGCAGCGTCGGGCGCACATCGCCGTAGCCCAGGTTTTCCGCCACCATCACTTTGACGCCCTCTTTGGCCCCCGCGGCCCTGGCGGCATTGATGCCCTGTTGGTTCCAGCCAAAATCGGTGCCCGGCTCGGGCGTCAGTATCGCGATACTGGTGATTTGCGCGGCGTACGCGGCCGGGCAAAGGGCGGACGCTACCGATATCATGGCTGCATATTTAAACCAACTCTTGACCATTATTCGCTTTCCTCGAAAAAATTGTTATTGACATCGCGGCGGATAAAATCCTTGCTGTTGCATTCCGGCTTGCCGACTGGGGGGATAGATGAAATCAAAGGGGCTAGTATTGTCCTGTTTATTATTTTTAACCACCGCAATTTATGCTGAACCGCCGGCGGAGCGCCAGCGCGGCACGCAGGGATTGGTGCCTTTTGCGGTATCGGTCCGCAATACCGGCAGCCGTCCGCTGGACTGCGAGGCGACCACCGCGCATTGGTATTCCGTGGCCTTGGGCACCGTCGCCGGCGGCGCGGATTTGTCCACTACGCTGTGGAAAAACGCCGCCAGCGGGGAAGTCTTTATTTTAAACCGCCGGCGGGACCGGATGCCGGTTCAGCGCTTTTGGTGCGGCGAAGAGGGTAAATCCTGGTCAACCCGCAGCGATATCAGCATGCCGACGCGGCGCGACAGCCGGCCGTCGCCTATCGCGCTCAGCTGCGCGAGCGGCGCGCAGGGGGTTGTTTGCCAACCCGCCCCGGCGCCGCGTTAAGGGGCGGGCGCCGCGGCTTACCAGCAACATATATCGCGGCCGATCGCCGGGTCAACCGGAAATCCGGCGATTCGGGATTGGTTGCTTTTTTGTTCAGGCAGGCGCCGCCCGCCGGTCTAAAAAGGCCGCTACCGCCGCCATGCAGGCGGCGCGTTCCTCCACGTGCGGCATATGGCTGGACTGCTCGAAAATAACCCACTCGGCCCCGGCGATATGATCCTTGAACGGCTGCACCACTTCCGGCGCCGCTTCGTCATACCGTCCCGACAGCAGCAGCGTGGGCGCCTGGATGAGCGGGAGCCGGTCGATAATGCTCCAGGCTTTCATCGTGCCGATCACGTGGAATTCCGTCGGGCCGTTCATGGCATGGTAGACCGTCGGGTCATCATCCATGGCCGCGAACGTGCGCCTGACCTCTTCCGGCCAGGGGGACAGACGGCAAACATGGCGCTGGTAAAATATCTGGGTGGCCTGGCGGTACTCCGGGCTGTCGAGGGTGCCGGCGCGCTCATGCTCCAGTAAACACCGCTGTACCTGCTCAGGTAATCCGGCGCGCAGCCGCGCCGCGGCCGCCAGCCACAACGCCATCGACGCCGGCGAGTTGGCGATGATGATGGCCCGCAAACCGGCGGGGCGCAGCACCGCATGCTCGGCCGTCAACATCCCGCCCCATGATTGCCCCAGCAGGGCATAGTTATCCGCAATGCCCAGGTGCGCCAGCAGGTTGTCCAGTTCCGCCAGAAACAGCGGGACCTGCCAAAATTCAGCCGACTGTCCGCGCAGATGGGTCGAGCGTCCGTTCCCGAGCTGATCGTAATGGATCACCGCGCGTCCGCTCCGGGCGATATCGCGAAAAGCGTCCACATAATCATGAGTGCATCCCGGCCCGCCGTGGGCGACCACCAGCGGCGTTTGGCCGTTATGCAGATCGCCGCAAACGCGGTACCAGGTTTGATAGTGCCTAAACGGCGCGTAGCCTTCTGTAATGCTGTACATAACGGTTTACCTGTCGGTCGGGGATAACCTAGGGTAAAGCGGGCCGCCGGTAACGGATAGCTAGAAAAAATGCTAGGTATTGCCTGCGGATCAGCTATCGAGCAAACGATAATGCATGGCGCGCACCACGGCCTGCACCCGGTTGCTCGCCCCCAGCTTGCGCGCGGCCGAATTCAGGTGCAGGGTCACGGTAGCCACCGAGCGCGATAATTTGCGGGCGATTTCCTTGGCGGTCAGGCCCTCGGCGGACCAGCTCAGGCACTCCCGTTCCCGTTTGCTCAGCCGCACATACTGGCAGGTCAGCATCTGGCGATCGAATAGCGGATAAATCCGTTCCTGGAAAGTGTGGGCCAGCAGGCTAAGCTCCGCCAACGCGTGGCCGAGATCGCGCTCATGGCCGGCGTGGCCAACGATGCCGGTGACGGTGACGAATCCGCCCCGCGGCAGGTGCAGGGGTACGGTGGCGCCGCAGGGCATATTATTATCGCGCATATAATGAGTCACCGGCTGGTGGCGCTCGCTGATAATCCCGCGCAGGGAAGTGCGGTCCGGCCGCTGATATGACCAAACGAAGGGCGCGCAGGTATCCAGGGCATACAGTTGCACCGGGTCCACCTGGTAATAGCCGCTTTCGGTCCAAAGCTGGCGCATATCCTCGGGCACGTTGCTCATGCGCAGCACCGAGGGCGTAATCAATTCTCCCTCCAGCGAACGCGGCACCGGCGTGTAATCGTAGATTAGCGCGTCCATTCCCAGCCCGGCGCTTTGCCGGAACAGGGATAAAAAAGCGGCGTCCAGGCTATCGTCCAGCAACGGCGCCGGCCGTGGTCGATTGATGGCAATGCTCATTGGCTCCTCCCTCAAATACTCACTTATGCGCGACGGGCACGGATCCTGCAGTTCCCTTCCGGTAACCGGTTCAGATATGCAATTTAGGTGCCATTAAGGGGGCGCGCCGCAGCGGCGCGATCGCCCGCGAAACCTAGCATTTTTACTAACTGTTCAGCCAGGCGGCTTATGCGTAGCGTAAAGGCATAACCACGGCGGGGCGTTCAGGCCGCCGGCAAAGGTAGCGGGGGGATGTATGTGGAGTGAAATAGCGCCGGACAGGCAGCGGACGATCGACGTAGACGGTTACCGGGTAGCGACCTATGAGTTCGGCACCGGGAATGAGGTCGTGCTATGCCTGAACGGCGGCCCGGGGCTGCCCTGCGACTATTTGCGTGAAGCGCATTCCTGCCTGAAACACCAGGGCTACCGGGTGGTGGCCTTCGACCAGTTGGGAACCGGGCGTTCCGATCGGCCCGATCTTCCCGCCCTATGGACTATGGAACGTTACGTGAATGAAGTGGAAACGGTACGCCAGGCGCTGGGACTGGGCCAGGTGACCCTGCTTGGTCATTCATGGGGCGGCTGGCTGGGGATAGAGGTGGCGCTGCACCACCCCGGTGCAATTAAATGCCTGATCCTGGAAAATACCGCGGCGGATATGCCTCATCTGATACAAGAACTCAATCGTCTGCGCGCCGCGCTGGGGCATGAAACCGTGGCGATGATGCTGCGCCACGAAGCCATGGGCACGCTGGATCATCCCGCCTACCAGGCCGCCATTACCTTATTGAATTATCGCCATGTTTGCCGGCTGGATGAATGGCCGGCGCCGGTGCGGCGTTCGCTGCAGGATTGGAATATGGGTCCTTACCTCACGTTGCAGGGGCCGAATGAATTTCTCTACACCGGCAGCCTGAAAACCTGGGATCGCACGGCGGAATTATCCGCCATCAAGGTGCCTTGCCTGATTACCACCGGCCAGCACGACGAACTGACCCCGGCCTGCGCCATGCGCATAAAGCAAGGCCTGCCCCACGCCGAGCTGCACGTGTTCCCCAACAGCAGCCATATGCCGTTTTACGAAGAACCGCAGGCGTATTACCCCGTGTTACTGGATTTCCTCGCGCGGACGCGCAACGGTACCGGGGACTAACGCCATGCATCGTTACCGATTTGTCCTGTTCCGTCCGCTGCAATTGCTGCCGGTGTTGCTGGGCATCAGCCTGATCACTTTTATGCTGGTGCGCGCCATCCCCGGCGACCCGGCCCGGATCCTGCTGGGCGTGCGCAGCACGCCGGCGGCTATTGCCCGGATTCGCGCCCAGTACGCTCTCGACCAGCCGCTATGGGTGCAATACGGCTATTTTCTCAAGAATCTGCTGCACGGCGAGCTGGGGCGATCGATTGTCTATCGCATCGATACCGCCAAGCTGATTATGACCCGTATTGAACCCACGCTGTATTTGGTGCTGGGCAGCGTTCTGCTGGCGCTGTTGCTAACCGTGCCGCTGGCCGCCGCCGCCGCACGGCGCCGGGGGCGCGCCGCCGATCATATTATCCGGCTGCTCTCCACCGCCGGGCTGGGTTTTCCGGCTTTTTGGCTCGGCATTATGCTGATCCTGGTATTTAGCGTCGCTTTGGGCTGGTTCCCGGTATCCGGTTATGGGGTCGAATGGGGCGAGCGGCTGCATCATTTGGTTTTGCCCTGCCTGACGGTGGCCCTGGCGCTGTCGGCGGTGCTGACCCGCAACCTGCGCGCCAGCCTGCTGGCGGAGCTACAGGCGGATTATGTTACCGCCGCCCGGGCGCGCGGCCAGGACGAGGGGCGTATTTTCTGGCACCACGTGATGCCCAATTCGCTGGTGCCGACGGTGAACCTGCTGGCGGTTAATATCGGCTGGCTGATCGGCAGTACGGTGGTGATCGAAAGCGTATTCGCCATTCCCGGCATGGGGCAGTTGCTGGTGAAGGCCATTTTCAGCCGCGACTATATGGTGGTGCAGGGCGTGGTCATGGTCTTCGCCCTGGCGACGGTGGCGGTGAATCTGCTGGCGGATCTGCTGACGGTGGCCCTGGACCCGAGGGTAAAACTATGATGCCCGCCCAGTCCCTCCGGCGCGTTGGCGGCCGTTGGTCACCGCGCCGTTTTTTGCCGCGATCCATGGCGTTGCGCACCGGCGGCGCCATCGTCCTGCTTTGGTTGCTGCTGGCGGCGCTGGCGCCCTGGGCGGGGCCTTACGATCCCCTGTTCCAGGACCCGGCAGCGCGGCTACTGGCGCCGGGCTGGCCGCACCTCTTCGGTACCGATAATTTTGGCCGCGATATCTTTTCCCGGGTGATCTGGGGCGCGCGCATTGATTTGCAAATTTGCCTGGTGGGCGTGATCTTCCCGTTTTTAATCGGCACCGTTATCGGCGCGTTTTCCGGTTATCTCGGCGGCCCCGTCGATGCGTTGATCATGCGCTGCATCGACATTGTGCTGGCCTTTCCCTTTTTGGTGCTGATGCTGTCGATCATCGCCATTATCGGCCCGGGGCTGGGCAGTTTTTATATCGCCATGGCGCTGGTGGGCTGGGTATCCTACGCCCGGCTGGTGCGATCCCAGGTGCTAACCCTTAAACACAGCGACTTTATGCTGGCTGCGCGCAGCCTGGGGTTTAGCCACGGGCGCATCCTGTTCGCCCACCTATTGCCCAACGCGCTGACCGGGTCGGTGGTGTTCTCCATGTCGGACTGCGTACTGGTGCTGCTTAACGGCGCGGCGGTGAGTTATCTCGGCCTGGGAGTACAGCCGCCGGCGGCGGAGTGGGGCGTCATGATCGCCGAAGGACAAAGTTTTATTACCACCGCCTGGTGGATCACCGCTTTTCCCGGGCTGGCCATTGTGCTGCTGGCGATGGGCTTTAGCCTGCTGGCCGACGGGCTGGGTGATAAATTGGGAGAACGGCCATGAAGGCGCCGCTGCTGAGGGTAAATAACCTGACCGTGGTCAACCGTCATGATATCCGTTTGGTTGACAGTGTCTCTTTCTCCCTGGCGGCCGGCGAAATGCTGGGCCTGGTGGGCGAGAGCGGCTCCGGCAAGACCGTCACCTGCCGGGCGCTGATGCGCCTGCTGCCCGGCGAGGGGTTACGCCTGCACGCCGGCGAAGCCTGGCTGGGGCAGACCGATATCATGACCCTTGACGACCGGCGCATGACCCAGGTGCGCGGCCACCAGATGGGGATGATTTTCCAGAACCCCGCCAGCCATCTCAATCCGGTAATGACCATCGGCGGGCAAATCGCCGAGAGCCGCCGCGCCCATTTTGGCGCCGGGCGGCGGGAAGCCAGGGACGCCGCCGTGGAATTGCTGCGCCAGGTGGGGATTCCCGATCCGCGCAAACGCATCGATCATTATCCCCATGAATTTTCCGGCGGCATGCGCCAGCGGGCCATGATCGCCGTCGCGCTGGCCTGCGAGCCGAAAATTCTGATTGCCGACGAACCGACCACCGCGCTGGACGTCACGGTACAGGTGCAAATCCTGCGCTTATTGATGGATCTGCGCGATCGCCTCGGCCTGGCGATTATCATGATCACCCACGATCTCGGGGTCGTGGCGCAGACCTGCGACCGGATTGCGGTGATGTACGGCGGACGGCTGTGCGAAATCGGCGCCAAACGCCCGGTGCTGGCGCAGCCGCTGCATCCGTATACCCAGGGCTTGATTAACTGCCAGCCGGTCAGCGCGGGGGGCAGCGGCCGGTTGAAAACCATCCAGGGACAGCCGCCGTCCGCCGGCGATTTCCCCTCCGGCTGCCGGTTCCATACCCGCTGCGCGCGGGCCGGCGACGTCTGCGCGGCGCAGCAGCCGCCGCTGTTGGCGTCGCGGGACGACCCGGCCCACGGCGCGGCCTGCCATTTTCCTTTGCAACCGTTATCCCATCGGGAGGGGCAATGGTAAATAACGCCTATCCCCTACTGGAAGTCGATGACTTACAGGTATCGTTCCCGCTGTCCGGCGGCAATCCGCTGCGTCTTAACCGGCCGCGGCTGCATGCGGTCAACGGCGTGTCCCTGCGTATCCACCCCGGGGAAACCATCGGTCTGGTGGGCGAGTCCGGCAGCGGTAAAAGCACCCTTGGGCGCGCCATCCTGCAGTTGGAAAAAAGCACCGGCGGCAGCGTGCGGTTTGACGGCCGCAATATCACCCATGGATTATCCAGCGATATCGCGCGCCTGCGCCGGCAAACGGCGATGATTTTCCAGGACCCGTTCTCTTCGCTTAATCCCCGCCAAACCATCGGCGGCGGCATCGCCGAAGTGCTGCGGGTTCACCGCAAGGTGCCGCCGGCGGCGGTGGCGGCGCGGGTGGCCGAACTGCTGACGCTGGTGGGGCTGCGCCCGGAACAGGGGAGTTGCCGCCCGGGCGCCCTGAGCGGCGGACAGTGCCAGCGGGCCGGTATCGCCCGCGCGCTGGCGCTGGAGCCGCGGCTAATGGTGGCCGATGAATGCGTCGCGGCGCTGGATGTGTCCATTCAGGGGCAAATCATCAATTTGTTGATGGATCTGCGCGAGCGCATGGGGCTGGCGATCCTGTTTATCGCCCATGATTTGGCCATCGTGCGCCGGCTGTGCGACCGGGTGGCCGTAATGTACCTGGGGCGCATCGTGGAAGAAGGCCCGGCGGAGCAGGTGTTCCGCGTTCCGCGCCATCCTTATACCGCCGCGCTGGTGGCGGCCATTCCGGAAATCGATCCCGATTTGCCGCTGCCGGCTGATCCCCTGGCCGGGGAACCGCCCAGCCCCATAGCCATTCCCGCGGGGTGCGCTTTTCATCCCCGCTGCCGGTACGCCCGACCTACCTGCCGTACCGGCGCGATACCCGCTACCCGGCACATTGCCGATCATGCTTTTGCCTGTGTGCTGGACAGAACTACCGGCGAAGCCGCCCTTCCTTTTGACTGAGGTATGAGATCTATGAAACGTAAGCATTTTAACATTGTGGCCGCCGGCGTATTGCTGGCGCTGAGTGCGGCAAGCCAGTTGGCCGAAGCCGCCGGGATACTGACCATCGGCCGGCGCGAGGACAGCACCACCTTCGACCCGATTAAATCGGCGCAGAATGCCGATAATTGGGTGTTCTCCAATGTATTCGACGTGCTGGTGCGGGTAGACAAGGACGGCACCCGGCTGGAGCCGGGACTGGCGCAGAGCTGGGAGATTTCGCCTGACGGCAAGGTTTATACGTTTAAAATCCGCGCGGCCAAATTCTCGGACGGATCGCCGGTAACCGCCCAGGACGCGGTATTCAGCCTGTTGCGCATTCGTGATAACGAAGGCTCGCTGTGGCGCGATTCCTACAGCATTATCGATAAAGCCGAAGCGCCGGATGCCCAAACCCTGGTCGTTACCCTGAAAACGCCGTCGGCGCCGTTCCTGTCGCAGCTGGCCTTGCCGAACGTATCGGTACTGCCGGAGAAAATCGTCAAATCCATGGGCGAGGAGGCGTTTGCCGAAAAGCCCGTCGGTTCGGGGGCTTTCAGCGTTAAACAATGGACCCGGGGCGAAAAAGTGGAACTGGTGAAAAATCCCTATTTCTGGCAGGCGGATCGCGTCAAGCTCGACGGGGTGGATTGGCTGACCCTGCCCGATGACAATACCCGCATGCTGAAAGTGCAGGCGGGGGAACTGGACGCCGCGCTGTCGGTGCCGTTCTCGCGCATCACCTCGCTGCAAAAAGATCCTAATCTCGATGTTCACCTGGACCGCTCCACCCGTGAGGATCACTTGCTGATTAACCACGAACACGGCGCGCTGGCTAAAGTAGAGGTGCGCCAGGCGCTGGATTTCGCCATCGATAAAAAGGCGATTGTCGATACCGTGACCTTTGGGTTCGGACATATCGCCAACTCTTATATCCCGGAAGGGGCGCTGTTTCATTATGCGGATAACCTGCAGCGCCCGTACGATCCCGAGAAAGCCAAGCAAATGCTGAAAGCGGCCGGCGCCTCCGATCTCAAGCTTAACTATGTGGTGAATGCCGGCGACGAAGTGGACGAACAGATCGCCATTCTTTTGCAACAGCAATTGGCCAAGGCCGGGGTGACGGTAAACCTGCAAAAAGTCGATCCGAGCCAGAGCTGGGATATGCTGGTGGCGGGCGAATACGATATTTCGGTGATGTATTGGACCAACGATATTCTCGATCCGGACCAAAAAACCACCTTTGTGCTGGGGCATGACGCCAATATGAACTATATGACCCGTTATCATAACGAGCAGGTTAAATCCCTGGTCGCCGCGGCGCGCGTTGAAATGAATGCCGCCAAACGCGAGCAGATGTATATCGAGCTGCAAAAAATGGCCAAGGCGGACGTTAACTGGGTGGATTTATATTACAGCCCGTACCGCAATGTCAGCCGCAAAAATATCAAGGATTTCTATCAGAACCCGCTGGGACGTTTTTCCCTGGAAGATACCCAGAAGCTGTAGTTGTTGGACAGTTATTGGACTGCGCAATCCCCGGGGCCGGCCGGCCCCGTTTTACCTCCCTTGCACCCGTAAGTCACAACCCTTGCCCATTCTCTGGGGCGCTGCACCAAAACGGCCCTGGCCCGTACCGCAACGGCGGCCAATGGGGCGAAAAATCCCGCGATTCGCCTGATTTTACGGCTAAAACGGACCTTGAACCGACGAATATCAGTTTTGGTATGACCTTTGCACCTTTACAAATACTTACGCATCATAGGACCTCATCATGCTTGATAGTAAAGTGGCACCCGTGCTTAAACGCACCCTCGGCAGCTTCCATCTTTGGGGCATCGCGGTCGGCCTGGTTATTTCGGGCGAATATTTCGGCTGGAGCTACGGCTGGGCCCAGGCGGGCACGCTGGGGTTCCTGGTCACGGCGGTGGCGATAGCGGCCATGTATTGCGCCTTTATCTTTAGCTTTACCGAACTGACCACCTCCATTCCCCACGCGGGCGGCCCGTTTGCCTATGCCCACCGCGCCTTTGGCCCTACCGGGGGGTTTATCGCCGGTTTCGCTACCCTGGTGGAGTTTGTCTTTGCGCCGCCGGCGATCGCCATGGCCATCGGCGCCTATCTTAACGTCCAGTTCCCGGCGCTGGAGCCGCGCTGGGTGGCATTGGGCGCCTATCTGGTATTTATGGGGCTGAATATTCTCGGCGTCAGCATCGCCGCCACCTTCGAGCTGCTGGTGACCCTGCTGGCAATCTTCGAACTGCTGGTATTTATGGGCGTGGTGGCGCCGGGGTTTGAATGGGCGAATTTTACCCGCGGCGGCTGGGCCGGCGCGGAACACTTCAGCGTCGGCGCGTTTTCCGGTATTTTCGCCGCCATTCCGTTTGCCATCTGGTTTTTCCTGGCCATCGAAGGCGCATCCATGGCGGCCGAGGAGGCCAAGGACCCGCAGCGCACCATCCCCCGCGCCTTTATCGGCGGCATCCTGACCTTAACGGTGCTGGCGCTCGGCGTTATGGCGTTTGCCGGCGGGGTGGGCGACTGGACCAAACTGGCCAATATCAACGATCCCTTGCCGCAGGCCATGAAAATTATCGTCGGCGGCAACAGCGGCTGGCTGCATATGCTGGTCTGGCTGGGGCTGTTTGGTCTGATCGCTTCATTCCACGGCATTATCATGGGTTATTCCCGGCAGATTTTTGCCCTGGCGCGTGCCGGCTATCTGCCTAAGCCCCTCTCACGGATCAACGCCCGTTTCCGTACGCCGCACCGGGCGATCCTCGCCGGCGGCGTGGTGGGCATCGCCGCTATTTTCTCCGACTCGCTGATTACCATCGGCGGGCAGCCGCTGACCGCCAATATCGTTACCATGTCGGTATTCGGTGCTATTGTAATGTATATCATCTCCATGGCTTCGCTGTTCAGGCTGCGCCGCCTGGAGCCCCGGCTGATCCGTCCGTTCCGCGCGCCGCTGTATCCGTTTGCCCCGGCGCTGGCGCTGGTGATGGCGGTAATTTGCCTGGTGGCGATGATTTACTACAACCAGCTATTGTTCCTGATCTTCGCCGCCATGATGCTGCTGGGTTATGCCTATTTCCGCCTGACCCGCCATGCCCGCGACGCGGCGGCGCCGGACTCGCAATTGACGTTGACGGAGTAATCCCGGAGGGGCGATGTTTCAAGCCACATTAAGCCAGAACAGCTATCGTTTCGCCGATTTACGCGAACTGCTGGCCAAAGCGTCGCCGCCGCGCTCCGGCGACTACCTGGCCGGGGTGGCCGCCGCCAGCGCCGAGGAGCGCATGGCGGCGCGGATTGCGCTGGCGGATGTCCCGCTGCCGCTGTTTTTACAGCAGCCGCTGATTCCCTATGAAGATGATGAGGTGACGCGCCTGATTATCGACGGTCACGATACGGCGGCGTTCGCGCCGATCGCGCATTTGACCGTGGGGGACTTCCGCGACTGGCTGCTGTCCGAGCGCACCGACAGCGCCCGCCTGGCGCTGGTGGCGCCGGGGATTACGCCGGAGATGGCCGCGGCGGTAAGTAAAATCATGCGCAACCAGGACCTGATTCTGGTGGCGAAAAAATGCCGGGTTATCACCCGCTTTCGCAATACCATCGGCCTGCCCGGCCATATGAGCGTGCGGCTACAGCCCAATCATCCCACCGACGATCTCAAGGGTATCGCCGCCAGCATGCTGGACGGGTTGCTGTACGGCAGCGGCGACGCGGTGATCGGCATCAATCCCGCCAGCGATAGCTTGCCGCTGCTGGAAAAGCTCAATTATATGCTGGATGACGTGATTAGCAGCTTTGAGATCCCCACCCAGTCCTGCGTGCTCACCCACGTCACCAACACCATTAAATTAATCGAACGCGGGGCGCCGGTGGATCTGGTGTTCCAATCCATTGCCGGTACCGAGGCGGCCAACGCCGGGTTCGGTATCAACCTGGCGTTGCTCGACGAAGCGCGGCAGGCGGCGTTAAGCCTTAATCGCGGCACCTTGGGCGATAACGTCATGTACTTCGAAACCGGGCAGGGCAGTTGCCTGTCGGCCAACGCCCATCACGGCGTGGACCAGCAGACCTGCGAAGCCCGGGCCTATGCCATTGCCCGGCACTTCAAACCGCTGCTGATCAATACCGTGGTGGGTTTTATCGGCCCCGAATATCTCTATGACGGCAAACAGATTATCCGCGCCGGGCTGGAGGATCACTTTTGCGGCAAACTGCTGGGGGTGCCGCTGGGGTGCGATGTGTGTTACACCAACCACGCCGAGGCCGATCAGGACGATATGGATACGCTCCTGACGCTGCTGGCCGCCGCCGGGCTGACCTTTTTAATCGGCGTGCCGGGGGCGGATGATATTATGCTGAACTACCAAAGCACCTCGTTTCACGACGCGCTGTATGTGCGCGAACTGTTCGGTTTGCAACATGCCCCTGAATTCTCGGCCTGGCTGCAGCGTATGCAGATTATTGATTCCGACGGCCGGCTCAGGGATACGGGCAGCCAGCACCCGCTGTTGCAGCATTTGACCTAGCGGGGCCACCTCCTGGAGCATAAAATGGATCAAAACGACAAGCCCTGCGCCGGTAAATTTCCCGTGGGCAATGTAATCCATACCAACCCATGGGAAGGACTGCGGGAGTTTACCGCGGCGCGCATTGCCCTGGGCCGCGCCGGCGCCAGCATGCCGACGGCGGAAGTATTGAAATTCGGCCTGGCCCACGCCCAGGCGCGGGACGCGGTGCATCAGCCCTTCGATAGCGAAACCCTGGCGCGGCAGTTGGAGGAAGGCGGGCTGGCCACTCTAACCGTGCACAGCGCGGCGCAAAACCGCGAAAGCTACCTGTGCCGGCCGGATTTGGGCCGCCGTCTCGGTGACGACAGCCGGCGGATGCTGGCGGATTATCCCGAGCGGCAGGCCGATATCTTGCTGGTGGTGGGGGACGGCCTGTCTTCGAAAGCGGTGCATCGCCAGGCGGTGCCGTTTATCCGGGCATTCAGGCCTTATCTGGAACTGCTGGGGCTGAAAATGGCGCCGGTGATCCTGGCCCATCAGTCGCGGGTCGCATTGGGGGATGATATCGGCGAATGCCTGCAGGCCAAGGCGGTGGCGATCTTGATCGGCGAGCGCCCCGGGTTATCGTCGCCGGACAGCCTGGGCATTTACTTTACCTGGGGTCCCCATACCCGGCGGCTGGAATCGGAGCGCAACTGTATTTCCAATATCCGCCCCGAGGGTCTTGATTACCCGCAGGCGGCCTTTAAGCTGGCCTGGCTGCTGGAACAAGCCAGGCAGCGTAGGCTTTCCGGCATCGAGTTGAAAGATGAAAGCGATAACCCGGCGCTGTATGGCCTGGTCAAGCCATTATTTAATTCCGGCGACGCGGAGCGCCTGACCAAAAAATTGTGATTATACTTAGGGTAAGGTACTGGAACCCCAGTAGCGTAACGGCAGGATAACCTGGCCCCGAGAAGGATAAATCACCATTATGAATCACCCGGTTTCCTGCATTGTGTCCCTGGATGAGGGGCCGCCGTTTGGCCAGGCCGAACTGTTGGATGTGCTTATCCCGGCGCGCGTCTGGTCTTGCCGCTTCGATACCGCCCTTTATCAGGATGCGGATTATCCCGCCGCCGGCGTAGCGCTGCCCCCGGCGATAGCCGGTTCTTCCATCAAACGCCGCGGGGAGTACCTGGCCGGGCGTATCGTCGCCGATCGGGTGTTGCGGGATTTGGGCTACCCCCATTTCGATTTATTGCCGGGCGCGGACCGCGCGCCGGCCTGGCCGGGGGAGGTGCAGGGCGCGCTGTCGCACCATACTTCCCGGGCGGTGTGCATTGGCTGGCGCCGGCCGCAGCGGGATGTGACGGGCCTGGGCATTGATATCGAAACGCTGATTAGCGGACCGCGCACGCTGGAGCTGTGGCCCGGCATCATCACCGCGCAGGAGCATGCGCTGTTCGCTACCGTGGATCTGCCCTTTGCTGCCTGCCTGACCCTGGCTTTCTCGGCCAAGGAGAGCCTGTTTAAAGCCCTGTATCCCACGGTACAGCGTTATTTCGACTTTCTGGATGTTCAGGTGGCCCGGCTGGGCGATAACCGCATTACCCTTGAATTGTTGGTTGAGCTGACGCCGCAATTGCCGGCGGGCATGCAGCTTGAGTGCGGTTATGCGATGGTCGGGGATGAGGTTTTGACCGTTCTGGCGATCGGCTCCAAGCCTTGATCCGGCCCCGCCCCGCGTTGCGCGTGGCCTGCGATAAGTGTAAATATTTGGTTACAAAATTGACTGTTGTTTACCTACATCCCCAGCAGTATAGTTCCCCGCCTAATAGCTGCCTAGGCAACCATCATTATGGACCACTTTTCTGATGATGATATTGAAACCGTCTTTAAATGGGGACGGCAGATTCATCGCTTGAATTGCTGCAAAGACCGTATTCTTGAACGGCATCTCGCAGCCTACGACATTACCGCGGCGCAATTCAAAGTCATGCTGCTGATGAACCGGGAAGGCATGACCACGTCGGCGGAGTTATGCCGCTGTGTCATGTTGGATAGCGGTGCGATGTCGCGCATGCTCGATAGGTTGGAAACTAAAGACATGATCAAACGGGTGCGCAGCACTACCGACCGGCGGCAATTTCATCTGGAACTGACCGCGAAGGGCCAGGAATTCTGCCGGCAAATCCCGTTGATCGCCAAAAAAGCTTTTAATGATTTATTACAACCATTTACCCCCTCTGAATTTAAAGAATTCGATCGCATGCTCACCAAGCTGCTGATCCATGCCGGTATTTAAGGAGTTAATTTCACTATGCCGCTGCGCATTCGTTTATTACCGCTGCTCTGTTCTTGCGTCCTGGCGGGCTGTGCTCTGCCCAACGGTTTACATACCGAAGGCCAAAAAATGGATGTCGCTAACCTGCATACCGAGCGCACGCTAAAGGCTAATACCCATTCCACCGCCAACTGGCCGGCGGCCGATTGGTGGAACACGCTGGGAGACCCGCAGCTTAACGCGCTGATTCGGCAGGCGCTGCAATCCAGCCCCGATCTCCAGGTGGCCGATGCCCGCGCCCGGCGCGCCAGCGCGTCGGTGCTGTCGGCGCAGGCCGATCGCATGCCGACGCTTAATGCCGACGCCGGCATTACCCGCCAGCGCTTGTCCAAGGTTGACGACCCCACCGGCCAGGGCGACAGATATGCCACCCTGCGCACGCTGTCGGCTGATTTTAATTACACCTTCGATTTATGGGGCGGCCAGCGGGCCGCCTGGGAAGCGGCGGTCGGACGGGCCAACGCCAGCGAAGTGGACCGGCAGGCGGCCAGGCTGACGCTTTCCGCCAATGTGGCGCGGGCGTACAACACCCTGGGCCAGGCCTGGGCGATGGAAGACTTGGCGCAAAAAGATCTGGAGCGCACCCGCACCATGCTTGACCTGGCGTCGAAGCGGCTGAATGCCGGACTGGACAGCAAGTTCCAGTACCAGCAGACCGAAAGCCTGGAAGCCTCGGCTGAAGCCTCGCTGACCGATGCGCAGCAGCAGGTGCGCGCCGCCAATATCAAGCTGGCGGTGTTAATGGGCCAAGGTCCGGACCAGACCCTGAATTTACCGCGCCCGCATCTGATCGCCCCCACGGCGGTCAGCCTGCCGCCGCGCCTGCCCGCCGAGCTGCTGGGCCGCCGGCCGGATCTGGTGGCCGCGCGCTGGCGGGTGGAGGCGGCGAGCAAAGATATCAAGGTGAGCCGCACCGCCTTTTATCCCAATCTTAACCTGACCGCCGCCGCGGGAACCAAATCGCTGTTGGGCGACGCCTTCTTCGGTTCGCCCAGCCGCTATTTCTCCATCGGGCCGGCGCTGTCATTGCCGATTTTCGACGGCGGCCGCCTGCGCGCCGATCTGGCGGGCAGCAATGCCGATTATGACCTGGCGGTAGCCCAATATAACCAGTCGCTGGTCTCGGCGCTGGGGGATATCAGCGACGCCATTACCCGCCTGAGTTCGCTGGATACTCAGATTCAGCAGCAGATGCGCGCCCGGGACATTGCCAATGATTCCTGGGCCAATGCCATGCAGCGCTACAGCGCGGGCGTGGGTAACTATCTCGATGCTTTGAGCGTCGAGCAGCAATTGATCCAGGCCGAGCGCCAGTTGGCCAGCCTGAACGCCGATCGTACCGACACCGCGATTTTGCTGATGCAGGCGCTGGGCGGCGGCTTTCAATCATCCGTTTCTTCGAATGCCACGTCAGACGTGGCCGTGAACCAAGCACACTGAGAACTCTTTTATGGCTGAAAATTCCACCACTCAAGCAGCAGGCAACCAGGCCGGTCCGGCCAATCAACCGGCGACCCCGCCGGCCAAGTCCGGTAAACGCAGGCTGCTGTTATTGATTTTATTGGCGGTTATTATTGTGGCCGCTATCGGTTTTGGCCTGTATTACTACTTCCATGGCCGCTTTTTTGAAAATACCGATGACGCCTATGTCACCGGCAACCTGGTGCAAATCACCCCGCAGGTAGCGGGTACGGTGACCGCCATTGCCGCCGATGACGGCGATTTCGTAAAACAGGGACAAGTCCTGGTGCGTCTTGATCCCAGCGATACCATCGTCAACCAGGAGAGCGCCGAGGCCAATCTGGCCAAGGTGGTGCGCCAGGTGCGCGGGCTGTATAGCAATGTGGATAACTACAAAGCCATGGTGGCCGCGAGTAAAATCCAGCTGCAACGGGCCAAGGACGATTATCAGCGGCGCGCCAGCCTGGCCCGCGACGGGGCGATCTCCCAAGAGGAGTTGTCTCATTCCCGCGACGCCCTGACCTCGGCGGAAACCTCGTTGACGTCATCGCAACAGCAATTGAGCACCACGTCCGCGCTGGTGGACGACACGACCATCAGTTCCCATCCGGATGTGAAAGCGGCCGCCGCGCAGCTGCGCCAGGCTTATCTGGATCATGTGCGCAGCACCCTGGTGGCGCCGGTAAGCGGCTATGTGGCGAAGCGTTCGGTACAGGTGGGCAGCCGCGTGCAGCCCGGCACCGCGCTGATGGCGGTGGTTCCCCTGGACCAAATCTGGATTGACGCCAACTTTAAAGAAACCCAACTGGTGAAAATGCGCATCGGCCAGCCGGTGGAAATCGATGCCGATCTCTACGGCGGCGACATTACCTATCGGGGCCAGGTGGAAAGTCTCGGCGTCGGTACCGGCAGCGCCTTCTCCCTGTTGCCGGCGCAAAACGCCAGCGGCAACTGGATCAAAATTGTCCAGCGGCTGCCGGTGCGTATCCGTCTGGAGCCGGATAATTTAGATAAATTCCCGCTGCGTATCGGTCTGTCCACCAACGTCACGGTAAACCTGCATAATCAGGATGGCCCGGTGCTGGCGCCGCATCCGCAGGATCAACCCCGCTACTTCACCGACGTTTACGATCATCAATTGGTCGAAGCCGACAAGCTGGTGGAGCGCATTATCCATGAAAATGGCGAACAGGCCATGGCCGCCGGCCAGGGTAAAGGCAAAGAGTGATGCGGGGTCGCCATGAGTGAACAATCGTTTCGTCCACCCAGCCTGGTCCTGGCTACCATCGGACTGTCGCTGGCGACGTTTATGCAGGTGCTGGATACCACGATTGCCAATGTGGCGTTGCCTACCATTTCCGGCAATCTGGGCGTCAGCTCGGAGCAGGGGACCTGGGTTATTACCTCGTTTGCGGTATCCAACGCCATTGCGCTGCCGTTAACCGGCTGGATGTCCCGGCGCTTCGGCCAGACCCGGCTGTTTTTGGCCTCGGTCATCCTGTTTATTTTGACGTCATTTCTGTGCGGTATCTCGCAGAGTATGACTCAACTGGTGATTTTCCGGGCGTTGCAAGGGTTTTTCGCCGGGCCGCTGTATCCGATGGCCCAGACCCTGCTGTTATCGATTTATCCCGCCGCCAAGCGGGGTATGGCGCTGTCGCTGCTGGCCATGGTCACGGTGGTGGCGCCCATCGTCGGCCCGCTGGCGGGGGGCTGGATTACCGATAACTACACGTGGCCGTGGATCTTTTTTATCAACGTGCCGATCGGGATCTTCGCCGCCATGCTGGTCTTTGCGCAGCTTAAAGGACGATCGGAGGTAGCCGAGCATCAGCCCATCGATTATATCGGACTGGGGCTGCTGGTGGTGGGCGTCGGCCTGCTGCAGGTGGTGCTGGATAAAGGCAACGACCTTGACTGGTTCAGCTCCAATTTTATTATCATCGGGGCGCTGATCGCCGCTATCGCGCTGACGGCATTGGTGATCTGGGAATTTACCGATAAGCATCCCATCGTCAACCTGCGGCTGTTCAGGTACCGGAATTTCTCGTTTGGCACCCTGGCGCTGGTGCTGGGCTATTCGGGTTTTTTCGGCATTAACCTGTTACTGCCGCAGTGGCTGCAAACCCAATTGGGTTATACCCCGGTCTGGGCCGGGCTGGCCGCGGCGCCCATCGGGATTTTACCGGTCTTTATGTCGCCGCTGGTGGGACGATATGCCCATAAGTTCGATCTGCGGCTGCTGGCGGGCGGCTCCTTCTTGGTTATCGGCGTGTCCTGCTTTATGCGCGCCGATTTTACTACCCAGGTGGATTATTATCATATTGCGATGATCCAGGGCTTTATGGGGATCGGGGTGGCGCTGTTTTTTATGCCCACCACCAGTATTTTGCTCTCCAGCCTGTCGCCCAGGGAGATCGCCGACGGTTCGGGATTGGCGACGTTCCTGCGGGTGCTCGGGGGGAGTTTCGCCTCGTCCCTGACCACCTGGATTTGGCAGCGGCGCGAAATTTTCCACCATGCCCAGTTGACGGAAAATATTACCCCCTATAGCGCCAATACCCAGGATTATATCGACAAGCTCGGCGGTATCAGCCAAACCACCATGGCGCAGCTCGATAAGCTGGTGGAGAGCCAGGCGTATATGCTATCCACCGTGGATTACTTCACCTTGCTGGGGTGGATGTTTATCGCGCTGATATTGGTGATCTTCCTGGCCAAACCGCCCTTCAGCGCCCAAGGGGGCGGCGGCGGCGGGCACTGACCGCCTGGACGACGCGACCTCTCTTTACCTGTCCTCCCGCCCGGCGTTTGCGCGCCGGGCGGGACCCGTTAAGGCACCGCAATCTTTTCATGCAACAAGTCGATAAACATTCGCAAACCGGCCGGCACCAGCCGATGCCCGGAATAATAGAGGCGCAGGCCGTCAAACCGCGGTGACCAATCCTCCAGCACCGCCTGCAGCGCTCCGGAGTCAAGATAACGCTGTGCCGCCGCTTCGCTCACCCAGGCCAGACCCGCGCCGCCCAGGGCCGCTTCGATCATCAGCGGCTGATTATCCAGCATCAGCGGTCCGGATATGTTGATAATGCGTTTTTCCCCTAGTCGCTCAAACTCCCAGTGCAGGGGCGCGCCGCTGGGCAGCAGACTGCGGATGCATACATGCCGGCTCAATTCCCCCGGCTCCCGCGGGCGGCCGTGACGCGCGAAATAGGCCGGCGCGCCCACCACCAAAAAGCGCAGCGGCGCAGAGCAAGGTACGGCAATCATATCCTGCGGCACGCTTTGTGCCAGCCGGATACCGGCGTCGAAGCCGTCGGCTATAACATCCACCAGCCGGCCATCGGTGACGATCTCCACCGTCATATCCGGGTAACGGCGTAGAAATTCCAACACGATGGGTTGCAGAATCATTTTGGCCGCCGCTTCCGAGGTATTGATCCGCAGGCGGCCCGAAGGCGTCAGGCGAAAAATATTCACGTCTTCCATGGCTTCGTCGATTTCATTAAGCGCCGGCCGTATCCGGTTAAGCAACTACTCGCCGGCCTGGGACAGCGAAACGCTGCGGGTAGTGCGGTTAAATAGCCGCACGCCCAGCCGGCCTTCCAAGGCGGCAACCCGGTGGCTCAGCGCCGAGGGGGATAGACCCAGGATGGCGGCGGCTTTGCGAAAGCTGCCCGTCGTCGCGACGGCGTCAATGGCCTGCAATTCAAATAGCGCGGCGCGTTTCATTGTGCGATTTCCTGCATTAAATCATGCAAAATTAGGCCTATTGTTGCATAACATCAATAGATTTACTCTACACGCTGGCAATTCGGCCAGACCTGGGGGGTATTTCCATGACTAAAACCGTACTTATTACCGGCGCGTCTTCGGGCATCGGCCTGCGCACCGCCGCTTATTTTGCCGATCAAGGTTGGAATACCATCGCCACCCTGCGCCAGCCGCAGCCGGAATCCGAACTGGCCCGGCGCGCCAATGTGCAAATGCTCCGGCTGGACGTCGAGGATGGCGCCAGTATAGACGCGGCCATCGCTGCGGGTATCAAGCGTTTCGGCGCCATCGACGCGCTGGTCAATAACGCCGGCTACGGCCAGTTTGGCCTGTTCGAAGCTCTATCTCCCGAGCAGATCCAGCGGCAATTCGCGGTCAATGTATTTGGCGTGATGGCGGTCACTCGCGCGCTATTGCCGGTGTTTCGCCGGCAGGGGCGGGGGATAATTGTCAATGTCAGTTCCGGCGCCGGCCTGTTTACCCTGCCGATGCTATCGCTATACTGCGCCAGTAAATTCGCGCTGGAGGGTTTTAGCGAGGCGCTGGCTTATGAAACGGCGGCGGTGGGGGTAGGGGTTAAATTGGTCATTCCCCACGGCGGCGTGACCGAAACCCATTTTACCCAACGCCAGGCCGGGGAGAGTGTTTCCGCGCCCGAGATTGCAGATTATCTGCCGTTTCAGGCCAAAACCCGCCGGGCTTTTGCCGACATGAGCGCGGCGCGCAGCATTAGCGCTCTGGATGTGGCCCAGGTGATTTATCAGGCGGCCACGGACGGCACGTCGCGGTTACGGTATCTGGTGGGGGATGACGGCCGGGGATTTATCCACGCCCGGCAGGAACTGCCGGAAGAGGACTATATCGCGTTTATGCGGGCAACGTTCAGCTAACGCATAAGGGGAGGCCCGGTGGGCTTCCCCTGCGTCCCGCGGTTTATTGCAGGTGGGTTTTCAGTTCGGTGGCGGCTTGCAATACTTGGGCGCGAACGGCCGGCACCTGGCTTAACGGGTTCAATAAACCGAAGTCATGGATCATGCCGTTATAGCGGGTCACGGTGACGTCCACGCCGGCGCCGTCGAGCTTGCGGCCATAAGCTTCACCTTCGTCGCGCAGGACGTCCAGCTCGGCGGTCTGGATCAAGGTCGGCGGCAGGCCTTTCAGCTGCGCTGCGCTCGCCAGCAGCGGGGAGGCATGGATATCCTTACGCTGCGCCTCATCTTTGGTATAGGCATCCCAGAACCACTTCATCATATTACGGGTCAGGAAATGATCTTTGGCAAAAGTCTTGTATGAGCCGGTATCAAAATTGGCGTTGGTCACCGGCCACATCAGGGCTTCGAAGCGGATTTTCGGCGCGCCTTGTTCTTTGGCCATCAGCGCGACCACGGTGGCCATATTACCGCCGACGCTATTGCCGGCGACGGCAAGGCGCGAGCCGTCCACGCCGATTTCATCACCATGTTCCGCTACCCAGCGGGTGGCGGCATAAGCCTGGTTGATGGCGACCGGGTAATGTGCTTCGGGGGACGGGGTGTAGTTGACGAACACCGCGGCCGCGCCGGATTCCACGACTAAATCACGTACCAGGCGTTCATGGGTGGGGAAATCCCCGAGTATCCAGCCGCCGCCGTGGAAAAACATAAATACCGGCAAGGTGCCGGTGGCGCCCTGCGGTTTAACGATGGTCAGGGCGATTTCCTTGCCGTCCACGGTGATGGTTTTGTTGCTCACATCAGCCGCCGGCAGTTTGGCATTGGCCTGGGCATCGGTTAATACCTGGCGCGCATCCTTGGGGGAGAGTTGTTCCATAGGCTTGCCGCCGGAACTGTTCAGGGCATTCAGGAACGCCTGCACCTGACGATCGGCGACCGGGGCCGGGGTAGCGGCGGCAAACGCGTTGCTCATACCCATGGTTAACAGCGAAGCGGTAAACATAGTGGTTAATTTGCTCATGATGATATTCCTTAGGTTAATAAAAGCGTTCGCCGCGGCGAATGCGTACAGGTTGATTTATCGAACTATTAAATAGCGTGCTATTTAATTACCGATAAGGTTGCTCCAAAACTTTAGCACATGTCCGGCATCGTGCTTTTCCGCCGGGTGAGTTTGCTGTGCGTTCCGTGGAGGTAAATGTAGATACATTGCTATTAAATAGCAAGCTATTTATTATCGAATTATTTAATTTTTTTCACTTTATGATATAAATCAAGCAAATAAAAGTTGTTTGCCATCAGCCCTACGTGGCATAAAGAGGCGATGGGGCGTATATACCGTCCACCTTTGATAGGCTTTAACGCGTAACGGGCAGGCAGCATGTTATATGAAAATGATTTTTTCCTACAGCAACGCGCGGTAATCCCGTACGCCAGGGATTATACCCATGGTGAACAGGAACCCATGCACCGCCACCAATGCGCGCAATTGGTACATATACTTACCGGCGTCGTCACGGTGGAAACCCGCCAGGGCTGCTGGGTGGCGCCTCCCGGCCGCGGGGTGTGGCTGCCGGCCAAAACGGACCATCAATTAACCTTTACCGGCGCGGTGGCCGCGCGCACGCTGTTTATCGATCCCCTGGCGCGCGCCGATTTGCCCGCGCGCTGCCAGGTGGTGCAGGTTTCCCCTCTGCTGCGCGAGCTGATTAACGCCGCATTGACCATTACGGAGGCGGAGCTCGCCGGTACCCGCGCGCAGCGCGTTATCGAACTGATACTTGATGAAATCCGCACCTTGCCCATGTTGCCGCTGCATTTACCGCAGCCGCGGGAGCCAATGATGCTGGAATTAAGCCGGCGTATCCAGCGGCAACCGGGAGCCCTGTGGGAGCTTGCGCGCACCGCCGTGGAATTGAATATGAGCAGCCGGACCCTGGCGCGGCGTTTCCAGGCGGAAACCGGCCTGCGTTTCAGCGATTGGGTGCGGCGGGCCAGATTACTTGCGGCCCTGGATTACCTGGCGCAGGGAAAGCCGGTAACCCAGGTCGCGCTGGAGTTAGGCTATGACAATCCCAGCGCTTTCAGCGCGATGTTTCGCCGTACGCTGGGGGTGGCGCCCAGCGATTATTTTGGCGGTCAGGGCGGCGCATAGGCGGGACGGCAAAGGATGGCGTCAGCTCAGCAGGCTGCCCGCGATGTTAAACAGCGCTTGCAGGGACGCGCTGGCGGAATCATTGTCGATGCCCACGCCGCAAACCGTGCGCTCGGACTCATAAGCGCAGCGCAGGTACGCTACCGCGCGGCTGTCGCTTTGCTGGCCGAGGGCATGTTCCTGGTAATCGAGAATGGTAAGATTGATTGCCCACTCGCGGCGCAGCGCGTCCACCGCCCCCGAAAGCAGGCCATTACCGCTCCCCCGCAGATTGAATTCCCGGTCGCCGAACTTTACCGTGGCGCTGAAATTGTGCTGGTTATCCCCGCCCTGATTTTCGTAGCGAATCAGTGTCATCAGCGCGGTCGTCGACAGGCCGTAGCGCTGGCGAAACAAATTCCACACCTCGGCTTGGGAAAGCTCTTTGCTGGATTCGTCCGCGGCCGATTGCACCGCCTGGCTGAAATCCACCTGCAGCCAGCGGGGCAGATGCAGGCCGTGGTTTTGCTCCAGCAGCCACGCGGCGCCGCTTTTGCCCGATTGGCTATTCACGCGGATAATGGCTTCATAGGTGCAACCCACATCCGCCGGGTCCAGGGGCAGGTAGGGTACGCGCCAGCGGCTCTCCGTGGATTGGGCGCGCGCGGCAAATCCTTTTTTGATGGCGTCCTGGTGCGAGCCGGAAAAGGCGGTGAATACCAGCTCGCCGGCATAAGGATGACGGGGATGCACCGGCAATTGATTGCATTGTTCCACGACGTCCACTACCTGTTTCAAGCGGCTGAAATCCAAACCCGGCGCAATGCCTTGGGTATAGAGATTCAGCGCCAGGGTTACCAGGTCCACATTGCCGGTACGTTCGCCGTTGCCGAACAGGCAGCCCTCGACGCGATCCGCGCCGGCCAGCATAGCCAGTTCGGCGCAGGCCACCCCGGTTCCGCGGTCGTTATGGGGGTGAACGCTGATGCATACCTGGTTTCGCCGGCTGAAATGGCGGCAAAACCATTCGATCTGATCGGCATAGATATTGGGGGTGCTGACTTCCACGGTGGCGGGCAGGTTGATAATCATGGGCCGCCGATCGTCCGGTTCCCAGACGTCGGCCACCGCTTCGCAAATACTCAGCGCAAAGTCCAGCTCGGTAAAACAGAATGTTTCCGGCGAATATTCAAAGGTCCATTGGGTTTCGTGCTGCTGCTCGCATAACTGGCGGATTTGCCTGGCGCCCGCCACCGCCAGCGCAATGGTGGCGGCTTTATCCTGCCGGAAAACCAGTTCGCGAAATACCGGCGCGGTGGCGTTATACAAATGAACAATGGCCCGCGGCACGCCCGCCAATGCCTCCATGGTCCGCGCGATCAAATCGGGGCGGGAGGGCGTCAAGACCTGAATGGCGACATCGGACGGGATCGCCTTTTCCGTTATTAATGCGCGGACAAAATTAAAGTCGGTCTGCGAGGCCGAGGGAAATGCCACTTCGATTTCTTTAAAGCCGCACTGCAATAACAGATCCCAGAACAGCCGCTTACGCGTATTGTCCATGGGTTCGGCCAGCGACTGGTTGCCATCTCGCAAATCGCTTGAGCACCAGCGCGGCGCGATGAGTTGCTGGTGGGACGGCCACTGGCGATCGTCAAGTTTGACCGGAGGGAAGGGGGTATATTTTGTTGCAGGTTCAGCTATCATGGGCGACTCCGACGGTAAAATCAGACTTGAGTATGCCCGGCGCCGGTGCGCCATGCCGCCCGGTAAATGACAACCATGGCGGTAAAACGGACAAAATCGGACTTGCCGGGAAGATTTTTTTGTCAGCGGCAGATCGTGCGGGACGATTCGGCCGTTGGCCTCGCCCTGCGTACAGTTGCTTTAGGCTGGAAAAATCATCCCGTTACGGAGCGCCAGGTCTTCAGGACGGGATAGATGCGTAGCGAGGAGCATGGCTCACTTACTATTCCATTCACCTTAGCCATAGCTGCAAAGCAGGTCTATCGGTATTGCTTGACATTGTTTTGCATAACAACAGGAGGCACTCGTGATTATCGCTCAGGTCTCGGATATTCATGCCGCACCCGACAATGGCAACCTGTCCAGGCTTGACCGCGCCCTGGCGTGGATCGATCTTATTGAACCTGACGCCCTGGTCCTCACCGGCGATTTGATCGATAACGACTGGTTCGACGGCTACGAAACCATTGCGACCCGCCTGGATAAGAGACCTTATCCTGCATTCATCCTGCCGGGTAATTCCGATAACTGTGCATTGATGCGTTCCATTTTGGGCTGTAGTTATTGGAACGGGAACGGCGACCGCTCGGGAGCATTGCATTTTGTGGCGGATATAAATGATATTCGCCTCATCGGACTTGATTCAACCGTCGCGGGCGCTTCTGCCGGTAAAGTGATTGAACACCTTCCTTGGCTGGAGGAAACCCTGTCCGCTGAAGGTCCTGCAACCTCAATGCTGTTTCTGCATCATCACGTATTCCAAAGCGGCATCCTTCCCATGGATCAAATCATGTGCCGCGAATCGGTGAAGTTTGGTGAACTGTTGCGGAAAAATCCGCGCCGGCCAATCGCCATAGCGACAGGACACGTTCACCGACCCGTGGCGGGCATCCTGGCGGGGATTCCCGCGTATATTTGCGGTTCCATTTGTCCCGCAAACCCTATGTGGTTTGGCGCGGCGGCGGTTCCCCCCGCCAACGACCCGCCGTCGCTCATGATCCATCGCTTTATCAACGGTTCCATGGTCAGCCACCATATTTCCGTTTAATCCTATGCCGCTACCGCTTGAAGGTTCGCCATTCGGGCCAGCGCGGAGCGCTGTTTAAAATCATGCATGGGTTTGTCAAATCCGGCACGACAAGCGCGTTCCTTGTAGTGTTAGGCTTGTCGCTGGGACTATTTGTGGGCGGCGCTATTAGAGTCGTGGGGGAAAGGGGTATTCATCGTGATGGCCTTATTTTCTCTAGTAATGCCGTCTAGCAATTGCGGTCTAGTCATTGCGGCGTTAATGTTTTTGAACAAAAATAAAATAAACCTGCGGGTGGAAAACAATATATGAAAAATAAAATCACTCTGATAACCGGTGGAGACCGCGGTATTGGTCGCGCAACCGCACTATGCCTGGCAAGCAAGGGACATAAGGTTTGTATCGGCTATCACACGCGCGAAGAGTGCGCGCAAGATGTGGTTGACAGAATTCACCACAGCGGTGGTGAAGCTATTGCCGTGCAGGCCGATATTTCCCAGGAAGAACAGGTCGTGGAGCTTTTTTTACAAATTGATAAAAGGATTGGACCTATCTCTGGGTTAGTGAATAACGCAGGAATGCTGATGCCCCAAGCCTCCATAGAACAACTAAACGCTGAACGGCTGGCAACGCTGTTTGCCACAAATGTCAGCGGCAGCTTTATCTGCGCCCGCGAGGCGGTAAAGCGTATGGCGTGGCGTCATGGTGGGCAGGGAGGGGCGATTGTTAACGTATCTTCGGCGGCATCCCGGCTCGGTTCCCCCCATGAATATATTGATTACGCTGCTTCAAAGGGGGCTATTGATACCCTAACCATCGGTTTGTCTCTGGAAGTGGCAGCCCAGGGAATTCGTGTAAATGCCGTTCGCCCTGGATTTATATATACCGAGATGCATGCCGACGGTGGTGAGGCAGAGCGGGTTGACCGAGTAAAACAACAGCTACCGATGAAACGTGGAGGCCAACCGGAAGAGGTCGCTCAGGCTATCGCGTGGTTGTTATCTGATGAGGCATCGTATGTAACAGGTAGTTTTATTGATTTAGCAGGAGGAAAGTGACGGGCCCAGGAGATCAAAGCGCCTGAAGAACTTAGCCCATTTTTGTCAAATCCGGCACGACAAGTGCGTTCTGTGAGTTTTGTATCAGGATTTTAAAGGGGAAAATATCTTTGAAAGTGGTGGGTCGTGCAGGATTCGAACCTGCGACCAATTGATTAAAAGTCAACTGCTCTACCAACTGAGCTAACGACCCACTTAAAAGATCAGAAATGGTGGGTGATGACGGGATCGAACCGCCGACCCTCTCCTT
>JAATFX010000064.1 GCA_015654925.1 Enterobacterales bacterium | reverse complement strand
GGGTATTCACTTCGCCCGGAAAGGCTTGTTGCCAGGCCTCGAAGCCTCCGTCGATACTGTAAGCCGCATCAAATCCTTGCTGTAGCAGGTACTGCGCGGCGCCCTTGCTGCTATTGCCGTGATAGCACATCACCATCACCGGGCGGGTGAGATCGTTTTGCCGCATAAAGGCCCCCAGGGTATCGTTGGTCAAATGAAACGCCCCGGGAGTATGCCCGGCGGCGAAACTCTGCGGATCGCGAATATCCACCAAGGCCGCTTCGCCCCGCTGCCAACGCTGGTGGGCCTGTTCCACGCTTATGGTTGCAAAATTTTCCATGGGTTCCCGCCTCGGTTATTAACCTTCTTTCTACATATTCTAAACATAAACTGTTACCCCCGTCACGCATAGACGTTTTTTTCAGCACAGGGCTTGGCGTAGATGTTGGTTTTCGATTACAATTATGAGCGAAAACGAAAATAAAAGAACTGTAACGAACATCTGGAGGAAGGTAACGTGGAAACCAAAGATTTGATCGTCATCGGTGGTGGCATCAATGGTGCCGGCATCGCAGCAGATGCAGCCGGGCGCGGGTTATCCGTGCTGTTGCTGGAGGCAGAGGATCTGGCCTGCGCAACCTCTTCCGCCAGTTCCAAATTGATTCACGGCGGCCTGCGCTATCTCGAACATTATGAATTCCGCCTGGTGAGCGAGGCGCTGGCGGAACGGGAGGTGCTGCTGAAAATGGCGCCGCATATCGCGTTTCCCATGCGTTTCCGCTTACCGCACCGGCCTCATCTGCGCCCGGCGTGGATGATCCGTATCGGCCTCTTTATGTACGATCACCTCGGCAAGCGTACCAGCCTGCCGGCCAGTAAAGGGTTGCGTTTTGGCGCGGATTCGGTACTCAAACCATCAATCGTGCGCGGTTTTGAATATTCCGACTGCTGGGTGGATGACGCGCGCCTGGTGGTGCTGAACGCACAGGAAGTGGTCGCCAAAGGCGGCGAAGTGCGCACCCGCACCAAAGTGACCCGCGCCTGGCGCGAAAACGGCCTCTGGATGGTGGAAGCTGAAGATGTGCTGACCGGCAAGACTTTGACCTGGCAGGCCAAAGGCCTGGCTAACGCTACCGGCCCCTGGGTGAAAGAGTTTATCGATGAAGGGCTGAAACTGCCCTCTCAGTATGGTATCCGGTTAATCAAAGGCAGCCATATCGTTGTGCCGCGGGTGCATAACGGCCAGCAAGCCTACATTTTGCAAAACGAAGACCACCGGATCGTATTTGTGATTCCCTGGCTGGACGAATTCTCCATTATCGGCACCACCGACGTGGAATATCATGGCGATCCCAAAGCGGTGCATATCGACGAGCAGGAAACCGAGTATCTCCTGCAGGTTTATAATGATCACTTCAAAAAACCGCTCGGCAAAGCCGATATTATCTGGTCTTATTCCGGCGTACGCCCGTTATGCGACGATGAATCCGACTCTCCGCAAGCGGTCACCCGTGATTACACCCTGTCGGTCACCGACGACCATGGCAAGGCCCCGCTGCTGTCGGTATTTGGCGGCAAGCTGACCACCTACCGCAAGCTGGCGGAACACGCTTTGGAAAAACTCGGTAAATATTATCCCAACGCCAAAGGCGCCTGGACCAAAGGGACGGTATTGCCGGGAGGGGATTTTGGCGGCGACCGTGATGACTATGCCGCCCAGCTGCGGCGCAAATACGCCTTCCTGCCGGAAAGCCTGGCGCGGAGATACAGCCGAACCTACGGTTCGCACAGCGAGCTGATACTGGCGGGCGCAGCCAAGCTGGCCGATCTGGGCGAAGATTTCGGCCATGGCCTCTATGGGGCTGAACTGCAATACCTGGTGGAAAAAGAGTGGGTGGTGACGCTGGAAGATGCCATCTGGCGCCGCACCAAGCTGGGCATGTGGCTTGATGACGCGCAGCAACAGCATGTCAAGGATTGGCTTGCGCAGCATGCCCGGGCCGGCCGCACGTTATCCCTGGCATCATAAACGGCAAAAAAAACGAGATTATCCCAGGGTAGTAAGCGCGGGTATCGGCCGCTAAAGTAATTATCGCCTTTAATAATTTATTAAAGGCGATATATTCCTCATGAACCAATTATAAACTAACCTTCTTCATGATTATATTTAATTAAATTCAGTAAAATGATTAATGCGATAACCGTTTTAAATACTCATCAGAAAGCCCGGTAGAGAGTTTTATCAGGTTATGGGGAACGCCATTATTCATTAATTCCCGTACTACTTCATGCAGCATTTCCAGCCGTCCTTCTTTATGTCCTTCCTTTCTTCCCTCTTCCGCGAGTTGTTGTCCGATAGTCATTATTCCCTCCTGATTGGGCATTACTTGTTGCGATAGTTTAGCCATAAATTTTTGCGTATCAGCGGTTTCCCCCGCCGCGGCGATATAAAGCATAACGCTTTTATTGAGCTCGGGGGGCAGCGGCCAGTCATTCATCAGCGTGCTGATATTGTCCACGAGCGTCAGCATATCCCGCTGGCGGATATGCTTTTGCAGCAGCTCCAGCAGCGCCACCCGCCGGTGCGCCATAATTTCCTCGTCCGGTATAACCGTCACGTCCACCAGCGAAAAAGGGTTACCATAGATCTGCCTTGCCAGTTCGGTATCGGCAAAACAGTCCCGCCAATCCGTGCTGTAAGGGTAAGACCGGTTGCCGTGATAAAACAGCACCGGCATCACTACCGGCAACTGTTTAAAGCCTTGGTCTAGATGCTGCTTCATTGCCGCCAGGCTATAGCGCATCATGCGAAACGCCATTAGTTTGTCCGGCCGGCTCTGATGCTCGATCAGGCAATAAATATAGCCGTCGCCCTGGGTCGTTTTCACCGAATAAAGCATGTCGCAGACATGATGATCGAAATTATCATCCACGAACGTAGTGGGACAGATATTGAGTGTAGTAAAATCGCACCGCTGCCGTAAAGAGGCCGGCAGGTGAATTTGTAAAAAATCCTGCGCGACGTTAATATCGCCGAGGAAATTTTTAAAAAATGCGTCATGGTGGCTTGGTTTGGTTGCCATAAGAAATGTCCATATTCCTATACTAATTTAATCTTCCATTTAATTACTATTCTAATAATCCAGCATGAATCATTTAACAAAAAAAACATATTAATTAATTTAATGAGGTTAATATTTATAATTTAACGCCCGTTATTAAAACGGTCTGATTGGCGAGGGCAGTATAATGAAATTCTTATGTCGCCGTAAAGCGCGGCAAAAGATATTTACACAACTCTAAGCAGCATTATAGCTATTAGCCTACAAACGAAATTTATTCATTATTAACGTTACGCCGACCCGTAATAATTATTAGTAAAGCCATGCGCTAAAACAATGGCGCCGCATCGGTTCAATCCGTTTCACCGTATGAATTTAGCATATACCCATTAAAAAACCTGGCCGCCGATCTCCACTCATTACCGGCGGCCAGGACTTTAGCTATAACCTTATCGGCTTCACATGCCAAATTTCGTCGGCATATTCCTGGATGGTCCGATCCGAGGAGAAATAGCCCATGCTGGCGATGTTCACCGCCGCACGGCGGGCCCACTCGTCCGGCTGCCGATAAAGCGCATCCACCTGATTCTGGGTATCCACATAACTGCGATAATCTGCCAGCAGCTGGTAATAATCGCCGAAATTCAGCAAGGTATCGAACAAATTGCGGTATCGATTCGGCTCGCCGGGGCTAAAGGCGCCGGTAGCGATTTGCGTCAGGGCCAGATTTAGCTCTTCATCCTGTTCAAAAAACTTCCGGGGGTTATAGCCATCGCGGCGCAGGGCTTCCACCTGTTCGGCGGTGTTGCCGAAAATAAAGATATTTTCATCACCCAGTCGGGCGCCCATTTCTATGTTGGCGCCGTCCAGAGTGCCGATGGTCAACGCGCCGTTCAGCGCAAACTTCATATTGCTGGTACCCGAAGCCTCAGTACCCGCCAGGGATATTTGCTCTGACAGATCCGCCGCCGGAATAATCAGCTGGGCGAGGCTGACGCTATAGTTGGGGATAAAAACCACTTTCAACCGGTTTTTCATCAGCGGATCGTTGTTAATAACCGCGGCCACGTCGTTGATCAAATGAATGATTTGTTTTGCCATATGGTAAGCCGAAGCGGCTTTGCCGGCGAAAATATTCACCCGCGGCACCCAAGTGCTGTCCGGTTCCTGCTTAATGCGATTATAACGGGTGATGATATGCAACACGTTCATCAATTGGCGTTTATATTCATGGATACGCTTGATTTGCACATCAAACAACGCCGCCGGATCAACTACCACATTTAATTCTCGCGCCATAAAAATGGCCAGCGCTTTTTTATTTTCCAGCTTGGCTTTCTGCACATCCTGGATAAATGCCGGGAAATCGATATGAGACTTTAATTCGTCCAATTGACTCAGATCGGTGCGCCACGTTTGACCGATAGTGTCATCCAATACCGCCGACAGCGGCCGGTTAGCCAGCGCCAGCCAGCGACGGGGGGTAACGCCGTTGGTTTTATTGCAAAAACGATCGGGAAAAATGCGGGCGAAATCGGCAAACAGCGATTGCACCATCAAATCGGAATGCAATTGCGAAACGCCGTTGACTTTATGGCTGGCAATTACCGCCAACCACGCCATACGCACCATGCGGCCGTTATGCTCGTCGATAATCGACACCCGCGCCAGCAGATCGCTGTCATTGGGGATCTGCTCCTGTACGCCGTTGAGGAAATGATCGTTAATTTCAAAAATAATTTGCAATTGGCGCGGCAGAATTTTGCCCAGCATATCCACCGGCCAGGTCTCCAGCGCTTCGCTCATTAAGGTATGGTTGGTGTAGGAGAAGACTTTGCCCACCACTTCCCACGCCTGCAGCCAGGTGAATTTATGCTCGTCAATCAGCAAACGCATTAATTCCGGAATCGACAATACCGGATGGGTGTCATTAAGGTGAATCGCAATTTTATCCGCCAGATTATCAAAAGTCTGATGCATCATCCAATGGCGGGTCAGGATATCCTGCATGGTGGCGGATACTAAAAAATATTCCTGGCGCAGGCGCAATTCGCGGCCTGAATAGGTCGAATCATCCGGGTAAAGCACCCGCGAAACATTTTCGGAGAAATTTTTATCTTCTACGGCGGCAAAATAGTCGCCCTGGTTGAATTTACCCAGATTTATTTCATTACTGGCCTGCGCGCTCCACAGCCGCAGGGTATTGGTGGCGTCGGTATCAAAACCGGGGATGATTTGATCGTAGGCGCAAGCCAATACTTCTTCGGTCTCGACCCAGCGGGTCTTACTGCCTTCCTGCTGCACGCGGCCGCCAAAACGGACTTTATAGCGGGTGGAATGCCGGGGGAACTCCCAGGGATTACCATATTCCAGCCAATAATCCGGCGATTCCGCCTGCTGTCCGTTAATAATGTTCTGCTTGAACATGCCGTATTCATAACGAATGCCATATCCCCGCCCAGGCAAGGCCAGGGTGGCCATCGAATCCAGGAAACAGGCGGCCAATCGTCCCAGGCCGCCATTGCCCAAACCCGGATCGTTCTCTTCGAGCAACAGATCGTCGAGCTCGAATCCCATATCTTCCAGGGCCGCCTTGGTATCGTCATAAATGCCCATGGCCAGCAGCGCATTGGATAACGTGCGGCCCAGCAAAAACTCCATCGACAGGTAATACACCTGGCGCACATCCTGCGACAATTGGGCGCGGTTGGAGCGCAGCCAGCGCTCCACCATCCGATCCCGGACCGCCAGCAAGGTCGCATTCAGCCATTCATGCTTATTGGCGACGGAAGGATCTTTGCCAATGGTAAACATGAGCTTGTATGCGATTGAATGTTTCAGCGCTTCGACGCTGAGCGTGGGTGAAGCATAAATAAACGGAGAGTTCATGACATTCATTCCCAATCAGTGAGTATCTACAAGCGTTGATAAAGAGACTGATAAGCCCGGGCTGCCACATGCCAGCTGAAATCCAATCCCATCGCCTGGCGCTGGACATAACGCCAAAGGGCAGGTCTTGACCATAACACAAATGCCCGCCTGATTGCCCGCTGCAAAGCGCTGGCGGTAGCATCTTCAAACACAAAACCACTGGCGATGCCGTCGGAGAGATTCTCCAATGAACTGTCGGTCACCGTATCCGCCAGCCCGCCGGTGCGGCGTACCAGCGGCAGAGTGCCGTATTTCAATCCGTATAATTGCGTCAGACCGCAGGGTTCGAAGCGGCTCGGCACCATAATCACATCCGCGCCGCCGATAATGCGGTGGGAAAAAGCCTCATGATAGCCAAGCTGCACCCCCACCTGGCTGGGATACTCCGCCGCGGCCGCCAGGAAACCCTGCTGCAGGGTGACATCGCCGGCGCCCAGCACGGTGAGTTGTCCCCCCTGATCCAGGAGATCCGGTAGAACTTCCAGCACCAGATCCAGCCCTTTCTGGCTGGTCAGGCGGCTGACCACCGCGAACAGCGGCACCTTTTCATCCACCGTCAGCCCCATCGCCGTTTGCAGATGGCGCTTATTGTTGGCTTTAGCCTCCAGCACATCGCGGTTATAGCGGGTAGACAGCATGGCGTCATGGGTGGGATTCCAGATGGCATCGTCCACGCCGTTCAGGATACCGGTGAGCCGCCCCTGCGATTGCAGGGAGGCCAGCAATCCTTCCATACCATAACCATAAGCCGGCTGGGTGATTTCCCGCGCATAGGTCGGGCTGACGGTTGTGACATGATCGGCATAAAACAGCCCCGCCTTAAGATAGGAAATCTGGCCGAAAAACTCCATGCCATAGGTCTGGAAATACTCGCCCGGCAGGCCTAATTCCGGCAAATGGCGGGCATTGAACAACCCCTGGTAAGCCAGATTGTGTACGGTGAATACCGACTTGGCCGGCCGGCCTTTGGCCGCCAAATACGCGCAGGTCAGGCCTGCGTGCCAGTCATGGGCCTGAATAATATCCGGCTTCCAGGTGGCATCCAGGCCGCTGGCCATTTCGCTACCTACCCACCCCAGCAGGGCGAAACGCAGGTAATTATCGGTATACGCATACTGATCCTGGTCGTGGTAGGGGCTACCGGGACGGTCATATAACGCGGGCGCGTCGATCAGATAGATCCCGACCCCGTTAAAACGGCCGTATAACAGCGTGACATGCTGTGAGAATACATCAAACTCATTAACGATGCGGGTATCGGGGATACCCTTGCGTAAATCCGGAAAAGCCGGTAATAACACCCGGACATCGTCACCCTCGACAATTTGCGCAGCGGGCAACGCCCCGACCACATCTGCCAGTCCCCCGGTTTTCAACAAGGGAAACAGTTCAGAACAAACATGTAAAACCTGCATTATCGCTCCCGTTTAGGCTTATTCTTTTTTCAACGACCTATCAAGCTACAGGTCTTCCTAGTGAATATTGGCCAACATCTTTCTTGTCACCAATACGATTCCTTCTTCAGAGCAACAGAATCGTCGTTTATCGTCCTCGGCGTTTTCACCGATAATCATGCCTTCCGGTATAGTACAGGCGCGATCGATAATGCAGCGCCGTAAGCGGCACGAGCGGCCTACGTTGACATCCGGTAAAATCACCGCCTCGTCCAGCGTGCAAAAAGAATTGACGCGCACCCGCGGAAACAGCACCGAATGCGTCACATGGGCGCCGGAAAGGATGCAGCCGCCGGAGACCAAGGAATTCAGGGTCACACCGTGATTACCGGCGCGATCCTGCACAAATTTAGCCGGCGGCAGCGGTTCCATATGCGTGCGTATCGGCCAGTTTTGATCGTACATATCCAGCTCCGGGGTCACCGAAGCCAGGTCCAGATTGGCGCGCCAGTAAGCGTCCAGCGTTCCCACATCGCGCCAATAAGGGGGGGCCGAATCATCTTCGGCCGAAGAGACGCAGGAGAGGGTGAATGGATGGGCCCAGGCCTCTGCGCGCGCGGTAATTTTGGGAATAATGTCTTTGCCGAAATCGTGATTGGACCCTTCGGTCTGCATATCCTCTTCCAGCAATTGAAATAAATAGTCGGCATCAAACACATAGATGCCCATACTGGCCAGCGCCTGGTCGGGAAAACCGGGCATGGCCGGCGGATCGGCCGGTTTTTCGACGAAATCCAGTACCCGGTACTCATCATCGACCGCCATAACGCCAAAATCCCGGCCTTCCAGGCGGGGAACCGGCAGGCAGGCCACGGTGCATTTCGACCCTTTTTCCACATGGTCGATCAGCAGGCGGGAGTAATCCATTTTATAAATGTGATCGCCGGCCAGAATCACAATATATTTGGCGCGGTAGCGCCGGATAATATCCAGGTTTTGCGATACCGCGTCCGCAGTACCGCGATACCAGTTTTCGGTGGCGAATCGCTGCTGCGCGGGCAGCAAATCGACGAATTCATTCATCTCCTCATTGAGGAAAGACCAGCCGCGCTGGATATGCTGCACCAGCGTATGCGACTGATATTGCGTGATCACCCCGATGCGGCGGATGCCCGAGTTCAGACAATTGGAGAGGGCAAAATCGATGATGCGAAATTTACCGCCGAAGTGAACCGCGGGCTTGGCGCGCTTGGCCGTCAGATCTTTTAGGCGCGAACCGCGTCCTCCCGCAAGAATCAGCGCGACAGACTGGATCGGCAATTGTCTGGCCAGCATAACCGGGTCACTACCTTCAAACCTAACCATCGGCGACTCCTTATTATTGTTTTACCAGCACATTAATCGTATGGGCGCCCACGGATAAGCTGCCCGCCGATTCCGGTTGCCGCGAGCGCCTAAACGGTGCCGCCAGCGCCCACTTCCCTTCAGGTAAGGTCATTTCACAGCTTTTTGTAGTGGCATTGATCACAAACAGATAATCCCGCGACAGGCGAATTTGCAGTTGTGGCTCCGCCTGCTCCCACTCCGGGGCGGTCAGGGCCTGCCCCTGCGCATTAAGCCACGCCACGGTGGCAGCGTCGTTTTCCCGCCACCAGCGGTTATCGACCAGCGCCGGGATTTGCTGGCGCAGGCGGATCGCGGCGGCGGTAAAGCGCATTAACTGCTCATCCCCCTGGCGCCAGTCCAGCCAGGTCAACTCATTATCCTGGCAATACGCATTGTTGTTGCCCTGCTGGCTGCGCCCCAGCTCATCGCCGGCCAGCAGCATCGGCGTGCCCTGCGACAGCAGCAGCGTCGCCAGCAGCGCACGTTGGCTGACGCGGCGGCGCTCCCGTATCTCTGGATCGGCATCGAGCCCTTCATGGCCGTGATTGGCGCTGTGGTTATCCTGGGCGCCGTCGCGGTTGTGTTCGCCGTTCGCCTGATTGTGTTTTTCATCGAAGCTCACCAGATCCTGCAAGGTGAAACCATCGTGGGCGGTGAGCATATTGACCGCGGCGCAAGGCGCGCGCCCTTCGCGCCGGAACAACTCGCTGGACGCGGCGAAGCGGCGGGCGAACGCCCCCAGCGAAATATCGTTATGCAGCCAGAAACGCCGGATATCATCGCGATAGCGGTCGTTCCATTCGGCAAACGGCGCAGGGAACTGCCCGACCTGATAACCGCCCGGACCGATATCCCAGGGCTCGGCGATCAATTTGCATTCCCTGAGCGCCGGGTCCTGGTTAATCAAGGCGAACAGCTGCGCGGCGGCGCTGAATTCCGGCGTACGCCCCAATACCGTCCCCAAATCAAAACGGAAACCGTCGACATGGCAGCTCTGGCGCCAAAAACGCAAACAATCCACCACCCAGGCGGCAACGTCGGGGTGGCTGAGCCGCAGGGTATTGCCGCATCCGGTCCAGTTCTGGTAATCGCCCTGCTCGTTCAGCCAGTAATAGCTACGGTTGTCGATACCGCGCAGCGAAAGCGTGGGTCCGGTCAGATCCAGTTCGGCGGTATGATTGAATACCACGTCAAGAATGACTTCTATACCGGCCCGGTGCAGGGCTTTTACCATGGCGCGAAATTCGTCCAGCGCCGTCAGTCCGTGCCGGCCCGAGGCATAACCCGGCTCCACCGCATACGGCGCCAGTACGTTGTAACCCCAGTAATTGCGCAAACCCTGGCGCTGCAAACGGGGTTCGTCGGCGTGCTGCTGTACCGGCAGCAGTTCAATGGCGGTAATGCCAAGCGTCGTCAGGTAATCGATCATCACCGGATGGGCCAAACCGGCGTAACTGCCGCGCAGCGGCGCCGGAATAGCCGGATGCAGCTGGGTCAAGCCCCGCACATGGGCCTCGTAAATCACCGTTTTCCCCCAGGGCGTGGCCGGCAGCCGATCCCCTTGCCAGTCATATCGGGCATCCACCACCACGCATTTCGGCATTACCGTCGCGCTATCGGCGCTATCCGGACCCGCACCGTTATCATAAAGCGCGGGATGATCGCCAACCGTACCTTCCAGGGCCAGGGCGCAGGGGTCGATAACCAGTTTGGCCGGGTTAAAGCGATGCCCGCTGGCCGGCGCGAACGGGCCGTGCACCCGGTAACCATAGCGCTGGCCGGGTTTGGCGCCGGCCAGATACCCGTGCCACCGGCCGCCGCTGCGTCCGGCCAGATCGTATTGCCGTTCCCGGCCGCTGTTGTCAAACAGGCATAACACTACCCGTTCGGCATGGGCGGAAAACAGGCTGAAATTAACACCATCACCGTCATAGCTTGCTCCTAGGGGGGCGGGAGAACCGCTGGCTAGAGTCTCCATTAATTCTCCCGAACCAGGAAAATCGTCGCCAGGGGCGGTATGGTCAACAGCAGGGAGTTCTCGCGGTGATGGCTGCCGATATTGTCGCTATGCAGTTCGCCGCTGTTGCCCATATTGCTGCCGTTGTAGTAATGGGAATCGGTATTGAGAACTTCGCGCCAGCGGCCCGGCGACGGAATACCGATGCGATAGCCCAGGCGCGGCACCGGCGTAAAGTTACTCACCACGATCATTTCACCGCCGCTGGCGTCACGGCGCAGGAAAGCGAAGACCGAATTTTCACTGTCGTCCGCCACCAGCCATTCAAAGCCGTTATAACGATAGTCCACCTCGTATAACGGCGGATTGTCGCGGTAGCACTGGTTGAGATCGCGCACCAGGCGCTGTACGCCGCTGTGCATGCTGTCGGGATCGTCGAGCAGGTGCCAGTCCAGGCTGACATCGTGGTTCCACTCCCGCAGCTGGGCGAATTCATTGCACATAAACAGCAGTTTCTTGCCGGGATGCCCCCACATAAAGCCGTAATAAGCGCGCACATTGGCGAATTTCTGCCACATATCGCCGGGCATGCGGTTGACGATGGAATGTTTGCCATGCACCACTTCGTCATGGGACAAGGGCAGGACAAAGTTCTCGCTATAGGCATACACCATGCTGAATGTCATATGATGATGGTGATATTTCCGATGCACAGGATCGAGCTGCATATATTTCAGCGTGTCATTCATCCACCCCATATTCCATTTATAATGGAAACCCAGGCCGCCGTTGTCAGGCGGCGCGGTAACGCCGGAGAAAGAAGTAGACTCCTCGGCGATGGTCACAGCGCCGTCGCGCTGGGTGCCAACGGTATGGTTGGTATAGCGCAGGAAAGCGATGGCTTCGAGGTTTTCATTGCCGCCGTAATGGTTAGGAACCCACTGCCCGGCCGGACGGCTGTAATCGCGATAAATCATGGATGCCACGGCATCCACCCGCAATCCGTCGATGCCGTACCGTTCCAGCCAGAACAGCGCATTCCCCGCCAGGTAGTTGCGCACTTCGTTACGGCCGTAGTTATAAATCAGGGTATTCCAGTCCTGATGCAAACCTTCCCGGGGATCGGCATATTCATATAAAGACGTGCCGTCGAATTTCGCCAATCCGAACTCATCGCCGGGAAAATGCCCTGGCACCCAGTCCAGCAGGACATTGATGCCCACCCGGTGAGCGGCATCGATAAGTATCCGGAAATCTTCCGGGGTGCCGAAACGGCGGGTGGGCGCATAAATTCCCAGCGGCTGATAGCCCCAACTGCCGTCAAAAGGATGTTCGTTAATCGGCAAAAGCTCGATATGGGTAAAACCCATATATTTCACATAACCGACCAACTGTTCAGCCAGTTCGAGATAACTGAGCCAAAAGTTGTTATCGACGTGACGGCGCCATGATCCCAGGTGCACTTCATAAATGGAAATCGGCCGGTTAAGCGCATTGGCGGCGTTTCTGGCAGGGTCCGTCTCGGCAATAGGCGGTAGTCCGCGGGTCAGCGAGGCGGTTTCAGGGCGCATTTGCGCTTCAAACGCATACGGGTCCGCCTTGAGGCGCGTTTGCCCGTGGCAATCGATGATTTCATATTTATAGAGCTGTCCGGTGGTTACAGCCGGTAAAAACAGTTCCCAGATGCCGTTTTCCCGCCGCTGCCGCATCGGGTGCCGGCGCCCGTCCCAGAAATTGAACTCCCCCACCACCGAAACGCGCTGGGCATTGGGCGCCCATACGGCAAACCGCATGCCGGCGACGCCGTCGAGTTCATCCGGATGAGCGCCGAGCCGTTCATAGGGTCTTAAATGGGTGCCTTCCGCCAGCAGCCAACTATCAATATCCTGCAATAACGGCCCAAAGCGGTAGGGATCTTCAATTATATAAGTATGCTCATGCCAGGTGACCGCAAATTGATAAGTGAAGGGTTTTTTACGCCGGCCTAATTGTGCCGTAAAAAAACCGCGCGGATCATCACAGTTTAATTCTGTGATCTTGCGCCCGTTTTTTTTATCAATAAGCGTTACCGCGCTGGCATCAGGTAATAAAGCGCGTACCACCAATCCTTCATTGGTGACATGCATGCCCAATAATGAAAACGGGTCGGCGTAACGACCGGAAACCAATGCTGTTATGACCTCATGGTCGGGAAATCCTGACATGGTGTTCTTCCTTTGATTACTCCATGAAATAAAAGAATATTTCCAAAAATAAGCGCCTTGTCCTGCATAATAAACAGCCCTTTCCAGCGGGCATGGGCGTCCATGCCGGAAAACCGGCCGGCAGCCAAAAAAAGGACAGGCTGGGTAAGAATCCATAAAGATGTTTATTACACCTTAGATGTAATCATGGATTCCACAATAATAAGCATAGACAAAGGTTTAAAGGAAAGATTAATCCGCAACGACGAAATTTTTAATTATTGAATAAGCTGTTGAAAAACTTTAACTTCATTGGGCAGATTTCTTATATTAATCATCGCAATATGAAGAAAAGCAGCATTAAAAAAATGTTAAAAAAGTAAATTTATTTAATGCCTTAAAACTAAAGTTATCTACATAAGGGGAAGACGCGGGGGAAGGAGGCCTGACCGCCGTATACGGACAGGCCGATAGTCATGATAGATCAGGCAAGTAGACGCAGCATACGCCGCAATGGTTCCGCCGCACCCCATAACAATTGATCGCCCACGGTAAACGCGGAAAGATATTCCGGCCCCATGTTGAGTTTACGCAAACGCCCGACCGGGGTTTTCAGCGTGCCCGTCACCGCGGCCGGCGTGAGTTCACGCATTGACAGCTCGCGATCGTTCGGCACTACGCTCACCCAGTCATTATGGGTCGCCAGGATTTGCTCGATTTCCGGCAGGGCGACATTGCGCTTCAGTTTAATCGTGAATGCCTGGCTGTGGCAGCGCAGCGCGCCGACGCGCACGCACAAACCGTCCACCGGGATAACCTGCTGCGTCGCCAGGATTTTGTTGGTTTCGGCTTGACCTTTCCATTCTTCACGGCTTTGCCCGTTCTCCAGCTGTTTATCAATCCAGGGGATCAGGCTGCCGGCCAGCGGAACGCCAAAATTATCGGTAGGCAATGTGCCGCTGCGGGTCAGGGCGGTCACTTTACGCTCGATATCCAGAATCGCCGACGCCGGGTCCTGCAGTTCTTTGGCCACCTCGTTATGCAGTTGCCCCATTTGGACCAGCAGCTCGCGCATATGGCGGGCGCCGCCGCCGGAGGCGGCCTGGTAGGTGGCGACCGAAACCCAGTCGACCAAATCATGGGCAAACAGCCCGCCCAGCGACATCAGCATCAGGCTGACGGTACAATTACCGCCGACAAAGGTCTTGATGCCGTTATTCAAACCTTGCTGGATCACCGCCTGATTAACCGGATCGAGAATAATAATGGCATCATCCTGCATCCGCAGCGATGACGCCGCATCGATCCAGTATCCCTGCCAGCCGATTTCCTTCAGCTTTGGATAGATTTCGTTGGTATAATCGCCGCCCTGGCAGGTAACGATAATATCCAGGGCAGAAAGCGCCGCCAGATCGTAGGCATCCTGCAACGCCCCTTGCTGACCGTTGAAAACCGGCGCAGCTTGACCATGCTGGGATGTTGAGAAGAATACCGGACGGATGGCGTCAAAGTCGCGTTCTTCGTTCATGCGTTGCATGAGCACCGAACCGACCATACCGCGCCAGCCAATAAAACCAACGTTTTTCATGTTAACTGTCCTGCCTTGGAGGATGACAAAAGATACCCGGCGTGTGGTGGCCGCATAAGATTGCAGGTTACACGATAACCACCTTACAAAAAGTGGTCGAATTGCTGCAAGTGAAATTATTCGATTAACGAAAGTTTTTAAGCAGCACTGCTAATAATCATCCCGGCCAGGACAATTAAGCACCAGAAGAACCAACGAGGTAAAAATGACTGAAATGATTTCGGCCACCGTTTTACTATTTTTAATCATGGACCCCCTGGGTAATTTACCGATTTTTATGTCGGTGTTAAAACATCTTGAACCTAAACGGCGGCGCGTGATTGTTATTCGCGAATTGTTGATCGCGTTGTTGCTCATGCTGCTGTTTTTGTTTGCCGGTGAGCGGATTTTATCATTTCTTAACTTGCGTTCGGAAACGGTGTCGATCTCCGGGGGCATCATTATGTTCCTGATCGCGATTAAAATGATTTTTCCGTCGCAAGAAGGCAGCAGCAGCGGACTACCGGCCGGCGAAGAGCCATTCCTGGTGCCCCTGGCCATTCCATTGGTGGCGGGTCCGTCGATCCTGGCCACGCTGATGCTGCTCTCCCATCAATATCCGCACCAGATTAAGCATTTAGTGGTGGCGCTGTTGATTGCCTGGGGCCTGTCGGTGGTCATTTTGATGCAATCCACGCTGTTTATCCGGCTGCTGGGCGACAAAGGGGTCAATGCGCTGGAGCGGCTGATGGGATTGCTGCTGGTGATGCTGTCCACACAAATGTTCCTGGACGGCGTGCGGGCGTATTTACGCAGTTGAAAACGTTTAGCGATCCCATCGCCCCGGACCAAAAAAAAGTCCTGGCGATAAGGCCAGGACTGCGGGTGGCGATAATGATCCGGCCCGATGGACCAGGGGCGGTTATGAAATCGCCATATTCATCAGCAGGCAGCCCACCAGGCCGCAAATCGAAATAATGGTTTCCAGCGCCGACCAGGATTTGATGGTTTCCATGATAGTCAGGTTGAAATACTCCTTGAACAGCCAGAAACCCGGATCGTTGACATGGGAGAAGATTACGCTGCCGGAGCCGACCGCAATCACCATCAACTCAGGGCTGGCGCCGGTGGATGCGATTAACGGCGCGGCGATGCCGCCGGCGGTAATGGCCGCGACGGTGGCCGAGCCAAGCGCGATACGCAGGATGGCGGCGATAGACCAGGCCAGCAACAGCGGTGAAATGGTGCTGCCTTCCATCAGGGCTGCGATATAGTTGCCCACCCCGCTATCCACCAATACCTGTTTAAACGCCCCGCCGCCGCCGATGATCAGCAGAATCATGGCGATAATCTTGATGGAGTCGCTGATGGTATCCATTACCTGCTGCACGCTGCGGCCGCGATTAATACCAAAGGTGAAGATGGCTATCAGCACTGAAATCAGGGTGGCCATGATCGGGTCGCCAAAGAATTCGGCATAGGGCAGCAGCATATGGCCGGCCGGCAGAACCATTTCGGCCACGGCGCGCAATGCCATCAATACCACCGGCACCAGTGCGGTCCAGACGCTGACGGCAAAAGTCGGCATTTCCTGTTCGGTAAAAATTTTAGGGTTATACAGACCTTCCGGTACCGGCTTATCGATACCTTTAAGGAAACGGCTATATACCGGACCGGCCAGGATAACCGTCGGCACCGCCAGAATGGCGCCATATAACAGCGTCTTGCCCATATCGGCGTGGAAGATAGTGGCAATGGCCGTCGGCCCCGGATGGGGCGGCAAAAATCCATGGGTCACCGACAGCGCGGCCGCCATGGGTACGCCGACATACAATAGCGGAATACGCGCCGTGGCCGCGAGGCTGAACACCAGCGGCAGCATCAACACAAAGCCGATTTCATAAAACAGGGCAAAACCCACGGTAAAACCGGTAACGACCACCGCCCATTGGATATTCTGCTTGCCGAATTTATCGATCAGCGTGGTGGCGATACGCTGCGCCCCCCCACAGTCCGCCAGGAGTTTACCCAACATGGCGCCGAAGCCGATAATCAGCGCCAGACTGCCCAGGGTACCGCCGACGCCGGATTTGATGGAAACCAATACCTTGCTAACCGGCATTCCTTCCAACACGCCCACAATCAGCGCCACTAATATCAGGGCGATAAAACCATTTAATTTAAAACGAATCATCAGCAGCAGCAGTAATGCCACGCCGATAGCAACGATAAATAACGGCATAAAAATTCCTTAATGGCTTCTTGTTTCCGGCCGCAGCAGGTGGCTGGCGACCTTCGAGCGCTATGCATTACGGGTTTTTGAAGCGCAAGAACGAGAACATCTCCCGGCCAACCACCTGAGCATAGCGAGTATTGTTATGTTACCGGTATCATGATACCGGTAACATCAAGGGTTAAGGAATCCCGATACCGGACTAAATTACCGTTTTGGGAGCTGGATCATAATTATATGGGTAAAAAATGACGGGTGGATGAATCAGATGCTATCGCCGGCCATCAGCGTAAAACCGACATCCACTTTTGCGGGGTCGATCTTTTCACCGCGCAGCCTGGCCAGTAACCGTTCAGCGCTGATCCGGCCCATATCCTCGCGAGGCGTGAGAACGCTGGCGAGCTTCGGATGCATGGTCTGACCGATATCATGGCCGTGGAAACCGGCGATCGCCATATCGTGCGGGATACGCAGGCCCTGGCGCTGGCATTCGAAAACGGCGCCGATGGCCAGGTCGTCATTAGTGCAAATAATGCCGTTCAGGGCGGGATATTCCCGCTGGGCCTGGCGAAACAGCTCCACGCCGGTGGAATAGGAGGAAGAGTGGGTAACCATGGCGCTATGGGCCGGCAGGCCCTGTTCCCGCATGGCCTGTTCATAACCCTGCTGTTTAATCAGCGTTCGTTCATCCAGGCGCGCGCCAAAATACACCACGTTGCGGTGTCCGCGGGAAATAATAAACAGGGTCATCTGCCGCGCCGCTTCAAAATTATCGAAGCCCACCGCGATATCCAGGCAAGGAGAAACGCTGTCCATGATTTCCACTACCGGAATGCCGGCCACTTCAATCATCTTCAGGGTGCGCGGGGTATGGGAGCGCTCGGCCAGGATCAGGCCGTCGATATTATAGGAAAGCAGCGAGGTAAGGCGCAGTTCTTCGGTTTCCGGCTGATAACCGTAGTGAGCCAGCATGGTTTGGTAGCCATGGGCGTCGGTCACCGCTTCGATGCCGCGCAGAACTTCGGCAAACACCTGGTTGGTCAAAGAGGGCAGCAGTACGCCGATAGCCCGGCTGGTGGCGTTGGAAAGAATATCCGGCGCCCGGTTGGGAATATAACCCAGCTCATCCAGCGAGTGGGCGATTTTAAGCTGCAATGCTTCCGATACCAGCGCCGGGTTGCGCAAATAGCGGCTCACCGTCATCTTAGTGACGCCGACTTTATCGGCAACATCTTGAAGTCCCGGTCTTTTTTTCTTGATTTGCGACATGAAAGCTCCCACCCAGAATGCATGGAGTTTACCAAAAAAATGGCGCGGCGAGTATGTTTATCCACGCGGTTTATCCCGGGCCTCGCGGCTCATTTGCCAGGCAATAAAAAAGCGGGCCTTGGCCCGCTTGTCGCAGTGACGTCTTAACGCTTTACGCCGCCCAACTCATCATACCGGCGGCAAATCGAAAACCAGGACTTCGCTGTCCTGGCCCGCGCTAAGCGTCAAGGCGGTTTCATCCCATATCGCCAGCGCGTCGCTGGCGCCAACCTGTTGTCCATTGACCGCCAGCTCGCCGCGTACCACCTGCAGCCAGATACGGCGTTCCGGAGCCAGCTCCAGGGTTTCCTGCTGCCCTCCGGCCAGCGCCCAGCGCGACAGGGTCATATCCTGGAAGACCTTGAGCGACCCATCGCGGGCATCCGGCGACAGAACCAGCTGACGGCCCAGCGGCGCATCAAACCGGCGCTGCTCGTAGCGGGGCGGCAATCCGGTTTGCTGCGGGATAATCCAGATCTGATACAAGTGCAGCTGGCTGTCGTCACGGCCGTTATATTCCGAATGACGTATGCCGGTCCCGGCGCTCATGATCTGGAATTCCCCGGCATGGATTTGTTCTTTATTACCCATGCTGTCCTGATGCTCAACCGTGCCTTCCAGCACATAGGTCAGAATTTCCATATCTTTGTGGGGATGGGTGCCGAAGCCCTGGCCTGCGTCGATGCGGTCTTCGTTAATGACCCGTAGCGCCGAAAAGCCCATAAAGTCGGCATCATAGTAGTCGGCAAACGAAAAAGTATGCCAGCTATCCAACCAACCATGATTGGCGTGGCCACGATCTTTTGCTGCTCTTAAGTAAATCATGTTCAAGTCTCCTCAACGTTTTTTCTAGTCTAGACCTGCGCTGAGAATATGAAAGGGCAAAAATCTCATCGCTATGTTCAAAAAAATTGAACTTGTTGGACGCAATGATTCAAAGGATTTGCCCAAGGAAAATACGAGCAAAAAAAGGCCGGCACCCGGGCCGGCTTAAGAAATACTGGAAGCAATGTGAGCAATGTCGTGCTTTCGCGGTTACCGCAACCGCGGGGGCGATATCCGGAACGCATGGGGATAATAATCATTATCATTCGCACTTGTAAAGCTTTTTTTATTATAGGTACATTTTGCGTAGCAACCGCGCCACAGCTTCGTCCGCATTGGTGCCGATCACTTCCAGTTCAGGCAGCAAATCTTTCAGCCGCTGATGGGAATTATTCATCAGGTAGCCCCTGCCGGCCATGGCCAGCATCTCTTTATCATTCATGCCGTCGCCAAAAGAGATGCAATCCGCTAACGAGAAACCGAGGGTTTTGGCCACCTGGGCCAGGGAGTGCCCCTTGGACACCCCGCCGGCCATAACTTCCAGGCAGACCGGCAGCGAGAAGCTGACATTGATCCGGTCGCCCCAGCGCGCGTTCAGCGCGTCTTCCAGCGCCAACAGCCGTTCATGGTTGTCGCTGGTGTAGTAAACCTTGCAAATACCGTCTGTAGGCAGCATTCCCGGCTGGAACAGCTGGTACTTAAAATCCGATTCGCGGAAAAAATCCTGCTGATCGAGCCGGTTGCGGTTCATATACCAGTCGTCGCGGCGATAGACATTAGTCAGTATTTCCGGGTCATCATGCACCAGGCCAAACAGTTCGCCCGCGATATCCTCATCCACGTCATGGGCAAAAATCAACTCGCCGGCGGGGTTATGCACCCGCGCGCCGTTTGAGGTAATCATATAGGCGGTAATGCCCAGATTATCGCGGATCTGGGAAACATCGATATGATGACGGCCGGTGGCAAAAACAAAATTGATGTCCCGGGCGGTCAGCAACTGCAAGGTTTCTTTGGTGTACGTTTTGAGGGTATGGTCCGGCGCAAGCAGGGTACCGTCGAGATCGGAAGCGACAACGTGAAACATAAGTCTTTGTAAACCTCTGGTGTAAGCGGCGGTCGCGGACCGCCGGAATTTAATGATACCGGGCGAAAAAAGCGGTAATCATGTTCAGCGCCTCGGCGCGCAGGCTATCTTTTTCAAACAGAATCTCATGCCTGGCGCCTTCGATCCTGACGGGTTTATTTGCTTCGCACGGATGGCCCGCCGCGGCCATGAGCTGGCAAAAAGTGTCGTGGCTGCGGTTATCGACGATCCGGTCTTCCCCCGCCTGTATTAACAATACCGGAGTAGCGATCTCGCCGGCTTTGGCCAGTACGTCATGACCCGCCAGCACGCCCTCCCTGACCCAATGGTAGGTGGGGCCGCCGATCCTTAATTCCGGGTCATCGGCGTAAAAGCGTAAATTGCGCCGGTAGCGCTGCCCGCTGTGCGTCAGCATATTGAGCATAAACGGCATGGGCCGCCACTGGCCGGTGCCAATGGCGTAATAATCGCGCATTGCGGGCCGCTGCTCGGTCCACTCCAGTATTTGCCAGGCCAGCCAGTGGGGCATCGGCAGGCGGATGCCAAACATCGGGGCGCACAATACCGCCGCATCGCAGGCATCGGGATGGGACGCCAGGAATAAAGCAAGTATGGCCCCGCCCATGGAATGGGCCAGGGCGAAACGGCGTTTATACCGGCCTGGGGCGACGTACTGCTGCCAAAACTGGATAAAATCGCTGACGTAATCACCGAATTGCAGCACATGCCCCCGATGGGTATCCTCCAGCAGGCGCCCGGAACGCCCCTGGCCGCGGTGATCGATAATCATCACGTCATAACCGCAATGATAAAGATCGTAGGCTACTTCGGGGTATTTTACGTAGCTTTCGATGCGCCCGGTGCTGATGACGATGACTCGGGTATGCCGGGGCGAACGGAACCGGACAAAACGAATCGGCATGCCCTGGGCTCCGACAAACTCACCCTCTTCGCGCCGGTGCCAAAAATCCAATAGGGGCCCGGTGGAGAACGCGGCGAATTGCTGTTCGCGGGTTAACCAACTTTGTTTATGTACAGACACCACCTGCGCTACTCCTGGCCAAACACGGGGCGATTCATTATTGTCCATTGTCCGGCGCACTGGGAAAACATTGCCGCCGGGTCGTGGAAAAGGCTACTCTGTCGGTATCGGCGCCAGCTGATGCATGGGCATATTCTATTGCCATATTGTGACATAAAAACAACATTTCAGGGAGCGCAATTAATGACCTGGGACTGGTGGCTTACCTACCTGCTCACAACCACAATCCTGAGCCTGTCGCCGGGTTCGGGCGCCATCAATACCATGAGCACCGGCATCAGCCACGGCTATCGGGGCACGGTTGCGTCCATCGCCGGCTTGCAGCTGGGCCTGGCCACGCATATTGTATTGGTGGGTATCGGGCTGGGGGCCCTGTTCGCCCATTCGCTGCTGGCGTTTGAAATATTGAAATGGCTGGGCGTCGCTTATCTGGTCTGGCTTGGCATACAGCAATGGCGCACCGCCGGCAGCCTCAGCCTGGACAGTCGGTCAAACCTGCGGTCCAGGCGTCAATTATTCAAGCGGGCCATATTGGTCAACCTAACCAATCCCAAGAGCATTGTCTTCCTCGCCGCCCTCTTTCCCCAGTTCATATTGCCGCATTACCCGCAGGCGACGCAGTACCTGGTGCTCGGCGCTACCACCCTGGCGGTGGATATTCTGGTGATGATTGGGTATGCCGTACTGGCCGCGCGCCTGGCCCTTTGGCTTAAAGGGCCGCGCCAGATGCGGTTGTTAAACCGCACCTTCGGCTCGCTGTTTATTATGGTCGGCGCGGCGCTGGCTAGCGCGAAATAATCAGATTAATACCGAAACCGGTGAAAAATACGCCGGCCACTCCATCGATCCAGCGCGCCATGCGCTGGTAACCGCGGCGCATGGCGGGCAGCGCAAACACCAAGGCCACCACGCTAAACCAGATCAGGGTTTCGCTGATAATCAGGATAAAAATTCCCCAGCGCGCGCCGGCGGCGATATTATCACCGACAAACAGCGAGAACACGCTGCCGAAATAGATTACCGCCTTGGGATTGGCGAGATTGGTAAACAGGCCGCGCAGGAACGTGCGCCCGCGCTGCGGCGGCGCGGCGGCGGGCACGGTTCCCTGCGGCGCCGACGGCCGGCGCGCGGCGCGCAGCAGTTGCCATCCCAGCCAGCAAAGATAGATCCCGCCGCCGACGGTGATAATGCTGTGCAGCCATTTCATTTTCTGCATTAACAGGTGCAACCCCAGCAGCGCCACCGCCGCCCATACCGCCACGCCCAGGGTAATCCCCAGCACGCCCATCATGGCATCCCGCCGCGAGCGGCTGGCGGCGGTCTGGGAGATAAAGAAAAAATCCGGGCCCGGACTCATCAGGGCAATCAGGTGCACCATGGCTACGGTGGCGAACAGCATCAGCATCGTCGATCTCTCCAAACAATTAACCATCCCGCGACAATGGGGCGGGACGACTCATAGGCTATTTTACGTACGGATTAACGCCACGCTTAGCGCGACAGCGTAGGGTCATCGTCAATCAGGTGTTCACGGATCACGGTCATAAACGGCTGGCCAAAACGATCCAGCTTGCGGTGGCCAACGCCGTTGACCCGCAGCATATCGCCGGCGGTCACGGGCAGTTGCTCCGCCATTTCCAGCAGCGTCGCGTCGTTGAACACCACGTAAGGCGGCACATTGGCTTCATCGGCCAGGGATTTGCGCAGCTTGCGCAGCTTGGCGAACAGCTGCCGGTCATAGTTGCCGCCGTAGGTTTTCGGCGCGCTGCGCGACTTCAGATTGGGCAAGCGCGGTTCGGCCAGCATCAGAGGTACTTCGCCACGCAATACCGGGCGCGCCGACTCGGTAAGTTGCAGCGCCGAATGCTGGGTAATATTCTGGCTAATCATGCCCAGATGGATTAACTGGCGCAGCACGCTCACCCAATGTTCGTTAGTACAATCGCGGCCGATGCCGTACACCGGTAATTTATCATGGGCATAATCGCGGATACGCTGGCTATTGGCGCCGCGCAGCACCTCGACGATATAGCCCATGCCGAAACGCTGCCCCACCCGGTAAACGCAGGAGAGGGCCTTGCGGGCCTCTTCCAGCCCGTCGTAGCGCTTCGGCGGATCGAGGCAAATGTCGCAGTTGCCGCAGGGCTGCTGGCGGCCCTCGCCGAAATAATTCAGCAACACCAGCCGGCGACAGGTTTGCGCTTCGGCAAAGGCGCCCATGGCGTTGAGCTTATGGCGCTCGATGTCCTGCTGCTCGCCGGGAGGTTTTTCCTCGAGGCACCGGCGCAGCCAGGCCATATCCGCCGGATCGGAAACTAGAATGGCTTCCGCCGGCCGGCCGTCGCGGCCGGCGCGGCCCGGGT
>JAATFX010000081.1 GCA_015654925.1 Enterobacterales bacterium | reverse complement strand
TATTCCGCCGTGGGCGCCGGGCTGTATACCCTGCTGAGCATACCCAAGGACATCGAGATCTTTTTCCCCATGGCGGCGCTGCTCGGCGCGCTGATGGGGCTGGGCACCCTGGCCAGCCGCAGCGAACTGGTGGTGATGCAGGCCTCGGGGTTCACCCGCATGCAAATTGCCGGGGCGGTCATGAAAACCGCTATTCCGCTGGTGCTGCTGACCATGGCCATCGGCGAATGGGTGGCTCCCCAGGGCGAGCAGATGGCGCGCAACTTCCGTTCCCAGGCGCTGTACGGCGGCTCCATGCTGTCGGTGCAAAACGGCCTGTGGGCCAAGGACGGTAATGATTTTATCTTTATCGAACGGGTGGTCAGCGACAACCAGCTTTCCGGGGTGAACATCTACCATTTCGATGACCAAAACCGCCTGCAAACGCTGCGTTATGCCGCCAATGCCAATTTTAACGACGGTATCTGGCATTTATCGCAGGTGGACGAGTCCGGCCTGACCGATAATACGCAGATTACCGGCCGGCAAACGCTCAGCGGCGAGTGGAAGACCAACCTGACCCCCGACAAGCTCGGCGTGGTGGCGCTGGACCCGGAGGCGTTATCCATTTCCGGCCTGTATAACTATGTGCACTACCTCAAGCAGAGCGGGCAGGAGGCCAGCCGGTACCAGTTGAATATGTGGAGCAAGATTTTCTCCCCGTTCTCGGTGGCGGTCATGATGCTGATGGCGGTGTCGTTTATCTTCGGCCCGCTGCGCAGCGTAGCCATGGGCGTACGGATGATCACCGGCATCAGCTTCGGGTTCCTGTTCTACGTGCTGGATCAGATCTTCGGGCCGCTAAGCCTGGTATATAACATGCCGCCGCTGTTCGGGGCGTTAATCCCCAGCATGGCCTTCCTGATTATCAGCGTGGCGTTATTGCTGAAAAGACGGTAAGAATCGCGTAGGCGGGGCGCTAACAGGTATCGGCCTGTTAGCGCTGGGTGTGACTGGCGTCGGTCCCATTGCATCGACCTTCAGGTTTGTTTCCGGCGCTACGGCGGCGGATTAATCATTTAACACTCTCGACGAACATCACTTTGGTCAGGTCGCGCAGCCACTTATGGCAGGGCGAATGGTTGTGCTTGGAATGCCACGCCTGGATGATGCTGCGTTTGCCCAGGTCGAAATCGGCGCTGAAAAACTCCACCGCGATATTGAGCTTGCGCAGGTTATTCACCACAAAATCCGGCACGATGGCCAGCGCATCTGAATGGGTAATGGCATTCATGGTGGCCATATACCCCGGCGTGGTGCCCATCACGTGACGCGCCGACCAGAAATACTTCATCGCTTCGTCCGAGCCGGCCGGGTATTTTTCCTTGGTCTGGACAAAATGATACTTCAGCAGGTTATCGACGTTTTTATCCCCACAAATAATGGGGTGGCCACAGCGGCACATAAAATAGCATTTGGCGGAATGAATGGTGCGGATGGTGATTTCCGGGTTCAGGTCGCGCATTTCGCCAATATAAAGGTCGATATCATTAGACCGCAAAAAATCGTCATCGAATTCCGAGTCATGCACCATATTAATAAACACATTAGGCGCGCGGTGCTGTATTTCGCTAAACAAGCGCGCGTTAAGGGTAAACACAATCGTGGCATTCGCCGCGATGGTAAAAGAAACGGTGGTGGTATGGGGTTCAAACGCCATATTGGTATTGAGCATCGATTCAATGCGGTTAACCAATTGCCGCACGTCCTCCTTAAGCGCGATAGCTTTTGGCGTCGGTATCAGTTTCGTGCCGCTGCGGACCAGGATTGGATCGTTAAACAGCCCGCGGATTTTGTTCAGCGACTTGCTGATGGCGGGCGCGGTGACGTTCAGTTTCCTGGCCGCCAGATTAACGCTACAATCTTCTAGCAGCGCATTCAGTACAACCAATAAATTAAAATCAAAATTATTCATATAATAGTCATAATCTAGAACGCTGGTTTGAGGGATATCCATTAGGTAACGGATATAAAGGCAAATGAAATTATAATCCGGCTTCTACTACTCCAATATATCAATAGCAAGGGAACTATTACCTTACTGCTTTTAGTGACTAATGATTTTATCTTTTATTTTT
>JAATFX010000036.1 GCA_015654925.1 Enterobacterales bacterium | reverse complement strand
TTCAAACTCTGAACGCGAAAGTTGACCAGCTCAGCAACGATGTAACCGCTATTCGTTCTGACGTACAGGCTGCTAAAGACGACGCTGCCCGTGCTAACCAACGTTTAGATAACCAAGCTCACTCTTATCGTAAATAAGAGTAATTGCCTTGTTTAGAAAATGGCGCACATTGTGCGCCATTTTTTTTGTCCGCTAACCGCCCCTACCGTCTCCCTTCTCCTTAGTTTGTTTTGCTTCCAGGTTCCCTTGGGTGCGGCGCGCCCGGAACCAACCGCTTCACGTCGTTTCCTGGCGCCTGGGCAACCCCCTACGGGGCGAAAGCCTATCGGACCGGCGATGACCGCATCATTGCGTCACCGCTTCGTCAACGGCTTGTGGCGCGCTATTTTTGCCGGCGCTGGCGACGTCCGCGGCCGAGACGGGGGCCACCCCCTGCTCCACCACCGTCGTCGCCGGCAAACTGTCGGGCTCGATGCCGGTGGAAATCAGGACCGGCATGCCCGAACGCCGGACGATGGCTTCATCGGCGACGGCTTTGTCGGTAGCGGCGTCCCCGAGGAATTTTTTAACTTTGGCGCCGTATGTAATGCGCATGGTCTGCGGATCGTCGCGATCGTTGTGCGACAGCGGCTGATGCACTTCAATGTAACGCTTGCCGTCCGGTTCCAGGGAAACCTTCACCGGGTCGTTCACCACCTGCACCCGGGTGCCGACCGGCACGCTATTGAACAACGCCTCGATATCCTCCGGCCTTAACCGGATGCAGCCGGAGCTCACGCGCATGCCGATGCCGAAGTTGGCATTGGTACCATGTATCAAATAGGCCCCCTTGCCGGCCGCCAGGCGCAGGGCGAACAGTCCCATGGGGTTATCCGGCCCCGCCGGCACTACGCCCGGCAGGGTAATGCCCTGCTCCGCCAGATAGTGCTTGCGGATATTAGGGGTGGGGGTCCAGGTGGGGTTGGGAATTTTCTGGGTGATGGCGGTGGTCATTACCGGCGTGTTGCGCCCGAGCTGGCCGATGCCGATGGGATAGACGATCACTTTGTTTTCGTCCTTGGGAAAGTAGTAGAGCCGCAGTTCGGCAAGATTGATCACGATGCCCTTGCGCGGAGTATCGGGCAGCAGCATCTGGGTGGGAATCGTCAGGGTGGTGCCGGGCTGCGGCAGATACGGATCGGTGCCCGGATTGGCTTCCAGCATCGCCAGCAAGCCTATTTTATAAGCGGCGGCAATGGACTCCAGCGAACCGCCGTTATTGGCGACCATGGCGGTGGTATTTTCGCCGATAAGCCGGCTGTCGGCCGCCGGCAGCGCATACTCGGTCGCATTAGCGGCGGCGGGTACGGCTCCGGCCAGGCAGGAAGCGAAGGCTATACTGACTATGGTCAACGCATTTTTCATAATGACATCCCGCTTGATTTTTATTGTTGGTTAAGACATCCCTGGCGCATAGCTTCCACGGATATAAAGACACAGCCTGAAGGCAAAGAACGGATTACCAATAGCAGCCAAATTCACCGGCCGCTATCAGATAGCGCCGATAATTGCAGTTTAGCAAAAGACCATGGGAGATGTCAGGCAGGGGGAAACGATCGTTGCCGCCCCTGGCGGGGCGGCAACCAAACCGCTACGCGGCGCAATCTATACGGTGAACTAGAGCGCGGCGGCTTTGGCGCGGATGCCCCGCACCATGGCTTCAAGACCCTGCGAACGGGACGGCGTGAGATGCTGGCTCAATGCCAGCTCGCTGAAAAACGGCCGTACATCCAGCCCGACGATTTCCGGCGCGTCCAGTCCCTGATAGAGGATGAATACCGTGGCGATCAGGCCTTTGACAATCGCCGCGTCGCTGTCGCCCACCAGCCGGACATTGCCCGCTTCATCCCTGGATACCACAATCCACACCTGGCTTTGGCACCCGGCGATAAGATTGCCGGCGATGCGCGCCTCCGGCGGCAGAGGCGGCAGTTGCGCCCCGAGCTCAATGATATACATGTACTTCTCTTCCCAGTTGCTACAACGGGAAAAGTTACGCAATAACTTATCTTTATCCGGCAAGCTTGCCATTAACCCCATTCTCCATGGCTGTCAGAATTAACCCAGCAAGCGCCGTACGCGTATCAATCCGGCCACCAGCCGGTCGATGTCTTCCCGGGTGGTATATAGCGCCAGGGAAGCGCGGCACATGCTAGGCACCTGATAATACGCCATCAGCGGCATAGCGCAATGGTGCCCGGTGCGGATGGCGATGCCATATTGATCGAGAAAACTGCCCACATCATAGGCATGATGCTTACCCAGATTAAACGCGATGACCCCGGCGCGGTCGTCCGGACCGTAGAGGATCAGGTCGGGCACCTGCTGCAACGCTTCCAGCGCGTAGCGCATCAACTCGCGTTCGTAGGCATGGATATTGTCAATCCCCAGTTCTTCCACATATCCCAGGGCGGCGCCCAGCCCCATCATACCGGCGGTATTGGGGGAGCCTGCTTCAAAACGCCACGGCGCGTCGAGGAACGTGGTGCCTTCGGTCAGGCTGACGGTGCGGATCATGGAACCGCCGCCTTCCCACGGCGGCATGGCGTCGAGCAGCTGTTTTTTGCCGTACAAAATGCCGATACCGGACGGGCCGTAGATTTTATGGCCGGAGAATACGTAAAAATCACAATCGAGGGCCTGCACATCCACTTTCTGGTGCATGATCCCCTGGGCGCCGTCCACCAGCACCACCAAATTGGCGGCCCGCGCCCGGGCAATCAGCCGCGGTAGCGGATTAACGGTACCCAGCACGTTGGAAACCTGGGTAATGGCCAGCAGGCGCGTGCGATCGTCAATTAAATCCGCGAGTTTCGCTTCATCCAGGGTGCCATCGGGCAACAGCGGCAATACCCGGATATCAATGCTTTTTTCAGCGGCGATGATCTGCCAGGGCACGATATTGGAGTGGTGCTCCATTTCGGTGATGATCAGGTTGTCGCCGGGCTGCAAAAAGTGGCGTCCGTAGCTGTTGGCCACCAGGTTGATGCCTTCGGTGGTGCCTTTGACAAAAATAATCTCGTCTACCGACGCCGCGTTGATAAAGCGGGCGGCCTGGGCGCGCACGTCCTCCATGCGGCCGGTGGCTTCGGCGCTGAGCGTATGAATGCCGCGGTGCACGGCTGCATATCCCTGGCGATAAAAGTCGCTTTCGCTCTCGATAACGACATTGGGCTTCTGTGCGCTGGCCGCGCTGTCCAGATAGGTTAAGGGCTGTCCGTTAACCTCCCGCGCCAGTATCGGGAAATCCGACCGGATACGCTCAATGGGATAAGACATTCATTCCCCCCTGTAAAGAATCGGCGATGCGCGCCAGTACGGTTTCGCGCACCACTTGGTTATCAATCGCCTCGGTGATTTCAGCGGCGAAAGCATGGATAATCATTTTCTGCGCGTCTTCCTGGCGAATGCCCCGCGAGCGCAGATAAAACATCTGCTCTTCGTCGATGCGTCCGACGGTGGCGCCATGGCTGCATTTCACGTCGTCGGCGTAGATTTCCAGCTGTGGTTTGGTATCCACTTCCGCCAGGCGATCCATCAACAGGTTATTATTGGTCATCTGGCCGTCGGTTTTGATGGCATGCTTGGCGACTTTGATCAAGCCGTTAAACACCCCTTTGCCCCGCTCGCGGGCAATGACCTTATGCAATTGGCGGCTCAGGCAGTAACCCTTGTTGTGCTCCAGGTAGGTGCGGGTGTCGGTCACGTCATTATGGGACGGCAACAGTAAACTATTGATGGCCAGATCCGACCCTTCACCGTCGAGACGGGCGCTGGTCTGGTGGCGCGTCAGGCCGGCGCCTAATAAAAAGCTGCTGCTGCGCACCACGGCATCGCGGCCGATAGTGATATCGTTATGGGCGAAGTGATAGCTATCGCGATGTTCAAACGCCAGCTTGATGTGGCTCAGGCGGGCATTGTCGCCCACCGTCATGGTCAGCCGCGCGCCGGTGAAATGCGCCCGGCCGTCCGCGCTGATAAAGTGCTCAATCACCTGCGCCTGCGCCCCGCGCTCCACGTCGATATGGTGACGATAATGCAGCGTGTTCAGCTCTTCGCCGGCGTTATCGCCGCCGCGGCTGATGTGCAGCAGGTATAGGGGCTTTTGCGCCGCTTTCCCGGCCGGCAGGCGAATACGCGTCGTTTCACGGCTCAGGCTTTCCGTCAGATGCAGAAAGATTTCCGCTTGAACGGGCTCGGGCAGCGGCTGGCGCTGCGCGTCCCTTTCCACCGCCACCTGCCAGAAACCGGTATCGATATCGCTCAGGCTGGCGTCATAGCGTCCGTCGACAAACACCAGGCGCACGGCATCGAGCTCCAGGCCCAGCTCATCGCGCTGCGCCGGGCTGATGCTTTTGCCTGCGATGCTGGCGAAGCGATGGGCCAGCAGGCCTTCCAGGGGGGTATATTTCCAGTTTTCGTGTTTGCGCGTCGGCAAACCGAGGCGTTCCACATTCTGCCAATGTTCATATGCCTGCGCCGAACGGGTCGCATTGAGCCCCTCGAACAGATGGTGCCATTGTTGCAACGCCTGGGCATTATTGTTGTTCGGTAAGCCAGCCATAGCCTTGCTCCTCAAGCTGTTTCACCAGGGAAAAATCGCCGGATTTAACAATGCGGCCCTGGTAAAGCACGTGTACGTGGTCCGGTTTGATGTAATCTAGAATACGCTGGTAATGGGTAACGATAATAAATGAGCGTTCCTCATTGCGCAGGGTATTCACCCCATGCGCCACGACTTTGAGCGCATCGATATCCAGGCCGGAGTCGGTCTCGTCCAGGATGCACAGCCGCGGCTCCAGCGCCGCCATTTGCAAAATGTCGTTGCGCTTTTTCTCGCCGCCGGAAAAACCGACGTTAACCGAGCGGGTGAGCAGATCCTGCGGCATTTTCAGCAAGGCGATCTTTTCTTCGATAAAGTCGGCGAAATCAAAACGATCGAGCGGTTCCTGCCGGCGGTATTTGCGCACCGCGTTCACCGCGGTCTGTAAAAAGAACTGATTGCTGACGCCGGGGATCTCCACCGGATACTGGAAGGCCATGAAAATGCCTTCGCCCGCGCGCTCTTCCGGATCAAGGGCCAGCAGGTCTTTGCCGTTAAACAGCACTTCCCCTTCGGTGACCCGATAATCTTCCCGCCCGGCAAGGGTGGCGGAGAGGGTGCTTTTGCCGGAACCATTAGGCCCCATTATCGCATGCACCTCGCCGGGTTTGATCTCCAAATTCAATCCCTTGAGGATGGATGTGTCTTCCACACTGACGTTTAAATTGCGAACTGTTAACATGTTTTTTCCTTTACCCGACTTTTCAGACCCACTTTTTTCAGACTGACAGGCGGACAGCAAATGCTGGTGCGCGCCAAGCGGCCAATGGCCGGTTAACCCACGCTGTGCTCAAGGCTGATAGCCAATAATTTTTGCGCCTCGACGGCGAATTCCAGCGGCAATTCCGAGAAAACGTCCTTACAGAACCCGTTGACGATCATAGAGATGGCATCGTCCTCGCTGATGCCGCGCTGGCGGCAATAAAACAGCTGATCCTCGCCGATGCGCGACGTCGTCGCTTCATGTTCCAGCTGCGCCGTATTATTACGCACTTCCACATAGGGGAAGGTATGCGCGCCGCTCTCGCTGCCGATCAGCATCGAGTCACACTGGGTAAAGTTGCGGGCATTGGTCGCACTCGGCATGATTTTCACCAGGCCGCGATAAGTGTTTTCACTTTTACCCGCCGAAATCCCCTTGGAAATAATGGTTGAGCGGGTGTTTTTGCCGATATGGATCATCTTGGTGCCGGTATCCGCCTGCTGGCGGCCATTGGTCAAGGCTACCGAGAAAAACTCGCCCACGGAATTGTCGCCGCGCAGGATCACGCTCGGGTACTTCCAGGTGATGGCAGAACCGGTTTCGGACTGGGTCCAGGACATTTTCGAATTATCGCCTTCACACAGCGCGCGCTTGGTGACGAAATTCAGGATGCCGCCTTCGGACTCGCTGCCGGCGAACCAGTTTTGCACCGTGGAATATTTTACTTCGGCGTCTTTATGGGCGATCACTTCCACCACCGCGGCGTGCAGCTGATAGCTATCCCGTACCGGCGCGGAGCACCCTTCGATATAACTGACATAGCTGCCTTCGTCGGCAATCAGGATCGTGCGCTCGAACTGGCCGGTTTTCGCCGCATTGATACGGAAATAGGTGGAGAGCTCCATCGGGCAGCGCACTCCTTTCGGGATATAGACAAAGGTGCCGTCGGAAGCGACCGCCGAGTTCAGCGCCGCGAAGAAGTTGTCATTGGGCGGCACCACGCTGCCCAGATACTTGCGCACCAGTTCAGGATGCTCGTGGATGGCTTCGCCGAACGAACAGAAGATGATGCCTTGCTTCGCCAGTTTGTCGCGATAGGTGGTAGACACCGACACGGAGTCGAAAATGGCGTCCACCGCCACTTCGCTACCTTCACGCACCGGCACGCCAAGCTGGTTGAACGCGTTTTCGACTTCGCTGGTCAGATAATTATTGGTCGCTTCGATACCGGGCTGCTGCATCGCCCCGGGCTGCGAGCCGCAGGTATCGTCGCAGCTACCGCAGGAAGGCGCGGAATAATAGCTGTACTCGTTATAATCCAGTTTTTTGTAATGCGCTTTCAACCAATGGGGTTCTTCCATTTTCAGCCAGGCGCGGTAGGCATCGAGACGAAACTCCAGCATCCACTCCGGCTCATTACGTTTAGCCGAGATCGCCCGCACCACATCTTCGCTGATGCCGTGGGCCAACTCGTCGGTGACCAGCTGGGTAAAAAAGCCTTCTTTATAACGTTCGCTTTTTTCCCAGGGTTGCGCGGCATTGATTGCCTCAGGAGTTTCTATATTGCTTCGTGCCATAATGGTTCATCGCTCAAAGACCAAAACTTTCGCCACACCCGCAGGCATGCTGAGCTTTGGGATTGTTAAATTTAAATACGTGATTCAGCCCTTCCTGCACATAATCCACTTCGGTGCCGTCGATAAACGGCATGGCTTTGAGCGGTACATACAGGCGTGCGCCGTCGCGTTCATAAACCAATTCGTCTTCATTCGAGTCGGTGGCGACATCCATAACGTAGCCGAAGCCTGCGCAACCCGATTGTTTCACACCGAGCCGTAATCCCTGCATGGCGGCGTTTTGCTCCATCAGGTGATGAATCTGCCTGGCCGCGGTCTCGCTTAGGGTGAGTCCCTGCCATATATTTTCTTCTAATGAAAACGTTTCAACCGTATCCATTTGCATAAAACTTACCTCTCAATGTTTCAAGACGATAAACAGCAATCTCTCTATGTTAGTGATATGAATTACCACTGCAACCTTGCCCTTTGTAGGGGAATAGCCAAAAATGGCGTTAAAAAAGCGTTTACTGATAATAATAACCGTTTTGTTACCGTTTGTCCCGCTATCCGGCGCGGGGATGATTTTTTATTCATTTGATTTTAAAGAATAAAGTCAAATAAAGACCCTATTATAAATATCAGAACTCTTATTGCGGCTAAATAAAAAAAACTTCATCGAAAAAAACTATTTTTATGACAGGCCAACTTTATCGTACCCGTTTTGCGCATTTGTTATGCATTTTAAAATAGATGCGCCGTGTTTATCAGCGGGAAAGGCCCATAAAAACGCGCCCCCAATTGATAATGATAACCATCTCTATTAATATAAGCATTTCTCAGCGCATAGATATTCATATTATTCCGCTGTTCTCATTTGCCACAAGCAATCCGTGCGATAAAACCGCCCGTCTCTGGCTTATCCCGCCATTGGGCGCTCGATTTCACTCAAAGCTTTTTACATTTATAGTACAATTATATCACACAATGGGGGTTTGAGCAGGGCCGGCGTGCGCCGCGGTTGCCGGGTCGTAATGATTTTTAGCATTATAATAGGTGAACCGCGGCGGCGGTGCGGTATGCTGGGGGAAATTTAGTGTGCCGGACTCGCCAAGCCTATGCCCTCTTCCGTTGCCCCCGTTCCTGTCCTGACTACGCGCCAGCTGAATAAACGCATTCTCCCAATCGTTTTTTTTACTTTCATCTGCTACCTGACCATAGGCCTGCCGCTGGCCATTATTCCCGGTTTTACCCATACCCAATTGGGCTTTAATACCGTTATCGCGGGTTTTGCCATCAGCATCCAGTATATCGCCACGTTGGTCAGCCGCCCTCATGCCGGACGCTATGCCGATATGCTGGGCCCCAAAAAAGTGGTGCTGTTCGGCTTGGCCTGCTGCAGCCTGAGCGGCCTGGGTTATGGGCTGGCCGCCTGGACGCACGCGCTGCCGTGGGTCAGTCTGGCTTTGCTGTTCGCCGGGCGGCTGGTGCTGGGGGTCGGTGAAAGCTTTGCCAGTACCGGCGCCACGTTATGGGGCATAGCCAGCGTAGGCCAGAGGCACACCGCGCGGGTGATTTCATGGAACGGCGTGGCCACGTACGGGGCCATCGCCGTCGGCGCGCCGCTGGGGGTGTATGTAAACGATCTCGGCGGCATTGGCGCCGTCGGCGCGTTTATTTTGCTGGCGGCTCTCATCGCCTGGTTTCTGGCGGCGCGTAAAACGGCGGTGTCCATTTCCCCCGGCAAGCGTATCGCCTTTAGCACCGTGGTGGGCAAAATCTGGCTGTTCGGACTGGGGCTGGGATTGGGTACCATCGGGTTCGGGGTCATCGTCAGTTTTATCACCCTCTATTACGCCGAGCGATCCTGGGCGGGGGCCGCCTTCGCACTGACGTTGATGAGCACCGCTTTTGTGGGCGTGCGGCTGATGTCGGGCGACGCCATTAATAAGTACGGCGGGCTAAATGTTTCCCTGCTGTCTTTTATCTGCGAAACCCTGGGTCTGCTGCTGATTTGGCTGGCGCCCAACCCCCTGGTGGCGGGTATGGGCGCATTGTTGACCGGCGCCGGATTCTCGCTGGTATTCCCGGCACTGGGGGTCGAGGCGGTAAAGCAGGTGCCGCCGCCCAACCAGGGCACGGCGCTGGGCACCTACACCGCGTTCCTCGATTTGGGTCTCAGCCTGGCGGGGCCGGCGGCGGGCCTGATTATGTCCCATCTGGGCATGTCGTATATTTATCTGTGCGCGGCGATGATGGCCGCCCTCGCCGCGTTGCTGATACTGCACCTGAAACGGCGCATCAATCGGCGCCACCCGGTTTAGCCGGCGCTTTGCCTGATGCAGATAGCACCGCCGTGGTCAGCCGTGCGATGCAGCTCAAATGATTTTTGCTATCGTGCAGACGAATTTCCCACACCTGGTGGGTACGGCCGATGCGGATGGCGCGGCATATCCCGCGCACATCCCCCTCTTTTACCGCCCGCAGGTGGTTGGCGTTGATATCCAACCCGACGACCCGATCGTTCCCCGTGGTGCACAGGTAGCCGGCCACCGAGCCCAGGGATTCGGCCAATACCACCGACGCTCCGCCGTGCAGCAGGCCGTACGGCTGGCGGGTGCGGCGATCTACCGGCATGGTCCCCTCCAGTTCATCGTCGCCCAGCCGGGTAAAGACAATGCCCAGATGTTCCACCAGGGTGCCCGCATTAAGGCGGTTAAGCGCCTCAAGCGATGTTGCGCGTGTCCAAATCATCAAATGATCTCCAGTAGCGCCTGTAGCGGATGACGAATGCCCTTTCCTTCGATGCGCTTGACCTGGCTGCGGCAAGAGTAGCCGGTGGCCAGGCAGCGGGCGGGCGGCAGGCGTTGCAGGGCCTGCTGCCATGACAGGGCATAAATACCGCGCGAGTTTTCCAGGTTGGCGCTTTCGTGGCCGTAGGTGCCCGCCATGCCGCAACAGCCGACGCTCACGGTCTCAAGCGTCGCGCCGAAGCGGGCGAAAATGGACGCCCATTGCTGGCCGCTGACCGGCAATTCGGTGGCTTCCGTGCAATGGCCAAGCAGATACCAGGGAACGGCGGAAAGGGTTTGCGTCGTCGCTGACTGTGGTCCGGCCGGTCGAGTGATTTCCACTTCAGCCGCCGCGGCGGAGGCCGCTAAAGCAGGCTGGGCGGTCGCGTCAGGTGACACCGTCACTGATGACCGCGCCGGTGCCGATAAGAGCGCAGGCGCGGCTTCCAAAGGCGCCGCCGCGCCGCCCGCCGGCAGCGTCATAAGCCATTCATGTACCAGCAGCACCTTGAAATCCCCGCGGGCGTCGGCGAGTATCTCGCGGTATTCGTCGCGATAGCAAAGCACCAGCGCCGGGTCCACCCCGACCATCGGCAGGCCCAGACGCGCGGTGCGATTAAGGAAATCGGCGGTTTTGGCGGCGGTTTTGGCGAAGCGCTGTAAAAAGCCCTTGATATGCTGGGCTTTGCCATTGGGCGAAAACGGCAGCAATACCGGTCGATATCCCAGTTTTTCCACCAGCAGGACAAAATCGGCGACCACGCCTGCATCATAAAAACTGGTGAAGGGGTCCTGTACGATCAAAACATAATCCCGCCGCTGGCCGGCGCTCATCCGCTCCAGTTGCTCAAGGGTCACCCCGCTTGTCCGCCGGCCGGACAGGCGGGCGCGTAACGGAGGCGCGGACAGCAGCGGCAAATCCACCATGCCGATGCGCGCGCGGCTGAGTTCCCGCAGCCACGGTTGTTTAAGGAAAAAGTTAAACAGCCGCGGGGCGCGGGCCATCAGCGGCGCATAACCTTCCACGCCCGCCACCAAATGATCGCGCACCGGGCGCAGATAACGCGTGTGATAGAGCTGGAGAAAACGGGAGCGGAAACCCGGCACGTCTATTTTTATCGGACATTGGGTTGAACAGGCTTTACAGGCCAGGCAGCCGGACATGGCCATTTTAACTTCGTGGGAAAAATCGTACTCGCCGCTCGCCGCCCGCAGGCTGTTGCGCGTTCGGCTGACCAGATCGCGCAGCGTGGCCATGCCGGTCGGCAGGTTTTTCTCCAGCAACAGCGGATCGACCCCCTGCTCCGCCAGCAAACGCAGCCATTCCCGCACCAGGGTGGCGCGGCCTTTGGGGGAATGAATACGATTGCCGGTAATTTTCATCGAGGGGCACATGGGGCTGCGGGCGTCAAAATTAAAACATAGGCCATTACCGTTGCAATCCAGCGCGCCGCGAAAAGAACCGCGCACCGCCAGCGGAATTTGCCGGTCGTAGGTGCCGCGTTTGACCGCATCGATGGTTTTCATCGGCGCCATGCTATCCACCGGGGAACAAATTTTTCCGGGATTCAGCCGGTTACCAGCATCGAAGGCCGATTTGATCAGCCGCAATTCGTGATAAAGGACGTCGCCGAAAAACGCCGGGCTGTATTCGGCGCGAAAACCTTTGCCGTGCTCGCCCCATAGCAGGCCGCCATATTTGGCGGTAAGCGCCACGATGCTATCCGACAGCCGCTTCATCACCATTTCCTGCTCCGGATCGCACATATCCAGCGCCGGACGCACATGGAGCACCCCGGCGTCCACATGGCCAAACATGCCATAACTAAGATGATTATCATCCAGCAATTGACGGAACTCGTTGATATAATCGGCTAAATGCTCAGGGGGTACGCAGGTATCCTCAGCGAAGGGAATCGGCTTGGCGCTGCCCTTGCTGTTGCCCAGCAGTCCCACCGCTTTTTTGCGCATGGCGTAAATTCTTTCGATGCCGGCCAATCGATCGCAGATTTGATAGCCGATCACGCCGTCTTGCCCCTGCGCCATCAGATTATCAAGCCCCAGGCAAAGATCGGCGAGCTGGCGCCCGATAAGTTCGGCATCGTCGCCGGCGAATTCCACAATATTCAGCCCCAGCACCTCACGCCCCGGCACATCCGCAATCAAATCGCGCACCGAGTGCCAGACGATATCTTCCCGCGCCAGGTTCAGCACCGTCGAGTCCACCGTTTCAACCGAAAGCGCATGGGCACGCAGCATAAAAGGCGCATTGCGCAGCGCCGAATTAAACGAATCATATTTCACATTCACCAGCCGGCGCACTTTGGGCAGCGGGGTGATATCCAGGCGGGCCTCGGTAATAAACGCCAGGGTGCCTTCGGAGCCGGTCAGAATGCGCGTCAGGTCAAAAGTTTGCAGGTCGTCGCTATAGACATGGCGTAAATCGTAGCCGGTGAGAAACCGGTTCAGCTTGGGGAATTTTTCCAGAATTAGCCCGCGCTGCTCCCGGCAGCGTTCCAGCACCGTGCGATAAATCCGCCCGACCAGATTATCCTGCGCGGCCAATTGCTCCGCCTGGGCGGTAGGCATCGCCTGGGTATCGAGCAGCTCGCCGCCCATCAGCACCGCCCGGATGCCCAGGACATGATCGGAGGTTTTGCCATAGACCAGCGAACCCTGCCCCGACGCATCGGTATTGATCATCCCGCCCAGGGTGGCGCGATTACTGGTAGACAACTCGGGGGCGAAAAAATAGCCCAGCGGGCGCAAGTACTCGTTGAGCTGGTCTTTGATCACCCCCGCCTCGACCCTGACCCAACCCTGCCGCGCATCCACTTCCAGGATGCGGTTCATATAGCGCGACATATCCACGACGATGCCGGTATTAAGCGCCTGGCCATTGGTGCCGGTGCCGCCGCCGCGCGGGGTAAACGTCAGCGCGGCGAAACGCGGGTCGTTAGCCAGACGGCTAATCAGCGCCACATCGGCGGTATGGCGCGGAAAGACCACCGCGTCGGGCAACAACTGGTAAATGCTGTTATCGGTGGCCATGGTGAGCCGGTCGGCATAGGTGGTGGCCGTGTCGCCGGTAAAGCCGCTGAGTTTGAGGGTGTTGATAAAATCAATTACCGGCTGCGCCAGTCCCGGCGCCTGCGAAATCTGTGGGATCATTAACTCTGGGCCTGCTGTTCGATGATGAATGGGTTCGGCATCACGGTTTTTTGAGGGTGCGTATGATTGTTTTATCATATTTCTTTTTGTCGTGCGCCGTTGCCGAAGAAAAATCTTCGCCTATGCTAGGTTAGCGCCCTGACGCCCCGGAGCGCATGTTCCCGCGCCCCCGGGTTAAACTTTTTGCGCCGGTCTGTCAAAAAACCGTGAAATAACGCATTATTATGGCTGTTGCTGACGAACGGATTTACTTTTGCCGCTCTATGTCATACCGCTTTGACCAGCCTGTTAACTGAGGTGAAAACTTTTTGATGGATTACCCGCGTCAACTGCTTGATCTGCCAAGGATGCTGTTTAGCGTAACATTTATTGCGCTCATGACATTGGCCTGCTTTTGGGTCGTGCAACCGTTTATCCTGGGATTTGCCTGGGCCAGCATGGTGGTCATAGCCACCTGGCCGTTATTGATCAAATTACAAAACTTGCTTTGGGGGCGACGCTCGCTGGCGGTGGTCGTCATGACCATATTGCTGCTGTTGCTGTTTGTGCTGCCGGTTTCCATTCTGATCAGCAGCGTCATCGATAACAGCGCCCCGCTGATCGCCTGGGCCACCCAGCCCAATCGCCTGACGTTGCCCACCCTGCATTGGCTCCATGACGTGCCCCTGGTCGGCCATAAATTATATTCCGGCTGGCAAACCATGATTTCCGGCGGCGGCGGCCCCCTGGTCAATAAGATACAGCCGTATATCGGCCAATCGGCCACCTGGCTATTATCCCAGGTGGCGCAGGTGGGCAGTTTCCTGATTCACTGCGGCCTGATGATTTTATTTAGCGTACTGCTCTATATCCGGGGCGAGCGCGTGGCGCTGGCGGTGCGCCATTTTGCCATTCGCCTGGGCGCCGAGCGCGGCGACGCCTCGGTGCTGCTGGCGGCGCAAGCCATCCGCGCGGTGGCGCTGGGCGTGGTGCTGACCGCCATTGTGCAGTCGGTGCTAGGCGGCATCGGGCTGGCGGTTTCCGGCATTCCGCTGGCGACGATTCTGACCATTGTGATGTTTATCCTCTGCATCGCCCAATTAGGCCCGCTACCGGTACTGATTCCCGCCATGATATGGCTTTACTGGAGCGGCGACACCACCTGGGGCACCGTCCTGCTGGTTTGGAGCTGCGTGGTGGGAACCCTGGATAATATCCTGCGGCCGATATTTATCCGCATGGGCGCGGACTTGCCGATCCTGCTGGTGCTGTGCGGCGTTATCGGCGGGTTGCTGGCGTTTGGCATGATTGGCCTGTTTATCGGGCCGGTGGTGCTGGCGGTATCTTACCGGCTGATTTTCGCCTGGGTGCATGAAGCGCCGCCGCCGACGGAAATACACGACCCCGAAAAACATTTAAGCGATCTCACCTGATACTAGTAGGACTGAAAATAAAACAAATGATGCCACAATCTCAGGCTCCCGACGGGAGCCTGAGTATTTTACGGGTCATAGTGCGCCAAGGTCGCGCAATGAATAAATAAGTACGGGCGGGCGCTGCGCAAATTAACCTTTTATTTGCTATTCAGAGGATTCTTAATGACGAAGCTCGCCTCAATTAATATTATTAGCCCATCAATTAACTCAACTCACTGATTTTACATCAAGGTTTCCCCTGAGTTAAATGAATTGCTGTGTGTAGTCTTTGCCCGTCTCATAGGATGGGCTTTTTTTTATTTTTTTTCCGTGCCGGATGATCCCTTACCCTGAATAGGGCTGTTGCGCCGGTCAGATTTTATAAATTCACCGTTTAGAAAAAATGCGACATAAATAAAAAAGCCGGCGGACCGGCCGGCTTTTTTCCTGCTGCATTTCGTATTGCAAATAATGGGCTGATATTACAGCTTGGCCAAACTTAGCCAGGTTTTAACCACCGTATCCGGATTAAGGGACAGGCTGTCAATGCCCTGTTCCATCAGCCAGGCCGCGAAATCTTCATGATCCGACGGTCCCTGACCGCAAATGCCGACATATTTCCCTTGCTGTTTGGCCGCCGCGATCGCCATGGACAACAAGGCCTTGACCGCCTCGTCGCGCTCGTCAAACAGTTCCGATACCAGGCCGGAATCGCGGTCCAGGCCCAGGGCCAACTGGGTCATGTCGTTCGAACCGATGGAGAAACCGTCGAAATGCTGTAAAAACTGCTCCGCCAGCAGCGCATTGGAAGGGATTTCACACATCATGATGATTTTCAGCCCCTGCTCGCCGCGCTTAAGACCCTGGCGAGCCAGTTCGTCCACCACCGCTTTACCCTGCGCCACCGTGCGTACGAAGGGGATCATGATTTCCACATTGGTCAATCCCATATCTTGACGCACCCGCTTGATGGCATCGCATTCCAGGGCGAAACAGGCTTTGAAATTCTCGGAAACATAACGGCCGGCGCCGCGAAAGCCGAGCATCGGATTTTCTTCGTCGGGCTCATAGCGTTCGCCGCCCAGCAAATTGGCATATTCATTGGATTTAAAATCGGACAGCCGCACTATCACCCGTTTGGGCCAGAATGCCGCCGCCAGCGTGGAAACTCCTTCGGTCAGCCGGGCGATATAATACTCTTTCGGGCTGTCGTAGCCTTGGATCATATCGTTGATTTCCTGCTGCAGCTTAGGCGTTTGATCGTCGAACTCCAGCAGGGCCCGGGGATGGACGCCGATCATACGATTAATGATAAACTCCAGTCGCGCAAGGCCCACCCCGTCATTGGGCAAACCGGCGAAGTCGAACGCCCGGTCGGGATTGCCGACGTTCATCATGATTTTCAGCGGCAACTCCGGCATCCGATCGATTTCCGAACTGTTGACGGCAAAATCGAGCAACTCCCGGTAGACATACCCCGTATCCCCTTCGGCGCAGGAGACGGTGACATTCTGCCCTTCGGCGATACGCTCGGTGGCGTCGCCGCAGCCGACCACGGCGGGAATGCCCAGCTCGCGGGCGATAATGGCCGCATGGCAGGTTCGCCCGCCGCGATTGGTGACAATAGCCGCGGCCTTTTTCATGATCGGCTCCCAGTCAGGGTCGGTCATATCGGTCACCAGCACATCGCCGGCCTCGACCCGGTTCATTTCGCTGATGTCATGGATGATTTTTACCGGACCGGCGCCGATGCGATGGCCGATGGCCCGGCCTTCAATCAGGACCTCGCCGCGCGCCTTGAGCTGGTAGCGTTCCATGACCTGGCCGCGCGAGCGCACCGTTTCTGGCCGGGCCTGCACGATAAACAGCTGGCCGGTATGGCCATCTTTGGCCCATTCGATATCCATGGGGCGTTTATAGTGCTGCTCGATTTGCAGCGCCTGGCGGGCAAGATCCTGTACTTCTTCGTCGGTAAGCGCGAAGCGGCGGCGTTCGTTTTCCGGCACATCCTCGATTTTTACCTGCTTGCTGTGTTCCTGGCTATCGGCATAAACCATACGGATTTTTTTCGAGCCGATATTACGCCGTACTATCGCCGGCCGGCCGGCCTGCAGCGTAGGTTTATGCACATAAAATTCGTCGGGGTTGACCGCGCCCTGCACCACCATTTCGCCCAGGCCGTAAGCGGCGGTGATAAATACCACTCGATCGAAACCGGACTCGGTATCGATGGTAAACATCACGCCGGCCGCGGCCAGGTCGGAACGTACCATGCGCTGCACGCCGGCGGACAGCGCCACGCCGCGGTGATCGTACCCCTGGTGCACCCGGTAGGAGATGGCCCGATCGTTAAACAAGGAAGCGTAGACGTGCTTAATGGCGGTCATGACCGCGTCGATGCCCTGGACGTTAAGAAAGGTTTCCTGCTGGCCGGCGAATGAAGCGTCGGGCATATCTTCCGCGGTAGCGGACGAACGGACGGCAAAGGAAGCCTCGTCGTCATCCTTGGACAATTGCTGGTAAGCGGCAGTGATGGCGGCCTGCAGCTCGGGCTGAAACGGAGTATCGACAATCCATTGCCGGATTTGCTGGCCGGCCTGGGACAATTCACTGATATCATCAATGTCGGTGCGATCCAGTAAGTCATAGATACGCTGATTAATGCCGCTTTGATTAAGAAAATCATTAAACGCCTTGGCCGTAGTGGCAAAACCGTTCGGCACAGAGACGCCAAGGGCGGATAAGTGCGTAATCATTTCTCCCAGGGACGCATTTTTGCCGCCAACGCGCTCAACATCATGCATGCCGAGTTGGTCGTACCATAATACGCTATCTGAATCATTATCAGTTTGAGACATCTGCGTCTTCCTTTTATTACTTATAATGGAATAGGGTAATGCCAATATTAATGCCGGTATTGATGACCATCCTGAGCGTAGCATAAACCTCCATGCTTAGGCCCAGGGTGAATCGTGCCAGCCCGAAAAATCAGAGTTTGCCGCAACGACAAGCCAGGAGTGGTCTATGGAACGAAGCGTATTTTTCATCTCCGATGGCACCGCCATCACCGCGGAAGTGGTCGGCCATGCGGTGCTGTCCCAATTTCCGGTATCCACCGCCAGCTTCACCCTGCCCTTTGTCGAAACCGAAACCAGGGCGCTGGCGGTCAAGGAACAGATCAATGCGATCTATAAACAAAGCGGCCTACGCCCGCTAGTGTTTTATTCTATTGTTTCGCCGGTGATCCGCATCATTGTCGAAAGCAGCGATGGATTTTGCCAGGACGTGGTACAGGCGCTGGTGGCCCCGCTGCAACAGGAGCTGGGGCTGTCGCCCGATCCGGTTGCCCACCGCACCCACGGACTGACCGCAACCAATCTCACTAAATACGATGCGCGCATCGCGGCGATTGATTACACCCTGGCCCACGATGACGGTATTTCCCTGCGTAATCTCGATCAGGCGCAAATCATCCTGCTGGGCGTGTCCCGCTGCGGGAAAACCCCAACCAGTATTTATCTGGCCATGCAGTACGGTATCCGCGCCGCCAATTATCCGTTTATCGCCGACGATATGGACAATTTGCGTTTACCGGCCGCGTTAAAACCGTTTCACGATAAGCTGTTCGGCTTAACTATCGACCCCGAACGCTTGGCGGCTATCCGCGATGAACGCCTTAATAACAGCCAATACGCCTCCCTGCGCCAGTGCCGACTCGAAATTAATGAAGTCGAGTCATTGTTTCGCAACAATCAAATTCGTTATCTCAACTCCACCAATCATTCCGTTGAAGAGATAGCCACTAAAATAATGGATTTATTAGGAATGAACCGGCGTATGTACTAGCCGCAGAACGCCGAGCCGCTGCGCAAAGTCATTATTATTGTTGAAATCATCTGGTTTTGGTTTATTGTGATCGCCATCACTTCCCGGTATTTTCACCGTTGAGAAGAACACATTTTAGAGATTGTCCATGTTTAACACTGATGAATTGCGCACCAGGCGCATCGGTCGTCTTATCGAGCCCGCAAAATTAGCCGAATTATTACCGATCGGCCCTCAGGTAGCGGAAAATGTTACCGGCGCGCGCCATCGTATCGAAAAGATCCTGCATGGCCGGGATCAGCGCTTATTGGTGGTGATCGGCCCCTGCTCCATTCATGATATCGACGGCGCCATCGACTATGCCCGTCAACTCAATACGCTGCGCCTGCGCTACCAGGATCGTCTGGAAATCGTGATGCGCACCTATTTTGAAAAACCCCGTACGGTGATCGGCTGGAAAGGCATGATTGCCGACCCGGGCCTCGACGCTACCTTTCGGGTCAACGATGGGCTGGAAGCGGCGCGGCGTTTATTACTGGCGGTAAATGAATTAGGCATGCCCACCGCCACGGAATTCCTGGATATGGTGGTCGGCCAATACATTGCCGATTTAATTAGCTGGGGCGCCATCGGCGCGCGCACCACGGAAAGCCAGATCCACCGGGAAATGGCATCGGCGCTGTCCTGCCCGGTCGGGTTCAAAAACGGTACCGACGGCAACACGCAAATCGCCATTGATGCCATCCGCGCCGCCCGCGCGTCCCATCTGTTCCTCTCCCCCGACAAACAGGGGCAGATGACCATTTACCAGACCGCGGGCAATCCGTACGGCCATATCATCATGCGCGGCGGCAAGACGCCCAATTACCATGCCGGAGACGTTCTCCAGGCCTGCGAGCATTTGGCCGAGTATGATTTGCCGCCGCATTTGCTGGTGGATTTCAGCCATGGCAATAGCCAAAAACAGCATCGGCGCCAGCTGGACGTGGCGGAGTCGGTTTGCCGCCAGATAAAGGATGGTTCACAGCGCGTGGTGGGGATTATGGCGGAAAGTTATCTGGTAGAAGGCTGCCAGACGCCGATCCCCGGCCAGGCGCTAACCTACGGTCAATCGATCACCGACGCCTGCCTGGGCTGGGAAGATAGCGAAAAACTGCTGGCCATGCTGGCGGCCGCGGTGGATAGCCGTTTCTAACCCGCAGCAAGCATTGAGCCGCACCGAAAAAACCGCCTCTGCGCGGTTTTTTTTTGCCAATTATCCAACATACCGCCAACGGGGAAAAAGAGTTAAATCCGCCCTTGATTTGTTGTATCTTATTAATGGCCACAGCAAAGAAATTCGCCGTTATATCAATATCGGCCACGGGTAGCTATTGCTCATGGCCATCATCGAAATAGAGAAACGAATAATATCTTTCTAATGAAAATTATTAAAAGGATGTTTTATGCAAAAAAATACTACTATATGTCCCTCTTCAAAAGAAATTGCATTATCAGGAAATTACCAATGTAATAATACATATCATCGAAATAGCTTCTTTCGTAAATTAACCTGCATCAGCAATGATATCGCCACCCTTCCGGCGCTTCGATCTACTGAAAAATCCCCCAAGCGCCGCTTAACTGCGCACCGAGATATGGGGGTACGGGCCAACGGAAAAAACTCAGAAAATCATCTTTTCAGCTGCGTAAAAGAATTTCGCCAGATATTGGGGACACCGCTTAATACCGGCGGTAGTCAATATATTACCGTGGAAATAAATGACCGACAATACAGCATACCCGCTACCCGCGTTGAGCTTCCCAGCAAAAGAAAAATTTACGTGGGCATATTCGCCAGTCGATGGGTGGTATCCTGCGGTGAAAATTATTATATAGAAAATATAATTATTCCCAAACCTTTAGGATTGTTGCCTACAGCGGCATTATTAGCCGCCGGCGCGACGACCGCCGGCGGATGGGAACTATGGGATAAAGCGCGGTCATGGCTGACGTGGTTCGGCAAACTGGCGGATATCGGCAAGTTTCCCATGGCTGCCGCACAGATGCCTAATGCCCCCACCGCTTCACCGGGCGATGAGTTCCTCTACGAAGAAACCGTGGAGTTCAGCGCCGTCAGGGACACTCAGCCATTAGAGCCGAATATAACCGATACCGACGATGAAGTATTGGCCGAAGCCGACGTCGAGACCGCGACGGTTATCACGACCCTCTCAACTACCTCCGCGCCGCCGGCAAGTACGCTACGGCCCGTCGGCCAGGATCTGTCCGGCAAACCGCTGCCGCATCCAACAAGTTCGTTTGTTTTCCTAATCGATGATCTCGAATTGCAACTGATCGTTGCGCCACGGAATGCCAGGAAATATTTGGATGAGCTAAAAACCGAGTTTTTACAAAACGCCGATAATCACGGCCATAAACTTCCGCAGTTATTAGCGTTGGACCATTTCCTGGGGGAATATGTCATTAAGATATTTCACCAGGGATTGTATTTTAAAGATGATGCTAATCCGCTAAACACCATTATATTTAAAAAAAACACCGAAAATTTTATCGATAAATGCAGACATAACCCACACGCAAGCCAGGCGACAATAGCTCACATAACTACTTATGCATCGAGCCAAACGTTGCTGAGCAATTATATACTAAACATTGACAAACAATTAATTCGGGCGAATGAAAACATTGATGACGCGATTTTCAGCGAACTGCTTGAGACGCAACGTTATAAATCTTTTGAGGAAACAAGAAAAATAATAAGACAAGAATCCAACAATGCGGATTTTACTAAAGATAATCATTTTAAAGAAATAATGTCTTTATTACATATTATGGAAGATGCCTATAATGAATACTGCAATGAACTGATCATTGATGACACAACCCCCATAGACAGGGTCATTTACCAGAATAATAAAGGAATCTATAATGCATTGATAAAACATGACGGACAGGAGTTAAAGAATTCCCTGATAAAATTGAGATTTTTCTTTATTTTTGAATACACTCGCAGCAATGGTATTAGCGTGCGCAGTTCTAATTTTTTGTTACCAGGAGAATTATCAAATCATTGGTATCTTTTTTCCGCAGATGAAATGGAATTACAGCATGCGAAAGTGGAAAACATTTTGGTTACAGAACTTGATAATTTACTTAATCAACGTTCCGATAGCTATCCAAATATTGCTCTATTGATGCGACTCATTGAATTATCACGATTAAATGAACAAATGCTTCATAGTTCCGACCGCTGGCAGGAGAAAAATATTTTCCCTTTTACCGTGACCTACAATATCTTAAAGGAGGTGCTAACCTATAACAGCCGAGAAAAAGAAAAAGTCAAGAGTTTGAAATTCTGGTATCGGGATTACCTTAATATATTAGAGAAAGCAAAAATATCCTTTGTACTATTGATTTATATCACAGACTTACAGGAGAAATTTAATAATAATATTGAAATTTATTTAACCAGCTCTGTGTTTTCTGGTGTGGGAACAAATATTCAAAAAGTCATCAATGCGAAAATTATGGCAGCCAAAAGCCTTATCAGCGGACAACAAAGTGATGCCTATGATGATGACAGACTACTCTCAGAATATGAGAAAATGATAGCAGCCGGTAATCTGGATGTGATAATTAAAGCGGCTGCAATTTGGTATTTATCTTACGAACACCACAGAACAGATCGCATGCTTAGTTCGGTAAATGTCTTATATGTCATAAAAAAATTCATCACCTTAAATAAGTATATTCATATCGAGCTAGACATGAGGAACCAACTAGTTTACTCCAGCGTGTTTAAATTAGAATGTCGCACATATTTCACTTCGCTTGAGGATTATTATCAACAGTTTATTGAATATAAACTTCATGACTCATATCATGAGGCGATAAATATGACAACCATGGCGCTAGGAAATGCGACCATCGGCTTGGTTGATTTGATATATCCGCCCAAAGAAATTTATACTTTTAAAATATTTTCCCGAAATTTTGTAGTTAATCCGGCATCGCCTTTAACTTCCTTTTCCTTTCCGCATAATAATATCGGGTTTATCTCATTATTTAAAACCCATAGCAACAGGTTTTATGCCTTGTCGACTTTAAATAGCTTGGCCTTCATTATTAATATTACTCACCTGCAGCATTCTTCACTCATCAAACAACTTATAACGCATTGGGGAAATAGCGGCATCAATTTAGATATTAGAAATAGGCCACACTTTGGTGTTAATGAAACCGATATGATGTCATTACTGTCTCTGGCCGTAAATGACAATGAAGCCAATGAGCCGGTTATCAACTTCTTACTCAGGCAGCCAGAATCCGATCTGGAGCAAAAGGCCATTCCACCTTATAGTTTTTCGCCGGTCAGAAATGAAGATATTGCGTCAACGATAAGTGATTATAGCATCCACTTTTCGGAAAACGTGCATCCGCTCGCGATCAATGTCCCGTTAATGACTAGTATCGATAGTTTAAATCAGGCTACACTGATTGAAATTGCCAATGAACTAAAAGAATCATTACTAAAATATACCTGGCCGGAATATATCGGGCAGCTGCTACCTTTTTTTGAAACCCTAGTGCGCCACTGGTATGATGAGGAGCATGAGATAAAATTCCATGAAATTATATTCGATCTTTTTGACGTAGTGATGACATGTTTCAATATAGGGAACAGATTACATAAGCTGGCGAACGTGAGTTTGAATAATTTACTGGAAAAAGCCGTTCGGCTCAAAATATCCAGGAGTAGAATAATTCAGTTTATTGCCGCTGAACTTGCCTCTATAGCCCCGCAACTTGTAAGCACGGGCGGAAAAATTGCTTTACAAGAGTTAAGCTCTTTAATAAACCCCGGTCCCATTTCGCCGTCATTATTATTCAACTTGGTAAAACAAAAATCCCATAAAAAAATCGCTGAAAGCATCGCTCTGGTAAATGAATCGATCAGGAAAGAAATCACGCACAAAAAAAACCAGCGCCAAGCATGGAAAGTGGATATGGAGGGTAAAACATTTCATCAGCAGGGGGATATTTGGATTGACGGTGACAATAGCAAGAGAAAATATATCAAAAATAATAATGATTTTTTCAGGGTCCATGAAGATAGCAACCAGCTATTGCGCATCGTAAACGATCAAGCCGCCAATGATAAAAATTTAGCTATTCCCATAGTAAAAGGCCCCACCGGTGACTGGATCGCCGATCGTTCTGATTTATTCAACTACCGCGAATTTCCGCGTAATCTCATGCAGCTCAGCGGGAAAAATATTTTGGGGCTGGAATCCATTGAATCCGAACCATTGTCCCCGGTTGAGATTGAAAGTCGCCACAATTATGAAAAAATTGAATTTCATAAAAAAGTATTGAGATTTTATCTTTATAAAAATGACTATGTGCGCAATCTTATTGCGGGTACGGCAAATCATGAACATTTCCTTTACAAATTAAATAAAAGTTTATTCTTTCGAAAAGAAATTGTCGATCTGTTAAAAACAAACCCCAGTAGCCTCGGTGAATCCATGCTTGTGGATGCGTTAAATACGTTAAACGATCGCCAGGATTCTATTGTTAGATTCCGTGCCATTACCTCATGGAAAGATAATGGCGACGTCAATCCGATAACTTATTATGCGCTAACGGTTGATATTGAAGATGTCAAATACATACTTGACCTGCGTGAAATGAGAGCGCATTTAAAGCTGTTTGACAAAAGAGATGTATTTACACATAATGAATGGGTAATGATGTATCGACATGATGTAAATATAGGTTATGAGCTTATTAAATATAAAGATTTTGAACACAGAGAGGATGCGAAATATTTCCCTTTTCGTGAATCGATGTCCGCCTCGAACTATATCAAGGATGGGTATTTACTTACCGATCCTAACTGGTATCAGGCTTCGCTGGTTAAAAAATACAATCACGTCTACAATTCAAAATATTCTTTTCAGCGAACCGTTGCCAAAGATTTTCGTTCTGCCATGCGCTCCCTTCGCCATAGCAAAACAATCCATTTCGATAAACAAGAATATCCTATAAAAATATTATATCGATGTGGTAAAATTAATACCGAAACATTTGATCTATTAATCAACATAATCAAATCAGCAAAAATTGATTCATATAACAGCGGCGCCCTGTTAACGCATAAAGTACGTTTATCCAGCATCGAAGACTTATTAAAGGTCAACGAAGGGAAATTGGTTGGATTTTACTCGTTAAGCAACCAATTAGAGCATCTGCTCCTTTCCTTGGGCAATGGTCGGTTTACCGGGGTACAAAACAATTTTTTTGATAACGGCTTGCCGGAACGCCCTTCTATTATCATTGCTGAACAAATGGGGGAATTTGTCAACGGGATTTTAACATTGAAGCAGGCAGAAAAAAGGCTTATTGTCCTCACCGGTGCCGCATTTGGTTCGATGGAAGATACCCCCACGCTACTCGATTCCTTGCCCCAGGAATCGATGCCAAAATATTTTGTTGATGGACGTTTACTAGAGCATCGCCGGCAAGCAATACCACGTCAACGAGTATTATTGGGCAAAGATTGCCGCATCGAAGCCATTAACGATCTAGGCACCCGCATACGGATAAAAATGCATGGCGCCCCTTTTAATATCAATCATATGGATGCTATAGAATTTTCAGATATTATCCGTGGACTCCCCCATCTGGAAAACGCCGTATTTAATCTGCAGGAACTGACCAGTATCGAGCTATTTTCGTGTTATGGGGGGTATGGCAACCGCTATTCGACCGCGCAAATCCTGGCTGATGAATTGGGGGTTGACGTTAAAGCGTTTCCCCATAAAGTCAGTGATGATATAAGAACCAGACGTCCGGAATGGTTTAGGGTTTTTCATCCCAAACAAAAAAAAAGGTTGAGTATTATCGACACCATTCATCCGCATGAAAATATAACACCGAAAATGGCGCAGAAGATCCACCGCACATTCCACGATTTATGGGGTTCACTGCGCGACACGATAAATTCGCTGACCGCCGCCAGGCAAAAACGGGATCATGAAAATATTCCGCCAATTTATATCGATTTACTGAAGCTGATTATTTTACATGAACCGGAAAGCCCGGTTAAAATCGGCGGGATTGAATTAAGATACGAGTCACTCTCTCTGCTCCGGCATATTTTGGCTGAATATGACATCGACGGAATTGAAGAGCCTGAAATCATCGAGCAGACATTTTTGGACATTATATTATCCATTGACGAACTGCGCTATTTATCCGACGGCTTTAACGATCCGATCCCCAGCGGGGAAAATCGGTAGCGCGGGCGCCCCGGGCAAGCCCTAGCTGGAGCAGGATATTTCCAGATGCCGGCCCCATTCCGGCGGCAACGCCGCCAGATCGTCGAGATCGGGGTTGTCGGTATAAGGGTGGCGCAGCGCCTCGTGCAGGCGGCGCAGGAATGAGAGATCATTTTTTCCGGCGCCGTCAATCGCCAACTGCGCCAGGTAATTGCGCAGGATAAATTTAGGATTTTTGGCCAGCATCGATTCACGGCGCTGGTCGTCCGCGATGCCTTCTTGCAGCAGCCGCCGGCGGTAGGCTTGATACCAGTGGTCGAAGGCCGCCAGATCCTTCATATCATCGCGCAGGGGCGAACGCGCATTGGCCGCCTCGCTTTCGCTTAGCAGGCGAAACAGCCGGGTATAATCACTGCCCTCTTTGCTCATCAGGCTCAGCAATCCGGTCAATAAGTCGTTATCCTGCTTATCCGTCGTGTGCAACCCCAGCTTGGCGCGCATCTCTTCGCCGTAGGCGCGCATTAGCGCGGGTTCGTAATGGCCCAGCGCCAGCTCCAGATCGCTGACCGGCATCAAGCCGGACAGCGCCTGGGCCAGACGGTGCAAATTCCATAAAGCCACCGCCGGCTGGTTGTCGAACGCATAGCGCCCCTGATGATCGGTATGATTGCATATGTATCCCGGCTGATAGGCATCCAGGAACCCGAACGGGCCATAATCCATGGTGGTGCCTAAAATGGACATATTATCGGTATTCATGACGCCATGGGCGAAACCAACGGCCTGCCATTGGGCAATAGTGCGCGCCGTGCGTTCCACCACATCCGTGAACCAGAGCCGATAGCGGCCTTCTTGCCCCGCCAGCGCCGGCCAGTGGCGATCGATAGCATAGTCGGCCAGTTGCCGCACTTTGTCCGGCTCGCGGCGATAATAAAAATGCTCGAAATGGCCGAAGCGCACATGGCTCTGCGCGATGCGCAGCAACATCGCTCCCGGTTCCGGCTGCTCCCGCCATACCGGCTCGTCGCTGGTGACAATGGTCAATGCCCGGGTGCTATCGATGCCCAGATAATGCAGCGCTTCCGAGGCCAAAAACTCCCGCACCACCGAGCGCAGCACCGCGCGGCCGTCGCCCATGCGCGAATAAGGCGTATGCCCGGCGCCTTTTAAGTGCCAATCAAACATCCTGCCGTCCGGCAATTGCTGTTCGCCGAGCAAAATACCGCGCCCGTCCCCCAGCTGTCCGGCCCACACGCCGAATTGATGCCCGCTGTAGACCTGCGCCAGCGGCTGCATGCCGGGCAGCAGTTGTTCGCCGGACCAGACGGCGGCATGCCGTTCATCGAATAAGTCGGCCGGCAGCGCCAGTTCCCGGGCCAAATCCTCGCTATGATAGAGTAAACGCGCGCCGCGCAGCGGCGTCGGCGCCAGGGCGGTATAAAATTCCGGCAACCGCTGGAAATAGGTATTATTGAATATCGGGTTTTCGGCCATGGGCGCCTCCTTACTTAAGTGTAGAACGTCAGGAGCCGTCCGGCAGGCATCGCGATACCGATACGACACGCCATATCAGCGCGGCTACGCGGCCGGCTTAGCGCACCTGATTGGTCAACCAGTCGGTAAATTCGGCCAGCGTTGCCCGATCCTGCGGGTGCCGGGCCATCATTCGGCGGCACAATAAATCGATCGCATCGGCCCGGTAGGCTACGCCGCGCAACGCGGCGGATAGATCTTCCAGCGGCGTGGGATGCAGGCTATCGGTAAACAGCTGGCTGCGGGTGATTACGCCATGCTCGACGTCAAAATGCAATTCCACCCCGCCCCAGATAAAGCGGGTATCCAGGGTGTGGCTGAAGGCCGGCGCCTGGCCGAAATTCCATTCCCAACCGCTTTGCTTGATAAACTGTTCGGTGAAACCGGGTAAATCAGGAATATGCAGGGGAGAAATGATTTCCGGTTCAACCGTTTCGCCATACCAGTCGCCAAAAGCATGCTGGAGGTGTCGGCACAACAGCGGATGAGTAATGCCTGGCATGACGTCGATTAAATTGGCCACCCTGGCGCGTACGGAGGCGATCCCCTTGGCCTGGAGCTTTTTCCGGTCGGGATTGAGATACAGCGCCAGGCGATCGAGATCGGCATTTAGCAGCAGCGTGCCGTGGTGAAATCCCCGATCGGAGGTTTCGCGGTAAGCGGAACCGGAAATTTTACGTTCCCCGTCAGGGGTGGCCAGGACCAAATCGTTGCGCCCGGAAGCAATGGCCGCAATGCCCATATCATGCAGGCCGTTAAGAATAATTTGCGTGGAGATGGATTTATCATATTCCGGTTTGCCGGCCATAAAGGTAAAACACGTGTTGCCCAGGTCATGGAATACCGCCCCGCCGCCGCTGCTGCGCCGCGCCAGCTTGACCCGGTCTTGCTCCATCCGGCGGGTGTTACACTCCTTCCACGGGTTCTGCGCGCGACCAATCACCACGGTATCGGCATTACGCCATAAGAATAGCACCCGTTGGGTAGGGGGCATCTGGCGGAAAATGCACTCTTCCACCGCCAGGTTAAACCAGGGATCGTACGAATCAGATAGTAATAAACGTAAAGACGACATGCTTTCTCCCGCCCATGGACCACCGGGCCAAACGGTTAAATCCGCCTGGCCTGCCAGTAAGTTTTGCGCCAGTACACGTTATCCAGCGATGAACGAATGACGCCCTGGCTGGTAGAGGCGTGGATAAACAGATCGTTGTTATCGTAAATCCCCACGTGCAGTCCGTTGCTGCCGCTACCGGTTTTAAAAAACACTAAATCCCCCGGCAGCAGGTCGTCGCGAGAGATGCGGGTACCGATTTTGGTCTGCGCTTCAGTGGTGCGCGGCAATATAATGGCAAAACGATCCCGGAAGGTGCGGAACACAAATCCCGAGCAGTCCACCCCGCCGCGATCCAGGCCGCCGTACTGGTAAGGAACCCCATGCCACTGCCGCAATTGGGAGTGCAACTGGGCCTTGACCAGATTGGTATTGGCCAGCCGGGGATCGGGCGGGGGCGCATGGTGGCTACAGCCGGCCAGAAACAGCGCCAGCACCACTACCCAAAAAGGAATCCGTCTCATTTTCTACTCATAAGCAAGTCGTGTGAAGTACCGCCTGGCCCGGCTCCTGGCCATACGCGAACAGCCACGGCCGGGAGCCGGCCTGTAACAGGGTGAAATCCACCCCAAAAACCGGCGATAACACCGCCGGGCACATGATTTGCCGCGCATCGCCCTGCGCCACCAGCCTACCCTCAGACATCAGCCAGACTTCGCTGGCATGTTGCAGCGTGTGGTTAAGATCGTGGGCGCAAACCACCACGGCGATACCGGATTGGGCCACCTCCGCCAGCAGAGTATCAAGCGCCACGCGCTGCGAGATATCCAGGCTGGCGGCCGGTTCGTCCAATAATAGCAGGCCGGCCCGCGGATTGAGCGCCGGCCAGATTTGTAATAATACCGCCGCCAGTCTGACCCGTTGCCATTCGCCGCCGGAGAGATGAGTCAACGGCCGGGCCAATTTGTCCGTCAAGGCCAAGGCTCCGGCAAGATAAGATACGGTACGATCGATATCTTTCGCCCCTGCATTCAGGGGCTGGTGCAAGGCCAGATATTGAAATACCGGCATGGCGGCATAAGGCAGTGCTTGCTGACAAAGATACCCCCGCCGCAGGGCAAGCTGCGCACCGCCCCATGACTTTATGGGCTGCCCCATGAGGGTAATATCGCCGCCGCAGGGTTGCAGGCCGCCGATGCAGGCCAGCAGAGTGCTTTTGCCCGCGCCGTTAGGGCCGATGATATGGATCAGGCTGCCGGGGCTCACCTGCGCGGATATTTCCGCCAGCCGGTGGGCCACGGTCACCCGATTCAGGGCCAGCAGGGTATGATCCTTCATGGGACTATCCCGGCGATTACTTTGCCAGCGCCTGGGTGATGGCATCCAGGATGATAGGGTCTTGGGGACGCATATCCGGCGCAAAACGCGCAATGACCTTGCCGTCGCGTCCTACCAGGAATTTTTCAAAATTCCACAGGATATCCTGCGGGTGTTTCGGCTCACGGCCTTTACCCGCCAAGCGCTGGTAAAATCCGCTGTCCTGCGGGACGATCGCTTTGGGCTGCGCGGCAATCAGCACTTGATAAAGAGGGTGCCGGCGTTCGCCGTTAACCTCGATTTTGCTGAACATCGGGAATTCCACTCCGAAGGTGCCGCGGCAAAACGCCAAAATTTCGTCATCGCTGCCGGGTTCCTGACCGGCAAATTCATTGGAAGGAAAACCTAATACTTCCAGCCCCTGCGGATGATGGGTTTTATACAGGCTTTCCAACTCTTCATATTGGTCGGTCAAGCCGCATTTCGAGGCGACATTCACAATAAACAGTACCGAGCCCCGGTAATTTTCCAAGGTGGTAACGTCCCCGGTGATGGTCTTAAGCGGTAGGGTAAAAATATTATCACTCATCTCGAACTCCTCCAGATACAGGAAAAATCAGCACCTTAACATTCCGGCCACAAGCTTATCCCCTAATCCTGATTAATAGCCAGATAAATATCGGCGAACCCAGGGTCGCGGTCACCACGCCGATGGGCAACTCGGCGGAGGGCAATGCAATGCGCGCGATCGCATCCGCCAGCAGTAATACTCCGGAGCCGGCCAACGCGCAACCGGGCAGCAGGCGCCGGTGGTCGGTGAGTCCGCCCAGGCGCAATATGTGCGGGATAACCAGCCCGATAAAGCTGATAACCCCGGCCAGGGCGACGCTGATGCCCACCATCCAGCCAAACGCCAGCACCAGTAGATTGCGCCAGATAAATACCGGTAGCCCCAACTGTAAGGCCTGCTGCTCGCCCAGCGCCAGCAGGTTCATGACCCGTCCTTGCAGGGAAAGCCAGATAATGAACGGCACCAGGGATAACACCAGCCATTTGGCGCGCCAATCTACGCCGCCAAAACCGCCCATCATCCAATATAATAGCTGGCGCAAATCCAGGCTGGTGCTGAAATAGACCGCCCAGGTCATGACGGCGCTGCACACAATGCCCAAGGCGACGCCGACCAGCAATAGCCGGGCGTTGGACGCGCGGCGTCTGGCGAACCACAGCAGCATGGCGGTAATGGCCAGCGCGCCGCCCACGGCGCACAATCCAAGACCCCACACCGGCATCATGCCGCGGCTAAGCAGTACGCCCAGCGCCAGCGCTACGCCGGCACCGTTTGCCACCCCCAGCAGCCCCGGTTCGGCCAGCGGGTTTTCAAATATATTTTGCATCGCGGCCCCCGCCAGGGCCAGCGCGGCGCCAACGGCCATGACCGCCAGCGTGCGCGGCAACCGCAACTCCCAGACAAAGACCCGCGCCGTGGCATCAAACCATTGCGTTGGCCAAAACCAGACATCACCGGCACACAAGCTCAGCAGCAAGGCAATGCCCAGAAATAATGCCAGCCAGCGCAGCCGGGCGGTATCCTGGCGCAGTTGGCGATCTTTCAGGGCGCTAAAAAGAGACAGGTCAGACGGCATCATTATTCAGGTCCGGTCAATGAGAGGTCCAGCAGCACGTAAAGCTGGGCATTATCCTACCGGGAATGGCGGCAAAGCGGTAGTAGCAAGACCTGGGAGCATGTCCGCGGCAGAATTTTTTCGGGGTGATGGGGCGAAGTAGCGGTGGGAAACCAGGGTATGGGACCGGCACCGGATTCGGATATCCTGGCGGTGCCGGCGGTTATGATCGCGCTAACCGGCGTCGTGGTGGGTTATTGCTGAGGCGCTTTGCGCGGTTGTTCCGTGGCGCCATTCTGGCTTTGCTGCCGGTTGTCGCCGCCAGGCAGGGTTTTACCCTCGGTGCCGGCGGAATGTCCCTGGTTTTTTGCGTCGCCGTCATTGCCGTTCGGCCGGGCCTTGGCCGCGGCGGGCGCTTTTGGCGACCAGCGCCCGCCGTCCCAATATTCGCCATGCTGGTTGCGCTCGCCCAGATGCTTGCCCTGATGGGCACGCCACCATTTGGCGGTGCGCCATTGATAGCCATCCCAATACTTGCCTTGGCTATTGCGGTCCCCGACCCCCCTTGAGACCCCATGGGCATCGCCGTTGCCGGCGCCCGCCGCCATGACGACCGAAGGCGCCATAACCGGCATGATTGATAACGCCATCACCAACAACGCGGTAGTTTTTTTCATTAGATATTCCCTGAGTCCATTTGCTGTCGTTATATCAGTAGTGGAAAAACATCACTATCAGACAGCGGCGCATTTGCGGCACTCTTTCGCAAAACTAACGTTATGCTTACAGTGATGTCCGGCTAAACATACCGGGCAGAACGCGGCGGGTTATTTACAGCGGTTTATACCAGCAGGCCCAGAACGTTGCTATCCGATCACCGCACAGACCACCGCACCTTGGCGTAAAGCGGTAGTGGCGCCCACCAACGCTGACAAATGCCTGTATAGCGGCATGTCCGCACGAACCGGAGCGCGCCGGCGCGGGCAAAAAAAAGGCCGCACTATGCGGCCTTTCAGGTAGCTGACAATGCGTCACTCTTTAGGTGAAGCATTCTCGACACGGCTTTTTAACTTTTGTCCCGGACGAAACGTTACTACCCGCCTGGCAGTGATCGGGATATCTTCACCGGTTTTCGGGTTACGCCCAGGTCGTTGATTTTTGTCGCGCAAATCAAAATTACCAAAACCGGATAATTTTACCTGCTCGCCATTTTCCAGCGCTCGCCGGACTTCCTCAAAAAACAGTTCCACTATTTCTTTGGCATCCCGTTTGCTCAGCCCGAGCTTTTCAAACAGGTATTCTGACATTTC
>JAATFX010000103.1 GCA_015654925.1 Enterobacterales bacterium | reverse complement strand
TTCACGGATAACCGATTCGATCGCCTGTAGCCAGTCGCGTGTTTCGATCGGATCCACGTCATTGTATAAACGTTCTGACATGGTGGTGTTCCTTATCTATCGCTATTAATTGGTTTAGTTGGAGCCTGTCTTCCTGCGCTCTGGCGCACCAGGGCGCACGAAGACAGGCTCATTGCTTTCGTTGCCGTATTCAGCGCCCGTCGCCGGGCACTTAGTCCTTGCGTTGCTGGAGCCGGCGCAGCGATCGTTCACGCCGGCTATGTTCCCGACTGAGGTCCAGCAATATTTCCTCAATAAACGCCAGATGGCGGTGTGACGCTTCACGGGCCTTTTCCGGCTCGCGGGCCACGATCGCCGCAAAAATTCCAGCGCGGTGGCTGCTCACCTGCGCCAGCATTTCCCGGCGCGAGTAGAGCAATTCAAAATTCTGCCGTACGTTTTTCTCCAGCATCGGCCCCATGCAGCGCACCAAATGCAATAAAACCGCATTATGAGCGGCTTCGGTGACAGCGATTTGATACTGCATTACGGCGTCGGCCTCGGCATCGAGATCGCCGTTTTCCTGGGCCAGCTGGATAATCTGGTGGCAATCGCGTATACGGTCGATATCCTCTTCCGTGCCGCGCAGGGCGGCGTAATACGCGGCGATACCTTCGAGGGCATGGCGGGTTTCCAGCAGATCGTATTGCGATTCAGGGTGCTCGGCCAGCAATTCAGCCAGCGGGTCGCTGAAGCTCTGCCAAAGATTGCTTTCCACAAATGTTCCGCCGCCCTGGCGACGCAGAAGCAAACCTTTCGCTTCCAGGCGCTGGATGGCTTCACGCAGGGACGGCCGGGAAACGTCAAACTGTTTTGCGAGTTCGCGCTCCGGGGGCAGCTTTTCGCCGGGACGCAATGTCCCTTCGAGGATCAAATACTCCAGTTGCTGCTCGATAACATCCGAGAGTTTTGCTTGGCGGATTTTACTATAGGCCATTTATAATCATCTGTGCGAATTGCGCGGAGTCAATTGGTAATACCAATTTCATAAACGTGACGCTAAAGTAACAAAGTATTCACCTTCTGTCCATGATGGCTTTGACCTAAATCATAAAAGGCAGCACATTTAAACAATTGCACTATGCTTGTGCTGCATTTCGATAACCATCCAGCACCATCCACTGAAAATGGATAATGACAAATTTAACCTTATTGCAACGTCACAATCTTTTGGCTGAACCGTTTGAGCAAAAAATTAGCTGCATAAAATAGATAGAAATTGCATAACTATCCATGCCAAATATTTTTTTAACATTATAGTTACAAAACACCCCGCAGTTGCGCCGTCCGGTTAAGTGAGCCAGATCATGCTGTTTTTGAATTTCTGCCGGTTACCCGATAAATCAGGTGCAAACTTTTTTGCATAACACTATTCTTGTGCCGACAACAGCCTGTGAACGCATTTCGCTAGTAGGCTCGCGTAAAAAATAACGTACATTAAATGTAATGCAGGGCTTACAAACCGCAAGCGATGCTGCGGTTAACCGCTGGCCGCAACGACAGAGGATTTTAAAATGGAAGGTAAACAGCGCGGAGAGACGCTGAAACGCGGGCTGAAAAATCGTCATATTCAGCTCATCGCTTTGGGGGGCGCAATTGGGACCGGGCTTTTTCTGGGTATTGCGCAAACGATTCAAATGGCGGGGCCATCGGTTATTTTGGGATATGCCATTGGCGGTTTCATCGCCTTCCTGATCATGCGCCAATTGGGTGAAATGGTGGTTGAAGAGCCGGTTGCCGGATCATTCAGCCATTTTGCCTATAAGTACTGGGGTAATTTTGCCGGCTTTGCGTCGGGCTGGAATTATTGGGTACTGTATGTTTTAGTTGCCATGGCCGAGTTGTCCGCCGTCGGCATTTACATGCACTACTGGTGGCCGGACCTGCCTACCTGGATTTCGGCGGCGGTATTTTTCGTGGTGATCAACGCGATTAATCTGGCCAATGTCAAAGTGTACGGCGAGATGGAATTTTGGTTTGCCATTATCAAAGTGGTGGCCATTATCGCCATGATCATTTTCGGCGCCTGGCTATTGGTCAGCGGCCACGGCGGACCGGAAGCCAGCGTGTCCAATCTGTGGGCGCAGGGCGGATTCTTCCCTAACGGCGTCGGCGGCCTGGTGATGGCGATGGCGGTGATTATGTTTTCGTTTGGCGGCCTGGAACTGGTGGGCATTACCGCGGCTGAAGCCGATAATCCCGAATACAGCATTCCTAAAGCCACCAACCAGGTTATTTATCGCATCCTGCTGTTTTATATCGGCTCGTTGACTATTCTGCTGTCCTTGTATCCTTGGGGCAAGGTGGTGGAAGGCGGCAGTCCGTTTGTGCTGATTTTCCATGCGCTTAATAGTGACTGGGTAGCCACGATCCTCAATCTCGTGGTGTTGACCGCGGCGCTGTCGGTGTATAACAGCTGCGTATACAGCAACAGCCGCATGCTGTACGGCCTGGCGCGCCAAGGCAACGGCCCCAAGGCGTTGTCAAAGGTCGACGGGCGCGGCGTACCGGTCATGGCCATCGGCGTTTCGGCATTGGCCACCGCCATCTGCGTATTGATCAACTATTTGATGCCGGGCAAGGCCTTCGGCCTGTTGATGTCGCTGGTCGTCTCCGCGTTGGTCATCAACTGGGGCATGATAAGCCTGGCGCATTTGAAATTTCGCCGCACCCTGTCCCGCCAAGGCAAAGTGACCAAGTTCAAAGCTTTATGGTATCCGTTCGGCAATTATCTTTGCCTGCTGTTCATGGCCGCCATCCTGGTGGTTATGCTGATGACGCCGGGAATGGAGATTTGCGTGTACCTGATTCCCGTCTGGCTTTGCCTGCTGGGCATCGGTTTTTACTTCAAGCAAAAAAGCCAGGGCAGCCTGGGCGCGCAGCAGCGTTAAAGCGGCGCCAGCGCAAACCCCGGCAAACGGCGCGCTAGACCAGCGCGCCGTAGATGGTCAGCAGGGCGGTGACCACGACGATAACCATGGTGATTTTCTTTGCCAGTGTCACAGCGGCCCGCGGCGTATGGACCTCGTCCAGGTGGGGTTCCCGCGCCAGGGAAAATTGCGCCAGCCGGGTCAACACCTGATATTGCCCGGTATGCAGATCCGCCAGCGAGGCAAACCAGGCGGGCAACGCTTTTTCGCCGTGCCCCAGCAATGCGTAGGCCACGCCCGCCAGGCGCACCGGAATCCAATCCAGCCAATGCAGCAGCATATCGATACCCGACTGCGCCCGTTTGAGCGGCGTGGAGCGACGGGCCATCCAGGTTTGCAGCGCGCGCAGGAACGCATAACCGGCCAGGGCCACCGGTCCATAAGGTCCGCCCGCCACCAGCCAGAACAACGGCGCCAGGTAAAAACGGAAATTAATCCACAGCAGGGCGTTTTGCAGTTCGCGCAGGCGTTCTTCTTTATCGCAATCCACCGGCAGGCCGTGAATCAGGGTCAGCTCTTCGCTCATGGCGTCGCAGGCGTGGCTATCATTGCGCCCCGCGGCTTTCAGGTAAGCCCGGTAATGTTTGCGCACTCCGCCCGCGCCGATGCACAGCAGCGATATGACCACCCACAGCAGCAGCAGCGGCACGCCGAAAAACCAGTTCGCCGCCAGCCGCAGGCATAACGCCACGACGATCATCCAGCACAGGGTCATTAAAATGGTCAGGGCCAGGGATGCATGGCGGACCCGATTGAATACCCGCTCAAGGTGATGATCCAACTGCCAATGCTCGCCGTACTTGAACAGGCGTTCCCAGGCCAATACCAATAATAAGGTGAAAAGCGTCATGAACCCGGGTTCTCCCTGTTGTCGCGGTCTGCGCGGCGTGAAATCAACTGTCGGTAATGATGCCACATAAACGCCGGACCGGGATCGGTTTTACGGCCGGGAGCTATATCGCTGTGGCCTGTTATGCGCGCCTGCGTAATGGGGAAATGCTGCATCAATAACAGTGTCAGCGCGGCCAGGCGGCAATATTGCGTGTCGGTGAAAGGTAGATTATCCGTGCCTTCCAGCTCTACGCCAATGGAAAAATCATTGCAGCGCTCGCGCCCGGCGAATGCCGATACGCCGGCGTGCCAGGCGCGCTGGTCAAAAGGCACGTATTGCACAATTTCACCGTCGCGCCGGATCAGGCAATGGGCGGAAACCCGCAGTTGGTATATCTGCTGGAAAAAAGGGTGATCGTCAGGATTGAGGGTACCGGTAAACAGCCGGTCGATATAAGGGCCGCCGAACCGGCCCGGCGGCAGGCTGATATTATGCACGACCAGCAGCGAAGGCGCTTCATGGTCGGGACGGGTATCGCAGTGGGGGGAAGGAACGCGTTTAACCCCTGATATCCAGCCATTTTCCAAGTGCATGTTTAACCTCCCATGGTCCGACGGTGGCACTTATCCCTGCAACAGGGTAGCATGTTTCTCCTGTACTCTTTATTCGCTATTTCGGAGTTTTTGATGCCGACACGTCGTTATGACACCGAACGCCGCCGGGCCGAATTGCTCGAACGTATTCAGCACGATATCCCACTATCCGTGACCCAGGCGCTGCGCGAAGATCTGGGCGGCGTAACCGATCCGCAGGCGGATATTACCGCCCGGCTGCTCCCGCAGGATCGCCAAGCGCAAGCGACGATTATCACCCGCGAAAACGGGGTATTCTGCGGTCAGCGCTGGCTGGAGGAGGTGTTCAGTCAATTGGGCGGACAGATCGCGGTGGGCTGGCGGGTCAAAGATGGCGAGTCGGTGCGCGTCAACCAGCCGCTGTGCGCTTTGAGCGGGCCGGCGCATATCCTGCTGACCGGCGAGCGTACCGCGCTGAACTTCGTGCAGACGCTGTCCGGCGTGGCCACCGAGGTCAAGCGGTATGTCGACCAGCTGGCCGGCACCCGCACCCAGCTCCTGGATACCCGCAAAACCCTGCCAGGCCTGCGTACCGCCCTTAAATACGCGGTACTGTGCGGCGGCGGCGGCAATCATCGCCTGGGCCTGGCCGATGCGTTCCTGATTAAAGAGAACCATATCATCGCCGCCGGTTCCATCGCCAACGCCGTGGCAAACGCCGTGGCCCTGCGCGCCGATGTTCCCGTGGAAGTAGAAGTGGAGAGCCTGGATGAACTGCGCCAGGCGCTGGACGCGGGCGCCGATATCATTATGCTCGATAACTTCTCCCTGCCCGATATGCAGCGGGCCGTGGCCGCCACGCAGGGCCGCGCCCTGCTGGAAGTTTCCGGCAACGTCACCCTTGAGACGCTGCCTGAATTTGCCGGCACGGGCGTGGATTTTATCTCCGTCGGCGCGCTGACCAAACATATCCGCGCGCTCGATCTCTCCATGCGGTTTCAATAACCCGCTTGCCGTCTTCCCCGCAATAGGCGATTGCACCGTATCAGGCCTTCGGTAATGACCGAAGGCCTTTTGTTACCTCCTTGGGCTTTATTTTGCGGTTTAACGCGCAAGATTCCTAAACCGATGGTCACACAGCGCGTTTTTTTGCGATTGTCATTCCCCTTCCGCCGGTTGGCCCTGGCCGCCCCGCGGCCTGCTCCGCTATCCTCGCCCTGGTAATAACGGCCAAGGATCGCCAGGACAATGAGCAATCAACAGGGATTTACATTGGTGGAGCTAATGGTGGTCATCGCTATTATCGCGACGCTGAGCGCTATCGGTATACCCGGCTACCAGCGTTATCTGGATCGCGCCGCCATGACGGACATGCTGCATATGCTCGCGCCCTATAAGTCGGCGGTGGAACTGTGCGCGCTGCAACACGGCGGGCTTACGGAATGCCGCGCGGGTCAGTCAGGCATTCCCGACGGCCTGTCGTCCCGCTACGTGGATCGGGTGGAGGTACGCGAAGGCATCATTAGCCTGAGCGGCAGGGAAGCGTTAGCGGGATTGACCCTGACCCTGGCGCCCAGGCGGCACGCCGCGGGACTGGCCTGGAATCGCCGCTGCCACGCCGCCGGGGATGCCGGGCATCTGCTGGAACCCTGCCAGGCGCTGTTTCGTTTTGATGAGGCGCAGGGAGAACCATGATGGCCGCCATTGATAACATGGATAACGAGGGGGGGCTGGATGAGTATCTCGGCGTATTGCTTAACCAGGGGATCGAGCGCCAGGCTTCCGATATCCATATCGAACCCACGGAGTCGGCTGATTACCGTATCCGCATGCGCATCGACGGCGTGCTGCATGAAAGCGCGGCTTGCCCATCCGCCCTGGCCGCGCGGCTGCTGGTTGGCCTGAAAATCATGGCCCGGCTGGATATCGCCGAACGGCGCCTCCCGCAGGACGGGCAGTTCGCTTTCGGTCCGCCGGAGAAAGCCTGCTCATTTCGGCTCTCCACGCTGCCCACCCTGCGGGGAGAAAAAATTGTGCTGCGCCTGCTGCGGGGCTACCGGGAAGGGCTGTGCCTGGAACAGCTGGGCATGCCCCCGGCCGTAAGACAGCCATTTTTACACCTATTGCGCCAGCCCCAGGGCTTAATAATATTGTCCGGGCCGACCGGCAGCGGCAAAACCATGACGCTTTACGCCGCCCTCAATGCCCTGCGCCGCGAGCGGCTCAATATTTGCAGCGTGGAAGATCCGGTGGAAATCCCCCTGCCGGGCATTACCCAGTGCCAGGTGAACCCGAAGGCCAGGCTGGATTTTCCCGTATTGCTGCGCGCCCTGCTCCGCCAGGACCCCGATGTCATCATGGTGGGGGAGATCCGCGATCGGGACACCGCCACCATCGCCATCCATGCCGCCCAGACCGGCCACCTGGTGCTAGCCACCCTGCATACGTCCTGCGCTGGCGACGTCTGGCAACGCTTCCATCATCTCGGGGTCAGCGTCGGGCAGGTGCGGCCGGTCCTGCTACTGGTGATGGCGCAGCGCCTGGTGCGCAGGCTTTGCGGGGCCTGCCGCCGGGCGGCGCAGGATTTTAGGACCGGCACTGAAGCCCGCTCCGAGGCCGATTCGGGGGCCGCGCCGCATTTGCCGGCCGGTTTATCCCTGCGTCGGCACTGGCGCGCCGGGGGCTGTGAACAATGCCATCAGGGCTATGCGGGACGACATGGCCTGTTCCATTTGCTGCCCGGCCGGTCGCCAACATTATTGATGGCGGCCACCGGTACCCGGCCGCACGCGGCGGAGGGTTTATGGCGTTCAGGTCTGGCGCTGGTGGAACAAGGGGTCACCACCCTTGAAGAACTTGTCCGCGTGCTGGGGGAGCCCGTATGAGCGGTCTGTGGTTATATGCCTGGCGGGGGCGTTCTTCCGATGGAGCTCTTTGCTCAGGACATATGCTGGGGGCAGGCAAGGTAGCAATCCGCCGGCAATTGATCGGGCAGCAGGTACAGCCGTTCCGCGTGCGCATCGCCGGCTACCTGGGGGCCGGTTATTGGCGTAAACAGCATCTGGCCGCCATGACATCGCAGTTGGCCTCGCTGCTCGGCGCGGGATTGCCGCTCAGGGAGAGCCTGCATCTGCTGGCGCAGGATCACCCGCGCACCGGCTGGCGCTGCCTGCTGCGCCTGCTCGGCGCCAAAATCGAACAGGGCCAGACCCTGTCGCAGGCCCTGGCCGATTTCCCCCAGGTTTTCCCGCCGCTGTACTGCGCCATGACGGCCCTCGGGGAGCTTACCGGCCGGCTGGATTGCTGCTGCCGCTCGCTGTCGGAACACGAGATCGGGCGGGAACGGCTAAAAAAAAGAGTGGCGGCGGCATTGCGTTATCCGGTCGTTATCTGCCTGACGGCCACGGCGGTGGTGGGGCTGATGCTCATCTGGGTATTGCCGGAGTTCGCCCGGCTGTATGCCGGCCTCGGCGCGCCGCTGCCGGCATCGACCCGCGGCCTGCTGATGCTGGCGGAGCATGCCGGCGGTTATGGGCTCGCGGGGGGGATGGCCGCCGCCATGCTGTATGGGGCATACCGGCGGGCATGCCATTATCATCCCCGCTGGCGGCGCCATATCCAGATGGGACTGTTATATCTGCCGGGCCTGGGCGCGCTGATTCGTCATCACAATATATACCAGCTATTCCAAACCCTGGCCATGACCCATCCGGCGGGCGTGCCCCTGGACAGCGGCCTGGCAGCGGCCGCGCATACCGTCGGCCATGACGGCTACCGGCAGGCGGTGTGGCAACTACACCGGCACATTCAACAAGGTTACGCCCTGCACCAGGCTTTTTACCGCCACCGGCTCTTCCCGCCCCATTGCCACCAGTTAATCAAAACCGGCGAGTTTGCCGGCACTCTGGATGAAGTATTCCACCAGTTGGCCCGGCTCCATGAACAGCGTACGCACCAGCTTACCGATGCGCTGGGGCAGTTGGCCGAACCGCTGCTGTTGCTGATTGTAGGCGGAGCGGTATGCGGGTTGGTGCTGGTGCTTTATTTGCCGCTGCTGCAACTGGGCGAGGTAATGGGTCAGATGTAAGTAAAGCGAGGGCCAGACGGCCGGGATTGGCCCCGGCCCAATGGGGTTACAGCTGGGTAAATACCTGGTTTTCCTGCTCGGCCACCCGGATAAAGGTGGTGCGCTTGGTCAGCTCTTTTAAGCGGGAAGCCCCAACGTAGGTGCAGGCGGAACGCAACCCGCCGAGGATATCGCGGATGGAGTTTTCCACCGGCCCGCGCAGCGGCAGCTTAACGGTTTTACCTTCCGCCGCGCGGTATTGCGCGACGCCGCCCACATGGCGCTTCATGGCGGACTCGGAGCTCATGCCGTAAAACAGCATAAATTTCTCGCCGTTCTCTTCCACTACGGTGCCTTCGCATTCGTCATGGCCGGCCAGCATGCCGCCGAGCATCACAAAATCCGCCCCGCCGCCGAAGGCCTTGGCCACGTCGCCGGGCACCGAACAGCCGCCGTCGCTGACGATCTGGCCACTTAGACCGTGGGCGGCATCGGCGCATTCAATCACCGCGGACAGCTGCGGATAGCCGACGCCGGTCTTGACGCGGGTAGTGCATACCGAACCGGGGCCGATACCCACTTTAACGATATCGGCGCCGGAAAGAATCAGCTCTTCCACCATCTCGCCGGTCACCACGTTGCCGGCGCAAATTACTTTATCCGGGCAAGCCTCGCGGGCTTTTTGCACGAAATTGACAAAATGTTCGGAGTAGCCGTTGGCGACATCGATACAAATAAACGTCAATAGCGGCGACAGGGCCAGGATCTGTTTCATTTTTACGAAATCGGTTTCCGACGTGCCGGTGGAGACCATAACGTGGCGTAAAATGGAATCCGGGACACGCGCAACAAAATCGCGCCATTGCTCAACGGTATAATGTTTATGCACCGCGGTCAGCACATCAAACGCGGCCAGCGCCTCGGCCATGCGGAACGTCCCGACGGTATCCATATTGGCGGCGATGATGGGTACGCCCGCCCAGGTACAACCCGGATGTTTAAAGGTGATCTCGCGCTGCAACTCGACGTCGGAGCGGCTTTTGAGCGTTGAACGCTTAGGACGGATAAGAACGTCTTTGAAACCTAATTTAATATCTTCTTCAATACGCATCAGGGCGATTCCTGGTCAATGGCGACGAGTCGCTGGTAAAGTTCGGGTACGAGAATGCCAATTCCAGTAACGGTATCATACGCCGGATTATTCTTACGGCAAGACTGCGAAAATGCCCGGTTTTACGCTACAATCGTACCAATTTATCTGCGAACGGGCAGAAAGGGAGACAGCACACTCTATGCGTTATATTGTTGCATTAACAGGGGGGATTGGCAGTGGCAAAAGTACCGTGGCCAACGCCTTCGCCGTACTGGGTGCCACGATTGTCGACGCCGATGTCATCGCCCGTCAGGTCGTCGAGCCGGGCAGCGACGCGCTGCGGGCCATTCATACCCGTTTTGGCAACGAGATCCTGCTGCCCGACGGGACGCTGGACCGCGCCCGGCTGCGCCAGCGCATTTTCAGCTCGCCGGGGGACAAGGCGTGGCTCAGCGGTTTGCTCCATCCCTTGATCCAGCGTGAAACCCGGCAACAAATAGACCGCGCCGACGGCGATTACGTCTTATGGGTCGTGCCGCTGCTGATTGAAAACCGTTTGCAATCCCAGGCAAACCGGGTACTGGTAGTGGATGTGGATCGAGAAATCCAAATCGCCCGTACTTTGCGCCGCGACGGCATCAGCCGCGGTCAAATTGAGAATATTCTTGCCGCGCAGGCCACCCGCGAACAGCGTCTGGCCTGTGCCGATGATATTATAGATAATAGTGGGCGTCCCGAAGAGATTACGGCCAGTGTGGCTAGGCTGCACCGCCGATATCTTCAGCTTGCGGCATCAGCAACCCGACAGGATTAATTATAATGAGTGACGTTTACTCGACATCGGTGCTTTTTGAGCATCCTTTAAATGAAAAAATGCGCACCTGGCTGCGCCTGGAATTTTTACTGCAACAACTGTATAACTATCCGACGTTGACTGACATCTCAAGCGCATTACCCTTTTTCCGCACCCTTTCCGATCTGCTGGATGTGCTTGAGCGCGGCGATGTCCGAACCGAGATGCTCAAGGAACTGGATCGGCAGCAGCAAAAAATGCTGCAGTGGGACGGCGTGCCGGGCGTGGATAGCGAGCGGGTGCGCACCCTGCGCAGCGAACTCAAAAACTGCGGCGCGGTATTAATGGCCGCACCGCGCCTGGGACAGGCGCTGCGCGAGGATCGGTTAATCGGTTCGGTACGCCAGCGGTTGTCGATTCCCGGCGGCTGCTGCAGCTTTGATTTGCCCGGCCTGCATCTTTGGCTGCACCTGCCCCAGGAACAGCGTGACCACCAGACGGCGATCTGGCTGAAAACCCTGGACCCGTTGCATAGCGCATTAACCATGACGCTGGAGCTGGTACGTCATTCCGAACCGTTTAAAAGCCTTATCAGCCTGAACGGCTTTTTCCAGGATAACGCCGAGGATGCGGATTTACTGCGCATGCGCATACCTTTGCTGTATCAGCTCTATCCGCAGGTATCCGGCCATAAAACCCGCTACGCCATTCGATTTTTATCCATGGACAGCGAAAAAGGCGTTATCCCGAACCGCCTGCCCTTTGAACTGGCCTGCTGTTGACCGCCAGGTGTTGAGCTGAGATCGTATTGTTAAGCTGTTGGAGTGTTAAATGAGTAATGATGTCATGGTAGTCAATTGTCCGACCTGCGGTACGGACGTGGAGTGGGGTCCGCAAAGCCAATTCCGGCCATTTTGCAGTAAACGCTGCCAGTTAATCGATCTGGGCGAGTGGGCCGATGAAGAGAAAGCGATCCCCAGCGATAGGCAAATCACCGACAGCGATGACTGGAGCGAAGACCAGCGTTAGGGCGATAATGCCCCGCGGCCCGGGCGCGGCGGGGATTAAAGACTGGCGACCAGTTGGCGGATAATAGCCGCATTGGCCGGCGGAAACTCATCGGCTTTCAGTTCCGCCTGCGGGCACCAGCGCACCGGCTGGCCCTCTTTACCGTATGGCGTCCCCTGCCACCGCTCAACCAGGAAAAAATAGAAAGCCATTTGCCGGTCGGCAAACTGGTGCTGGCTGGTGGACAGCAGTTCGGCCCGCTCCACCTGGATGCCGGTTTCTTCCAGCAATTCCCGTTTCAGCGCCTGCTCAGGGGTTTCGCCCTCTTCCATTTTGCCGCCGGGAAACTCCCAGAAACCGCCCATATGGGACTCCGCCGGCCGCTGGGCGATAAAAATCTGCTGCTGCGCATTACGGATAATGCCTACGGCAATTGTGCGTATCGTCATTGTCACAGGTACTCCGAAAATAAAGGCATTGCCGGGCGGCGCCCTACTCGGGAGCCGGCCCTATCTTGATATTGTTGCTGCAATTATAAAAGCGTTTCCTGGCGGCTCCCGAACCGGAGCCGGCTCCTATCTTATTGCTGCAATTTGCCGTGGCATTGTTTGTATTTTTTGCCGGAGCCGCACGGGCACGGGTCGTTACGCCCTACTTTGCGCCCTTCGTGCACCGGCTGATTCGCCAGGGCCGGCGCATCGTTTAACACCGGTTCGGACTGGTGGCTCAACTGCTGCTGCAGCGCCAGGCGCTCGGCTTCTTCGCGGCGCTGTTGCTCCAACGCCTCGACTTCTTCCGGCATCCGCACCTGTACCTTGCTCAGGGTACTGATTACTTCATACTTCAGCGATTCCAGCATGGCGGCAAACATGGCGAAAGATTCGCGTTTGTACTCCTGCTTCGGATCTTTTTGGGCATAACCGCGCAGATGGATACCCTGGCGCAGGTAGTCCATGGCCGCCAGATGTTCTTTCCACAGCGAATCGAGGGTTTGCAGCATTACGCCTTTTTCAAAGCTGCGCATCATCTCGACGCCGACCACTTCCTCTTTGCGCTGATATTGCTCCAGCGTTTTTTCCAGGATGCGCTCGCGCAGGGTTTCTTCATGCAGACCCGGTTCTTGGTCCAGCCATTCGGCAATCGGCATATCCAGATCAAAGTCGTCTTTCAGGCGTTTTTCCAGCCCGGGCACGTCCCACATTTCCTCCAGCGACTGCGGCGGAATATGGTTATCAAGCACGGTTTTCAGTACATCTTCGCGGATGCTGATAATGGTTTCACTGATATCCGCCACATCCAGCAATTCATTACGCTGGCTGTAGATGGCCCGGCGCTGGTCGTTGGCGACGTCATCGTATTCCAGCAACTGTTTGCGGATATCGAAGTTGCGGCTTTCAACTTTACGCTGCGCGTTGGCGATGGCCTTGGTCACCCACGGATGCTCGATGGCTTCGCCCGGCTTCATGCCCAATTTGCGCATCATGCCGGTCACGCGGTCGGAGGCGAAGATGCGCATCAAGGCATCTTCCATCGACAGGTAGAAGCGAGAAGACCCTGCATCCCCCTGACGACCCGAACGCCCGCGCAGCTGGTTATCGATACGGCGCGATTCGTGACGTTCGGTGCCGATGATATGCAGCCCGCCGGAGGCCAGCACCGCATCATGGCGAATCTGCCAGGCGGCCTTGAGGGCGGTAATATCATCTTCCGTAGGATCTTCCAGATGGGATATTTCCGCCTGCCAGCTGCCGCCGAGCACGATATCCGTCCCGCGGCCGGCCATATTGGTGGCGATGGTGACGGCGCCCGGCGACCCAGCCTGGGCCACGATATCCGCTTCCATGGCGTGGAATTTGGCGTTCAGGACTTTATGTTCGATGCCGGCCTTTTCCAACTCGTGCGATACCACCTCGGATTTTTCAATGGAGATAGTACCCACCAGCACCGGCTGGCCTTTGGCTGAACAGGTCTTGATATCTTCGATGATCGCGTCGATCTTCTCTTTTTCGGTCATATAGACCAGATCCGGCAAATCTTTGCGGATCATCGGACGGTTGGTGGGCACCACGATGGTGTCCAGTTTGTAGATCGAGCTGAATTCAAACGCTTCGGTATCGGCGGTCCCGGTCATCCCGGCCAGCTTTTCATACAGGCGGAAGTAATTCTGGAAGGTGATGGATGCCAGGGTCTGGTTTTCATTCTGGATGGCGACGTTTTCCTTGGCTTCCACCGCCTGGTGCAAACCGTCGGACCAGCGGCGACCCGGCATGCTGCGACCGGTATGCTCATCGACGATAATCACCTCGCCGTCTTTGACGATATAATCCACGTCGCGGGCGAACAGCACGTGGGCGCGCAGCGCGGCGGTCACGTGATGCATCAGCATGATATTGGCCGGGGAATAGAGCGACTCGCCCTCCTCCATGATGCCGGCCTGGACCATCAGTTCTTCAATCAGCACCAGGCCGCGTTCGGTCAGGTTGACCTGGCGGGACTTTTCGTCCACCGAGAAATGGCCTTCCCCCTGGAACGAATCGGAGTCTTCTTTATCCTGGCGGATCAGATGCGGGATCAGCTTATCCACCCGCATATACATTTCGGAGCTGTCTTCCGCCGGCCCTGAAATAATCAGCGGCGTACGTGCTTCATCGATCAGGATGGAGTCGACCTCATCCACCAGCGCGTAGTGCAGCTTGCGCTGCACGCGGTCTTCGGGGCTGAAGGCCATATTGTCGCGCAGGTAATCGAACCCGTATTCGTTGTTGGTGCCGTAGGTAATGTCGGCGGCGTAGGCGGCGCGTTTGGCCGGCGCCGGCATATTCGGCAAATTGATGCCGACGGTCAGGCCGAGGAACTCGAACAGCGGACGGTTGTTTTCGGCATCGCGCTGCGCCAGGTAATCATTGACGGTGACCACGTGCACGCCTTTACCGCTCAGGGCGTTCAGGTAAGCCGGCAGGGTGGCGGTCAGGGTTTTACCTTCGCCGGTGCGCATTTCAGCGATGCAGCGGTCGTTAAGCACCATGCCGCCCTGCAGCTGGACGTCGAAGTGACGCATGCCGAAGACCCGTTTGCTGGCTTCACGCACCACGGCAAAGGATTCGGGCAATAAGCTGTCGACGGATTCGCCTTTCTCCAAACGGGCGCGGAACTCGATGGTTTTCGCGGCCAGCTCGGCGTCGGTCAGCTTCTCCATATCCGGTTCCATCCGGTTGATGATTTCTACGGTCTTGCTCATGCGCCGCAGGGTGCGGTCATTGCGACTTCCAAAAACTTTTGTAAGCAGTTTAGATAACATAATTATTCAAATCTCGTCACGGCCAGGTCTGATTAACAGGCAGCGGCCAATAAATGCGTAAGGGGTATAAAAAATTCCGTGGAGCACGGTTAGCTGATATGGGCGGGTCCGGCGCGAATTCCCTGTACCTGCGTCAGGCGAATTCCTGTACGATGATCGGCCAAGGGTTGGTAATGCGCCTGGGCGATAAGGCGAATGACGACGGGTGGTTTCGACTCGCGGGTCAGCAGCGCATTCAGGGTGCTTAATAAAACCTGGTGCTGGGCTTTGAGCGGCGCGGCGATTTCCGCCACCGCCGACTGCGGGCTGATATGCTGCGGCACCCAGGCGATGGACAAATGGCGGATAACGGTGCGGATGGCGTGCTGATGCCAGTAATCCACCGTGAATGAAGGGCGGCGCTGGGCGTTTTTGAGTAAGGCCAGGCGATCGAAGCCGGCATTAAAGGCATTTTGCCGGCTCAGGCTCGGCAGGGTATTGGCGAGATGTGCTTGTTCCTGCCCGCTGTTGAGCATATAAGGCACGCCAAAACCCGCCGCAACCATCCCCAACAGGAGATGCGGCCAGAAATAACGTCTGCCAAATTGTCGCCAACGATTTAAAATACCCATTACTTAATGTATTCCGCCGGAGTTTTTATGCGCGACAGTCGTCCACAATCCATTGATATCCTGTTTACTGTTATCGCGACGCCTGAACGCCATACGTTAAAGCAGATCCAGCAGCGCGCCGTTGCGCTGCTTAAACTGAACCAGGCAGTGGCCGGTCTGCTGCCGGCGCCGATGAAACCATGGTGCCGCGTAGCCAATTTCAGGCAGGGCGTGCTGGTGCTTGAAACCGCCAATGCCAGTTGGATGATGAGGTTACGCTATGAACAATCGCGGTTATTATCCGCGTTACGAGCGCAGATTCTACCATCATTGTCGTCGATCGACATCAGGATTAACCCGACACTTGCTACAAAAGGGCATTTGATTACGCAAAATAGCGTGCAGGCGCAGGAAAAAAACCAGGGAGAGGAAAAGCAAAAACGCAGGTTAAGCCCGCAAAGCGCCGAGGCGATTCGCCACCTGGCCGCCCGCAGTCCCGAGAAGCTGCAAAAGCTGCTCGAACGGTTGGCGGGGCTGGCCGGAGAAGGTGCCAACCCCACCCGCCGCGGGTAGGGTAATACTATATAGCCGGGTTATATCAACCCGCTGCCGTCAGGCGATAACGAACGAAGGTGCGGCGAATGCCAGCGGCATTTCAGCTTCGTCTTCGAAGGTTACCATTTCCCACGCTTCCTGGCGCGCCAACACGGTCTGCAATAGCTTGTTATTTAATGCATGACCGGGTTTGTACGCCGTGAACGAACCGATGATGTTATGGCCGCACATATACAAATCGCCGATACCATCCAGCATTTTGTGGCGGACGAATTCATCTTCGAAACGCAAGCCGTCTTCGTTCAGCACTTTATAATCGTCAACGACGATGGCGCAATCGAAACTGCCGCCCAGGCACAGGCCCCGGGACTGGAGGTATTCGATATCACGCATAAACCCGAAGGTGCGCGCGCGGCTGATCTGCCGGACAAACGACTCGGCGGAGAAATTCAGGCAATAACGTTGCGAGCTTGCATCAATCGCAGGATGTTTGAAGTCAATGGTAAAATCGAGTTTGAAACCGTTAAACGGCGACAATTCGGCCCATTTATCCCCATCTTCCACGCGCACCGTGTCTTTGACCCGCAGGAATTTCTTGGCGCAGTTAAGCTCCTCGATTCCGGCGTCCATCAACAGGTACACGAAGGGGCTGGCGCTGCCGTCCATAATCGGGATTTCAGGCGCATTGACTTCAACGATGATGTTATCGATGCCCAAACCCGCCAATGCGGCATTAAGATGTTCGACGGTGGAAATACGAACATCATGCTCATTGACCAGACACGTGCAAAGCATGGTATCTCGCACCGATTTGGCATCCGCCGGGAAGTCCACCGGAGGATTTAAATCCGTACGGCGATAGATGACCCCGGTATTAGCCGATGCAGGGCGCAAGGTCAGCTTGACCTTTTTACCGGTATGTAAACCCACGCCGGTGGCCTGCACAATACGTTTTAGTGTCCGCTGTTTGATCATCAGTTTATCTCGCAATGTTATCCATACCACCGACACATTATAAGGTGAAGTCGGTGGGGTAGTTTAGCACAAAGAGCGGAGATCCCCAATATCGTCAGATTTAATCGGCCTGCTTGCGCAGAAATGCCGGTATATCCAGATAATCAGGTTCCTTGCCGGCCTGGGCATTTTGTTCGTTAACCGCCTTGGCAGCAATTTTTTGCTCTTGCTGAATCGGCGACATGCCGTGATTGTGCTGCTGATAGCGATTGTCCATCACCGGCTGGCTATTCTGCTTGTTGGTCACCAGCGTGATCTCCGGACGCTTGTCCATACCGATACCGGTAGCGACAACCGTGACGCGCAGTTCGTCGTTCATGTCCGGATCGAGGGAGGTGCCGATCACCACGGTGGCATTATCCGACGCAAATGCCCGGATGGTGTTGCCCACGGTTTCGAACTCATCCAAACGCAGGTCGAAACCGGCGGTGATATTGACCAGTACGCCACGCGCGCCCGACAAATCGATATCTTCCAGCAACGGGCTGGAGATCGCCATTTCGGCCGCTTCCTCGGCACGGTCTTCACCACAGGCCACGCCCGAACCCATCATGGCATAGCCCATTTCGGACATTACGGTGCGCACGTCGGCGAAGTCGACGTTCATCAGGCCCGGACGGGTAATCAGCTCGGCGATGCCCTGCACGGCGCCTTTCAATACGTCATTGGCCGCGCCAAAAGCGTCAAGCAGCGAAATTCCGCGGCCCAATACTTTCAGCAGCTTGTCGTTGGGGATGGTGATAAGCGAATCCACATGCTTGGACAGCTCGGCAATTCCCTGTTCGGCAAACGCCATGCGTTTTTTGCCTTCGAAATTGAAGGGCTTGGTGACCACGGCCACGGTCAGGATACCCAGTTCCTTGGCCACTTCCGCCACTACCGGCGCCGCGCCGGTACCGGTGCCGCCGCCCATGCCGGCCGCGATAAACACCATGTCCGCGCCTTCCAGCGCCGCCCGCAGCGCTTCGCGGTCCTCTTCAGCGGAGTTGCGCCCGACTTCCGGGTTAGCACCGGCTCCCAGCCCTTTGGTGATACCGCCACCAATCTGGATAGTCTGGCCGACCGCGGTTTTCCGTAATGCCTGGGCATCGGTATTGACCGCGAAAAACTCCACGCCTTCGATGCGTTCGCGCACCATGTGCTCGACGGCGTTGCCGCCGCCGCCGCCGACGCCGATGACTTTAATCACCGCGTCGTTGGTTAATTCCATAGGTTCAAACATAGTTTCTCTCCGTTTTGTGCCTGTCGCATCGGAGCCAGCCGCCTGCACAGCATGGCCCCGCAAGTAAACAATTAAAATTCTTTCCTCAGCCAGCTACTGATACGCTTAACCCAGTTGCTTACCGAGGTACGTTTTTCAACTTCAATCTCACCGCTCAAATGAGATTCTTTACCGTAGTGCAATAACCCGACAGCGGTAGAATAATACGGTGCCTGCGCATAATCCGTCAGACCGGTAATATTCAGCGGTTGCCCGATACGCACCTGCGTATGGAACACCCGCTGGGCGCAGGCCGCCAGGCCGTCAATTTGCGATGCGCCGCCGGTCAATACGATACCCGCGGCCAAATGATGTTTTACCCCTTGCTGGCGAAGCTGCTCCTGCAATTGCAGGATCTCGTCATTCACCAGGTTCAGCAATTCGGTGTAGCGCGGCTCGATAACCTCGGCCAGGGTTTGGCGCTGCAAGCTGCGCGGCGGGCGTCCGCCGACGCTTGGCACTTCCACGGTCTCGTCTTTGCTGACCGCCGTGCCCAGCGCGCAGCCGTAGCGTACTTTAATCGCTTCCGCATCGGTGGGCGGGGTGCCAAAGGCATAAGCGATATCGCTGGTCACCACGTTGCCGGCGTACGGGATAACCTTGGTATGCCGCAGCGCGCCGGCGGTATACACCGCGATGTCCATGGTGCCGCCGCCGATATCCACCACGCAAACGCCGAGTTCGCGTTCATCTTCGGTGAGCACCGCGTAGCTTGAAGCCAGTCCGGCGAAAATCAGCTGGTCGACTTTCAAGCCGCAGCGCTCAACGGCTTTAACAATGTTCTTCGCCATATCATTATGGCAGGTAATGAGATGAACCTTGGCCTGCATGCGCACGCCGGATAAACCGACCGGGTTTTTAATACCCTCTTGATAATCAATTGCATAATCCTGGGGTATTACATGCAGTATGCGGTGCTCATCGCGTACACGCACGGATTTCGCCGTATGCACCACATTCTCCACATCTTCCTGCGTAACCTCTTCTTCTGAAATAGGAACCATCCCTATTTCGTTTTGGCAGCTTATATGCTTACCGGATAATGCCAGGTATACCGAAGATATCTGGCAATCCGCCATTAATTCGGCCTGATCGATGGCGCGCTGCACGCATTTCACCACCGATTCGAGATCGTTGACGCCACCTTTATCCATACCCCGGGACGGGCAACTGCCCACCCCGATAATATTGACCATGCCATCGGGCAGAATTTCCCCTACCAATGCGGCGACCTTTGCCGTACCGATCTCCAGTCCAACTACCAGTTTTCTGTCCGTCGACTTGATCATTATTGTTTAGCCTGTGCCTGGTTCTGTTGCGAAATGCTATTTTGCTGATCGATAAAAGCCGGTGACCACCCTACGGCGACGCCGGCGTCATAGCGTAAATCCACGTAGTTTATACGCTTATTATCGGTCCGGGCCTGCTGGAGTAGAACCGGATAAATCCCGATAAAACGCTGTAAACGCCGGGCCCGGTCGTCCCGGCCCAGTTCCAGCCTGGTATCGTCCTGCAACGTCAGTTGCCAGGAGTGCCGAGCGCTCATGCTCACCATTTTCAATTGAAACTTATTGGCTACCATCACCTCGTTCATGGTGCGATACCCCGCCAGCACATCCTGCTCGCTGCCTTCCGGCCCATACAGCAGCGGCATGGCCTTGTTGCCGATGCGCCCGGCGGGAACGCTGAAGGATTTCCCGCTGGCGTCGAGCATATGCAAATCATTCCACCTGGCCACCGGCACGTATTCCACCAGATAGATCTTTAATTCATCCGGCCACTGCTTGCGCACGCTGGCCTGCTTAATCCACGGCAGCCGCTCGATTTGTTGCTGAATGACATTCACGTCCTGCGTCATAAAGGTCCCCGGCGGGCCCAGGGCCAAAATGGCCTGGCGGATATCGTCGTTGGTGGTGTAGTAACGCGATCCGGTCACGACCAGTTGGGACAACGGCAGGCGATGCGCATCCTTCATCCAGCCGACCACCATCCAGCCGCCCCAGACGATGGTGCCGAGCACCATCATCAGGAAGACCAGGCCGGCCAGCTGGCTGCCATTGCTGCGCCCGGAGGCGGAATGTTCCGCCTCGCGGTTGCGTATGTTTATCGCCGCCTGGGACATAGTCAGTCGCCCGCGACGGTGGATTGACGAAACGTTACTTTTTCAGGCATATCGTTCCTCGCTAAAGATCAAGGCTGCAAATGGGCATCAGCCAGGTTACGGGCAATTTTGCCTACGGTTCCGGCGCCCTGCATCAGGACCAGATCGTTATCCTGCAGCGCCAGCGCCAGCATTTCCGGCAGTGATTCCATGTCCGGCACCATAATCGGGTCGATTTTGCCGCGTCCGCGAATCGTGCGGCACAGCGAGCGGCTGTCGGCGCCCGGAATCGGCGGCTCGCCGGCGGAATATACATCAAGCATCAGCAGCACATCGACGCCGGACAGCACGTTGGCGAAATCTTCATACAAATCCCGCGTACGGGAAAAACGGTGGGGCTGGAACACCATCACCAGCCGTTTATCCGGCCAGCCGGCCCGCGCCGCCTTAATCGTGGCGTCCACTTCGGTGGGATGATGGCCATAATCATCCACCAGCATCACTTCGCCCTGCTTGCCGTTCACATTATCCAGGGGATAATTGCCGAGGAAATCAAAACGGCGGCCGGTCCCCTGGAATTGCAGCAGCGCCTGCAAAATATTGTCGTCATCGATGCCTTCTTCAGTGGCCACCGCTATCGCCGCCGCGGCATTCAGGGCGTTGTGGCGGCCCGGCGCGTTTAATTCCACCGCCAGTACCGCTTTATCCTGCCGGTACACGTTAAAGCGTCCCTGGGCGCCCTGCTGGCGATAATCGGCGATACGCACATCCGCATCCGCGCTAAAACCGTAGGTAGTGATATGGCGCCCCACCTTGGGCAGCAGTTCGCGAATCACCGGGTCGTCGGTACACATCACCGCACGGCCGTAAAACGGCAAGTTATGCAAAAACGTAATAAACGTCTGCTTCAACAGCTCGAAATCGCCCTGGTAGGTATCCATATGGTCGGCTTCGATATTGGTGATAATCGCCACCATCGGCTGCAAATGGAGGAACGATGCGTCGCTCTCATCCGCCTCGGCGATCAGATAGCGGCTGCACCCCAGGCGCGCATGGACTCCCGCCGCTTTCACCAGCCCGCCGTTGACAAAAGTCGGGTCCAGCCCCGCCTGGGCGTAAATACTGGCTACCATGGCGGTGGTGGTGGTTTTGCCGTGCGTACCGGCAATGGCGATGCCGTGGCGAAAACGCATCAGCTCCGCCAACATTTCCGCCCGCTGAATCACCGGTATCCTGGCCTCTTTGGCCGCCACGATTTCCGGGTTATCACCGGCAATGGCGCTGGAAACGACCACTACGCTGGCCTCGCTGATATTTTCCGGGCGATGATTAAAGAAAATCTTCGCGCCCAGTTCGGTCAATTGTTGCGTCACCGCATTCGGCGCTAAATCAGAGCCGCTGATTTGATAGCCTTCGTTCGCCAGCACTTCCGCGATACCACCCATGCCGGCACCGCCGATGCCGACAAAGTGGATTTGCCTGACGCGTCGCATCTCGGGCACAAAAGTTCGCAGTTTAGCCAGTTGTTGTGTATTCACGTTTTAACCACTTAATTAATTTGATTTCTCAACCGGGAGAACCACGGGTCCGCCCGGTAAATGTCGTTATCATGGCAGCCCGGCCCGTTCAGGCTTGCGCCGCCGCCGCTACTTCCCGCGCTACCCGCTCCGTCGCGTCCGGAATCGCCGCTTTCCTGGCGCTTAGCGCCATCGCCAGCAGCGTCGCCCGATCCCAGCCGGCCAGCGTATCGCTCACGCTCGCCGCCGAGAACTGCGGTTGTTCGATAATTTTTGCCGCGCCCGCCAGCTCCAGCGGCCGCGCATTCCAATACTGCTGCCGGTCTTTATGCTGGAAAGGCACAAAGATCGCCGGCAGTCCGGCGGCGGCGATTTCACTGACCGTCAGGGCGCCGGAGCGGCAAACCACCACATCGGCCCACGCGTAGGCCGCCGCCATGTCATCGATAAATTCGGTGATTTTATGACCGCCCTGCCCCACTTTGCCGTAGGCGCGGGTGACATCCGCCAGCGCCCCTTTGCCCACCTGATGCCATAGGGTAATGCGCTCTCCCAGCCGCGCGGCGACGTCGGGCATGGTCTGGTTAAGAATGCGCGCGCCTTGGCTGCCGCCGATAACCAGCACCCGTATCGGCCCCTGGCGATTCGCCAGGCGTTCCGCCGGCGGCGCCAGCGCCAGCACATCGGTACGTACCGGGTTGCCCACCACATCGGCGTGCGCAAACGCGCCGGGGAATGCCTGCAATACTTTTTTGGCAATCTTCGCTAACCAGCGGTTGGTCAGGCCGGCGATGCCGTTTTGCTCGTGCAGCACGATCGGCACGCCGCACAGCCAGGCCGCCAGGCCGCCGGGGCCGGAAACATAACCGCCCATGCCCAGCACCACGTCCGGCTGGAAGGCGCGCATAATGGCTTTGGCCTGGCGCACCGCGCGCCAGATGCGCACCGGCGCGCTCAGCTGCGCGCGCAGCCCTTTGCCGCGCAGGCCGGAGATGCGGATAAAATCAATCTCGATGCCGTTTTTCGGCACCAAATCGGCTTCCATCCGATCGGCGGTGCCCAGCCAGCGCACCTGCCAGCCCTGCGCCATCAGATGATGAGCCACGGCCAGCCCGGGGAATACGTGTCCGCCGGTACCGCCCGCCATCACCATTAACCGCCTGGATTTTTCGCTCATCTCGGCCCCCGGACAAATGCCTGGGCCTTGGTCAGGCGCGTTTCATAATCAATACGCAATAACAATACGATTGCCGTGGACATAATTAACAAACTGGAACCACCATAACTGATCAACGGCAGGGTCAACCCTTTGGTGGGCAGCATGCCCGCCGCCGCGCCGACGTTCACCAATGCCTGGAAACTGAACCAGATACCGATGGCGCAGGCCAGGAAACCCGAAAACCGCTGATCGATCTCCAGCGCTTTACGACCGATGGACATGGCGCGAAAAGCGACGAAGAATACCATCAACAGAGCCAAAACCACACCGAAATACCCGAGTTCTTCACCTAAAATAGCGAAGATGAAGTCAGTATGCGCTTCCGGCAGATATTCCAGTTTCTGCACCGAATTACCCAGGCCCTGGCCCCAGAATTCACCGCGGCCAAAGGCCATCAGCGACTGCGTCAACTGATAACCGCTGCCGAACGGGTCCTGCCAGGGGTCCCAAAACGAGGTTACGCGCCGCATGCGGTAGGGTTCGGCGATAACCAGCAGCACCACGGCGAAAATGCCCGAGCCGATAATCGACAAAAACTGCCACAGCTTGGCGCCGGCCAAAAACAGCATGGCCAAGGTAGTCACGAACAGCACCACCACCGTCCCCAAATCCGGCTGCGCCAGCAGCAGCACCGCCAGCACCACCATCACGCCCATGGGTTTACAAAAACCCCAGAAGTTGGTGCGCACCTCTTCGACCTTGCGCACCAGGTAGCTGGCCAGATAGCAAAACAGCGACAGCTTGGATAACTCCGCCGGCTGGATACGCAGCGGGCCAAGGGCTATCCAGCGCGAAGCGCCGTTTACCGAACTCCCCACCACCAGCACCACCAGCAACATGACCATGGTGATCAGCAGCATGGTCGAGCTGTAGCGCTGCCAAACCTCCATCGGAATGCGCAGGGTCACCAGCGACAGGCCGAACGCCAGCGCGAGATAAAACGCATCGCGTTTGGCGAAATAAAACGGGTCGTCCGACAACCGCTGGCCGATAGGCATCGACGCGGAGGTCACCATAACAAAACCCAGACATGCCAGACCCAGGGTCAGCCAAAGCAGGGTGCGGTCGTAAAGCACATTGGTGGGCGCTTCGACGTCTCGCACGCCCATGATCCAATCTTTCAGTCCGCCAAAATGGCTCAGCCCCGGCATACGCATCAGCCCAACTCCTTAGCCAGGCGGGCGAACTCGTCGCCGCGATGCTCGAAACTGCGGAACTGATCGAGGCTGGCGCAGGCGGGCGACAGCAACACCATATCCCCCGCCTGTACCTGTTGCGCAATCAGCCGCATGGCTTGTTCCATAGTTTCGGTCAGGACGGAAACTTCCGGGCGTAGCATGGCCAGCTGCTCACCGTCGCGGCCAAAGCAGTACAGCCGGAGCCGCTCGCCTTGCAGCAGCGGCAGCAGGGGACCGAAATCCGCTCCCTTGCCGTCGCCGCCCAGTAGCAGGTGCAAGGTGCCCGCCACCGCCAAGCCGTTCAGCGCCGCTTCGGTGCTGCCGACGTTGGTGGCTTTGGAATCATTAATCCAGCGCACGCCCCGCTGTTCATGGGCCAGTTGGAAGCGATGGGCCAAACCGGTAAAGGTTTTCAGCGCCCGCAGGCTGGCATCGCGCGGCACGGATACCGCGTCGGCCAGCGCCAGCGCCGCCAGGGCATTGGTATAGTTATGGCGGCCGGTGAGGTGCATTTCATCGGCGGCCAATACGTTTTCGCCGTTAACGGTCAGCCATTGGCGGTTTTGGCGCACATCAAGGCGGTAGTCGCCCGCGGCGACGCCAAAACTGACGCAGCGCGCATCGCGGCCCCGTACCGGCAGGGTCAGGACGTCATCGGCGTTGATTACGCATATCCGCGCCTGTTCATAAACCCGCAGCTTGGCGGCGCGATACTGCTGCATCCCCAGCGGGTAGCGATTCATATGATCCTCGGTGACATTCAGGATCGTGGCGGCATCCGCCCGCAGGCTGGACGTGGTTTCCAGTTGGAAGCTCGACAGCTCCAGCACGTAGAGCCGGCAGGGCCGCTCAAGCAGCATCAGCGCCGGCCAGCCGATATTGCCGCCCACGCCGACCTGCCAACCGGCGCTTTTGGCCATCTCGCCCACCAGCATGGTTACGGTGCTTTTACCGTTGGACCCGGTGATGGCCACGATAGGCGCGCGGGCTTCCCGGCAAAACAATTCGATATCGCCGACGATTTCCACCCCGGCATCCGCGGCGGCGCTCAGCGCCGGATGGGCCAGCGCCACGCCGGGGCTGGCCACGATCAGATCCGCGTCCAGCAGCCAGTCTTCATTTAGGCCGCCCAGGTGGCGTTCCACATTGGCGGCAAGCTTATCCAGGCCGGGCGGGTTAAAACGGGTGTCCATCATGCGCGGCGTAACGCCCCGGCTGATAAAAAAATCCACGCAGGAGAGGCCGGTTAAGCCCAACCCGATAATGACGACTTTTTTACCCTGATAATCCGTCATGATTACCGTACCTTAAGCGTCGCCAGTCCAATCAGGACCAGCATTAGCGAAATTATCCAAAAGCGCACGATCACGCGCGGTTCCGGCCAGCCTTTCAGTTCGTAATGATGATGAATCGGCGCCATGCGGAAAATCCGCTGGCCGCGCAGTTTAAACGAACCCACCTGCAAAATGACCGACATGGTTTCCATGACAAATACCCCGCCCATGATCACCAGCAGGAACTCCTGGCGCAGCAGGACGGCAATAGTGCCAAGCGCGCCGCCCAGGGCCAGGGAACCGACATCCCCCATAAAAACCTGCGCCGGATAAGTGTTGAACCAGAGAAACCCCAATCCGGCGCCGACGATGGCGGTACAGACAATCACCAGTTCCCCCGCGAAGCGGATATAGGGAATATGCAGATAATTGGCGAAATTCATATTACCGGTGGCCCAGGCCACCAGCGCCAGCCCGGCGGCGACGAACACCGTCGGCATTATCGCCAGGCCGTCCAGCCCGTCGGTCAGGTTGACCGCGTTGCTGGTGCCGACGATAACAAAATAGGCCAGCAACACGTATAGCAAGCCCAGTTGCGGCATGATGTCTTTGAAAAACGGCACCACCAGTTGGGTGGCGGGCGTGCCCTTGCCCACCGTGTACATGGTGAACGCCACCGCCAGCGCAATCACCGACTGCCAGAAATACTTCCAGCGGGCAATCAGTCCCTTGGTATCCTTGCGCACCACCTTGCGGTAGTCATCGATAAACCCCACCACGCCGTATCCCAGCAATACGAACAGCACGCACCAGACATACGGGTTGGACGGATAGGCCCACATCAGTACCGAAATCGTAATGGATGTGAGGATCATCAGCCCGCCCATGGTGGGGGTGCCGCGTTTGCTGAAATGGGACTCCGGCCCGTCGCTGCGCACCACCTGGCCGATTTGCAATTTCTGCAACCAGGCGATCATGTGCGGCCCCATCCATAACGAGATAAATAATGCAGTCAACAGACTGACAATGGCGCGGAACGTCAAATATGAAAAGACGTTAAAGCCCGAATAAAATTGGACCAAATGTTCGGCCAGCCAGACTAACATGTTGCTTTCTCCTGTAACGCATGTACTACCTGCTCCATCGCGGAACTATGTGAACCTTTGACTAATAGGGTAATTACCGCGTGCTCAGACAGTAACTGCGCCAGACGGGAAGTCAGCGACGCCTGATCCTGAAAATGTTCGCCCCGGCCGCTGGCCTCGCCGATAAACCGGCTCAGCGTCCCGACGCTTAATACTTTATCGATGCCCGCCATACGAATGGCATCGCCTACCTGGCGGTGGCACTGCACCTCCTCATCCCCCAGTTCCGCCATATCGCCCACCGCCATCACCCGGTAGCCGGGCATCTCGGCCAGCACCTGCGCGGCGGCGGTCATCGAACCGACATTGGCGTTATAGCTGTCGTCCAATAATAACTTGCCCTCGCCCAGGGTGATGGGGAACAGGCGTCCCGGCACGGCGGTTAACCGGGACAGGCCGCGGCTGACCGCCTCAAGGGTGGCGCCCACCGCCAGCGCCAGCGCGCTGGCCGCCAGGGCGTTGGCCACATTGTGGCGCCCCGGCAGCGGCAGTCGCACCTGGCATGCGCCCAGCGGCGAATGCAGGGTGAAATCCACCCCGGCATGGGACGAGGCGATATCGCTGGCATAAAAATCCACCGCGGCGCCTTGCTGCGGCGAGAAACGCCACACGTCTTTATGTTGCAGCAGGGCTTGCCAGTGGGGCCAGTCGTGGCTATCGGCATTGATAATGGCGCGGCCGTGCGGCGGCAGGCTGCCGAAAATCTCGCCTTTGGCCTGGGCCACCCCGCTCAGCGAACCGAACCCGGCCAGATGGGCGGCGGAGAGATTGTTGACCAGCGCCGCTTCCGGGCGCACGAGATCGGTCGTATAGGCAATCTCGCCGATATGATTGGCGCCGAGCTCGATCACCGCGAAATCATCCGCGGGCGTCAGTCTCAACAGCGTGAGCGGCACGCCGATATCATTATTAAAGTTACCGTCGGTATACAGCACCTGACCGCACTGGCGCAGGATGGCGGCGGTCATTTCCTTGACCGAGGTTTTACCCGAGGAGCCGGTAAGCGCCACTACCCTGGCCGGCACCTGTTGGCGCACCCAGGCGGCGAGCAGCCCCAGGGCGCGGCGGGTATCGGCCACCAGCAACTGCGGCGCATCCACCGGTAAGCGCTTACTTACCAATAGCGCCGCGGCGCCCGCGCTCACCGCCCGGTGGGCGAAATCATGGGCGTCGAAGTTCTCCCCGATCAGCGCGATGAACAGGCAGGCTTCGCCGATGGCGCGCGAATCGGTGGACACTGCGCCGACGGTGGTATCAAGGGCGGTGCGCGCGCCGATGAATTCGGCGTTGAGCAGCGGCGCGAGGTCGCGCAGGGATACGCTAATCATGCGATGGCCCCCAGCAAGCGCGCCACGGTAGTGCGATCGGAGTAATCCAGCCGCCGCTGGCCGATCAGTTGGTAATCCTCATGGCCTTTACCGGCCACCAGCACCACATCCTGTTCCCCGGCCTGCATAATCGCGCTGGTGACCGCTTCGGCCCGGCCCGGGATAACCGTGGCCCCGCCCGCATTCAGCAAACCCGCCAGAATATCGTTAATAATCGCCATCGGCGCTTCGCCGCGCGGATTGTCATCGGTTATCACCACCCGGTCGGCGTACTGCTCGGCGATGCCGCCCATCAGCGGGCGCTTGCCTTTATCCCGATCGCCGCCGCAGCCGAACACGCACCACAGTTTGCCATGGCAGTGCAGACGCGCCGCCGCCAGCGCTTTTTCCAGCGCATCCGGCGTATGGGCATAATCCACCACGACGGTAGGCTTGCCGGGCGCATGGAAAACTTCCATGCGCCCGCATACCGATTGCAGCATGCCGGCGGTCCGCGTCAGGGTTTCCAGTGGATAGTCCAGCGCCAGCAGCGTGCCGAGGGCCAGCAAGAGATTGCTGACGTTGAACTCGCCGATCAGGCGGCTTTTAACCCGCCCCGGGCCCCAACTGGAATCGAAATGGATATCCACGCCGGTATTATGATATTGCACGTCGCCGGCCAGCAGCCAGCGGGCGGGCCGGGGTTGCGGCAGGCGGCCGTTCATGGCCACCGCCACCGCGTCCGGCAACCGGGCCAGCCAGCGCTGGCCCACCGCGTCATCGGCGTTGATAATGCGCTGTCCGACCTTGTCATCGGCGAATAATTGCCACTTCGCGGCTTCGTAATGCGCCATGTCGCCGTGGTAATCGAGGTGATCGCGGCTCAGGTTGGTGAAGGCGGCGGCGGCGAAATGCAAATCAGCCACCCGATGCTGCACCAGGCCGTGGGACGATACTTCCATGGCGGCGAACGTCGCCCCCTGGCCCTGCAATTGATGCAGCATCAGCTGGATATCGATGGCCGAGCCGGTGGTGTTCTCCGCCGCGATGATTTGGCCGAACAGGCCGTTGCCCACGGTGCCCATCACGGCGCTGGTTTCGCCCAGCAACTGCGTCCACTGCGCCAGTAGATGGGTCGTGGTGGTCTTGCCGTTGGTGCCGGTCACGCCAACCAGCCGCAGCGCCTGGGAGGGCTGATGGTAAAAACGGCCGGCCAGGGCCGACAGGCGCTGATTAAGCCCGCTAAGATAAATTACCGGGACGCCGTGCAGTTCGCGCAGTTCGCCGTCCCGCGCCTCGCCGTCCGCTTCGGCCACCACGGCGGCCACACCTTGCGCAATAGCCTGGGGAATATAGCTGCGCCCGTCTGCTTTATGGCCGGCGATAGCCACGAACAGATCGCCGGCGGCCGCGGTGCGGCTGTCAAGCGTCATGTCCCGAAGTCTCAGCTCCGGCGCCGAAGGCACCCAGGGAGCGAGCAATTCGCGCAAATTAAGATCGGTCACCTGATCCCTCTTTTAATTTAATAGCCATGTCATTGTTATCTCCGGTGGGAAGTGCATCCGGTTCCACGTTCATTGTGCGCAATACGCCGCCCATAATGGCGCCAAACACCGGTGCTGAAACCGCACCGCCGTAATACTTGCCGGCCTGCGGGTCGTTAATGACCACGACCAGGGCAAACCGGGGCTGGCTGGCCGGCGCGACGCCGGCGGTATAGGCGATGTATTTGTTGATATACTGGCCGTCGGGCCCGACCTTTTTGGCCGTGCCCGTTTTAATGGCGATACGATAACCTTTGATGGCCGCCTTGGTGCCGCCGCCGCCGGGCAGCGCGACGCTTTCCATCATATGCACCACGGTGCGCACCAGCGGTTCTGGGAATACGCGCTCGCCCGCCACCGGCGGGTCGACTTTGGTTATCGACAGCGGGCGCAGAATGCCCAGGCTGCCCACCGTTGCATAGACACGCGCTAACTGTAACGGCGTTACCATTAGCCCGTAGCCGAAAGAGAAGGTGGCCCTCTCTATGTCAGACCACCGTTGTTTATGGGGAAATAAGCCACTGCTTTCTCCGACCAACCCCAAATTGGTCGCTTTACCCAAACCAAAACGCGAGTAAGTATCTACCAGCGCCGAGGAGGGCATCGCTAACGCCAGCTTGGATACGCCGACGTTACTCGATTTTTGCAAAACCCCGGTGAGGGTCAGCTCGGAATAGCGGGCCACGTCTTTGATTTCATGGCCGTTAATATAATAAGGTACGGTGTTGAGCACGCTGTTTTCTTTAATCACGCCGCGCTGCAGCGCGGTCATGACCACCATCGGCTTCACGGTGGAACCCGGTTCGAAAATATCGGTAATGGCGCGGTTGCGCATCACGTCTTTGGTGATGCCCAGCTTGTTGTTCGGGTTGTAGGAGGGGCTGTTGGCCATGGCCAGCACTTCGCCGGTATTCACATCCACCAGTACGGCGGTGCCGGACTCCGCTTTATTAAACGCCACCGCATTGTTCAGCTCGCGATAAACCAGCGCCTGCAGCCGTTCGTCAATGCTCAGCACCAGGTTATGCGCCGCCTGGCTGTCCACGGTGGAGATATCTTCGATCACCCGCCCGAAGCGGTCCTTGCGCACCGTCCGCTCGCCGGGCTGGCCGGTAAGCCAGCGGTCGAAGCTTTTTTCCACCCCTTCGACCCCCTTGCTGTCGATATCGGTCACGCCGATAAGATGGGAGGTAACCTGTCCGGCGGGATAGTAGCGCCTGGATTCCTGGCGCAGATAGATGCCCGGCAGCTTAAGCTTATGGATGTAATCGCCAATCGCCGGATTCACCTGGCGCGCCAGATAAACAAAACGGCCTTTGGGATTGGCATTGATGCGCGTGGATAATTGATCGAGGGGAATGGACAATGCGTCGGACAGCGCTTTCCAGCGGCTGTCCACGGAGATGCCGCCGTGCTCGTTAAGCTCTTTCGGGTCGGCCCAGACGGCATTTACCGGCACGCTGACCGCCAGCGGTCGGCCCGCCCTGTCGCTTATCATGCCGCGCGCGGTAGGCACTTCCTGCACGCGCAGCGAGCGCATATCCCCTTCGCGCACCAGCATGTCCGGATTAATCACCTGCAGATAACCGACCCGGAATACCAGGCCCAGCAACGCCAGTAAAATACAGCCGCACAACAACGCAAAACGCCAGCTGACAAAGCTGGCCTGATCTACATAGCGTTTCAATTTTATCGCTCGCGCGGCTTTCATCTAATTTTTATGTTTTCCGTTGGCGTTAAGGTTGAACCACAATATTTTCCTGTGAAGGATCGACATGTTGCATCATTAATTTTTCGGTAGCGAAGCGCTCTACGCGGCTGTGATCGCCGAGCGCATTTTCTTCCAGGATCAGGTTGCGCCATTCGATATCCAGCGCATCGCGTTCTAATACCAGTTGCTCGCGCTGGGCGGTCAGGCGCCGCGTTTCATGCGTGGTCGTCACCACCAGAATCGCCGACACCAGCACGGCGATCAGCAAAATCACCGGTATCTTGCCTTTGCGCAGCAAGTCGCCGCCGATCACGCCGACCAGTCCGTGGCGTTCGTTGCCCATCATAGCGGCAGCTTCTCGGCAAAACGTAAAACCGAACTGCGGGCGCGAGGGTTCTCCGCCACCTCGTCTTCGGAGGGCTGCATTTTCCCCACCGGTTTAAGCTGGGCCTTGCCGCCCTGCTCGGCGATTTGCGCCTCGGTGAGCGGCATGCGCGCCGGCACCTGTGGACCGCGGCTATGGTCGCGGATAAAACGTTTGACCAGCCGGTCTTCCAGCGAGTGAAAGCTGATCACCGACAGGCGGCCGCCGGGTGCCAGCACGCCCAGCGCGCCGTCGAGGGCGCGCTCCAGCTCTTCCAGCTCGCTATTGATATAAATCCGGATCGCCTGAAAACTGCGGGTGGCCGGATGCTTATGCTTCTCGCGAAACGGGCTGGCGTTGACGATAAGCTCGGCCAATTCATGGGTGCGGGTCATCGGCGCCTGCTGGTTTTTTTCCACGATGGCCTGGGCGATGCGCTTGGCGAACCGTTCTTCGCCAAAGGTCTTCAACACCCAGGCGATATCGTCGGCATCCGCCTTGGCCAGCCATTCGGCCGCGGACAGGCCGCGGGTGGTATCCATGCGCATATCCAGCGGGCCGTCGCGCATAAAAGAAAATCCGCGTTCCGGATCGTCGAGCTGCGGCGATGAGACGCCCAAATCCAGCAGGATGCCGTCGATACGGCCGGTGAGCTCGCGCTCGTCCATATACTCCGCCATGGCGGAAAACGGGCCGTGGATGATGCTGAAACGGGGATCGGCGATCGCCCGCGCGGCTTCAATGGCTTGTGGATCGCGATCAATAGCCAGCAGCCGTCCCTCCGCCCCCAATTGAGACAGAATGAGACGTGAATGACCACCGCGCCCAAACGTGCCGTCAATGTAAGTGCCATTGGGGCGCAGGTTCAGGCCGTTTACCGCTTCGTCCAGCAAGACGGTGGTATGTTGATAAGTTTCTGCCATAGCTATAGTGACAAGTCTTGTAGTCGCACAGACAATGGTTCCTGTGCCGACAATTCAGCGTCTATATCGTCCTTGACTTGTTGATACCAGGTCTGTTCATCCCACAACTCAAACTTATTGAATTGTCCGACCAGCATCACTTGTTTGGTAAGTCCGGCATGCAGCCGTAATGTTTGCGCGATTAACAACCGACCGGCGCCGTCCATCTGACATTCACTGGCATGCCCCAGCAACAAACGCTGAACACGGCGTTCGGCGGGATTCATACTCGACAGGCGCGACAGCTTTTGTTCAATGGTTTCCCATTCAGGCAGCGGGTAAAGCAACAGGCATGGTTGGTGAAGGTCAATGGTGCAGACCATCAAGCCCTCCGTTTCCTCAATCAGCTTATCCCGGTAACGGGTCGGCACGGCGAGCCTGCCTTTGCTGTCGAGGTTAACCAACGTTGCCCCACGGAACATA
>JAATFX010000003.1 GCA_015654925.1 Enterobacterales bacterium | reverse complement strand
GGGTGATAATGCTTGAAAACGTCGAGGAGTTTAAAACCTGGGGGCCTTTACTGATGGATGCCGACGGCAGCGAAAGGCCAGATCCAGCCCGGGCGGGTGAAACCTTCGCCGCTTTTGTGGCAATGTTATCCACCGGTATAGCCGCTGAACACCCGGCCATGGCCGAGGTCTGTGAATTCTTGAATATCGAAGCTGCCAGTAAAGACGCTGCGCGGCTGGTTACCGGTTTGGGTTATGCGGTCGATTTCCGTGAACTGCGCGCATGCGACTATGGCGCGCCGACCATCAGGAAACGATTTTTTATGGTCATGCGCTGCGATGGCGCTTCGATAACCTGGCCGAAACCGACTCACGGCGATCCGAAGTCGCTCGATGTGCAAAGCGGCAAGCTACTGCCCTGGCGCACCGCGGCGGAGTGCATTGATTGGTCTCTGCCTTGCCCAAGCATTTTCGAGCGTACCCGCCCGCTAGCCGAGAACACTCTTAAGCGCATTGCCCGTGGCATCCAGCGCTTCGTGCTGGATAACCCGACGCCATTTATCGTGAAGTGCAACCACACCACTAAAGACGGCTCTTATGATTGTTTCCGTGGCCAGTCGTTAGAGGAACCACTGAAAACCATCACCAAGACCCATGGCTATGCCATTGTTCAGCCATTCTTAGCTGGCGCTGGCGGCCCGAAGTATTCAGCGAAGCCGCGACCAGTGGACCAACCGATGCATACGCTGTGCAATACGAATCACTCATGCGTCATTGCACCGGTTGTTGCACGTATCGGCCAGACGGGCTTCGGTGGAGACCGCATGGCTTATAGCCCGGAAAGCCCGCTCACTACGGTCACCAGTAAAGCCGAACATCTTCTGGTGGCTCCGGTAATCGCCAGGCAGTTCGGTAACAGCGTGGGCCACGCGGCTGACGAGCCCAACGGCACCATCATGGTTGGCGGTGGTGGTAAAAGCCAACTGGTATCGGCATTTCTCGCCAAGCATTTTGGCGGCAATTATACAGGGCCTGGTACCAGCCTGGATGAACCCGCCCACACCGTGACAACGGTAGATCATCACGCCCTGGTGTCTTCGCATTTAATCAAGCTGCGCGGCTCGTGCAAAGATGGCCAGTCAGTTACCGAACCCATGCCAACAATCACTGCCGGCGGCAAGCATGTGGGAGAGGTACGAGCATTCCTGTTGAAATATTACGGAAATGAAAAAGAAGGTCTGAACATCGCAGATCCGCTTCATACGGTCACAAGCCGGGATCGCTTTGGCCTGGTAACAGTCGAAGGCGTCGATTATGAAATTGTCGATATCGGCATGCGTATGCTGCAACCCCATGAGTTGTACGCCGCACAGGGCTTCCCGTCCTGGTACATCATCGATCAGGATTATAAGGGCACAAAATACGCAAAGGATAAGCAGGTAGCACGTTGCGGCAACGCGGTACCGCCACCGTTCGCTGAGGCGCTGGTGCGCGCCAATCTGCCAGAATTATGCATTAATAAACAGGAGGCTGCTTAATGTGGAAACCCATATTGAAAACGCCCTACGCGCGGTGGCCAGACGATGCCGCGCTGATATCCTGAACGCCATCAAAAACCAGCCCAAACCAAAGCACGATCTCATCATTACCGCCCTACTCGATAAGCACACAAAATCCATTCAAGCCCTGCCGCCTGGGACGTTCCCGGCCAAGCTCTGGCTTGTTTACTTTGTACGCCTTATCGACAGGGAGCAGCGAGGCGAAGTATGAATGATAACGTCATTGTTTTACCGAATAAATGGGTTACTGAGACATTGCTTGTCATTATTACCGGCCTCAAACCAGGGACAATCCGCAATGCTCGCGACAAGTCCTGGCTTGAGGGCCGGGAATACCGTCACATCGCGGCAGATGGGCAACCAAAAAGCAACAGCCTGTGCATGTATAACCGCCAGGCTGTAGACGAGTGGGTAGAGAAAAACCCGAAAGCGATCGCGAGGGCTGAAAGAAAGCAAAAAACAGCTTAATCTACCCTTCCCCATCCACCCATAGAGATTTCCATGAAAAAACTATTTCCAACCGGCGTAGAAAGCCATGGAGGGTTTCTGCGCGTCTGGTTTATGCTGAACGGTAAGCGTCATCGCGAGCCGCTTGGGGTACCTGATACACCAAAAAATCGCAAGAAGGCGGGGGAGTTCCGCCAGTCCGTGTGTTATGCAATCAGAACAGGGACGTTCAATTACTCGGAGCAATTTCCCGACTCCGCAAAGTCTACAGGCCCAGCGAAAAAGGAAATCACACTCGCGGCATTAATCAAAAAATGGCTCATCGTTAAAAAGACTGAAATATCGGAAAATACATTAGGAAGGTATAAGTCAAAGCTGAAGACGGTAGAGACGATTTTGGGCGAAGATAGGGTTGTTTCGAGTATTCGCGGAGAGGATATGTTGCTGCTCAGGAATGAATTGCTTACTGGGCAGCAACTAATTGGGAAGGGGCATAAAAAGAGCAAGAAGGGGCGAGCCGTGGTTACCGTTAACTCCTACATGGATGGCTTATCGGCGGTGCTAGAATTTGCTTTTTTGAATGGATACACACAACTGGATGCCGGGGCCAATCTAACCCCGTTACGCAAGAGCAGGAAGCCACCAGATCCGCTTTTGAAGGATGAGTTCATCCGGGTTATTGAGTCGTGTCAAAACTGGCAAATAGCCAACCTATGGTCCTTTGCTGTGTATACCGGATTGCGTCATGGAGAACTATGCGCACTTTCCTGGGAGGATATCGACATGATGGCGGGAACCGCAATGGTCCGCAGAAATCTTACCTCCGTACCGAATTTCACCTTACCTAAAACACAGGCGGGAACAGATCGCGTGATTCAGTTGATTGAACCTGCATTGCAAATTTTGCGAGCGCAGGCGGCGATGACACGGATGTCACGACAAACGGAGGTTACGGTTAGCTTACGAGAGTACGGGCGCACCCGCCAGGATGCCTGTACTTTTGTATTCAATCCGCAACTTACCGCCATTCATGCGCAGGACAATACGTATTACGCCGTGTCGTCGTTAGGTCAAACTTGGGATGCCGCATTGCGCAAAAGTGGAGTACGTCGAAGAAAAGCATATCAATCTCGACACACCTATGCATGCTGGTCAATCGCGGCCGGCGCCAATCCCTCGTTCATCGCTGCGCAAATGGGCCATGCGTCGGCACAGATGGTTTACACAGTTTACGGAGACTGGATGCCAGAAAACAACGATGAACAGGTCACGCTGTTAAATCAGAAATTATCATCTTTTGCCCCATCCATGCCCCACAGAGGAATAGCTTAAAAACATTATTGTTTTATATCAATACTTTAATACCACTACACCGACATATTCATAATATCCTGATAGGCAGCCACCATTTTATTGCGCACCTGCACGCCGGTTTGCAGCGAAATCGATGATTTTTGCATATCGACCATCACATCATTAAGCCCCAGCGATGAGGTGCCGGTGGCGAAGGCTTCCGCTTTCTCCCGCGCCTGGTTCTGCGTCCCGCTGATTTTGTCCAGCGCCGCGCTGAGCTGATTGGCGAAAGCGCCGCCGGTCGCCGGGCTGCCGGTAACGCCGCTTGCCGTCCTGGCCATGGTTTGGAGCTGCTGTAACGCCGATTCAATCCCCTGAATTGCCATCATCTTGCCTCTAAATTTTTATAAGGCCGCTACCTTAACAGAACCCAAAGATGGCTAAGGCGCTAAATAACGCTAAAACACCCGGTTATTTCAGCCATCGATTTGTCCTCTAAAGGCAAATAATGGCACCCACATTTATAAGATGACCGCCGGCAACGCCTTTAAGCACAGCAGGGAGAGTGTTTTGTTATCAGTAATTTTGCAACTCCGTCCTACTCTTGGCGGACATGCGCTATGAGTACGGTTAAAAACGGTTCCGGCGTTCAGGGAAAGAATCCACTCGCTCCGTTGCTGGAACGCCTGCGCATCCACCCCAAAATTTTTGCGGCCATTGCCGCGGCCGCGGCGATAGCTATCGTGGTAGTACTGGCGTTATGGGCCAAAAGCCCTGATTACCGGGTGCTCTACAGCAATCTTACCGATCGCGACGGCGGCGATATCGTCGCCCAGCTCACTCAGATGAATGTGCCCTACCGCTTTGAAGAACAAGGCACCGCGGTGCTGGTGCCGGCGGAATCGGTGCACGAAACCCGGCTCAAGCTGGCAAGCCTGGGGCTGCCGAAGGGCGGTTCGGTGGGATTTGAATTGCTGGATCAGGAAAAATTCGGCATCAGCCAGTTCAGCGAACAAATTAACTATCAGCGGGCGCTGGAAGGCGAACTGGCCCGCACCATCGAAACCCTGGGTCCGGTGCAGTCGGCGCGGGTTCATTTGGCGCTGCCGAAACCTTCGCTGTTTGTCCGCGAGCAAAAAAACCCGTCAGCCTCGGTAACCCTGAATTTACAACCGGGCCGGGCCATGGACGACGGCCAGGTGAACTCCATCGTTTATATGGTCTCCAGCAGCGTCGCCGGCCTGCCGCCGGGCAGCGTCACGGTGGTGGATCAACAGGGCCATCTGCTGACCCAGACCGACGCCAACGGGCGCGGCTTAAACGCCACCCAGCTGAAATTCAACAGCGAGCTGGAAAGCCGCTACCAGCACCGGATCGAAACCATCCTGGCGCCGATGGTGGGCAACGGCAACGTCCATGCGCAGGTTACCGCGCAAATCGACTTTGACAGCCAAGAACAGACGGAAGAGCAATACAAACCCAACGGTTCTGAAGACGCCGCCGCGGTGCGATCCAAACAGGTGGCGCAAAGCGAGCAGTTGGGCGGTTCGCCCCAGGGCGGCGTGCCGGGAGCCTTATCCAACCAGCCCGCCCCGGCCGCCGTCGCGCCCATTGAGCGGGCAGTCGTCCCGGCGGGAGCCAATGGCCAGCCCGCGGCGCCCGCCCGCCCCGGTCAAAATCCGCAGGCGAACGGCGGCGCACTGGCCCGCCCCCAGACGGTCACGCCGTCCAATACCCGCCATGACGAAACCATCAACTATGAGCTTGACCGTACCGTCCGCCATGTCAAACGCAGCGAAGGCAACTTGCAGCGATTGTCGGTAGCGGTGGTGGTTAATTATCTACCGGGGGAAACCGGTAAGGCCCCGGTGCCGCTGTCCCCGCAGCAGCTCAAGCAAATAGAGGATATAACCCGCGAAGCGATGGGTTTTTCCGCCGAGCGCGGCGATAGCCTTAACGTGGTCAATACCCAGTTCGTGCAGGCCGATGATTTCGGCACCGCCCTGCCGTTCTGGCAGCAGTCGGGCTTTTTCGCCGGGCTGATGGAGGCCGGCCGCTGGTTATTGGTGCTGCTGGCGGCCTGGATATTGTGGCGCAAGATCGTTAAACCCCTGGTGCAGCCGAAACCGGCGCCGGCCGCCGCCAGCGCCGGCAACGGCCCCGCCCAGCCGCCCGCCCCGCGCGCGGCGGAAGATGTGGTGGTTAAACTCAACAAAGATCAGCAAGACGAACAAAGACGCGCCCAGCAGCGCGAAAATACCGAGGCCCGCAGTCAGCGGATTCGCGATATGACGGATCAGGACCCACGTATCGTGGCGTTGGTGATTCGCCAATGGATGAGCACCGAACAATGAGTATGACCGGAACCGAAAAGAGCGCCATTTTATTGATGGCGCTGGGAGAAGACCGGGCCGCAGAGGTTTTCAAGCATCTGTCCACCCGGGAGGTGCAGCAGCTCAGCACATCCATGGCCAATCAGCATCAAACCTCCCAGCAGGAATTGCTGGAGGTGCTTAAAGAGTTTGAAATCGAGTCCGAACAGTACGCCGCGCTCAGCATCAACGCCGGGGATTTCCTGCGCTCGGTGCTGATCAAGGCCCTGGGTGAAGAGCGCGCCTCCAGTTTGCTGGAAGATATTCTCGAAACCCGCGAAACCACCACCGGCATGGAAACGCTCAATTTCATGGAGCCGACGATCGCGGCGGATTTGATCCGCGACGAGCATCCGCAAATTATCGCCACTATCCTGGTACACCTGCGCCGTGGCCAGGCCGCCGATATCCTGGCGTTGTTCGATGAAAAAATGCGCAATGACGTGATGCTGCGCATCGCCACCTTCGGCGGCGTGCAGCCCGCCGCCCTGGCCGAGCTTACCGAAGTGCTCAACGGCCTGCTCGACGGCCAGAATCTTAAACGCAGCAAGATGGGCGGCGTGCGTACCGCGGCGGAAATTATCAACCTGATGAAGACCCAGCAGGAAGAAGCGGTAATTACCGCCGTGCGGGAATTCGACAAGGAACTGGCGCAGAAAATTATCGACGAAATGTTCCTGTTCGAAAACCTGGTGGACGTGGACGATCGCAGCATCCAGCGTTTGCTGCAGGAAATCGAGTCGGAATCCCTGCTGATCGCGCTGAAAAACGCCGCCCCGCCGCTGCGGGACAAATTCCTGCGCAATATGCCGCAGCGCGCGGCGGAAATACTGCGCGACGATCTGGCTTCACGCGGCCCGGTCCGGATGTCCCAGGTGGAGAACGAGCAAAAAGCCATTCTGCTGATTGTCCGCCGCCTGGCGGAAACCGGCGAAATGGCCATCGGCGGCGGCGAGGATACGTATGTCTGATGCCTTCAACCAGTTGCCCTGGCGGCCCTGGGCATTAAACGATCTGTCCCGCACGGCGCCGGCGCCTTCATCCGCGCCGGCGCCCGATATAAACGACGACGGCGCTCAACGTCATGCGACCGCCCTCGACGAAGCGCGCCGGCTCGCGCTACAGGAAGCCCAGCGCGGCGGATATGCCGAGGGGCATAAACAGGGACGGCAGGAAGGCTATCAGGCCGGCTTGGCCCTGGGCCAGGAGGAGGGCCGCAAGCAGATGCTGCAAGAGCAGCAGCCCGCCGTCGCCCAGTTGCAAATGCTGGTGAGCGAATTTCAGCATTCCCTCGACGCGCTGGACAGCGTGGTGACCGAACGGCTGGCGCAGCTGGCGCTAGGCGCCGCCAGACTGGTGCTGGGCCAGGCGCCGTCCGGCGAGAGCGACGCCATGCTGCAGCAAATTCAGCAATTTTTGCAGCAGGAACCTATTTTCAGCGGCAAGCCCCAACTGCGGGTCCATCCCTCGCTGATTCCCCTGGTGGAACAGCATCTGGGCGCCACGTTGGCGCTGCACGGCTGGCGTCTGCTGGCCGACGGCGAGCTGCATCCCGGCGGTTGCAAGGTTTCGGCGCCGGAAGGTTGCCTGGACGCCAGCCTGGCGACCCGCTGGCATGAATTATGCCGTCTGGCCGCGCCGGGTGGGCTGTAATGTCCGCTCGCCTCGGCCGCTGGCTGAAAACCCTCGATTCGCTGGAGCAGCGCATCGCCGCGACGCCGATGGTGCGCCGCTACGGCCGCCTGACCCGGGCCACCGGCCTGATTCTGGAGGCCACTGGCCTGCAATTGCCCTTGGGGGCGTCTTGCCTGATCGAACGCCAGAGCGGCGCGCAACTCGAAGAGATCGATTGCGAGGTCGTGGGATTTAACGGCGACAAACTGTTTTTAATGCCGCTGGAAGAAGTGGAAGGAATCGTGCCGGGGGCGCGGGTCTATGCGCGTTCGCGCGCCGATGGCCAGTCCGGCAAGCAGTTGCCGCTGGGGCCAGAGCTATTGGGACGGGTACTCGACGGCGCCGGCCGGCCGCTGGACGGTTTGCCCGCGCCGGATACCGGTTTTAGCGCGCCGCTGATTACCGCACCGGTGAACCCGCTGCAGCGCACCCCTATCACCCAGGTGCTGGACGTCGGGGTGCGGGCGATCAACGCCCTGCTTACCGTTGGCCGCGGCCAGCGGATGGGGCTGTTTGCCGGCTCCGGGGTGGGTAAAAGCGTGTTATTGGGCATGATGGCGCGCTATACCCAGGCCGAAGTGATTGTGGTCGGCCTGATCGGCGAACGCGGACGCGAGGTGAAGGATTTTATCGATAATATCCTCGGCACCGAGGGCCTGGCCCGGTCGGTGGTCATTGCCGCGCCGGCCGACGTTTCGCCGCTGCTGCGGATGCAGGGCGCCTCTTACGCGACGCGGATCGCCGAAGATTTCCGCGATCGCGGCTGCCATGTGCTGCTGATTATGGATTCCCTGACCCGCTATGCCATGGCGCAGCGGGAAATCGCGCTGGCGGTGGGCGAACCCCCGGCCACCAAAGGTTATCCGCCTTCGGTATTCGCCCGCCTGCCCGCCCTGGTTGAACGCGCCGGCAACGGCACCAGCGGCGGCGGCTCCATTACCGCGTTTTACACCGTGCTGACCGAGGGCGACGACCAGCAAGACCCGATCGCCGACGCGGCCAGGGCCATTCTGGACGGGCACGTGGTGCTGTCGCGCCAATTGGCGGAGTCCGGTCATTATCCCGCCATTGATATCGAAGCCTCGATCAGCCGCGCCATGACCGCGCTGGTGGCGCCGGAGCAGGAAGCCAGGGTCAGGCAGCTCAAGCAACTGCTGTCGCGCTATCAGCGCAACCGGGACTTAATCAGCGTCGGCGCCTATGCCGCCGGCAGCGATCCGCAGCTGGATCGGGCCATCGCCCTGTACCCGGCGATGGAGGCTTTTTTGCAACAGAATATGCATGAACGCAGCGATTATGCGCAGGCCTGTGAACGCTTGCAGGCGCTTTTTGGGTAAAGCGGTTATTTAAAGCAGTAAACGAGGTTCGATGAAAAGTGAAACACCGCTGGACATCTTGCGCGGGCGGGCAAAAGAGGATATGGAGCAGGCGGCGATCAGCCTGGGGCAGATCCGCCAGTCCCATCAGTTGGCACGTAGACAGCTGGATCAATTGCTGGACTATGAAACGGAATACCGGCAGAAATTACAGCAAAGCATGACCGACGGCATGCCGTCCGCCAGTTGGTACAACTATCAGCAATTTATTATTACGCTGGAGACCGCCATCGAACAGCATCGCGCCCTGCTGGCGCAGTGGACGCAACGGCTGCAGCAAGCGATGCAGGCCTGGCAGCTTAAGCAGCAGCGCCTGAACTCCTTTGTCGCGCTTCAGTCGCGCGGCGATCGGGTATTGCAGCTTAAAGCCAACCGGCTGGACCAAAAAAACATGGACGAATTTGCCCAGCGGGCCGCGTTGAGGAAACACTAATGTTAATACCGCCCAATGTCATCCCGGCCACCGCGGGCAATGCGGCTGGAAGCACCGCGAAAAACGCCGAAAATAAAACGCGCGCGGATAACGGCGCCGGCAACCAGGATTTCGGCAGTTTGCTGAACGTGAAAGTCAACGACGCGCAGCAAAAACAGACGACCGCGGCGCAAAACCCCTCACGCGGCGACGGAGACGACATGCCGGCCAATGCCTCCGCCCGCCCGGCCGCCGATAAAACCGCCGCCAGCCAAAATCCACCGACCGAAGACGTCAGCGACCCGGCGGCCCAATCCGGCGCGGGCAAAGGCGGCGTAAAAACGCCGTTGTTCCCGGCGGACGACCCCGATCCCTCGCTGTCCGCCGGGGCGGTACAGGCGTTGATGGCCCTGCTGGCGCAAACCCGGCCAGCTGCGTCTGCGGCAAGCACCCCTAGTGCTACCGCGCTCGGCAATAATACTTCCGCCAGCGCCGGTCTTGCGGATGCCGCGATCGGCGCCGGCGATAATACGCGGCCGGATGCAGGCGACAATATCGCCGACGCTGCCGTATCTACCGCCACGCCCATCGCCACTGGCGCGGATAACGCGCAAACCGAGGCGCTGCCGCTGGCCAATCCCGCCGGGGCAGACAGCATACCGGTATCTCTCGACTTGGCCGGAAACGATAAAATCCTTACGGCGCCCGCGCCGGCCGCCGGGGAAAAATCCGCTAAGCCGTGCGTCCCCGCCGGGAGCGATAGACACCTTAAAGCGTCCTCCCTGGCCGACGCCGATAATCACGCGCCGGCTGCGGCGCAGGGCGCCGCCATTGCCATGCAGTCCGCAAACGGCGGCCATAGCGATGCGGGCGCCATGGCAAACGGCGCGGTAGGGTTAAGAAAACCCGCCGCGGCCATGGATGCGGCGACGCCCGCGGCCACCCCCATCGCCGTCCCGACGCTCAGCGCCGCCGGTGACGGCGTTGCCGCCGTCCCGACCCCGGCCGCCGCCCTGATTAGCGCGCAGTTGGGCAGCGACGAGTGGCAGCAGGCGATCGGCCAGCAGGTGGTGATGTTCAGCCGCAACGGCCAGCAGAGCGCCGAGCTGCGGCTGCATCCCGATACGCTGGGCGCGCTGCATATCAGCCTGCAGGTGGATAATAATCAGGCGCAAATCCATCTCGCCTCGGGGCATAGCCAGGTACGCGCCGCGCTGGAAGCCGCGCTGCCCCATCTGCGCACCGCGCTGGCTGAAAGCGGCATTAATCTCGGACAAAGCAGCGTCGGCAGCGACGCGACCCCCAGCTGGGGCGGCGGCGATCGGGCGCCCTCGTCCCAGCCCCAGGGCCAGCGCGCGTTTTCCATCGCCGATGCCGCGGCGGCCGACCCGGCCGGTATCCCGTTGCCGGCCGCCACCGCCCGCAGCCTCTCCGGCATTGATACCTTTGTCTGAGCGGGCAAACGTATAAGTTAACGCAAATTATCCCGTCTATTCGTCCTATTGAATTAAGCAATAGACGGGATAATTGCCTTCAATAACCGGCATTTTGCGACCGCCGCAATGGAAAAATGCCGTCATGCTTACAGGAATACCAAAACGTTATGTCTGAGAATGTGCTGCCTTCAGCTCGGAAAAAATCGAAATGGATTGTGGTTCTGGCCGTAATTGCCCTGGCCGCCGCCAGCACCGCGGGCTACTTCTGGTGGCAACATAAATTGGCCAGCACGGCCATGACGGCGCATATTGTGCCGCCGCCGCCCATTCCAATCTTCCTGCCGCTGGATACCTTTACCGTTAATCTGGTCAATCCCTCCAACGATCCGGATAGGGTGTTGTATATCGGCCTGACCCTGCGTCTTCCCGATGAAGATACCCGCAAAATGCTCAATAATTTTCTGCCGGCGGTGCGCAGCCGTTTGCTGATGCTGCTTTCGCGCCAGGATGCGGACGCGCTGGCCAATGAACAGGGTAAGCAGCGGTTAATCGAACAAATCAAACAGGTGCTGAACGAACCATTGGTTACCGGCCAACCCAGACCGGTGATTAATGATGTCCTGTTCACCGCCTTTATTTTGCGTTGACTGCCATGGGCGACAGCATTTTATCCCAGGCTGAAATCGATGCGCTGCTTAACGGCGATGATGGCATACAGGCGCCGATCAGCGGCGGTTTCGAAGACGATATCAAGCCCTATGATCCCAATACCCAGCGCCGCGTGGTGCGCGAGCGGTTGCAGGCGCTGGAGATCATCAATGAGCGTTTTGCCCGGCAATTCCGCATGGGCTTATTCAACCTGCTGCGCCGCAGTCCGGATATCACCGTCGGGGCCATTAAAATCCAGCCCTATCATGACTTTGCCCGCAATTTGCCGGTGCCGACCAACCTTAACCTGATCCACCTCAAGCCGCTACGCGGCACCGCGCTGTTCGTGTTTTCGCCCAGCCTGGTGTTTATCGCCGTGGATAATCTGTTCGGCGGCGACGGCCGGTTCCCGATCAAGGTGGAAGGACGCGAATTCACCCATACCGAACAGCGGGTAATCAGGCGCATGCTGCGCCTGGCGCTGGAATGTTACGAAGATGCCTGGAAAGCGATTTATAACCTGAGCGTGGAGTACGTGCGCGCCGAAATGCAGGTGAAATTCACCAATATCACCACCTCCCCCAACGATATCGTGGTCACCACGCCTTTTCATGTGGAAATCGGCTCGCTAGTGGGCGAATTTTATATTTGCATTCCGTTCTCCATGATCGAGCCGCTGCGCGAACTGCTGACCAATCCGCCGCTGGAAAATTCCCGGCTGGAGGATCAGGGCTGGCGCGAAAACCTGGTCAACCAGGTACAGCATTCGGAACTGGAACTGGTGGCCAATTTCGCCGAAGTGTCGATGCGGTTATCAGAGATCCTAAAGCTGGCCCCGGGGGATGTGTTGCCCATCGATAAACCCGACTATTTGATTGCCCATGTGGACGGCGTGCCGGTACTGACCAGTCAGTACGGTACGCTCAACGGTCAGTACGCCCTGAGCGTAAAACAACTGATTAATCCCGTATTGAATTCCCTGAATGAGGAACAGCCCGATGAGTGACCCCAAGAAACCGTCTGCCGAAGCCAATCCGTCCGCAGACGATCTGTGGGCCGAGGCATTAAACGAGCAGCAGGCCGGCGCCAAAGAACGGCCGGCGTCCACCGACGGCATTTTCCACCAACTGACCGCCGAAGACAGCGCCGGCCCGCTACAGGATATCGATATGATTATGGATATCCCGGTCAAGCTGACCGTCGAACTGGGCCGCACCAAAATGACCATCAAGGAGCTGCTGCGCCTGTCGCAGGGTTCGGTGGTGGCCCTGGACGGGCTGGCCGGCGAACCTTTGGATATCCTGATTAACGGTTACCTGATTGCCCAGGGCGAAGTAGTCGTGGTGGCGGATAAATACGGCGTGCGTATTACCGATATTATTACGCCGTCCGAACGTATGCGCCGGTTAAGTCGTTAAATGGGCGATTCTCAGACCACCGCCGCCATCCCGGTTGCCGCCCATGCCGCGCCGGCATTCAGCGCTACCGGCGCATTAACCCAGGTCGGCAGCGCGCTGGGGGGTATTTTACTGTTGATTATTATCGGTGCCTGGGTGGTGCGCAAGCTCGGCCTGGCGCCGGCGGCCAAGCGGCCGGGGTTGCTAACGCTCCAGGGCAGCTGCGCGCTCGGACAGCGGGAAAAAGTGGTGATTGTGGAAGTGGAAGGCACTTGGCTGGTGCTGGGGGTCACGGCGCAAAACATTACGACATTGCACACCCTGCCCGCCCCGCCGGAGAGCACGGATACCCCCACCGGCGCGGCGCCCGATTTTCGCCGGCGCCTGCGCCAGGTGATGCAGCGCGCGGGGAGCGGCCAATGAAGCTCAGCATAAGGCGCGGCGGTTCGGCATGCGTGCGCGCCGGCGCGTTCGTCGCCCTGGCCGCCGGAGCATGGGCGCTGGCGCCGGCCGCCTGGGCGCAGTTGCCGGGCATTATCAGCCAGCCCCTGGCGGGTGGCGGACAAAGCTGGTCGCTGCCGGTGCAAACCCTGGTATTTATCACCTCGCTGACGTTTATTCCCGCCGCGCTGCTGATGATGACCTGTTTTACCCGCATTATTATCGTGCTGGGCCTGCTGCGCAGCGCCATCGGCACTCCGTCGGCCCCACCGAACCAGGTTCTGTTGGGGCTGGCGCTGTTTTTGACTTTTTTTGTCATGTCGCCGGTGTTTAATACTATTTATGACCAGGCCTATTTGCCGCTGAGCGAAAACAAAATCACCATGCAGGCCGCGCTGGAAAAAGGCGCGCAGCCGCTGCGCACCTTTATGCTGCGCCAAACCCGCGAGGCGGATCTGGCGCTATTCGCGCGCCTGGCCAACGAGCCCCCGCTGGATGGGCCCGAGGCGGTGACCATGCGCATTCTGGTGCCCGCTTACGTCACCAGCGAACTCAAAACCGCTTTCCAGATCGGTTTTACCATTTTTATCCCGTTTTTGATCATCGATCTGGTGGTGGCCAGCGTGCTGATGGCGCTGGGGATGATGATGGTGCCGCCGGCAACCATCTCGCTGCCCTTCAAGCTCATGCTATTTGTGCTGGTGGACGGGTGGCAATTGTTGCTGAGCTCGCTGGCGCAGAGTTTTTATAATTGATGGTTAACCGCGATCGCCCATCACCCACGACTCACCAATATTTGGCAGGCAGACGGAATATGACACCGGAATCGGTAATGGCCCTTGGCCATGAGGCAATTTTGGTCGCGCTGGCCCTGGCGGCGCCGTTGCTGATGGCGGCGCTTTTCAGCGGCCTGATAATCAGCCTGCTGCAGGCGGCGACGCAAATCAATGAAATGACCCTGTCGTTTATCCCCAAGATCCTGGCGGTGGTGGCGACTATCGTTATCGCCGGCCCCTGGATGCTCAATTTGATCCTCGATTATATGCGCACGCTATTCAGCAGCCTGCCGGCTCTCGCCGGGTAATATGCTGGAACTGGATACCACCCAGCTTGCCGGCTGGCTCAGCCAGTTTTTCTGGCCCCTGGTGCGAATATTGGCGTTAATCAGCACCGCCCCGCTGTTCAGTGAAAAAGCCATTCCGGCGCGCATCAAACTGGGGCTGGGCATCATGATCACCGTACTGCTGGCGCCGCTTTTGCCGCCGGTGGACACCCCGCTGTTTTCGGTGGCTGGATTCTGGCTGGCCATTGAACAGATCCTGGTGGGCACCGCGCTGGGACTATCCATGCAGTTCGCCTTCGCGGCCATTCGCATGGCGGGCGAAGTGATCGGGCTGCAAATGGGCCTGTCGTTCGCTACGTTTTTCGACCCGGCCAGCGGTCTGAATATGCCGGTGTTGGCGCATTTGCTCAATTTGCTGGCCATGCTGGTATTCACCAGCCTCAACGGCCATCTGTGGATGATTTCGTTATTGGCGGACAGTTTTCATACCCTGCCGATTTCAGGCCAGCCGCTCAACGCCAATGCTTTTATGGCGTTATGCCGCGCCGGAGGCCGGATATTTATGAATGGGCTGATGCTGGCGCTGCCGATGATCACCTTGCTGCTGACGCTCAATATCGCGCTGGGTTTGCTCAATCGCGTTTCGCCGCAGTTAACGGTATTCGTGATCGGGTTCCCGCTGACGCTGACCATCGGCATTCTGACCTTTGGCTTGCTGCTGCCCTTGCTGGCGCCGTTCAGCGAGAAGCTGATGAGTGAAAGCTTTGATTTATTATCGGATATCTTGAGCGGCATGCCGCGGGGATAAAAAGGGCATGTCACCCGTTGTTACCCGGGGCATGCCAAAGGGGCGCTGATGGTTTTTATCCAAAACCACCTGAAGAACCCGCCAGGACCACCGGACGGGTATGGTGCGGGTTAAGAACCGGCCAACTGGAACAGCGAGAGCTTTTGCATACTGTTGAACGTGCTGTACGCCGCCTGTAACGCCACCTGCTGCAGGCTATAATCGGAGACGGTCTGATACCAGTCCGCGTTGACCAAATCACTGAGACGGTTCTGATAGATGGTCGAGCGATCGCTGCCCACGCTATCCAGGGTATCCAGTTCATTTAACTTGCTGCCCACCGACGCCTGTACCGTAAGCACATTATTCAGGGAATTTTTCATGCCGCGCCCGGCTTTGTCCAGCGCCGCGGTATAGGCGGCCTGAGTATCGCTGTCCGCGCTATCCTGGGGCGTATTAAGGGCGCCCAGGGCGGTATCGATACTATTGAAGACATTGGCTTCGCTGGCATCGCCGTTTGGCTCAACGGCATAACCGGCCGCCAGGTGGGCAAACACCTGCGCGCCGCTGTCGCCGATGGCCATTTCACGGCTATCGTCAACCTGCTGGCTGATAGCCTGCGTACCGCCGGTGTAGCTGACTTTGCCGGCGGAATCCTGCTCAAAGGGCGCGGTGCCGGTTTTATAGCCGGCGAAAATATAATTGCCGTTGCCGTCTTTGCTATTGGCCAGGCCCACCAGTTGATCTTTATAAGATTGCAATTGAGTGGACAACGACTGCCGATCGTTATCGCTCAGCGTGCCGTCACCGGCCTGGACCAATAAGGTCTGGACGTTTTGGATCACGCCCGTGACCTGATCGAGAACCGTGCTTTCCATCGACAGGCTGGCGATGGCGGTGCTGCGCGCCGCGCCATACTGCTCGCCCACCGCCTGCATATTATTGAGGCCGATGGCCTGCGACGCGGCGATGGGATCGTCCGCCGGCGAGTTGACCTTCTGGCCGGTGGCCAGCTGCAAGGCGGTATTTTGCCATTTGGCATAGGCGTTGGTGATACTGTTTAAATTCTGATGATAAATCATGCTGGTACTAAGGCGCATGGCGTTCATCCCTTCCACGGTAAATTGGGTAAAATGCTGCCCGGTGCCGGTTAGTTACCTAACGACGACAATATGGTGTCAAAAAGCGTTCCCGCCGTATTCAATACCTGGGCGTTGGCCTGGTAATATTGCTGGTAACGCTGCAAATCAGCGTACTCTTCGTCCAGGTTCACCCCGGAAATCGACTGCTGTTTGGTGGTCAACTGATCGACGATATTGGATTGCGACGTCGCGGTAACCGCGGCGTTGCTGGTTTTGGTGCCGATGGTGCTCACCAGCGACGCGAAGGCGCTAGACAGGGTGGCATTGCCGCCGACCACTTTGCTGGTTTGCAGGGCCAGCAGGGCCTGGGCATTGCGGTTGTCGCTGGCGCCGCTTTCGTCGCCGGCTTGTCCGGCGGCAATCTTCGCCGGGTCGGTAATGGCAACGGACATGCCGGCGATCGCGTTGGTCACCGGATCGACGGTAAATTTATCATTGGCCTTCGGGGTGCCGCTGACGGTCATGGCCAGCCCCTCGAAACTCAGTACCGGCTCGCCTTTGTCATTGTCCGTGGTCTCGAAATCCACGCTGGTGCCGTCGCTGGCCCGGGTGACCTGCCAACCTTCATCGGTGTATTTGACGTTATAACTGCCCGCCTTCACGGCGCTGGTATCGGTAAAAGCAACGCTAAGCTCCGCCTGGCCGGTATTTTTAGTGTTGGAGGTGATATCCGGCTGACCGTAATTAAAAAAAGCCTCGCCGGCGGCGCCGCTAAGATCCACCCCCGCGGCGTGCTGCTGGTTAAAGCTACCCGCCAGCGCCAGGGCAATCTGGCCCAATTGGTTGCGCGCGTCGTCCAGGGTGCCCGAACGAAACGTCAGCAGGCCGCCGACGCTGCCGGTGGTCAAGGTTTTTTCGTTAATTTCGGCGGGCGAGCCGGTGCCGTTATCATAAGCCAGCACGGTGCGCGACGGATCGGCCTGGGAGGCTACCGCCTTGATCTGGGAGGCGGTGCCGCCCTGCACCAGGGTCAGGCCGTTGGCAAAGGTCACCGTCAGCGAATTGTCCGCCTGTGGAGTAGTGCTGACCCCCACCATAGTATTGAGTTCGCTAACCAGTTGATCCCGCTGGTCGAGCATGGCGTTGGTCGCCCCACCCTTACCCTGGCGCACGATTTGATCGTTCAGGTTGGCGATTTGTTTGGCGTAATTATTGATTTGATCCGCGCTGGAGGAGAGTTGCTGATTAACGGCATCATCCATGTTGCGCAGATAGGTATCGTTGCTTTTAAACTGATTCACCAAGCTCTGGGCGCTGCCGATCACCGTCTGGCGCGCCGCGCTGTCGCCGGCATTGCTGCTCAGGGATTGCAGGCTGCTGAAAAACGTGCTCATGCTGGTGGACAGGCTGCTGTCGGTGCTGGCCAGCATCGAGTTAATCTGCGAAATCTGGTCGGAGTAGCTGCTGGTGGCCGCATAGGTGGTGGCCGCATTACGCAGTTGGCCCATCACCAGCGCATCATAGGCGCGGGTTACGCCGCTGACCATAACGCCGGTACCGGTGGAACCATTGCTGCCCATTTCCGCCAGCTGAGTGGTCTGCCGGTTATAGCCGCTAACATACACATTGCTGATATTGCTGGCCACGCTATTGAGCGCGTTCTGCGCGGCATTCAGCCCGGTCAATGCAATATTACTTAAAGAACTGGACATTACGTTTCCTTTTATCCGGATCCGGCGTTGCGCCATAAGAAAAAAACGACGGCGTCAGATTCAACAACCTGTGTTTATTATCGTCCGCGGCCGGGTAAACTTGAGTGCGCGCGGAAAATTCGCCCACCGGCTTAAAATAGCCCGCCGAGATCGTGGGTATAGGCTTTGGCCGCCCGTTCGGCGGAGTGTTTTAACTGATTGATAATCTGTATCAGCTTAGCGGCATAGGCCGGATCGGTGGCGTACCCGGCCCGCTGCAAGGCATAGGCGGCGGCTTCGGGCTGGCCGGCGCTCACCACCTCGCGGTAGCGGGGGTTATCGGTAAGTAAATGGATATAATCCCCCAGCGCGCCCAGATAGGAGTCGTATACCCGGAAACGCTGCTGTACCTTGACCGCCTGGCCGTCCTGGTATTCGGTGGTGGTAATGGTAGTGGTTTTGCCTTTCCAGTCATCAGACGCTTTGATACCGAACAAATTAAAGCTGGGCTGGCCGCCGGCGGCGGGAATCTCCCGTTTGCCCCAGTCCGATTCCAGAGCCGCCTGGGCGAGGATCAGATGATGGGGGATGCCGCTTTGCCGGCTGGCCATCATGGCCGGCACCGACAGACGATCGGTAAAACTGGCGCCGGCGGGGGCGGCATCCGCGCCTGGACGGGCGGATTGCTGCCGTTCGCGCCGCCACAGTTCGCCCGCCAGGGCCGGCGACATGAATTGCGCATTGATGGCGTTGGCGCTGAGCGGGCCGTCGGCGGAGAACGGCGCGGCGGTTTTGGCCTCTGGCGGATCGCCGCCGGCGTTGCCATTGGCGACGGCCGGCGCATCGGCGCCCTGCTGTCCCAACTGCTTGACCATCATATCCGCCAGTCCCAGACCTTTGGCCGATAATTGCTGCGCCATTTGCTGATCGTAGAGGCTGGTGTACAGCTCGGTTTGATCGCTGCTGAACGCGCCGCCCTTGGGCAGCGCGGCGCGCATGCTCTTAAGCATCATTTGCACGAACAGGCCTTCTACCTGCTTGGCCACCGCTTTTAACGCCTCGGGGGAAGATTTGACCGCCTGGTTATGCAGCTTTTGCAATGATTTAACATCGTAGGCGGCGGAGAGATCGGCGGCATCGTTAAGCTGCATCAGATGATCTCCAGCGTGGCCTGGAGACAACCGGCGCTGTGCATGGCCTGCAAAATCGACATTAAATCATTGGGAGTGGCCCCCAGCGCATTTAATGTCCGGATAACGCTATTGAGATTGGCGCTCGAATTCACTTTTTGCAGCGACCCGCCGCTTTGATTAACCGAAATCTGCGTTTGCCGGGTGACCACGGTCTGGCCGCCGCCAAACGGCGTATCGGGCTGGCTGACGCTTTGCTGATTATCCACCACCACCGACAGATTGCCCTGGGCCACCGCGCAGTTATCCAGCATTACGTTGCGGTTCATCACTACCGATCCGGTACGGGAATTGATAATCACCTTGGCGTCCATTTCGCCCATGACGATATTGATATCCTGGATTTGCGACAGAAAACGCACCTGGCTGCTGTTATTAGCCGGCATTTGCAGTTCGATGGTGCGCGCATCCAGTGCCCGGGCGATGCCCATGCCGTTTTGGCCATTGATGGTGTCGCTGATGCGCTGGGCCAGGGTGAAGTTTTCCTGCTTGAGTTGCAGAGTCATGGTGCGGCTGGCGCCGAAGGTGCTGGGCAGTTCCCGCTCGATTACCGCGCCGTTGGTGATGCGTCCGCCGGCCAGTTGGTTAATTTGCACCCGGCTGCCGCCGGACGAGGCTCCCGCGCCGCCCACCAGCAAATTGCCCTGCGCCAGCGCATACACTTGGTTATCGGCGCCTTTAAGCGGCGTCATGATCAGGGTGCCGCCGCGCAGGCTCTTGGCCGACCCCATGGAGGACACCACCACGTCGATATTCTGGCCGGCCCGGGCAAACGCGGGGAAATTGGCGGTGACCATCACGGCCGCGACATTCTTCAACTGCATATTGGTGCCGCTTGGGACGGTAATGCCCATTTGCGACAGCATATTGGTCAGGCTTTGGGTGGTGAACGGGGTTTGGGTGGTCTGGTCGCCGGTGCCGTCAAGACCCACCACCAGACCGTAGCCAATCAGGGGGTTGTCGCGCACGCCCTGAATATCCACCAAATCGCGCAGCCGCTCCGCCCCGGCCGGCAATGCCGCTAATCCCAGGGCCAGCGCCGCCCCCAGGGCCAGCGCCCGGGCGAAACGGCGCCATGGGGCGGCGGCGGGCCGGTACACGTTCAAGGTTAAAATCCGCATTCTGCTGGCCACCTGCTAAAAGGGCGAAATATTAAGGAAGAAGCGTTGTAGCCAACCCATTTCCTGCGCTTCATTGATATAACCTTTGCCGACATATTCAATCCGGGCGTCCGCCACCTGGGTGGAAATCACCGCATTATTGCCGTTGATGGTGCGCGGATTCACGATGCCGGAAAAACGGATATATTCGGCCCCCTGGTTGATGGCGATCTGTTTTTCACCCACCACTTTCAGGTTGCCGTTGGCCAGCACCTGCTGCACGGTAACGGTAATCGTGCCGGTAAAGGTATTCTTGGCGGTGGCTCCGCCTTTGCCGTCGAAATCATTGGTGCCGCCGGCATCCAAATCGGCTTTGCCGTTGCCCAGCAGGCCGGTCAGCATGCTGGGCGTAGTGGCGAACTTCAGGGTATTGCTGCTTTCGCGCGCCGCATTGGCTGACGAGCTTTTGCTGGCGCTGACGTTTTCCTGCAGCGTAATCGTCAGGATATCGCCGACATTACGCGGCCGCCGGTCTTCAAATAGCGGTTGATAACCGTAATTCATCGGTTGCACCGCCTGGAAAATCGACCCGTTGGCCACCGGCAGCGAGGCCGGCGCCGGCTGGGCCGAAGTTTCGCCTTCCACCAGGTTTTTATGGGGCATATAGGCACACCCGCCCGAGGCCAGCGTAGCGAAAGCCAGCATCCAGGCCGCCGCAGGCGCGGACGCCAGGTGCGGGAAAGTCCTGGGGTTTTGATATTGTTTCATATGACTCAAATTGTCCTGACAGACGGTATAAATGGGCGCATGGCATACATTACACTGTCACTTATAGGTATTTTTAATGCGACATTTAAGTGACAACGTAATTTCATGCCATCTATTTTCTTTAATTTCAGCATGATAGCGCGCGGTTATTTTGCTTCATAAAGTTACGCCGTCACATTACACCCTTCCGCTTTATTACAGCTGGGTAAGCTTTTGCAGCATGGCGTCCGAGGTGGTAACGGCTTTGCTGTTAATTTCATAAGCGCGTTGCACCTGAATCATATCCACCAGTTCTTCGGCCACGTTCACGTTGGAGGTTTCAACATAACCCTGGTACAACAGCCCGGCGCCGTTTTGCCCTGGGGTGGCCTCGTTGGGCGCCCCGGAACTGTCGGTTTCCTGATAGAGATTTTCGCCCAGGCTTTGCAGGCCCGCTTCATTGATGAAATTGCTCAGGGTCAACTGCCCTACCTGGCTGGCGGCGGTCTGCCCCTGCAAGGTAACGCTGACCGCGCCGTCGCGCGCCACGGTGACGGTAAGCGCGTTGGCGGGAATGGTAATCGCCGGCTGGACCGGATAACCGCTGGAAGTCACCATCTGGCCGTTTTGGTCCACCTGGAACGACCCGTCGCGGGTGTAGGCGGTGGTGCCGTCGGGCATTTGCACCTGGAAAAAGCCTTTGCCGTTAACCGCGATATCCTTGCTGTTTTCGGTTTGCTGCAAATTGCCCTGGCTGTGCAGCCGCTCGGTGGACACCGGCCGCACCCCGGTACCCAGTTGCAGACCGGACGGCAATGACGTCTGATCGGAAGATTGCGCGCCGGGCTGGCGTACGGTCTGGTAGAGTAAATCCTCGAACACCGCGCGCTGGCGTTTAAACCCGTTGGTGCTGACGTTGGCCAGGTTATTGGAAATAACATCCATGTTGGTCTGCTGCGCATCCAGACCGGTTTTGGCAATCCACAAAGAACGGATCATCCGTTTAATCTCCGATTGAGTTAACTGATTGAAAGCAGTTGATTGGCCGATTCGGCATTTTTATCGATGTCGGCGATGATTTTCATCTGCATTTCAAAACGGCGTGCGCTGCCAATCATATCCACCAGCGTTTCGGCGGTATTGACGTTGCTGCCTTCCAGCACGCCGGGCATGATTTTGACCGTGGGGTCGGTGGGCAAGGTATTGCCGTTTTGCGCCTGGGCGGCGGCGGTCAGGTGAAACAGGCCGTCATCGCCACGCTCTAACTGGGCGGCATCCGGTTTAACCCGCTTGAGCTGGCCCACCGGACTGATGGAATCCGGCGAGTCGCCATCACCCAGCGACGACACCGTACCGTCCGAACCGAGGGTGATGGACGCCTGGGTAGGCACCACCAGCGGCCCCGCATCGCCCATTACCGGGTAGCCCTGGATGGTCAGTTGCCCGGTGGCGTCGACTTCAATATTGCCGTTGCGCGTATAGGCTTCGTCGCCGTTGGGCATCTGTACCACCAGCCAGCCCTGATCCTGCACGGCGGCGTCCAGCGGACGCTCGGTATTATTGAGCGGCCCCTGGGTCATCAGCGCGCCGGGCGTCGAGGCCACCACCAGAGTACGGGTGGCCAGGGTGGGCCCTTCCACCGGTACCGCGCGCAGGGCGGAAAGCTGCGCCCGGAACCCGGTGGTGGACGAGTTGGCCAGATTATTGGTGATAACCGCCTGCTGTTCGAGCGTCTGGCTGGCGGCCCCCATCGCGGTGTAAATAGCGTGATCCATTGGGCTACTCCGTCAGGTCGATCAGGTCAGGCTAACCAGCGTTTGCATAATGGCATTCTGGGCCTTGATGGTTTGCGCATTGGATTGATAATCGCGCTGGGCCACGATCATATTCACCAGCTCTTTGCTTAAATCGACGTTGGAACCTTCCAGCGCGCCGGCGGTCAGCGTGCCGAAGTTACCGTTGCCGGCGGTGCCCACGATGGCCTGGCCGGACGCGGACGTGGCGGTCCAGCTGTTATTGCCGTCGGATTTCAATCCCTGCGGATTAGCGAAGTTAGCCAGGACTATTTGCCCGAGCAATTGGGTTTCACCGTTGGAATAAGTGCCGGTAATGGTACCGTCGTCGTTAATGGAGTATTTGGTTAAATCCCCGGCCGAGTAGCCGTTGACGTCCTGGCTGCTGACGCTGCTGGCGGTGGCGTACTGCTGCTGGGTACCGGTGAAATCCAGGGCAAAGGAGCCGGCGGTCGAACCGTTCATCGCGGCCATATTGATATCAAAGCTGGTGGCGCTGGTAGCGGCCAATTGTCCGTTGGTATCGAATTGCAGTTTGCCGAGGTTTTGGGCGGCCGCGCCGCTGCTGGTGTCGACGCTATGCACCTGCCATTCGTTATTGGCGGTTTTGACGAAATAGAGGCTGACATTATGGGGGTTGCCCAGGCTGTCATAACTGGTCATCGGCTGCGAAAAGCTATAGCTGCCGGAGTCGGCGGCGTCGAATTTGGCGTCATCGAGCACCGGGGAGCTGGAGTTCAGCTTGGCCACCATGGTGCCGGAGGTGCTGGCCTTGGCCGCCAGTCCCGCCGCGGGAATGGTCAAATTAACCGGCTGGGTTCCCTGCTGGATGGTGGGGGGCGTGCCGGTGGCCGCATAACCGGTGACGTGCAGGCCGCTGCTGTTAATCAATTCATTGCTGGAGTTTTTCGAAAAATCGCCGTTGCGGGAATAGAATACCGAACCGCTATCATCCACCAGGCGGAAAAAACCGTTATTGGAAATGGCGACATTCAGGCCGTTATCGGTGGTATTGACCGTCCCGTCCTTGAAATTCTGGGTTACCGCAGCCACCTTGACGCCCAGACCGACCTGGGAGCTGGCGAACACATCGGCAAAAGAGACTGAACCCGCTTTAAACCCGCTGGTTTCGGAGTTGGCGATATTATTACCGATAACGTCCAGATTGGTGGCGGCGGCGTTCATGCCGCTGACCGCTTGTGAAAAACCCATGTGACTCTCCAGTGATAAGGTTGGCAAGCCTGCCGCGCAGGCCTCGTTGTCCGTTAAATAATTTGTCGTACCTGATCGAGCGTAACGTTGCCGGCCAGGCCGAGGTTAAGCTGCGAGGCGCCGCCGGCGGTGGTGTTGACCCCATACACCGCCGCGTATTTCAGCGCGGTGGCCGTTACGGCGCTGCCCGCCGTCGTCGTGGCGGCGACGCTGAAGGTATAGGAGCCGGCGGGCAAGGCCGCGCCTGCGCTGTCGGTGCCGTCCCAGGTAAAGGTATGTACCCCCGCGGTCTGCGCGCCGAGGTCGTCGGTGCGCACCACGTTGCCGTTGGCGTCTTTAATGGTAACCGTCGTAGCGTCGCTGGCTTTATCCAGCGACAGCCCGAAAGGCGTGGTGGTGCTGTCGGCGCCCACCAGAATGCTGTTGCCGTCGATCATCACGCCGTGGCCCACCAGGGTGGATGCCTGCAACGACTGGCTGGTGTTGATTTGGCCGGAAATCGACCCCAGGGTGGTATTAAGGTTTTCGATGCCGCTCAGGGTGCTGATTTGCGCCAATTGGGTAGTCAACTGGGAGTTGTCCATCGGGTTGGTGGGGTCCTGGTTTTTCAACTGGGCCACCAGCAGCGTCAGGAATTGGCTTTGCAAATCGACGCTGGAACTGCCGGCCGCGGTCTTGTCGGCAACTTTGGTGTTATCCACCGGGTCATTCATATTGACTGAAACGCCCATCATATCCTCCGGTTATTGGCCAAGCGTCAGGGTTTTTTGCATCAGCGTCTTGGCGGTATTGAGCACATCGATATTAGCCTGGTAGCTGCGCGAGGCCGACATGCTGTTGACCATTTCATCCACCACATTGACATTAGGCATGCGTACATAGCCCTTCTCGTCCGCCAGCGGATTGCCCGGCTGATAGACCAGCTTGTCCGGCTGCGGCGATTCCACCACGCCGCTGACCTGGACGCCGCCGATTTCCTGCCCGGCGGGGGCGGCCACCTGGAAGATCACTTCCTTGGCGCGATACGGCTGGCCGTCCGGGCCGGTCACGCTGTCCGCATTCGCCAGATTGCTGGCGGCGACGTTCATGCGCTGCGATTGGGCGCTCAGCGCCGAACCGGAAATAGCAAAAATCGAGGTCATCCCCATCGGCGGGTTACTCCTGTAGTACCGACATCATGTTTTTAATCTGTCCGCCGAGCACCGTCAGATCGGTCTGATATTGCAGGCTGTTATCGGCGAACTGGGTTCTTTCGCGGTCCATATCGACGGTATTGCCGTCCAGCGCGGGTTGATCGGGTACCCGGTAGAGCAACTCGCTGGCGGGAGCGGCGGCGCCGGACGCATCGATATGCCGCGCGGAGGTGGTGGTCAGCGCCAACGACGCGCCGCTGGCCCGCCCCTGGGTCAGCGCTTTATTCAGTTCGCTGGCAAAATCGATATCCCGCGCCTGATAGCCCGGGGTGTCGGCATTGGCGATATTCGCGGCCAGGATTTCCTGACGCTGCGCGCGCAAGTTGAGGGCTTCCTGCTGGAATTGCAGGGCGGCATCAAGCTTATTGATCATCATGGTTCCCATCATGGTTGCCACGCTAGCTGCCGACGCAGTTGTCATGGCAGTTGTGATAGCAACAAAAAAAAATACCGGGCATTAATTAATGGATGCCAGCTTAGACGTATAACCGCCATGCCTATCGCCGGAATAAGCATGAATTGCGGTGCTAATTTACCCATTGAGAAGAAAAGGAGATCGGTACACTGTAATTGCCCGGCTAGCCATGAGGCAGCGGCCACGCCGGCGGGAAGGATAAAACACGCAGGGGATGAGATGAAGAGTATGGACGTTAACCAAGTTGTGCCACCGGCCATCACCGCCCGCAGGGGGCGCCGGCATCATGTCCTGGCCGCCGCGTTGTTCCTGTTTTCGGCCGCCGCCGCCGCCGACCCGCTGGCGGCGCAGTTGACCGAGTTTATGCAGCGGCAATATCCCGCGCCCCCGCAATCAATGCAAATCGTGATCAAGACGCCGGCGGATCGCCGCCCGAGCTGCGAACGCCCGCAATTTTCATTGCCGTCCCGTAATCGTATCTGGGGTAATCTCAGTATCGGTATGGTGTGCGATACCCAAAAACGGTTTCTGCAAGTCGATGTACAGGTCACCGATCGGTATCTGGTGGCGGCCCGGCCGATCGCCGCCCATCAGACGCTATCTGAACAGGACATCATGTGGCGCACCGGCCGCCTGGATATGCTCGCCGGCGCGCCCCTCACCGATATGGCGCTGGCGGCAGGCAGCGTCAGCGAGCGGGCGGTAGGCAGCGGCCAGGCGTTAACCGCCGCCATGTTGCGCCGCCCCTGGCGCGTAGCAACCGGCCAAACCGTGCAGGTGACCGCCCAAGGCGAAGGCTTTGCCGTGCAAAGCACCGGCAAAGCCATGAATAACGCGGCGGTAAACGATCGGCTGCAGGTGCGCATGGAGTCGGGCCAGGTGGTTAACGGCCAGTTGCTGGACAACGGTAACGTACGCGTCATATTTTAAATTAAAGCTTTGGTGGATTTGGCCGATAATCAAAGTTAACCCGAGGGTGTTTTTGACAACGAATATAAGTGAGGCTGTATGAGTATTGATAGTACCCGCCCAATTCAACCTCTGTCCCCGATCCAGGGTCCGGAAACCGGTACTGTTCAGCCGCAAAAAAGCAAAACTACCGGCGGCGCCATCGCCACCAGCCAGCAGACGCAGGTCAATTTAAGCGACGCCCAGGCACGCCTGCGGCAACCCGGCAGCCAGGATATCGACAGCGCCAAGGTGGACAATCTGAAACAGGCCATTCGCCGCGGCGAATTGAAAGTGGATACCGGCAAAATTGCCGATGCGTTGATTGCCCAGGCGCAATCGATGCTCGATCAGGATGAGTAATCAAACAGTCATGAATGAGTTGGAAACCACCTTTACGCGCATGCTGGAAATTCTACAGCAATTGGAACTCACCCTGGCCCAGGAACAGGAACTGCTGAGCGCAGGCCAGGTTAACGCCGCGCTATTGCACCGGGTGACGGAAAATAAAAATGAACAGCTGGCCACCCTGCAGCATTTGGATCGCCAGCGCGAAGCCCTGGCGGCCGCCAGCGGAGCCGACCAGCCGCCTTATGACGGCCATCCGTCTTTGCGCGCCCAGTGGCAAACCATCGCGCAGCTGACTGAAAATCTCAATCACCATAACTACCGTAACGGCCTGTTGCTGGCGCAGCACCTGCTATTAAACCAGCAAATGCTGGCCATGCTGGAGCAACATCAAACCCAGCGCCGCCTCTATGGCCCCGACGGCCAGGCGCGCAGCGGGCAGTTATTGGGCCGCAAGTTCAGCGTCTAATCCCCGCGCTGCGCTATATTTGCCGCCCGGGGTGGTCCCCCCCCGCCCTATGATTATACTGGCCGCCTCGGCGTTGCCGGGTTCAGCGGGTGGGCAACGTGCGGTAATTCACCAAGATCTGATAACGGGTCAGCAATATCTGCGGGTAGAAAGCGCCGCTGCCGTCGACTTTCACCAGCAGCGTCAATGGATTATTCGCCGGCGCTCCCGCCAGCGCATCGCTTCGTCCGGACAGCCCATCGAGATAAACACATTTCACCGGCAGGCAAACCGCCAGCATCGCCCCCGCAGGCAATGGCCGTTCGGTATCGATCCGCCAACTGATGGACGTGACCAGCGCCCCGGCCGGCGGCGCGGTAACAGGCCGCATCGGCGCGCTGCTTTTAACGCTGCCGCGCTGGCCCAGGAACAGCATTTTCCCCTGCGCCTCCCATCCCCCATCCGCCGTGACGCGGCCTGTCGCCGGTACCGGCGCGGCGACGGCCAGCAGCCAGGCAAGCGGCAGTAGCCGCCAGCACGGGCGATGGGAACCGGTGCTATAATCCGCTATCTTCACCGCGGGCCGCCCAAAATGGCCGTCATGCGGATTTGACGCCGATCGCTGACTTCCAGATTCGACAAGACGGCAAGCTGGGGCAGGCTGCGGCGCAGGAAACGCGCCAGCAGCGGGCGCAGTGCGTGATTGACCAGCAGCACCGCCGGCGCGTTCAGGCTTTCCTGCTGTTGCAGCACCTCCCGCGCCTGCGCCAATACCCGGTCCGCCATACCCGGCTCCAGGCCGCCGCCGCTTTGCAGCGCCTGCAACAGTACGCGCTCCAACGCCAAATCCAAACCGATGGCCTGGATTTCACCGTCCCCCGGGAACCAGCGCTGGGTGATCGCCCGCCCGAGGGCGACCCGCACCACGACCGTGAGCTCCGCCGGATCTTTTTGTACCGGGGCATGTTCCGCCAAGGTTTCGATAATGGTGCGCATATCGCGGATCGGCACGTTTTCGGCCAGCAAATTTTGCAACACTTTATGAAAAATGGTCAGCGTCAGGGTGCCGGGGATAAAATCTTCGGTGAGTTTGGGCATTTCCTGGGTAACTCGATCGAGCAGTTGCTGGGTTTCCTGCCGGCCCAGCAGCTCGCTGGCATGGATGCCGATAAGATGATTAAGATGGGTGGCCACCACGGTACTGGCCTCGACCACCGTATACCCCTGGATCTGCGCCTGCTCTTTCAGCGCGCTGTCAATCCAGACCGCCGGCAGGCCAAACGCCGGGTCCTGGGTGATATCCCCGGCCAGTTCGCCGTCGGCGCTGCCGGGATTTATGGCCATCCAGCGGCCGGGGAACGCTTCGCCGCGCCCCATTTCGACGCCTTTGAGCAAAATGCGGTAGCTGGCCGGCTGGAGTTCGAGATTATCGCGGATATGCACCACCGGCGGCAAAAAGCCGGTTTCCTGGGCGAATTTTTTGCGGATGCTGCGAATACGGCCCAGCAATTCGCCATTTTGCTGGAAATCCACCATCGGGATCAGCCGGTAGCCCACTTCCATGCCCAGGGGGTCTTCCAACTGCACATCGTTCCAGCTGGCTTCTTTATTATTTAGCGCGCTGTCCGGTTTAATCAGCGGAGCGCTGGCCACCGGTCCTTGCTCGGTCTTGCCGCGCAGCCACCAGGCCAGGGCCAGCAACATGCCGGTAAACAGTAAAAACACCATATTGGGCATCCCGGGCACCAGTCCCAGCAACCCCAGCACCGCGGCGCTTAATAGCATGACCCGCGGGTTGTTGAATAGCTGGCCGACCATCTGCTGGCCGACATCCTGATTGGTACCTACCCGGGTAACGATGACGCCCGCGGCGGTGGAGATCACCAGCGCCGGAATTTGCGCCACCAGGCCGTCGCCGATGGTCAGCAGGGTGTAGCTTTCAGCCGCGTTGCCCAGGGCCATGCCGTGCTGGATCATGCCCACCAGCAACCCGCCGATCACGTTGATCACCATGATCATCAGGCCGGCGATGGCATCGCCGCGCACAAACTTGCTGGCCCCATCCATCGAACCGTAAAAATCCGCTTCCTGGGTGACTTCGCTGCGGCGTAATTTGGCTTCTTCCTCGCCGATCAGGCCGGCGTTGAGATCGGCATCGATGGCCATCTGTTTGCCGGGCATGCCGTCAAGCACAAAACGCGCGCCCACTTCGGCGATGCGCCCGGCGCCTTTGGTGATAACCATAAAGTTGATCACCACCAGGATGATAAACACCACGATGCCGATGGCGAAATTGCCGCCCACCAGAAAGTGGCCGAACGCCTCGATCACCCGTCCGGCCGCCGCCGTGCCCGTATGGCCGTGCAGCAATATGATGCGGGTCGATGCGATATTCAGCGACAGGCGCAACAGGGTGGAAAACAGCAGGATGGTGGGAAATGCCGCGAACTCCAGGGTTTTGCGGGTAAACATCGCCACCAGCAGCACCATGATCGACAGGGCGATATTAAAGGTAAACAGCAGATCCAGGATAAAAGGCGGCAACGGCAGCACCATCATCGACAGGATCATCAGGATCAGTACCGGGCCGGCCAGAATCTGCCATTGAATGGTGCTGAAATTGGGGGGCAACCGTAATAATGCTACCAGCTTGGCCATATCACTCTTTCTCGTGGGCAAAATCCAGTGCCGCCGGCACCGGTAAATGTTCGGGTTTTTTCGGTATCAATCCGCCCTGCTCCCGCCAGCGTTTTAGCTGATAGACCCAGGCCAAGACCTCGGCCACGGCGGAATATAAGGTGGCGGGAATCGCCTGCCCGATCTCGCCGTGGCGATACAGCGCCCTGGCCAGCGGCGGCGCTTCAAGTTGGGGAATACGGTGCCGATCCCCGATCTCGCGTATGCGCAGGGCAATATCGCCAGCGCCTTTGGCCACCACTTTCGGGGCGCTCATTTTGCCGTCCTCATAACGCAGGGCCACGGCATAGTGGGTGGGGTTGGTGATAATAACGTCCGCGCCCGGCACGTCGCTCATCATGCGGCGGCGCGACATGGCGCGCTGCTGCTGGCGAATGCGGCTTTTAACGTGCGGGTCCCCTTCCTGATCCTTGAATTCATCGCGGATTTCCTGCCGGGTCATCCGCAGTTTTTTAACATGGCTCCAGAGTTGCCAGAACACATCGAACGCCACCATGGGAATCAACGACGCGATATTAAGCAAGGCGCAGGTGGCGATCAGCCGCAGGGCATCGCCCAATGCGGCAATCGGGGATTCCAGCACTAAATGCAGCATGACCGGCCAATTGTGCCAAAGAAACCAGCCGGTGACCCAGCCCATCAGCAGCGCCTTGAGTATGGCCTTGAATAACTCCGATAACGCCTGGCCGGAAAAAACCCGCTTCAATCCCGGCAGCGGATTGACTTTGCCCAGATCGAATTTAATCGATGCGGGATTAAACATCACGCCCCCCAGCAGCATCGGCGCGGCCACGGCGGTGAGCGCCAGGCCGGCAAAGACCGGGACCAGCGCCCACACCGTTTGTTTGATCAGGGCCTGCACTTGAAATAAAATCTGGCGGTCGTTGCTGATTATGCCGTGATCGAAACGCAGGCCTTGGGCGATCATCGCCGCCAGCTGTCGTCCCAGCGGCTCGCCGCCCATCCACAGGATAGCCAGCCCCACCAGCAGCATCAAAACGGAAGTCAATTCGCGGGAACGGGGAATCTGCCCCTCTTCGCGGGCTTTATCCAGCCGGTGGGCGGTGGGGGCCTCGCTTTTTTCCAGATCGCTGTCTTCCGCCATTCATCATCCCGATCGCTTCACGCCATGACTGCAAGATGCGTAGCATGACAAAAAGCCGTGCGGACGATGGCGGGAACAACGGGGTAAAGCGGCGGGTATTTGACGGATAGCCGTTGACCGGACGATCTGCCGATCGCCGGTTCAAGGGGGAAAGGGGGTTAAAAACCGAGGCTATCGAGCAGATCGTCCACCTGATCCTGGTTGGCGACCACGCCCTCGACGGTATGATCGAGCTGAGGGCCGTTCAGCAGGCCGTCGCTGGCGCGTTTGGACTGCGCCGGCTCCGGCATGTTTTCCAGCAGCACCATCAGCAGTTGCTTTTCGATCTCCTGCACCACATCCATCATGCGTTTAATCACCTGGCCGGTGAGATCCTGGAAATCCTGCGCCATCATGATTTCCATCAGCTGCGCATGGGTGAAGGCGGTATGTTCCGGCACCTCGGCCAGGTAATCCCGGGTAGCGGTCACCAGCTCGCGGGCATCGCCCAATTCAATGGGCTGCTCGAACCAACTGTCCCAGCGAACGGTCAGCGCCTTGGCCCCTTTCTCCAGCTTGGTTTGGCGCGGCTGCGCCGCATCGACGCAGTTAAGCGCCCGCTCGGCCGCCTGCGCGGTCATTTGTACCACATAGTCCAGCCGATCGCGGGCGTCGGGAATGGCTTCGGCGGCCTGGGCGATGGCTTGATCCAGCCCCAGTTCCTTGAGGCTATCGCGCAGCATCCTGGTCAACTGGCCGATGCGGGAGATGATCTCCGTGGCGGTGGCGTTGGTTTTCGGCATGGTAGGTGTGCTATTCATATTCCCTCCTGATTACATCCCCAGCTTTTCGAATATTTTATTCAGCTTTTCTTCCAACGTCGCCGCGGTAAACGGCTTGACCACATAACCGCTGGCCCCCGCCTGGGCGGCGGCGATGATATTCTCTTTTTTGGCTTCCGCCGTCACCATCAGTACCGGCAGCGCGCCCAGCGCGGCATCGGCGCGGATATTCTGCAGCAGGGCCAGCCCATCCATATTCGGCATATTCCAGTCGGAAATGACAAAATCGATGGGGCCGGCGCGCAGCTTATTCAGGGCATCCGCACCGTCCTCGGCTTCGTCAACATTATTAAAGCCCAGTTCTTTCAGTAGGTTACGTACGATCCGCCGCATCGTTGAAAAATCGTCGACCACCAGAAATCTGAGTTCTTTATCCGCCATACCTGCTCCTGTTATTGATCGTTTGCCCGCGTGCGGGCTGCTAAATACGTAATGCCTGGCCGGCGCTGATTTGGGTCATCATGCGCTGGCTCATCTGGTGTAAAGGCACAATTTCGTTGCTGCCCCCCATGGCAATGGCTTCACGGGGCATGCCGAATACCACGCAGCTGGCTTCATCCTGCGCCATGGTATACGCGCCGGCGTTGCGCATGGCCAGCAGGCCGGCGGCGCCGTCATTGCCCATGCCGGTGAGGATCACCCCGACCGCATTGCGCCCGGCATATTGGGCCACCGAGTGGAACAGCACATCCACCGACGGACGATGGCGATTAACCGGATCGCCGTCATGCAGCCTGACCTGGTAATTGGCGCCGCTGCGGGCCAGTTCCATATGGCGGGCGCCTGGGGCGATATAGGCGTGGCCCGGCAATATCCGCTCGCCGTCTTCGGCCTCTTTTACGGTGATCTGGCACAGTTTGTTCAGCCGCTCGGCAAAAGATCGGGTAAATCCCGGCGGCATATGCTGGGTGATCAATAGCGCCGGGCTGGTGGGCGGCAGCGGCTCAAGCACATGGCGAATCGCCTCCGTTCCGCCGGTGGACGCGCCGATGGCGATCAGCTTTTCGCTGCTCAGCAACGGCACCCGGATGGTCGGCGCCGCGCCGCTATTTTGCCGCTGCGGCAGCCTGGCCCGGGACGCCATGCGGATTTTCTCGGCAATGGACTCGCTGTAGGCCAGCATGCCGTCGCGCAGGCCGGTTTGGGGTTTGGTGACGAAATCAATGGCTCCCAGCTCTAATGCGCGCAGGGTGATTTCCGATCCGCGCCCGGTCAACGACGACACCATCACCACCGGCATCGGCCGTAAACGCATCAGTTTTTCCAAAAAATCCAACCCGTCCATACGCGGCATTTCCACATCCAGCGTGAGCACTTCCGGGTTCAATTTTTTAATCAGATCGCGTGCCACCAGCGGATCGGGAGCGGTGGCCACGACTTCCATATCGGGAAAACCGTTGATGATTTCGGTCATCAATTGTCGCATCAATGCGGAATCGTCTACGCAAAGCACCCTGATTTTGCTCATTTTCTTTCCTTGGTAAGCTGGTAAACCGTCTGTCCGCGCAGCTTGAAATCCTGGCTGATCTGGCTGAAATTTTCTGAATGGCCGGCAAACAGCAGCCCGCCGGGTTTAAGCAGCGGCGCGAAACGGCGCAGGATGCGCTCCTGGGTTTCCTTATCAAAATAAATCATCACATTCCGGCAAAAAATAGCGTCGAACGGTCCCGGCACCGCCCACTCTCCCGCCAGTAAATTCAGATACTGGAAACGCACCATGGCGCTGAGCTCCGGACGCACCCGCGCCAACCCTTCGTGGGGGCCGGTGCCGCGCAGGAAAAACCGCTGGCGCTGCACGGTGCTCAGGCCGCGCAGTTCCTCATGGCGGTACACGCCGGCCCGGGCTTTATCCAGCACCAGGGTATTAATATCGCTGCCGATCACCTGCACCTGGCTCATAGGTCCGGTCAGCGTTTCCATTAACGTCATGGCGATGGAGTAAGGCTCTTCGCCGGTGGAAGCCGCGGTGCTCCAGACGGTATACGGCCCCGGCCGCTCCTGGGCGTGGCGCGCGAGAATCGGGAAGTGGTGCAGCTCGCGAAAAAACGCGGTCAGGTTGGTGGTCAGCGCGTTGATAAACACTTCCCACTCCTCGCCGTTGACATTGGCTTCCAACCGCGCCAGATACGTACCGAAATCCGCCATCTCCAGGCTGCGAAGCCGCCTGACCAGGCGGTTATACACCATCTCCCGTTTGTGGCTGGCCAGCACGATGCCGGCCCGCTGGTAAATCAACTGGCAGATGCGCTGGAAATGCGCATCCGATAAGGGCACCGGTTGCGCCCAATTGGACCATCGTGCGGCAATTTCAGCCTGATTCGGCATAGGTTTTCTCATTGCCCGCGCTTGCGCCTGGCTTAGGTTGTTGGTTCGAGTTGCCGCTCATTAAGGCCGGCCGACCCTTTCTCGTCCAGGTAATCCTGCTCGGCGTGCTGTTGCAGCCTGAATACGCGCACCGCCTGCATCAGCGATCCGGCCTGCGCTTCCAAGGCATGGGCGGCGGCGGCGGATTGCTCCACCAGCGACGCATTTTGCTGGGTGGCGGCATCCATTTGGTTAACCGCGGCGGCCACCTGATCGATACCCCGGCTCTGTTCATCGGATGCGGAGGCGATTTCGCCCATAATGTCGGTGACCCGGGCGACGGAACGAACGATCTCATCCATCGTTTCACCGGCCGAGGCGACCAGTTCGGAGCCTTGCTGCACCCGGGTGGCCGACTCGTCAATCAATCCTTTAATCTCTTTGGCCGCCTGCGCGCTGCGCTGCGCCAAATTACGCACCTCGCCGGCCACCACGGCGAAGCCCCGGCCCTGCTCGCCGGCGCGCGCCGCTTCCACCGCCGCGTTCAGCGCCAGGATATTGGTCTGGAAGGCGATGCCGTCGATGACGCTGGTGATATCGCTGATTTTCCGCGAGCTGACGGCGATATCCGCCATGCGCTGCACCACGTTGCTGGTCAACGTGCCGCCTTTATGGGCGGTGGACGACGCATCGCTGGCCAGCTTGCTGGCCTGGCGGGCATTTTCCGCATTCTGTTTCACCGTGGAGGTTAATTGCTCCATGCTGGTGGCGGTCTCTTCGAGAGAAGCGGCCTGCTGTTCGGTGCGCGCGGACAAATCGTTATTGCCGCTGGCGATTTCCTGGATGCCGCTGAGCATGGCATCGGTGCCCTGGCGCACGGTGGATACCGTTTGCGCCAGCTCATCGCGCATGGCTTCCAATTGATGGAACAGCTGGCTGATTTCGTTACGCCCCTGGGCCGCGATCGGATTGCCCAGATCGCCGCTGGCGATGGCGTTAAAATGGCCGCTCATCGCCGCCAACGGGCGCAGCAGCATGCGTTTGAGCCATACCAGGACCAGCAGCGTCAGGGCCGCCGTCATGCCGGCCATCAGCGCCAGCATCCATCCCGACCGGCTGTACGCGGAACGGTTTAACTCGCTGGCATCGCCGATCGCCCCGGACAGATGCGTCATATTGGCGTTATATTGCCGCTCGAACGCGTCCTGGAATTGCTGCGTGGGCTGGGTCATAAAGGCCTGTACATTGCCGTTATCCAGCATCTCTATGGCGTCGCGCAGCGCCTGGTCGAATTCTTTATAGCTCTTGTCGGTTTGCTCGCGCAGCGCCTGCTCCCCGCCGCTCGCCGTGGGATAAGCGTTAAATTCCTTGTACACCGCCTCGCCGTGTTTAAGTTTCTTTTTGGCATCCTCCATAATCGGCAGGATCTGCTCCAGCGGCGTATAAGACGCAAAGCGCGTCGCCGCCCGGTTAAGGGAATTACGGGTTTGTAGTAATTCAGACCAACTCATGCTCAGGGCATTTCGTTTCAGATTGTCCGATTCTACTTGGTGAAAATTTTCGCTGCTGCGTCTGAAATTCTCAAACGACAGTCCGCTGCTGATTAATTGCATCAAACCGAAGATCAATACGATCATAATCAGGCTGGTGGAAATCCGTATACGCGATAACATCATTAACCTCATGCTGGCGTTGGTTATTTTTACCAAGCGTAATTAAAAGGTTTCCCAATTTTCCTGCGATGCGCTTTCCGCTGTCTTTTTCGCGGACGCCGGCGGCATAGCCTGCCGGTTGGCGGACACGGCGGGTGCGGGCTTATTTACCGCCGGGGGGAGTTGTTCATCCAGGCGGAAGACGGAGACGGCCTGGGTCAATAATCCGGCCTGGGCTTCCATCTGGGCGGCGGCATGGGCCGCTTGCTGTACCAGCGCGGCATTTTGCTGCGTAGTGCGATCCATGTCGGCCACCGCCTCGCCTACCTGATCGATACCGCGGCTTTGTTCATCGGATGCCGATGAAATCTCTCCCATGATGTCGGTGACGCGGGTGACCGCATTAACGATTTCCGCCATGGTTTCCCCGGCGCTTTCAACCAGAGTGGACCCCACATCCACGCGATTGACCGAGTCATCAATCAAGCCTTTAATCTCTTTGGCCGCCTGCGCGCTGCGCTGGGCCAGACTGCGTACTTCGCCTGCCACCACGGCGAATCCACGCCCCTGCTCGCCGGCGCGCGCCGCTTCCACCGCCGCGTTCAGCGCCAGGATATTGGTCTGGAAGGCGATGCCGTCGATAACGCCGGTAATATCGGCAATTTTCTGCGAACTGCCGGCGATTTCGTGCATGGTCCGCACTACGTTGTCCACCACTTTGCCGCCCTTTTGCGCGGTTTCCGATGCGCTAAGCGCCAGTTGCCGGGCCTGGCGGGCATTTTCGGCGTTCTGTTTAACCGTGGCGGTCAACTCTTCCATGCTGGCGGCGGTTTGCTCCAGCGCCGATGCCTGCTGTTCGGTGCGCGACGAAAGATCGCTGTTGCCGGCGGCGATTTCGCTGGCGCCGTTGAAAATCGAGGTCGCGCTTTGGCGCACGGTATGCACGGTGCCGGTCAGCGATCGCTGCATATCGCGCAGGCTTTGCGCCAGCATCCCCATCTCATTGCGGCTGTTAAGGGTCAGTTCCTGGGTTAAATCCCCAGCGGCGATACCGCGGATATGATCGATAAGATAGCGCAGCGGATGCAGCAGGATACGGCGGATGCCGACCCAGGCCAGAAGCGAGATCAGCACCACGATCGCCAGCGCCGCGCCCAGCACGCCGACCGATTGCACATACGCCTGCTGGTTTTGTTCCACCGCATCGTTATATAAGCGGATATTGCCCGCGAGATAGCGGCTATAGGAGTCTTCGAAATTGTTTTGCAGACCTTGGGTGGGTTGAGCGAAAAAATCGGCGATTTTGCCGTCGTTGAGCTGAACATTCAGTTCAACCAGGGCGGCATGCAATGCATCGTAGCGTTTTTTCAGGGCGACATGATTCGCCTCGTCCTGTCCTTCGACCGCGGGCATCGCCATGAAATTGCCGAAGGTTTGTTCGGAACGGGTCAGGGTACCCCGCGCTTCGGATAATAATTCGGTTACCGTAGCGCCATTACCGATCTTGTTTTCATCCATTAAATAACGCACCGCCGCCCGGTTCAGGGTATTGCGGGTTTGAACCAAGGCCACCCAGCTCGCGCTTAATGCGGTTTGCTGTTTACGCAAATTTTGGTAAACGCCGAAATAGTGCTGGTCTTGTTTTAAAGAGTGGTAAAAAACGCCTCCCGAGGATAATTGCAAAATACAAAAAATAATTAATATAAAAACTAAGCCGGTCACTACTCTTATACGGTTAAACATGCCTGATTTCCCACTACACCTGGTGCTATTTTTATCGGCAGGGGGCAGGCAAACTTTATCGGTAAATACAGAAATTAGCGGATTAGCGGAATCGACCCGCGTCCCGGGCGATTCCGCCGTCTGTTGCGCGTTGGCAATGCCGCGCTAGCTCCTGGCGGCGCTATCCACCAGCGCCATCTCCTCACTGTTTAATAGCCGCTCGATATCCACCAGGATCAGCATGCGCTCGCCCAGGGAACCCAGGCCGGTAAGATATTCCGTGGCCAAGGTAACGGCAAATTCCGGCGCCGGGCGGATTTGCTCCGCGGTGAGGGAGAGCACATCGGACACGCCGTCCACCACAATACCCACCACCCGCTGGTTGAGATTAAGCACAATCACCACCGTGTTGTCGTTATACGCCACGTCCGACTGGGCAAATTTAATGCGCAGATCCAGTATCGGCACGATCACGCCGCGCAAATTGGTCACGCCCTTGATAAACGCCGGCGTATTGGCAATGCGCGTCACCTGATCGTAACCGCGGATTTCCTGTACTTTTAAAATATCGATACCGTATTCTTCGTCGCCCAACGTAAAGATCAGAAACTCCTGCCCTTCGTTTTCCCCGGTCAGTGCGGTGACGCTTGCAAGTCCTGCCATGGTTTTCACCTTTTTATTCAGTCGGCTAAATATAAAAAATTAAGCAGCACCGGCCATCCGTTTATTACGGTTCAGGGCCTGTAGTGCGGACACATCGATAATCAGCGCCACGCTGCCGTCGCCAAGGATGGTGGCGGCTGAAATCCCCGGCACTTTGCGATAGTTGCTTTCCAGGTTTTTGACCACGACCTGATGCTGGCCGATCAATTGATCCACCAGTAAGGCGTAACGACGGCCCGCGCTTTGCAATATCACCACAATCCCTTGGGTGGGGTCGGTTTTGGCGCCGTCTACATCAAACAGGTGATGCAATTCAACCAGGGGCAAATATTCCCCCCTCACCTGCAATACCTGCTCGCCGCCGGCGAGGGGATGCAAATCATCCGCCTGCGGTTGCAGCGACTCCATCACCGTGTTGAGCGGCAGGATAAAGACATCCTGATTTACCCGCACCGACATGCCGTCCAGTATGGCCAGCGTCAGGGGTAACAGGATGCGGATGGTGGTGCCTTTGCCGGCCTGGGTTAAAATATCCACATGGCCGCCCATGGCCTGGATATTGCGCTTAACCACATCCATGCCCACGCCGCGCCCGGACACATCCGTCACCTGTTCGGCGGTGGAAAACCCCGGCGCGAAGATCAGCATGCCCACTTCCTCGTCGGTCATGCCGTCATTGACCGGCAGTCCCTGGGACAATGCCTTGGCAAGGATTCTTTCCCGGTTGAGGCCCGCGCCGTCATCGCTGACCTCGATGCAGATATTGCCCCCCTGGTGTTCGGCCCGCAGTTGCAAATTGCCGACCGGGGATTTGCCGATGGCCTGGCGGGCGGCGGGCGACTCGATGCCGTGATCCAGACTGTTGCGCACCAAATGGGTCAGCGGATCGATAATCCGTTCGATCAGGCTTTTATCCAGTTCGGTGGAGCTGCCTTCCAGAGTCAGTTTTACCTGCTTGTCCAGCTTGGCGGCCAGATCGCGCACCAGCCGCGGGAACCGGTTGAAGACATATTCCATCGGCATCATGCGGATGGACATCACCGATTCCTGCAAATCCCGGGCATTGCGTTCCAATTGGCCCATGCTGATCAGCAGATCGCTATGTTCCACCGGGTCCAGACTGCCGGAGCGCTGCGCAATCATGGATTGGGTGATCACCAGTTCGCCGACCAGATTGATTAACTGGTCAACTTTTTCCACCGCCACCCGGATGCTGGTATCGGCCGGTTTTACCCGCGCGGTGGCGGTATCCGCCGGCCGGGCCGGGACGGCATCGCTGGCCGACGACGCGCCGGCCGCCGCGGTGATGGGCGTCACATTACTTGGCGGCACGGGACTTGCCGGGGCATTGCCCTGCGATGGCGTGATTGCCGGTGGCGTGAGCGAAGGCGTCACGCCGGCCGCCGGTACGTCAGGAAGCCCCGCGTCGGCGTCCTGGTCGGCGTTTGCCGCCGGCGCGTCGGCGTCGAAATGAATCTGGTCGGCTTCCAAGACAAAGCACAGCACCGCGCAAATATCGTCTTCGCCTACCGTGGTTTGCAGGCGGGCGCTGAGGCTGTCTTCCGTTTGCCGGTGATCCAGCACGGTGCCGAGATTACCCAGCTCATCGAGCATCAGCGGGATTTCGCCGGGTTTCAGATCGCTTAGGCGAATAGAAAGCATGGCGTCCGCGGCCGGCTGCTTGGCGGGTTCGGCGCTGGGAGAGGCCGCGGTCTGAGGATCGATACCTTTGGCTTCCAGCGCTAGCTGGCGCAGCGCCTCGCAAATATAAGCAAAGCTTGCCGCATCCGGTTCCTGAGCCGTTTTGTAGGCGTCTAATTGATCCTGCATGATATCTTTGGTTTCCAAAAACAGGTTAACAATCGCCGTGCTGAGGGACATTTCCCCCCGCCGCGCCTCGTCCAGCAGGTTTTCCAGCAAATGGGTGGTTTCCTGCAATACCGTGAAGCCGAACGTGCCCGCCCCGCCCTTGATGGAATGGGCGGCGCGGAAGATAGCATTGAGCTGTTCGCTATCCGGTTTCAGCGGGTCCAGAACCAGCAGATGCTGTTCCATATCCGCCAGCAATTCGGCAGCCTCATCAAAAAATGTTTGGTAAAAAGCGCTTAATTCCATGCTCACGAAGTCACCTCTGCTGTGAATCACGTTCGTTAAACGGCGAGGCCGCCGGGACCTGAGTCCCGGAGGGCGTAGTTGTAGGCGCAGTTGCAGACGCAGCCGCCGGCGCTGGGGCCGGCGCGACATTGGACGGCGCAGCCGCCGGTGCCGAATCAGGAGCAATACTTGACGGCGCGGCCGCCGGTGCCGAACCCGGGGCAACGCTTGGCGGCGCAGCCGGCGCTGGAGCGGTTACCGGCGCCGCCGCGTTGGCCGGCAATGGGGGTGCGGTTGGCTCGGCCGCCGCCTTCAATGCCGGCTGCTGCGTCAGCGCTTTTGAATCGTTGATTTCCACACCCTGGCTTTCCGCATTTTCATGCTCAATGGTTATTTCCGTCTGTTTGTTCAGCACCAGCAGACTGATACGCCGATTAATCGCCGCGTCCGGTTTTTGCGGCGCCAGGCTCATGGTGGCGGACATGCCGACCACGCGCAGAATTTTGCCCTCCCCCAGCCCGCCGGAAATCAGCTCCCGCCGCGACGCATTGGCGCGGTCCGCCGATAGCTCCCAATTGCTATAGCCCCGTTCGCCGCTGGCGTAGGGTATGGCATCGGTATGACCCGAAATGCTGATTTTATTCGGAATATCATTCAGCACCGGCGCAATGGCCCGCAGCACATCGCGCATATACGGCTGCACCCTGTCGCTGCCGGTTTCAAACATCGGCCGGTTCTGGCTATCGAGGATCTGGATACGCAACCCGCTCTCCACCAGGTTGATTAACAATTGCGGTCGCAGCACCTTTAGTCTGGGATCGGATTCAATGAGCTGATCCAATCTTTCCCGCAGCCGGTTAAGCCGGTTTTTTTCCAATTTATCCATCAGGGCATTAATGCTTTTATGCACATCCCCCTGCTGGCGAGTCGGATCATCACCGCCGCCGGGTATCGGACTAAAATCGGAACTGCTGCGCTCACCGCCGGTAACGGCCACGTTGAGCGGCGTACGGAAATATTCAGCTATGGTCGCCAACTCCTGCGGGCTGGCGATGGATAGCAGCCACATCACCAGAAAAAAAGCCATCATCGCGGTCATGAAATCGGCATAGGCTATTTTCCATGCGCCGCCGTGTTCGGCGTGGCGCCTGGGCGCCCGCCGTTTGCGCACCACCACTATTGGCTGGTTCTTCATGCATCCTCTTCCACCGGCTGTTTAACCGGTTCCCGGGCGAGCTTGACGTGGGCCTCAAGTTCGCTGAACGAGGGACGCTCGGCGGAAAACAGGGTTTTACGGCCAAACTCCACCGCAATCTGCGGCGCATAACCATGAATATTGGAGAGCAGAGTAATTTTGATGCATTGCATCATTTTGACGGTTTCGTCTTTCTTTTGCCGCAAAAGCGAAGCCAGGGGCGAAATAAAGCCATAAGCCAGCAGGATGCCTAAAAATGTGCCCACCATGGCCTGGGCTATCAAAGCGCCCAGTTCAATAGCCGAACGGTCCGCCGATGCCAGGGCGTGGACCACGCCCATGACGGCGGCCACGATGCCAAAGGCCGGCAGAGAATCCCCGACCTGGGACAAACTGCTGGCGGGAATTTCACACTCGTGTTCGTAGGTCTCGATTTCCTCATCCATCAGCGATTCAATTTCAAACGCATTCATGTTGCCGCCTATCATCAGACGCAGATAATCGGTGATAAAATCTACCAGTTGTTTATCGTCAAGAATGCGGGGATAGAGTTTGAAAATGGCGCTTTCATGGGGACTATCGATATCAAATTCCAAAACCAACATGCCGTGCTGACGCGACTTTGCCATCAAACGAAACAGCAGCGCCATCAGATCCATATATAAGGCTTTGTTATACTTTGAACCACGGAATAACAACGGTAAAGCGTGGACGGTCGACTTGATTGCTTTCGCGTTATTACCGACGATAAACGCGCCGACACCGGCACCAATGATTATTAGAAATTCGGAAGGTTGATAAAGCGCGCCCAAATGGCCGCCGACTAAGGTATAACCGCCAAATACCGCGGCAATGACGACAAGATATCCCACTATCACTAACACGCCCGTTCTCCCGGTAAAAAAGATGAAGGCCAGCACGCCGTGATAGGGGAAAAAACCGAGCGACGATTACCATGGCCATTTTATGCCAGGGTATCGCCATGGATATTTTCATCCGGTATGGATTACCCGTCACACTGCGCGTTGCGCCTGCTCATCCAGCAGCTTGGGATTAATATCGGCCGTGTCTGGCAAAAGTTTACGTCTTTTTACCGCCCGCGACGGCGGCTGGCATAAACTGCAAACAAAACTAAAGGCGGGTTGGTGGGCATAAGTGATGAAATGGCCGTGACAATGGCTGCATGGCGTCAATTGCAGCATCCCGCTTTCAACAAATCTTACCAGCGTCCAGGCGCGGGTCAGCGCAAGAATCGGTAACTCACCGTCTTGATGGGGACATTGCTCAAGGTACAAGCGATACGATCGAATAACCGCCTCGACCCCGGTACATTGTCCATTTTGCTGTAACACCTGGAAAATATTATAAAACATCGAAGAATGAATGTTCTGTTCCCAGGTCATAAACCAATCCGTGGAAAAAGGCAGCATTCCCTTGGGCGGCGGGCTGCCGCGTAGCTCCTTGTATAATTTTATCAACCGTCCGCGACTGAGCTGCGTTTCACTTTCCAGCATCTGCAATCTGGCACCCAGCGTGATCAATTCCATGGCGAGCTGAATGTCCTTTGCTTCCTGGACAATACTTTTCACGGCCATCGCTACGCCCTTTTTTTCGGCAAATGGCTTTCTTTAGAAGCTAATCGCTCTTGTAATTGGCTTGATAGCAATATCCCGGTGTGTATTTGCTGCAATTCATCCACCCGGGAATCCTGAGTTAGCTGCGTAATAGTCTGATGGTCGTCAAAACGGAAAAGACACAATAGCTGGTTCGTTTCAGCCAATTTTACCATTTGTGGTAACGTGAGCTTCAATAATACGTCAGCCATAGTGTTGTTAATTCCCAATCTAAACATAGCAGATGCTTTTTCTTGATTAATGAGCCGTTGCGCCAATAATAAATAGGACAAATTTATATCGTAAACGTGTTTGCGTATTTCACTCGTATTCATTTTCCCATCCCTATAGACTATGTTTAAAAACATAACTTGGGTGATAAAATATCGCCCGGTATCCTGGGATCACCCCTGGGTGGCTAATGAAAAACATCGGAACCAGATAAAGCCTTAAAATCCGGTAGCCGAAGCGGCTTTGTAATAATGCCGTACCGTTAAATATTTTACGTGTTAATTGTGTCCAAAACTGACTTGACTCATTAAGATTTCTTCCGTGAAACATTTTTACAAATTAGTGAGATTATTCCTAATTGCGCCGCAACT
>JAATFX010000110.1 GCA_015654925.1 Enterobacterales bacterium | reverse complement strand
TGCTGCTGCTGGACGAACCTTGCTCCGCGCTGGACCCTATCTCCACCGGGCGCATTGAAGAGCTGATTTCAGAATTAAAAACGGATTATACCGTAGTGATTGTCACGCATAATATGCAGCAGGCGGCGCGTTGCTCCGATCACACGGCATTTATGTATCTCGGTGAGCTCATTGAGTTTAGCGATACGGATAGCATTTTTACCGCGCCGAAGAATAAGCAAACCGAAGATTATATTACTGGCCGCTATGGTTAATAACGGGATATATCATGGAAAATCTGAACCTCAATAAGCATATCTCCGGCCAGTTTAATGCCGAACTGGAGCACATCCGCACCCAAGTGATGGCCATGGGGGGGCTGGTGGAGCAACAACTTACCGATGCCATCAGCGCCATGCATAGCCAGGATGAAGAACTGGCTAAACGGGTGGTGGCCGGCGACGCCAAAGTGAATGCGATGGAAGTGGCCATCGATGAGGCCTGCGTGCGGATTATCGCCAAGCGCCAGCCCACCGCCAGCGATTTACGCCTGGTGATATCGATCATCAAAACCATCTCCGAGCTCGAACGCATCGGCGACGGCGCCGATAAGATTTGCCGCACCGCGCTGGAAAAATACTCCCAGCAGCATTTACAGATGCTGGTCAGCCTGGAAACGCTGGGCCGCCACACGGTGCAAATGCTGCATGACGTGCTGGATGCGTTTGCGCGCATGGACCTGGACGAAGCGATCCGGATTTACCGGGAAGACAAAAAAGTCGATCAGGAGTATGAGGGCATCGTACGCCAGTTGATGACCTATATGATGGAAGATCCGCGCACGATTCCCAGCGTGCTCACCGCGCTGTTCTGCGCGCGTTCCATCGAACGGATCGGCGACCGGTGCCAGAATATTTGCGAATATATTTTCTACTTCGTCAAAGGCCAGGATTTCCGCCACGTGGGCGGCGATGCCCTGGAAACCCTGCTGACGGGTAAAGATACCGTGGTCGAGGTGACGCCCCCGGCGGATACGCCGAAGGAATAAAAAATAATTTAGTGAGCCAGGCTAGCGGGTAATCATACCCGATCACAACAACTCGCCCGCAGAGCGGGTCAGCGCCCAGCCGCGCTCGCGCCACAGCGCCGGCAACTGGGCCATGTGGTCGAAGCGGGTTACCAGCGGGTGCTCGATGGGCGGGTTATGCGGATCGGCGCAGTAGTAAAATACCGGAATGCCGGCGGCAATGCCCGCTTGGGCGCCGGCGGTGGAATCCTCCACCAAAATGCACTGCTCCACCGGCACCTGCAATTGGCCGACGGCATGGTAAATAACCGCCGGGTCGGGTTTCCAGCGCTGTACGTCATACGCGCTAAACAGATGGTCCTGGAAAAAAGGCAGCAGTTCCGCCAGGCCAAGTGAATGCTGCATTTTGCTGACCGGGCCGTTGGAAACCACTCCCATCGGCACGGCAATTTGTTGCAGCAGTTCGCGCACGCCATCGATGGGCACCAGGCGTTCATCAAACAGACGGGCCACCTCGGCGCGGTACTCGGCCTCCAGCGTCTCCACCTGCTGGCGCAGGCCATGCTCGGTTCTCATGCGATCGATGATTTCATAGAGCTTGATCCCCTTGAATTCCCGGACGGCTTGCTCCAGCGTCAGCGGGATGCCGTATCTGCCGAACACAATCACATAGGCCTCGCAGCACAGAATCTCGCTGTCCACCAGCGTGCCGTCGCAGTCGAACAAAATGCATGAAATAGACGTCATCGAACCTAATCCTTATTCAGCCGAAAATACCTGTTGATAGAGTAACGCAACAAGGGGAGATACGATCGCTTAAAACTAGCCTGACCGATATTCGCCGCGGCTTTGTACCGACATGCTCACGGGGCTGGCGCCAAATCGCACCACGAAGCGATGGCGCTCGCCGGGATAGATTAAGCGGACAAAGGTAATCAGATCGCCGGCCAGCCAGGTGCGGCGCGCAATGGAGATGCAGGCGGTGCCCGCGGCGATCCGTAGCTGGTTTGACAGCTCTTCGTCGGCGGAAATGGCGCGCAGCGAGTGCTCGCCCTCGGTCCAGGGTACCCGGCCCAGCAGCCATCCCCCCGGCGGCACCTCGGTAAAGGTTTCATCGGCCACTTCCGGCACCACGCTCAAATTGATTTGGCGCGTCTCCAGGGCAAACGGCAGGTTGTCCGCATAGTGCATAACCTCGACGCACAGCATGCGGGCGTTCAGCGGCACGCCGATATGCTCGGCCTCGATGCTGTCCTCAAGATGGCGAATCTCGCGGTGTAAAATAGCGAAACTGTAAATGCGATCGGTGGCCAGGACTTCGGCGCGGATATCCTGCAGGGCCACCAAAGGCTCATCAACGCGGGGTGAAGCGACAAACGAACCGCTGCGGCGTTTGCGTATGATAAACCCGGCGCTTACCAGGGAGGAGATAGCTTTGTTCACCGTCATGCGCGAACATTTGTAGATCTCCATCAGCGCGATTTCAGTGGGTACCCGGTCGCCCGGTTTCCATTCGCCGCTTTGAATGCGGTTTTTGATATCGCGCTGGATTTCCAGGTGAATCGGCAGGTTTTTTTGCTCCTGCGCGCCGTTTTTTTTGCCGGTGGCTTGCGAAGGACGTTTTTCAGCCGGCGGCCTTTTGGATGACGGCCCGGTAAGGGAACTATTCATAATCTTGGTCTTATCCGCGACAACTGGGGACGCAATACGCTGGCGGTATTGTATGTTTTTTAGCGTGGAAATACCTAGATCTCATTTTTATGCCCAGCGTTTGATTACCAGCGAAGTATTGATACCGCCGAAAGCGAAGTTGTTGGATTGAATATATTCAGTGTCGATTATCCGTATTTCACCCATGATATAGTCCAGATCGCCGCAGTTCGGATCGGGATGGCGCAGGTTGAGCGTGGGGGCGAACCAGCCCTCGCGCATCATTTCCAGACTCATCCAGGCCTCCAGGGCGCCGCAGGCGCCAAGCGTATGGCCGAAATAGCTTTTCAGGGATGAGATGGGGGTGCGGTTGCCGAACAGGGCGGCGGTGGCCTGGCTTTCGGCAATGTCCCCCCGGTCGGTGGCGGTGCCGTGCGCGCTGATATAACCGATATCACTGGCGGCCAAGCCGGCGTTTTGCAGGGCTTTGGCCATGCAGATCTGCATGGTGGATTGCTGCGGCTGGGTGATATGGCTGGCATCGCAGTTAGTGGCAAATCCCACCACTTCCCCGTAAATCGTCGCCCCTCTCGCCCGGGCATAATCCAGTTCTTCCAGCACCACCGTCCCCGCGCCTTCGCCTATTACCAAACCATCGCGATCCCGGTCAAAGGGCGCCGGGGTAAGCTTGGGCGTATCGTTGAGCTGGCTGGTGGCAAACAGCGTATCGAAGGCCGCCGCTTCTGAAGGGCACAGCTCTTCGGCGCCGCCGGCCACCATTACGGTCTGGTAGCCGTGTTTTATCGCCTCAAAGGCGTATCCGATGGCCTGGCTGCCGGACGTACAGGCGCTGGAGGTGGGGATAACCCGGCCCCTGAGGCCGAAAAATAGCCCGGCATTAACCGCCGCGGTATGGGGCATCATCTGCACATACGTAGTGCCGGTGATGTTGTTGGTATGTTTTTCCGTCAGCATCGTGGCGAAGTCGCTGATAGGTTTGGTGCTGCCGGTGGACGACCCGTAAGCGATGCCGGTTTCGCCGCCGGTAAGAATGGGATCGCCGAGCAATCCCGCCTGTTCCAGCGCCAGTTCGCACGCCCGGGTGGCCAATAGCGATACCCGGCCCATGGAACGAATGCGTTTGCGGGTGTAATGCTCCGGCAGCTCAAATGACGGCAGCGGGGCGGCCAGCAGGGTGTTGAGGCCGTCAAATTCGCGCCATTGAGGCATGCCGACCACCGCATTTTCCCCACGGCGCAGGCCCGTCGACACATCCTGCCAATTTTCGCCCAGCGCGGTAACGCCGCCCATACCGGTGATGACGACGCGACGGTTCATAACATACCCCCATTGATGGAAATGACCTGGCGGGTGACGTAGCCGGCGATATCCGACATGAGATAGCCGGCCAGGCCGGCCACCTCGTCCGCCTGGCCCATGCGTTGCATGGGGATTAGGCCCATGGCCTGGGTTAACGCGCGCTCTTCCATCTCGATCATGCCGGTATCAATCAATCCAGGGGCGATACAGTTGACGGTAATATTGCGTTTCGCCAGTTCGACCGCCAGCGCCTTGGTGGCGCCGATAATGCCCGCTTTGGCCGCGCTGTAATTCACCTGGCCCCGGTTGCCGGTCAGGCCGGATACCGACGAAAGCGTGATAATCCGGCCGCCGCGGCGCAGGCCGATCATCGGCATGACGCAGGGATGCAGGACATTATAAAAGCTGTCGAGGTTGGTGCGCAGCACGCTATCCCAATCCTCTTCGCTGAGCGCCGGGAAGGCGCCGTCGCGGGTAATGCCGGCATTGCTCACTACGCCGTAATAGGCGCCGTGCCGGTCGATATCGGCCGTTAAGGTTTCCCGGCAGGCCTGGCGATTGGCGGCGTCAAAGGCCAGCAGCCGGCCCTGTCCGCCCTGCGCGTTGATCAGTTGCAGCGTTTGCCCGGCCCCGGCATCGTCGCGATGGTAGTGAACGATGATCCCAAAGCCGTCCCGCGCCAGCCGGCAGGCGATGGCCCGTCCGATGCCTTTGCTGGCCCCTGTCACCAATACCGAGCGTGTCATAAGGTTAATCCTTTAATAATGTGTTGATTTCTTGGTCGCTGGACTGGTAGGTGGTCAGCCGCCCGGTGGCGACGGTTTCCCCGGCCCGACAAATCACGCAGTCAAAGCTGCCGATATATTGGTCTTGCAGCAGCAAGGTGATGCTGATGTCCAGTTCGCTGCCGGCGCTAAATACCGGCTGCGCGCAGTTTAATGCCCTGGCCCCCAGCAGCAGGCCGGTGCGCGGGGGTTCTCCCCGCTGGCGGCCGTGCCATCCCGACCAGACGCCGACGGTCTGCGCCATCATCTCCAGCGCATACCAGCCGGGCAGATCGCCGTCGCTATTGAGAAATGGCCGCAGCGCGCCGCCATCATCGACGGTTACGCGGCAGCGCGCATAATCGGCGCCGATGGCGCACACCCGATCGAGCAGCACCATCGGCGCGTCGTGCGGCAGATAGTACGCGGCGGCCATAACATCCGCCGTCGCGGTTAATCGGCGCTGGCCAGGCGAGTCAGTCATGATTGTCTCCCAGGATCAGGCAGGTATTATTGCCGCCAAAAGCAAATGAATTGGACATAATCAGCCGCCGATCCAGACGCCCGGGCGCGATCAGCAGGCCGCAATCCGCCAGGGCGGGGTCGAGGGTGGCGTCGCTGAAGTCCTGCGGCGGCAGCGGCAGATCCCGGGTCAGGCATAACCAGCCGAGCGCCGCTTCTATCGCCCCGGCGGCGCCCAGGGTATGGCCGGTCAGATGCTTGGTGGAACTGCACGGCGCCCGATTGCCGAACAGGCGGTTAATCACCCGCGCTTCTATTTCATCATTAAGCCGGGTGGCGGTACCGTGCAGATTAATATAACCGATATCGGCCGCCTCCACCCCGGCATCCGCCAGGGCCATTTCGATGGCGCGGATCGCGCCGGCGCCTTCGGGGTGAGGGGCCGACATATGCCAGGCATCGGACGATTCGCCCACGCCCCGCAGGGCGATGCCCCCCGCTTCCCGGGTCAGCAGCAGCAGGGCCGCGCCTTCGCCGATGCTGATGCCGTCGCGTTCGGCGCTGAAAGGGCGGCAGCGCTTGGCGGACAGGGATTCCAGGCTGTCAAAACCATTGATCGGCATTCGGCTCAGGCTGTCGGCGCCGCCGACAATCGCCGCATCCGCCATGCCGGTTTCAATCAGTCGGCGCCCGCTGATAATCGCCCGCGCGCTGGAAGAGCAAGCCGTGGACAGGGTATAGGCCGGCCCGTCCAGCGCCAGAAAGGCGCTGAGAAAACGCGCCGGGTCCCCAAGTTCCTGCATTTGATAATAATATCCAGGCGCAGGCAGCCCTTGCGCCGATGCGGTGACCATCCGGTCGCTTTCATCCAGGCCGGAGGTACTGGTACCCAGCACCACCGCCACCCGATCCGCGCCATAGGCGGCTATGGCGCGATCCACCGGTTCGCGAATCTGCGCCAGCGCGCCCAGCAGCAGGCGGTTATTGCGGCTGTCGTGGCGTTTTAGCGCCTCCGGGACCGCGGGCAGATCGGCGGTCACTTCACCCAGCCAGCAGGGGCGCTGGCCCAGCAGGAAGCTATGGTTAAGCTTCATGCCCGGCGCTTGGCCCCGGGCCAGGTTAACGGCAATCTCCGCCATATCCCGGCCCAGCGCGTTGAGCATACCCACTGCGGAAATAGCGATCATGGTTAGCCGTCCAGGTGCTGTATAACAATCTGATAATGAAAGACCTGATTGTCCAGGCCGATCGGCTGGCGCCTGCCCGCCACGTTGCCATAGGCGATCTCGGTGACGATATTGCCGTCGGGGTCGGATAACCGGCGCCGATCGTTATGATCCACCAAAGACCACCCCTGCGGCAATACCGCCCGCCATGCCTCCACCGGCCAATAACTCAGCATGATATCCGCCAGCACCTGGCCGGCCGGCGGCAACTGCGGCAGCGCCATCGCTTGTTCGGTATGGATACCCTGCCGGTCATAGGTGACGGTAAACAGGCGGATGCCGAGGGAGGATAATCCGACCAGAGTCAGCCGCTGCCCGTCGGCATTAAGCAGCACCAGTAGGGATTGCCGCCGGCCTTGCACCGTCGCGGTCAGTAATTGTTGCTCGCTTATCGCCGGGTTAATTCCCGGCGCGGGCAGTCGGACGGAAACGCCGGGTTTTAGCCAGGCAGACGGCGTTTTGTGCCCTCCGGCGCAGGCGGTAAGCAACATCGCCAGCAGTAAAAGCCACAGACGTAAAGCGTTCATGGGTGGTTCTCCCGCGCCCGTGGCAATGCCAGCGGCGATAAAATATAGGCGGTAAAAATACCGCTGCACAATACGATGCCGAAGCTGCTGATAGCCTGCGTATGGCTGAACACCAGCATGCCGAGCGTCAGCGACGTGGTCGTCACCGCCAGGGTGATGGCCAGCATCGAGGTAGCGGGCGTGCCGCGCGGATTGGCGAAAAACAGCTGGTAGTTGATGCCGATGCCCAGCACCAGCACCAGCGCCAGCATGGAAAACAGGTTCAGCGCATGGCCGCTCCAGGCCAGCACCGACAGGCCTGCGCCGAGGGATAGCACCGTGGGGATCAGGCTTAATAAACCTTGCCGCCACCCCTGGCGCAGGATAAAACTGAGCGCGATAACCGCCAGCGAGGCCAGCAGCAGCCAGCCGAGCTTATGCCGGTAGTCGGCAAACAGGCTATCGAAATCCGCTTTGCGATCGACCCAGGCGACGCTGGGCTGCGATAGCGCCAGATGCCGCAGGGCCGGACTATTGCTTACCCCGCTTACCGGGATCAGCACCGCGCTTTGCCCGTCCGGCAGCGTCAGCCATAATAAACGCCAGCCTTCGCTGACCACGCTTTGCAGCCAGGCCGCCGGCGTCACCGGCATCGGGCCCAGATCGGGCGTTACGGTATCCACTCCGGCCTGCTTGAGCCGGGCCACCACCGCCGGCGCGGCCTGGGCTAGCAGGGCCAGATCCTGGTGCTGGCGCTGTTGCGAAGACAGCGGCGGCAAACGATATTGCCCCAGCCAGCCGTCGGCCTGCGCCTGGGCCAGGCGCGGCGCCAACTGTTCCATACGCCGCAGGGCCTGTTCCGCGCTGGCGCCGGTCACCACCAGCCATTTTTGATCCGAGCCTTGTCCGGACAGCCGGGCGATTTGCTCTTCCTGCTGGTGGATCGTCCCCGGCAGGGCCTGTAGCTCGGCGATATCATCGCTCACCCGCAGCTGGAGCAGTCCTGATAGCGTAAACAGGGCGATGGCCAGCGGCAGCCCGATGCGCACCGTCCTGCGATGCCGCCAGGCGGACAGCCAGGCGCGAATCACCGGCAGCGCCGGGATGGGGCGTACCGGCAGACGCCGGGCCAGCAGCGGGTACCAGCAAATAACCGTCAGGCAGGCGGCGCTCAGGCCGGCGGCGGCGAATACCGCCAACTGGCGCAGGCCGGGGAAGGGGGCCAGCACCATAATGAGATAGGCCGCCACCGTGGTCGCCAGCGCCAACAGCAGCGCCGGCAAAACTTTGCGCAGGCTCTCCAGCGGACCGTTTTGCCGTCCGTGAATCAAACGTTCCGTCAGATAGTACAGCGTATAATCGGCGGAGATACCCACAATACTGATACTCATCACCAGGGTCATCAAGTGCAGCTCGCCGAACAGCAGCAGGCAGGCCACGGTGCCCGCCAGCGCGCCGACGGCCACCGACAGGGCGCAGCATAGCAGCGGCAGCACCGAACGAAATACCAGGGCGACCAGCAGCAATACCCCGACCACCGTCGCCAGCCCCAGGGTGGAGATATCGTGCCTGGCTTGCTGGCTGGCATGATCGCTGTAAAACAGCGTGCCGCGCGCCAATATCCGGGTGCCGGGCCAGCGGGTTTCCAACTGTTGGCGCAGCGCCGACAACTGTTCCGCCACCTGATGGGACGAGCGCATATCATAAGAAGATGCCGCCAGTTCACCGTGCAGCAAATACCAGCCGCGGCCCTGCGCATCCCGGCTCATCAGCCAGCCGTTATCGAGCGTTAACTTGCCGGCGTTTTGCTGCAAGGCCAGCTGCGAGCTGCGCACCAATAGCAACGGGTCGTGCTGGAGTTCCCGGCCGCCGACCCCGGCGAATGCGGAGTAGAGCTGGGCGGTAATCCAATCCGCCTGGGCGCCGCCGCCCTGTTGCAGCCGCGCGCGGGTGGCCGCGTCGATCATGCCGTTACGGTGCTGAAAATAGAACTCGCCCCATTGCCGTTGTTCCTGCGCCGTCATCGCCCCTTTTACCGCGCCGATGCCGGGCAGGGCCGCCACCAGCCGCGCCCATTCGGCCACCGGTTGCAGCCCTTGCCCTTCGCCCGGACTTACCATCCAGACCAATTGCCGGTCTAGACGCTGCATAAAACCGTCATAGATGGCCGGCGGCAACTGGCCCATGGCCTGCCGGGGCAGCAGGGCCAGCACGCTGCTGTTAATCTGGCTGCGCGGCAGCAACAGCGCCAGGGCGAGCAGCAACCCCAGGCAGACCACCAGCCAGGCCGCGGCGCAGCGCAGATAAAACTTACTGAATAAAGCGTTGTTGTTCGTCATGGCTCAGGAGCTTAGGCTCGGTGCGCTGGTGGCTGAAAGTGATGGCGGTGCGATCGCCCTGTTTATCGTCCAGCCGGATATGCTCAAGATAAGTCCGGCCGGTCAGGGTGATGGCGGTAAACAGCTTATCCAGCGGCGCGGTTTTGGGGGTGAGCACCAGTTGCCAGTTATCCTGCCCCAGATCGGTAAAGCCGAGGGTAAAGTTTTGTTCCAGCACCGCGCGATCGGCCTGGAACAGGGCGCGTAGCAGGTGGTTAAAACGGAACATTTGCGGATTGCCGTCGGCGGTTATCACCTCCGGCGGCTGATTGCCGGTGATTTGCACCATGCGGCTGTCATTGAGGATCAGTGTCAGCAGAAACGGCTGCTGCTGTTGCCACCACAAGCCCTCCCGCCGGGCAATCAGCAGTTCGCCGGATGAGCGCAGCGGGCGGGAAATGCCGCTGATGGTGCGCTCCTGATCGAAATGCGCGCGCACCACCGGCTGCTGGGCAAAACGCTGTTGCAGCGCATCCAGCGTTACGGCGCGGGCATCGGGAGCGGCGATCAACAGGGCGATTAACGCGCCCGTCGGCAGGCACATGGCCATAAGGGCGGGGCATATCGCGCGCGGCGACCCGGAGCGAGCCGCCAAGCGCGACATTAACCGCAACACGGCGGCAAAGGGATTGTTCATGGTAATAACCCCATGCGCTGCAACAGCACCGGCGGACTGACAAAACAAAGCTCCTGGCTGTGTTGTTCCACCGCCACCTGGATGGTATAGCCGGAGGTGGTGTTTTTACCGCTGGGGCCGTCAAAAATACGGTAGCCGATGCGCAGGCGGTTTTCATACTCTTCAATGCGCGCCTGGACCCGGATGCGTTGTTCGAAGATCAGCGGTGCGCGGTATTTAACCCGGGCGTCCACCACCGGCCATAGGTAACCGGAGGCTTTCATCTGCCGATAGCCATAATCAAACTGGCCGAGCAGGGCTTCGCGCGCAATTTCCATATAACGCAAATAGTGGCCGTGCCAGACCACGCCCATGGCATCGACGTCGTGAAAAGGGACGGTCATTTCTATTTCCGCGGTGAAGCGCGGGTCGCTTAATACCATGTCAGGCCTCGTCATGTGGCGCGCTCTGGCCGGGCAGGCGCCAGAAGTCAAAAAAATTGAACCAATCAAGCGGCGAACGCAGGCAGTAATATTGCAATCGGGCCGCATAACGATCGACGATTTGTTGCAGCGCCTGAGCGCGCTGTGCGCGCGGCAATTCAAGCCGTTCGGCGAAATGTTCGTAATAGATATGCAGTTTCCCGCGCTCTTTCAGGGCAAACATCAGGGCCACGGGGCAGCGCAGCGCCGCAGCCAGTATAAACGGCCCCTGTGGGAAAGGCGCGGGGCTGCCGAGAAAGTCGCTCCATACCACCCGCGGCGCCGCGCCGCGGCGGGAGGCCGGCACCGGCGTGCGATCGCCGACTATGGCCACCCATTCGCCTAAATCCAGCTTCTGGCGCAGCAGAATCGCGGTTTCCGGGCCAATGTCCGTGACCGGAATCAGGTTGATGCCGGCCTGGGGATTAATTTGCGCCAGCAGCGCTTCAAAACGCCGCGCATGCTCGCTGAACACCAGCGCGTTGATGGTGACCCGGCCGCTTCCCTGGGCCAGCGCGCGGCAGACTTCGATGTCTCCCAGATGGGATGCCAGGATCAGCACCCCGCGCTGCCGGTCGATATCGGGCTGCGCGGGGGACTGCGGGGCAAAATCAATCTGCTCTCCCAGCCGGATATCCCCTTGCCAGCTGGCCAGCTTGTCGAGCATGGCGTCGCCAAAACGCATAAAATGCCGGAAGCTGCCCAGGGGATGCGGCACATCAATACCCTGGCGCGCGGCGGTCCGGCGGATGCGTTGCAGATAATCGGCAGATGCGCGGCGCCGCGCCCCGCCGGTGAGCCAGAAATAACCGATCACCGGGTAGAGCAGGACGTTAAACAGGCGTCTGCCGCCGAGGCGATAGGCGGCCAGCATAAAACGCATACCCGGGGCGCCGTGGCGCTCCGCCATTCCCGACCAGTGCCGCTGCGGCCTGCTGCGTCGCCAACTGCGGGCCAGCAGGCCGGGTAGGCGCGGCAACATGCCGAAAAACAGTCGGGTATGCAGCCAGGAGATGCGGCAGTTATCCCGCAGGCCGTCAAAATGCGATATCCCGCCAGGGGGATAAATCACCCGGGTGGACACAAACTGGCTTTCATTGCCCTGCCAGTAGAGCCGTACCATGACCTCGGTGTCGAAATCCATGCGTTTGCCCAGCCTGACCCGGCGCGCCAGCGCCAGCGTGGGGGCGATGGGATAGACCCGAAAGCCGCACATACTGTCTTTTAGCGACAGCGACGCCGTTTCAATCCATACCCAGACGTGGGTGAGATAGCGGCCATAGAGACGGGCGCGCGGTACCGATCCATCGTAAATCGGCCGTCCGGATATCAGTTTATCCGGCTGCGCCGCGGCCGCGTGCAATAACCGGGGAATGTCCTCCAACTGATGCTGCCCGTCGGCATCCACCTGCAGCGCATGGGTAAAGCCGGCCAGCGCCGCGGCTTCCAGCCCGGCCAGCACCGCCTGGCCTTTGCCGCCGTTTTCCGGCAGGCGCAGCAAGGTGAGGTCGGGCTGTCCGGCGCACAGGCCGGACAACGTATCCCGGGTTGATGCGTGGCTGCCGTCGTCAATGACAAAGCAGTGCAGATGAAAGGGCCGCAGGCGCGCCAATACTCCGGCCATCATGGCTCCGTGGTTGAAGCAGGGGATGACGATGCAGGCCTTTAACGGGCCGGGGATGAGGTCAGTCAGCGACATAGTTTGATTTTCCCGCTGCTGACCGTGGGTTCGTCCGCCTGGCGCGGAACGCACAGCTGGTAACGAAACACCAGCAGTTGGCGCGGCGCTTGCCACTCAAGGCGCAGGCGCAGGGTCTGGCCGGGTTTAACCGGCCGCTGGAATTTAATATTTTCTATGCCGCTGAAGCGGGCATCCGGCGCCAGCAGATCCCGGCAATAATGCAGCGCCCAGTCCACCTGCGCCACGCCCGGCAAGATGGGTTGCCCGGGGAAGTGCCCGCGGAACCAAAATAGCGCCGGCTCCAATTTCAGCAACAGCTCAGCCTGGCCTTCGGCCGGGTTGCGCCGGGATAACTCAATGGGCAACATGGTAAAAAACAGCTCCTTTAGCCGATCCCAGTCATATTTTCCCCGCGGCGTGCGCGGCAGCGCGGCGGCGACCCGCCAATAGCGCGGCACGGCCACCGGTTCAAGCCACGCGCTCAATTGGCGGCGATAAGCGTTGATAAGCGTAGGGAGCGAGCCGTCGGCCAAACGCCGGGCGGCATCGGCCGTCAGTACGATAGCCGCAGCGAGGGATTGGCGGCCGTGCTTGATTATCGGCATGACCACCGCTTCGCTTACGTCCGCCAGCGCGTTCAGACGCCGTTCGATTTCGCTCAGGGAGACCCGCTGTTCTTCAATCTTAATCACGCGATCGCCGCGCCCCGCTATCTGGAACCCTTGGCCGCCGGCGCTGAATTCCAGCCGATCGTCCAGCCAGTATCCGTCGGGCGAGTCGATCAGCGCCGATGTTACCCTGACCCGGGCAGGCTGCGCATGAAACGCAACCCCGGCAAACGGTTGCCATAGCCCGGTTTCCCGCTGCCGCTGTCGCCAGGCCAATACGCCGGTTTCGGTGGTGCCGTAAATTTCGGTGATCCCGGCGGACAGCCACTGCCCGGCCCGCTGGGCGTCGTCCCAGGGCAGCGGCCCGCCGGCGGAGAAAATGCCGATACAGGGCGGCGGGGCCAGCGTGGGGTCCAGGCGGGTTAAAAATGCGGGACTGCTGATAAACAATACCGGCCGCCCGGCGCATTGGCGGATAAAATGTTCCGGATAACGGGTCGTTTCCGGACAGAAAGGAATACCCAGGGTCAGCGGCAAAAAAATGCCGAAGGACAGGCCGTACAGATGCTGGTGGGTGACGCTGGAGGCCACCCGGCACGAACCCAGGGATGACGGCCCGACGCCGCTCGCCTTATCACATATCAGCGCCGCCAGCCAGCGGGCCTCGATGGCCATGGCGCGCAGCGTTTTGGTCACCGCTTTCGGCCGGCCGGCGGACCCCGAGGTGAATAAGATCAGGCGCGCATCGTCCGGCAGGGCCGGCAAGATTGCGGCTGGCGATATGTGCTGCCGGCGGGGAACCATCAGCGGACAGCTCAGGGACAGCGGCAGATCGCTAATCACGCCGTCGTAAAAAGCCCGCTGTTCTTCGAGCAGCTTTTCCCGGTTGTGGCCGGGGATAACCGGCGTTTTCCCGCGATGCCATAACGCCAGCAGCGCCACCAGGAAGCGATAACCGTCGTCAAAGCATAAAGCCCAGCGATCGCCTTCCAGGCCGGCCAGTTGTAGCCATAAGGACGCGACGTCCCCCCGCAGTTGCCCAAGCGTCAGCGGCTGCTCGTCCCGCCAGGCCACCAGCGTGGCATCGGGGCGATCCCCGCTCAGCCAGCGCTGGGGCTCGGTAAGCGTGCAAGAGGTTAGCCGCCGAGGCGCTGGCGCTTTCTGATTATCCATTCCGTTCCCATCAGCAGTCCCATCAGCAGATAGCTGATACCGCCGTTGTACAGCGCCCAGAGGGGCATATCGCCATGAAGGCAGGTAAAAAGCGCCATGGCGCCGTTAATGATAAAAAACAGGCACCAGACCTGCGTCACCCGCCGGGTATAGGCGATCGCCCGCGGCGGCAACGACGGCTGGCGCAGCCGCGCCAGTTGCTCCACCAGGCTGGCCGGGCCGAGCAGCGATGCGCCGAACAGCAGCAGCATCAACGCATTCATCATAACCGGGTAGTAAAGTAATAAATGCTGGCTTTTTAATAACCCGCTGGCCAGGCATAGCAGGATGCCGAACAGCGCCAGCGCCTTGGCCGGCCCGCCGAATGCCGCCAAGCCGCGGCGCAATGTCAGCAGACGCAGTAAAAAAACCGCGGCCAGCACCAGCGCCAACACTTGCGGCCGCCAGCGGGTGGCGCCGAACCACACGGCAAACGGATAGGCCAGGATCGTCGCCAGGCCAATCAGATGCAGCGCTTTTGCCGGCAGGGCGCGGCCGGCGGCGGCCTTCGGTTGGTTGTTCACCCGTTTATCCGGACGCTAACAGCGCCGCTACGGCATCCACCACATCCTGCACCGTCCTGACGGACTTGAACGTTTCCGGCTTGATTTTTTTGCCGGTTTTCTTTTGCAGATGAACCACCATGTCCACCGCATCGATGCTGTCGAGATCCAAATCTTCATATAAACGCGCGTCGGGCGTAATGAGCTCGGGTTTGGTGTCAAACAATGCGATCAGCAGTTGCGACACATCCTGGTAAATTGCCTGTTTATCCATTGATGGACCTGTTCTTATAAGCATATTGGGGTAGACATTTATCGGGCGGCGCTTTTTATCGAGCGGCGCTCTGCGACTGGATATAAGCCGACAGGGTGGCTACCGAAAAAAAGTGCCGGCGTATTTCCTGGCTTTCCGCCGAGAGCACCACGTTATAACGGCTTTTTACCGCTAACCCGAGCTCCAGCGCGTCGATGGAGTCCAACCCCAGGCCGTCGCCAAACAGCGGCGCGTCGGTGTCGATATCATCCCTGCCGATACCTTCCAGATTCAAGGTATCGATAATTAACTGTTTGATTTCCTGGTTGAGTTGTTCCATTACATTGTCTCAAAAAATTGACTATTTTTCCGGGTCCAGAACCGAGGCCAAATGCTGCGTCAGTCGCCGGGCCGCCAGCGCGGGCGAACAATCGCCGGCGGAAAAAAATTCGCCGGCGGAAAACAGCCCTTTAACCTCCACGGTAAACTGCGGTTTCCTGGATGGGATCTGGAACCATTTAATGCCCTTGCTGAGAAAAGGCTGGCTGCAGATGATATGTACGATGCGGATATCGCATCCGCTGCGCACCGCAAGGTTGGCCGCGCCCCGCTGTAAGCGCATCGGCGAACCGGCAATAGTGCGGGTTCCTTCCGGGAATATCAGCAGGTTATCCCCGGCGCGCAGCCGCTTGCCGCTTTCCGCCAACAAAATTTCCGCCTGCGAATTGATCAGGTAATCCGCCGCTTTGATCGCCCCGCTGACGTAGATATTATTTTGCAGCGCCTGTTTGACCACGCAATCGCACTGCGGCATTACCGACGCCAGCAACACATAATCCAGCAGCGTCGGGTGGTTCGCCAACACCAGACTGCCGCGATCCCGGCGCAGCAAATGCGCGCCGTGAATACGGTAATCCAGCACGCCCAGCAGGCGCGTAGCGGACAAGAATAACCTGAAGCTGGCCGAAATCACCCGGCGCGCCGCCCGGGTACGCCGGAGCGGGTCGTGCAGCACCAGGCACAGGATATAAAACCCCGCCGTGAGCAACAATCCGCCAATTCCGAATAGTGCGAAGCAGCTCCCGGTCATCAATAATCGCCAGGTGAATTTCAGGGGATTATCCGGCCTGGACCGTGCCGGCGGAGCTTCTATGGTATTCATGCCCGGCTCCAGCGCCAGTTCAGGCGTTCGCCCGTGATGGAAAACGCTGTTTTAGCGCTTAACCAGTGGTGCAGGAACGCCAGGCTTTGCGGCAGGACACGGGGAGGCGCTTCCTGCCGCGCGCGAACGGACCGGCAGCACAGCGTTTCCCCGGCTGTCAGCAGCAGCGCCACCGCATAGGGGAAATCCGGGGTGCCGGGGGCGAGAAACGGATGATAAAACGCCGGGATTTTATTATCGAAGTCCACCATCAGCACGCGGGAATAGCCGCTTTTCAATAATATCTGCGCTTCAACCAGACCTTGCTGAAAACTATCTTCCCCTGCGGAAAGCGAGGTGGAAACCAGCGGCGCCTGCGCCGCGATGGTCAGGCTGCCGACCGCGGCGTTATGCACCGACATGGTAAAATCCGTGGGCGAAAGCGCGTGTTGCCTGGCCAGCGCATCGAGAATGCGTTGATTACGCTCCAGCTCGCCGTGGCGGCTGGTAAAAATAACCGCATCGGGCTGATGGCGACGCAGCAACGCCAGCCCGTGGTCCACCGCCAGCCGGCTGCCCGCGCTCAGGCGACGGGCCGTCATCATCGGCAATTGCGCACAGGGCGGCAGCGCGGCGTCGGCAGTAATGGCCGGCGGGCTGCCGCTCCATGCCCGCCAGTGCTCGGCGGTGGATAACCCGGGCGCGCCGGCTTGCCAGTCAAGAATAGTTAATGCAAGTTTCATCTGGCTCCTCGGCGACCTTATCTGCGGTTTATCATCACGTCTGGCGTTAACGTCCGGCACGGCGCCGAACCGGCCCGATACCCGCTGCCCCACGGGCCTGATCCCGGACTATACCAGCGTGCGCGGAAGTGTAAGGGCCCTTATCTATCATAACAGGCCCAAAGCCGCTACCTTTACGTTTATTTACAATATCTCAAGGCGCACCGCGATACCGGACGAGCCGGCGGGGAGGAGTAGGCAAAAAAGCCGAAGATTTATTAGGATGCGGTGCTGGCTAACCTGATTTGGATGTCATGGTTCAGGTTATTAATCCAGTGATTATAATTGCGATGAATATGGCCTTGGCCGTCCGCCAGCAAATTTTTGCTGCCGACATAATGGATGCTGTAGCCGGTGGCGCTGTAGGTGATTTGGATATCCGCCTGGTGTTCGCGGGTGTTCAGGCGACCGTTGATAACGCCCGCCCGGGCCGGCGTCATAACCCACTGGCGGGCCATGCCTGCCTGCAGGATCGCCGTTTTGACGCGATCGACCGGATAGTGGATTGCCAGCGGAGTGTCTACATTGGCGATCGGGGCAGTGCGGGCGCAGCCGGCCAATGCCAGGGCGCATAGTAAACACAGTAGAATGGGCCTGGTTATTTTCATTATTTATACTTTTCCATGTAATTTATTGAGGTCGTTACCAGATAATATCGTCCGGGGCGCCGGCATCTTAAATCAATAATACCTAAGGTGTAAATATGGGAGGGACCAGGAGCATTGCGGTAATAATCCTTCATTGGCCCGTCGTTTAACCTGGCGGATATTCCGTGTCCGTCGGTCGGGATAAATCAAGGATTTGATAACGGGTGCTGCGCCCGCCGCCGGGAAGTTTGATCAGGCAACCTTTGGCCAGCAGATCCGTAAGATGGCGGGTGGATGTGGCTTGACTTACTTTGGCGACCTGTTGATATTGCGCTGCTCTGATTCCCGGCTCAAAGCCATTGTCACCAGAAACCACGCCAACCAACGGGTAATATCGAGCGTGCCCCGCTGCGATTGTTCCAATACCTTATAATATTCCCCGCGCTGTTTCAGTATCGCCGCCGACATGGCATAGAGCCGCACCGTCTGATTATCGGCCTGCGCCGGGGCCATGTTGATATCAGCCCGCCACCAAATCACCGCGGATCACCAGCGGCACGCCGCCGTGGTTGCCCTTGCCGGCGATCATTTCCAGCGCTTTTTCCGCTAGTTTTTCCAGCGGATATTCAATGGCCGGCAGCGGCAGCAGCGAGCCGGGCAAGGGCGTGGTGCCGTCCAGGCTGATGACGGCCAGCGTATCGGGCACCGTGCGACGATAGGCATGCAGCACCGAAATCGCTTCTTGGGCATCCGCCTGGTTCATTACCAACAGCCCGTCGAACGGCGTGCCGCTGTTAATCAGGACCTGCAGCGCGACCCGCGGCGACGGGTCGCGGCAGGCGACCAGTTGGCGGTTATAAGGCGCCAAATGGTATTCCAGGCCGCGACGATAACCGTGCAGCACCTGCTCCGCGGTCTCGCCGTCGGCGTAATTAAGCAAAACCAGCCGGCGGCGGCCGTGGCTTAGCAAGTATTGGCAGGCGGTTTCAGCGGCAAAAGCATGATCGAAGCTGATACTGTGTTCACCGGGCGCGTCGAGGCAGTCGATCAGCACCACGCTGCCGTCCAGCGGCGGCAGCGCGAAGCGCGCGCCGATAACCAGCGTGGCGTCGCATAACCCCCGCCCCAGTGAGGCAATGGCGCTTTCGACGCCGGCGGCATCGTCGGCGAAGCGCAACAGTAAATGCTTATTATGGCGACGAAACTGTTTCTCCAGCGCCGGCAGATAATTCACCGCGTGCTGCATGGACTCCATCGCGCAAATCACCCCCACGCACCCGGTGGCTTGGGCGCTGAGGGATTGGGCGATCAGGTTCGGCTGGTAGTTGAGCGCGCTGGCGGCTTTAAGCACCGCCTGGCGGCTCTCCTCCCTGACGCCGCGATTGCCGCTGAGCACCCGGGACACGGTGGCTTTTGATACCCGGGCTAAACGGGAAACATCATTTATAGTCGCCATAATCCTGCTATTGCCGCTGCTGTCGTTGATAAAGTATTACCATCTCATTAATCAATTCCCGCGCCAAGATAGCATTCATCAAATGATCCTGGGCGTGCACCATGATCAGGGTCATGGGCACTTTGCCTTCACCCTGATCTTCGCCGATCAGCTGCGTCTGGATGCGATGGGCGGCCTTGATAAAGTTATCCGCATCCGCCAGCAGCATCCGGGCGCGATCGAAATCGCCGTTGCGGGCGCATTGTAACGCGGTCATGCACTGGCTGCGGGCCTCGCCGGCATTCACCAGTATGGTCATGATTGTCGTTTCGCTGTCCATCATTTTTCCTCCCTATCGAAACCATGCCGGTGCGCGATGTCCGCAAACCAATAACCGCTTTTCTTCACCGTGCGTTGCTGGGTAGCTAAATCAAGCTGCACCAAGCCGTAACGGTTTTTGTAGGCGTTGCTCCATGACCAGTTATCAATAAAGGTCCACATATGATAACCCAGGCAACGGCTGCCCTCTTGCAGCGCCCGGTGTACCCAGACCAGATGGTCGCGCACAAATTCGATGCGATAGTCATCCTCAATCCTGCCGTCGCGGGCAAACCGCGGCTCGTCTTCCACGCCCATGCCGTTTTCCGAAATATAACAGCGCGGATTCGCGTAATTTTCCCGCAAATTGGTCAGGATATCGTAGATGCCGCGCTCATAAATTTCCCATCCGCGCCAGGGATTCATTTTGCGGCCGGGCATCTGGTAATGATCAAACAGCCATTCGGGCATAAAGGGGCTGTCGGGGTTGACCTGATTGGCCCGGCACTGTACGCGCCGGGGCTGGTAATAGTTAATTCCGAGCAAGTCCACCACGCCGTCGGCCAGCAGTTCCCGGTCCCCTGGCTGGGAGGCAGGCAATTGGCCATGGCGCTCCAGCAGCGCGATCAGCTCCGGCGGATAACCGCCGCGCAGCGCCGGATCGAGGAAACTGCGGTTAAACAGCAGATCGGCGTGATTGGCCGCCGCTAAATCCGCCGGATGCTGCGAGCGGGGATAAGACGGGGTCAAGTTAAGGATAATGCCAATATCGCCGCCCCGGCCGGACAGGCGAAAACGGCGTACCGCGCCGGCGTGCGCCAGCATGGTGTGATACGCCACGGTGGCGGCGCGCTTGAAATCCACCACGTTGGGATAGTGGAAATCATAGAGATACCCCCCTTCCACCGGCACGATGGGTTCATTAAAGGTGAACCAATGTTTGACGCGATCGCCGAACAGTTCGAAACACGCGGCGGCATAGTCGGCATAAGCCAACCCCACTTGCCGGTTTTCCCAACCGCCCAAATCCTGCATGGCCATCGGCATATCGAAATGGAACAGATTGATAAAGGGCGTGATGCCCTGAGCCAGCAGTTCATCGATAACCTGGTTATAAAATTCCACCGCCTGCGGGTTACAGGGCCCCTGGCCGCCGGGAATCAACCGCGCCCAGGAAATGGAAGTACGGAAACTATTATGGCCGGTCTGCTTCAACAGGGCGATATCATCCCGCCAGTGGCGGTAAAACGTCGACGTATCCCCAGGTCCCACCTGCTGGAAAAAGCGCTCCGGCTGCCGGGCGAACCAATGATCCCAGACGGTGGGGCTTTTGCCAAAGCCTGAGGACTCGCCCTCGGTTTGCGGGGCGGAGCTGGCGCTGCCCCACCAGAAATTGTCGGGAAATAGATACTGCATGCAATATTCTCCTTTGAATGCCATCAGGAGTTCAGGGCGATTTGGATATCGGGGGCCTGGCTCTCATTCTGTTTTCTCAGCAGCGCGCGTTCGTAGGCTTTCAGGAACGGGTAATACATCAATGCCGACATCGCCATGCAAAACAGGCACATAATCACCGGGCTCAAGGTCCAGTTGGCGGCCCAGGACGCGCCGATGGGGGCGGGCGTGGTCCAGGGGGTCAACTGGACCACTTGTCCTACCCAGCCCAGCTTGGTGGCGGTCCAGGCGAAGGTGGCGTTAATCATCGGCACCAGGGTAAACGGCAGGAACATCACCGGATTCATGATAATCGGCGTACCGAACAAGATAGGTTCGTTGATATTAAAAAAGCTGGGCACCACGCCCATGCGGCCGATGGTGCGCAGATGTATCGACCGGCTGAGCAGCAGCAAAAACGCCAGCGGCAAGGTGGAGCCGACGCCGCCGATCAGCAGGTAATGGTCCCAGAAACCCTGCAGGTAAATATGCGGCAGGGGAGCGGCGGCGGCCAGGGCGCTTTGGTTCAGCGCCAGATTTGTCATCCAGAACGGGTTCATGATGCCGGTGACGATCAGCGCGCCGTGAATACCGGCGAACCACAGGATTTGGCAAATCAGCACCGACAGGAGTATGGCCGGCAGGGAATCGGATGCGGAAACCAGCGGGGCCAGCAGTTGCATGATAGCTTCGGGAATAATCATGCCGGTGTAGTGCTCCACCAGCAGGTTCAGCGGATGCAAAGTGGCGACGATGACGATGACCGGGATCAGGATTTCAAACGATCGCGCCACGCCGGTGGGCACTTCTTTTGGCAGGCGGATGGTGATATTGCGGCGTTTAAGCCAGGCGTACGTTTCGCTGGCGTAAATGGCCGTGATAATGGCGGTGAATATGCCCTGGCCGGAGAAATAAGCCACCGAGATCTGCTTATCATGATAGGGCGCGGCCACCAGCAAAAAAGCCATAAACGCCAGCAGGCCGGTCATGATGGGATCAAGTTTGTAATGTTTGCCCATGCTGGCGCCAATGCCCACCGAAATAAAAAAGGTCATCACGCCCATGCTGAGATTAAACGGCAGCATCAGCGCATCGCGGTAGCGCACGGAAAAATCAAGCCAGCCGCGGGCGAAGCGCCATTGGGTATCCGGGGAAAACGGCGGGAAGATAAATACCAGCATAAACGAGCCGATAATCATAAACGGCAGCGCGGCGAGAAACCCGTCTCGGATGGCGATAATATGTTTTTGCTGGCCGACACGGCCGGCTAAAGGGGTAATGTGACGTTCAATGACTCCGACCATAGCGTCGTATAGAGTACTCATGGTGTCGTCCTATGATGGTTATTCGAAAGGTGGGGTCATTTAATCAGGGACAGGGCGAAATCGAGCACTTTGTCGCCACGCTGCATGCCATAATCCATCATATCGATGGCGGCCACCGGTATGTTGCGCTCCGCCGTTTTTTCCGCCAGGGTTTCGAGCATATATTTTACCTGCGGGCCCAGCAGTACGACCTGATAACGGGCAAACTGTTCGTCGAATTCACTCACGCCATACGCATCGATTTTTATTTCCAGACCGCGTTTTTCAGCCTCGGCCTGCATCTTTCTCACCAGCATGCTGGTGGACATTCCGGCGGAACAACACAACATGATGTTTTTCATTTATCACCCTTGGGGAAGTTAGTGGTTATCCGTCGCCATTGGATACAAAACGGAAACCGGTTTCCATGAGTTTGGCCAGGTTTTGTGAGGGCTTTCAAGAAACGGATATCGTGAGGGTAGGGATCTGTGAAAAAGATCACGTAATAGCCAGGAAAACCGGTGTGGTCAGGGAGATTGCAAAAGAAATCCAGCGGCCTGAGAGTCTGGAAAGACGCCATGGCGATCCGTGGGCTAAAACACCATGGCGATGAGCACTACCAGCAATAAAAATATATATATTTTGGCATGTAGCCGATCGCGGATTTTGGGGATAAAATTTTTAGCGATATAAATACCGATAAAACCGGTTATGATCAGTAAAACCAATATTTTTATATTAATAAATCCGATATATTCTGACCCCGGATGTTGACCGTATGCCGTGAAGGCATAAACCACCGAACCTAAAATCGCCACCGGCACAGACAACGGATTGGCGGCGCTGACGCAATATCTCATTTCATAGCCATGCCGGCGTAGCAGGGGCACCGTCATCACGCTACCGCCTACGCCCAGCAGGGCGGCGATGGCCCCGATAATAAATCCGCCCCAGGCCGAGACGCGGGCGGAAAGCGGCATTTTATCGGCTCTATCAATAAACCCCCGGCGAAACAGGCAATCAATAGTGGTTGCGAGCATATACACTATAAACAGCAAGCGAACGGTATTATCGGTTAAGTACCGGGATAATAACGCGCCGCCAAGGGCGCCGGCGGCGATAAATACGACTATCGGCAATACCGTTTCTTTCAGTAAATTGCCGCCACGCCACTGGGTGAAAGTGGCGTAGGAAGAATTAACGATCATTACCGCGGTAGACGTGGCGACCGCAATATGCATGGCGTAATGGGATAGGCCGGGATTAAGCGCAACAATATGATAAACAAAGGGTACCACGATAAAACCGCCGCCGAATCCGAACATAATGGTGGTCATGCCGGTAATAATTCCGGCGCTGAGGATAATGATGATTTCTTGCATATTGACGCAGCCCAAAAATTTAATTGTTTTAAAAAAGACGACGAAATTAATAATGCTATTAGCGAGCATGAGTAATGGCAATAATAATAAACCCCGGGTTTGACGTTTACTTAATAATACCAATCATCTATTATTTAGCATCGGTCAATCGGGCTATGCCGGGCAGAGAATGTATAATGTTCACATTGATAAAGTTGACCAGATAGATCGCCCGGTGGTGGCGATTGGTACCGATTATCCGCGGGGTTTCCTGTTGCCGTTGCATCGGCATCGGCGCGCCCAGTTGCTTTATGGCGCGTCGGGCGTCATGTATGTCCATACCAGCACCGGCGATTGGATTGTGCCGCCCCAGCATGCCGTATGGGTGCCGCCGGATATGGAACACAGCGTGCGTTTTGTCGGGGTATCGACCCGCAGCCTATATATCGAACCGGCCGCCATCGCGGGATTATTTAATCCGGAATCCTGCCGCATCGTTAACGTCTCCCCACTGCTGCGCCAACTGCTGATCGAGGCGGTCGCCATGCCGGGGGACTACGACCCGGCGGGCAGGGACGGTCTGTTGGTGGGTTTGCTGATGCATGAATTGGCCTTAATGCCCACCGTGCCCTTCGACATTCCGCTGCCCGCCGATCCGCGCCTGCTGGCGCAGTGCCAGCGGTTTCTCGGCGCCCCCGATATTCACGCCTCGCCGCACGCGTGGGCCGACGCCCTGTTTATGAGTCAGAGTACCTTCAGGCGTTTTTTCCGCGCCCAGACCGGTCTGTCGTTTGCGGAATGGCGCCGCCGGGCCTGCATTGTGCTGGCGCTGGCAAGGCTGATTGAAGGCGAGCCGATTACCGCCATCGCGCTGGATATCGGTTATGAAAGCAGCGCCGCATTCGCCACCATGTTTAAGCGGACGCTGGGGCAGGCCCCGTCGTTTTATTCTTCGCAGTGGACGCAGACCCAGATTTGACGGTGCCAGAATCATATCCATACGGGAGCCTGCGGCAATGAAGGTTCAGCATAAGCGGGATTTACCCGTCCGCTCAACGGCGCAGGGAGATTTGCGGCACCCCGTATTCCCCATGGGGACGCACCTCCAGATCCGCCTGATACCAATGTCTGAGCGCCGTTTCGGTCAATACCTGGCCGGGCGTGCCGCTCGCCACCAGTTCTCCTGCGTGCAACAGTAAAATCCGATCCGACCATAGCGCGGCAAGATTGAGATCGTGCAGCACGCAACATACCGTCAGGCGGCCGGTTAACGTTAATTGCCGCAGCAGGCGCAGGATATGCTGTTGATGATAAAGATCGAGAGCGGAGGTGGGTTCATCAAGAAATAGCCAGCCGGCGGGGCCGTCATCTTGCCATAATTGCGCCAGCGTTCGCGCCAGCTGTACCCGCTGCTGCTCGCCGCCGGACAGCCGGCGGAAATCGCGCCCGGCCAGGGCATCGCAGCCGGTAAACGCCATTATCTCCTCCACCGTGCCGCGGGTAGGGTGCTTTTGCCAGGGCGCGCGGCCCATGGCCACCACTTCGGCCACGGTAAACGGAAAGGCCAGGCTGCTTTGCTGGCGCATAACCGCGCGCAGGCGGGATAGTTCATCCGCCCGCCAAAGCTGCAACGAGCGTCCCGCCAGGCTGCATATTCCCTCGCTGGGAGCCAGGTAGCCGGTCAGCAGGCGTAATAGGGTGGATTTGCCGGCCCCGTTGGGGCCAATCAGCGACACCATTTCACCGGGCGACAGGGATAACGAAATATCCTTCAGCAGCTCGCGCCGGGGCAGGCGGTAGCCGACCCCGTCGGCGATTAAACCATCAGTCATCATAGCCTCCGCGGCGGCGCAAGATCAGCCAGAGAAACCAGGGGCCGCCCAGCAGGCTGGTCAATAATCCCACCGGCATTTCGGCCGGGGCCACCACCGTGCGGGCGATGGTATCCGCCAGCAACAGCAGCGCGGCGCCGGCCAGGGTGGCGCCCGGCAGCAGCCAGCGGTGATCGGCGCCCAGGCACATGCGCACCAGATGGGGGATCACCAGCCCCACAAAGCCGATAATACCGCTGACCGCCACCGAGGCGGCCACCAGCAGGGCGCTGAGCATCAGTAACCGCCGCTGGGTGCGCTGTACATCCACTCCGAGGTAATGCGCTTCTTCGTCGCCCAACTGGAGTAAATTCAGGCGCGCCGCCTGCCGCTGGATGACCAGGATCGCGGGCAGAACCAGCGACGCGCAGGCCAGCACCGTGGACCACTGCGACTGGCCCAGGCTACCCATGCCCCACAGCGACAGCTGGCGCAGCTGGCGGTCGTCGCTTATCCATGACAGCACGCCTATCGCCGCGCCGCACAAGGTATTGATGGCAATCCCCAGCAGTAATAAGCGCGAAAGAGAACTGTGGCCGGGCCGGCCCAGGGTAAAAATCACCACGGTAATCGCCAGACTGCCGATAAAGGCCGCCAGCATGGGCGAATAGAGCGCCAGCAGCGGCGGCAGCCCCAGCGGCAGGACCACTGAAAAGGCCACCGCCAGCGCCGCGCCGCTGCTGATGCCCAGCAGCCCGGGGTCCGCCAGCGGGTTGCGGAACAACCCTTGCATCACCCCGCCGGACAGCGCCAGCGCCGCGCCCACCACCACCGCCAGCAGTACGCGCGGCAGGCGGATATTCCACCAGATATGCCACAACGGGGCGTCAAACGGCGTTCGCCATAATGCCGGCAGCGAAAGATGCATCGCGCCGGTATTGACGGCCAGCGCTCCCAGCCCCACCAAGACCAGGGCCAGCAACAACAAAAAGCGGCGGGGCTTGGGATGGATTAGCATGGCGGTATGCTCATGGCAACGCTTCGGCGGTTTGACGCAGGCGGGCAATCGCCTCGGGCGTCGACAGGCCAAATCCGAGCGCGGCCATATCATCGAGCACCAACAGCTTATGCTCGCGTCCCGCAGGGGTTAACGCCAGTCCCGGCAATTGCCAGACGTGGTCTTCTCCGCCCAGGGTTTTTATTCCGTCGGTGGTAATCAGCACCAAATCCGGCGCGCTGCCGATCACGCCCTCTTGCGATAGCGGTTGATAATGCTTGAATCCCTGCATGGCGTTTTGCAGACCGGCGCTGCGAATCATCGCGTCCGCCGCGGTATCCTGGCCGGCGGCCATGGTGCTCATGCCGCTATGGTTAAAGATAAACAGCACTTTCACCGGCAGCGGCGCGGTGGGGATCGCCGCCAGCTCGCGGCTGATTTTTTCATCCAGCGCCTCCCCCTGGCCGCGCCGATCCAGCGCCGCGGCGATGGTGCTGATCTTGCTGCCGATGGTGGCGACATCAGGTTCGCCGGGTACGGTAACCACCTTTACGCCGCTGTCGGCCACCTGCTGCAACGCCAGCGATGGTTTGGATAAGGCGCTGGCGATTACCAGGGTCGGGCGCATGGAGAGGATGCCTTCGGCATTGAGCTGGCGCATATATCCCACGTCGGGCAGCGCGGCGGTTTCAGCCGGATGCAGGCTGGTGCTGTCACGCGCCACCAGCCGATCGCCCGCGCCTAAGGCATAGATGATTTCCGTTACGTCGCCGCCGATGCTGACGATGCGCGGCTGGGCCAGCAGGGAGCACGGCAGGGCCAGCAAAACAATTAGCCATAGTTTCATGCCGGCACGCCTTTTTGCGTTAATTGGGCCATTTGCGCCCGCCATTGGGCCTGCTCGGGCTGGCCTTCGGTGCGCTGGCCATAAAGCTGCGCAATCTGGGTACCATCCGCGGCGAACAGTTCCAGGCTGGTGACCATGCCGTCGCGGGTCGGTTTATGGGTGACCCAGCTTTCCGCAATGGCTTGCTGTTGCAAATGCAGCGTAAACCGGCGGTTAAAGACGTTGAGCCAATTATCCATCGGCGTCGCCTGCTCGATAACGCCGGTGAAAATCTGGATGCAGCCGCGATTGCCGACAAAAATCATGATTTCATTCGCCTCGGCCATGGCCGCCTGCAACACCTGGTTGAGCGAATTGTTGTCCACCCGGCGGGCCAAATCGTCGCTGACGGCGCGAAACGCCTGTTGACGCGTCAGGCCGTGGCGTTTAAGCAGCGGGAAGAATTGATGAACATCGGTCATGGCGCGCCAGTCCGACTCCACGCGCTGCGTATCCTCCGCAGTCTGGGCAACGGCGCGCACCGCCGGCGCCAACGCCGGCGGCGTTTTGTCCTGACTGGCAAAATCGGCAAGCAGCTGTTGCCAGGCCGCCATATCGGTCTGGTCGGTGGCATAAATTTTCAGCACCGCATCGCCCTGATGATCGAAGATCTGCACGCTGTGCCGATCCCCCCGCGGGCTAGCTTCATGCAGGGCGAATGCGCAGTTCCACTGGCTGAGCGACAGGCGCAAATCCAGCGCCCGCGGATTGAGCACCAACCCGCCGCGTTCCCCCAGATGCAGGTTATCGTAACGGCCAAGCTGTTCATGTACTGCATATTCATTACGGGTAATGGACTTGGTTTCGCCCAGCGGGGCAAGGGCTTTTAACAGCCGGGGCATATCGCCGGCAAGGCGCTGCGCTTCATGGCCGATCCTGGCCCAGGTCAATTCCGCCTCGCTGATAGCCATCAACCGAGCCAGTTCGCGGGCATATTTTTTGGGGTGCTGCTGCTTAAGCTGTAAATAGTGCTGATAGCGCTCGTTCATTGGTCTGGTTTCCTTTGCACTACTATAAGGTTACGGAAAAGGGTTACGAAAAAGGGCCTGCCGAAAGAGGCTGCGTAACAATGACGTAACCAGTTTGGCGTTAACCAGTTGCAAATATAACGTAAAAATGTATAAAGATGATAATGATTTCTGTTATCGTAAATATTATCGTTATCATTTGTTGCTAAAAGATGGATTAAATGAGTAGCCATGATTTTTTTAGGGATAAATAACCCCACAAATAACCTTATATATACTTACTACCGGTCGTAATCCTTATTGCTAATAAGGATTAAGCTGGCTGGCTACGAGAATATAGCCGTATTTAAATTGATGTTATTGCGGATTAATTATTATTCACGCAATGGAAGGCAGGATCGATCTACTAATAATAAAAAGCGGATGATGGATTGTATATCCCTATTAATACTCCGGCAATGGTTGAGCAAATTTTATAATGCGTCAGGTTCGAGGCTACACTATGTCCATTAAAACAGGGTTAATTAAAACCGGGCGGAAAGTCCCGTTCAATACCCTTATTTTATCCACGTTTTTTGCTTTCCCCGTTATTAATGCCATGGCTGCGGATAGCGGCACGGCCGCCGCCGCCGCGCAACTTGATAACAAGCTGCCGACGGCGGATAAAAAGGGCGATGAAGATGTGATGAAGGTGACCGCGCCCCACCTGGAAAAAAAAGCCGGTTCTTCTACCCGCATCAGCGCCGATGATATGCAGCGCCAGGGCGGCAATGATTTCGGCACTATCATGCGCTACCAGCCGCTAATCAGCGCCACGGGGTCGAGCGCCGGGTCGTCCGCGGGCAAAAGCGGTTTCGATCGCAGCGGTTATACCGGCTACAATATCCGCGGCCTGGAAAGCAACCGCATCGCCCTGGATGTAGACGGCATCCCGCTGCCCAATGCCACCGGACGCAGCTACGCCAGCCGCGCCGGCCTGGGCACTTTCGGTATCGGCCGCGATTATATCGACCCCTATATGTACGGCACGGTGGATATCGCCTCCGGCGCGACCCCTACCGATCGCGCCAACAGCTCCATCGGCGGCCTGGTCTCATTTTTACCCAAATCCCCGGACGATTATCTCACTTATAAAAAACCCACTTATTTCGGGTATCAAAGCGATTATGATTCGGCCAACCGCGCCTGGCATAACGGCATTACCGCGGCGGCGGGCGATGAGGAACTGCGCGGCCTGATCGTTATCAGCCGCCGGGACGGACAGCAGACCCGCAATAACAGCGATACGCAGGATGCCTTTCCCGCCAATTGGCATTCGACCGCTATTATGACCACCGGCATCTGGCAGCCGAACGAAGAGCACCAGTTCACCGGTACGGTGGATTATTACGACAAGACCAACCATACCCATTATGACGCCTGGGATACCAGCGGCAACGCCATCCTCGGCACTTCCCAACAGCAAAGCGACACCCGCCGCTGGAGCCTGAGCCTTAAGGACCGCTGGACGCCGATTGACCTGGGCTGGGTGGATGAGGTGGATTCGCAGATCTACTTCCAAAACGCCGAAGCCCATGACAATACCGATATGCCGATCTCCGCCAGCGAACGTGAAAGGGTGTTGTCGGATTACAATGTTAAAACTTATGGCTTTGATACCCGGCTGTTGAAAACCGTGGGCATCCATGCGCTCAGCTTTGGTTTGAACGCGCGCGAATCGCAGACCGAGCGGCCGTTCGCCCAATATCCCGCGCCTACCATCTTTACCGCCATTATGCAGCCGGAAGCCGATAGCAGGACCTACACCCTGGGAGGCTTTGCCCAGGATGAGATGGGTTTCGATCTGGCGGGCCATGGCCTGCTGGTCACCCCCGGGGTGCGTGCGGTCTACCAGAACAGCAAGCCGCGCAATCTTACCAGCTTGACCAGCAACAGCGAGGTGTTGAACGGTTCCGATGTGGAGACCCTATATGGCAAAACCAACAGCGATACCCAGGTGCTGCCGTCCCTCAGCTTCGTGTATGAAATTACGCCCAAATTGGCCACCTACCTGCAATATAAACGCGGGGCGCAATTCCCGGATGCCAGCCAGCTGTACGGTTCGTGGAATCTGGGGTCGTCCTATGCCGGCCGCGCGCAATATGCGCTGATTGGCAATACCGATCTGAAAACCGAGACCAGCAATAATGTGGAATGGGGCCTGAAAGGCGAAATGACCGAAGGCGTGACGTTTAATAGCGCCCTGTTTTACAACACGTATAAAAACTTTATCGCCAATACCCGCTACGGGCGCAGCGCCAACCCCGATCAATTTACCAATGTGCCCGGCAATATCTATACGGTCTATAAAGCGGAAAATCGCGATAAAGCGTTTATTTATGGCGGCGAGTTCAGCAGTAAAGTGAATTTTGGCACTTGGTTTGAGCAGGTTAATGGCTTAAGCGCCACGTTTGCGGTGGGGTATAACAAAGGTAAATCCAAATCGAGCTATTTGGGCGACGAATATGTTGATTTAGACAGCGTGGCGCCGATGAAAGCGATTGTGGGCATTGCCTGGGATGATCCGGGCAAACGTTATGGCACCGCGATTACCTCCACTTTCCAAAAAGGTAAACGCGCTACCGCCACCAACCGTCAAAGTTATACCAATACCGGCGGCGAATTAACCGATTCCACCACTGAATATATGCGGGTGCCGGGTTACGGCCTGGTGGATCTTAGCGCGTATTGGCGTATCAATAAAAACGTCAAACTCAGCGGCGGAATCTATAATCTGACCGATCGTAAATATTGGGACTACCTGAGCAGCCGTCAGTTAACGGACGTCACCGCCCAGGACAGCTCCAATCAGGCGCTGGCCGTCGAGCCGGGCCGGTCGTTCCAGTTAGGACTTAACGTCGATTTCTAAACCCGCCTGCCAACGCTATGTTTAGGGTTCTCCTCCCCGCGGGCCGTCTGGCGTACCGGGCTGGATGACCCTATCAAACTTGTGCTATTATTTAGAACTAAATAGTTCTTTTTAATGTCGCCTGCCGCCGGCAGGCAACCACAAGGGGTAAAAAATGGGGCGGCCGCGTAAATTCAATCGCGAAGGGGTGCTGACCAAGGCGCTGCCGGTGTTTTGGAACCAGGGATTTAGCGGCACCACCCTGCAGCAGTTGGAGCAGGCTACCGGTGTCAATAAGTCAGGGTTATATGCGGAATTCGCGGATAAAGAGGATCTGTTTTTCCATAGCCTGCGCTTTTATTTCCAAAAGCGCGGCGCGCAGGAGATCCTGACCGCCCAGCCGCGGGGTTGGGGTAATATCGAGCGTTTTTTGCGCCTGGCCGAGCAGCAACCTGACGGCCAAAGGGGCTGTTTTGCCGTGAACTCCCTACGCGAATTTCCGCTGTTGCCGCCGCAGGTACGCGCTATGGTCTCCGACGCGCATCGCAAATTGCGCCCGCTGCTGATGGACAATATCAGCGCCGCCCAGCCCATCATGGCGGCGGAACGCATCGCCGATATCGTTATGGTGTTTTTTTCGGGTTTTTGCATCGAGCAAAACCTTCCCGCCGAAGATGCCGGCAACGGCGATAGGATCGCCGGTTTTATCCAGGCCATGCGGTTGCTTTAACGATGAAGCCCAACCATGAACGCGGTGGTTTAGCGCCAGGTTAACGGCATTCATGGCGCGCGAAATCCACGGTCAAAATATCCCCTTTCAGGTATAAATTGTAGTCCGTGGTTTTAGTCAACAGCCGGCTGGTGCAGATGGTTTCCCTGGGATTGGCGGTAATCCCCAGCCCCGGCAGCGGGTAGCGCTGCTCCAGGCCATTGACCTGCATATAACGAAAAGGGAAATACCAGTTAGCAAAATAATTGACTACTAACGTATTAATTAAAGGATATTTTTTAGCCGAATTTTGCATCACCGCCGACACGCGCCGATCGCCGTTAAATACGATATAAAATTCGTTCTCGTTATACTCGACGGTGTTCTGCTTGATGGATAGCACCAGATCGTGATCAAGAATGTTTTGCTGCCTTAACGCATTGCCATAGGAATAAATGAAAGGAAACGCATACAGTAGCGGTATCAAGGAAACGATATTCAGATGCCTAAGGCCGGTTTTTTTCGCTACCAAATAAACCAGCGTCGAAAAATATAATAGATAGCCACTGAGGCCGATATAGGCCCGGGAGAAGGTGGCAATGGCGTTATTTAAAAAAAGCAGCGCGCCCAGGATGACCAAAACCGCCGCCAGCGGTGAAATCGCACATAACAAGGCAATAAACCATTGGGCGAACCCGCTGCCGTGCGCCCTGAGATAGCACAGCGCCAGATAAACCGCGCCCAGCAGCATTATGGCGGTAAATGCGGCAAAAATGGCCGGCGTGGCGTCGCCAAACAGCGCGGCTCGCATAAAGCCGCCATAGGCATGGGCATTATTTATCAGCGTGTCCAGCAGATTGCCGGTCGCGACGCCCGGATGGTTTTCCACTTCCTGTTTGTGCAGGCTAAGCGGCAAGACGATAAAAAAATACATTCCCAACGTTGCCGCCAGCTGGCAAAGCCGTTCGGCCGCGGATTTTAGTATATCGGACGCGGGCCGCGACCAGGCGACCTGGCAGATAAATTCTATCAGGAACAGCGCGATCAGCACATTAAGCAGGATTTGATAGCTCGCGATGGCGGCGAGCATGGCCGGTACCGCCAGGAGATTGCGCTTCAGCCGCCCGTAACCACCGGTCATCAGCGATAAAAAGCAGAATGCCACCCCGGCGATAATCGTCAAGGAGTCAAAGCGGTAAGACACGACTTCGACCAAAAATGGATTGCATAAAAAAGCCAGGGGCACCAGGAAAGCCATCAGGCCCCGGCTGCGGATAAACGTCCGCTGAAAACGGTCAAAACACCACGCCAGCAGCGCCGCCGATATCAATAAGGGCAGCGGGGCCAGGTCGGTCAGCCTTTTTCCCAAATTAAGCGCTATCATGATAACGTCGGCCATCGGCCTGCCGTCATGCCCCCAGCCGGTATACCCGGAGGTCGCCCGGCCAAGATCGTCAATATAATAAGCATTGGCAATAACGATCGGCAGGACAAAAAATAGACAGGCAAAAAAATACTGTTGGAAAGAATTATTTTTTATCATAATAAACGATTAATAAAGACACATAAGGTTGATCCATTCGGATAGCCCATCATTATGCCATGTCATGGCGCTGGCTTAACCAATAAATTAACCATCGGCTTGCAGTACGGTCGGTTGGTTTTTGTTGTGCGGCGACTGTTGCGGGTATGGCGGCCATGGCCCGGCGTTGATGGCGCTTAACGAGGAATTTTGGCTGATGCCCGGCTGATTGCCGGGCAACGGCGTGAATGGCCGGGGGTTAATCCAAGCCGGAATACGCAAGGGCCGATCGGGGGATTAGCCCGGATGGCAAGCTGAATGCAGTTTGGGGAGCAGCACTAAGGTATAAATGGCGCATAAGCCGACGACGATATAAATGATTCGCGATAATACCGCACCTTCGCCACCGAATATCGTGGCTACCAGGTCAAAGCGAAATAAGCCCACCAATAACCAGTTAAGACCGCCAACGATTAATAAAACAAGCACAATAGTAGTCAATATCTTCATAACGCCTCCAATGGGGAAATAATATTTTCAGTATTGATGAGGGTAGGTGATACTTCTCTTGAACCAAAAGTTTTAAATGCCGATTTCACACCATATTAGATAATGAAGTCAGTATAGTTTTTGAAATTATTTAGCGTGATGATTTCTAGGACAGATCAATTTTCATTTATCGGTTAAGGCCTCGATTTCGCCTACACCCCTGCGATAATGGCGCGGAGAGATGCCGATGATACGTTTAAACGCATCGCTATAGGCGCTTTCGGGGGTGTAGCCCAGACGGTCGGCGAGGACGGAAATGGGCTGCTGGGCCGCCCGTTTTCACGTAATGACCGTCTGGCCAGGCGCATACGCCATTGCGCCAGTTATGCCGAAGCCCGCCCGCCGCCGGGCAGGTCGGCGGCCCCTTAATCCGCCGCAATACAATGCAGGGCAAATACGCCGGGTATGCCGCCATGGGTGCCCTGTATACGCAGCCTTACCTCGGCGATCGGCTCCGCCAGCGCAACCCGGTGTTTGCGCCAGGAGCGGGTATTGTCCTCAACCGTTGCGATACATCGGCCATTTACCCATAGCGTATAAGCTTTCACACAGTTTGGGCTGACCCGCTCGTTATGCCCCCACTGCGCCGTTTCCATGGCGTGATCGAAATCATTATCAAACATCACGCCAATTTCGGCGAGCCGGGTTGGCGCGGTCAGCTGTAATATTAATTCAGGCGCCGGATCTTCCCGGTCGGGTACCCAGGCGTGGGTATGGTCGCTCGGGCGCATAAATCCATCGATCGCCGCCTCGGGCGCATACGCGCGCAGCGGCGGCGAGAAGGCGATCGACGGTACGCTTTGCTGCGGGCGCCGCTGCGGCAACCAGAAATCAAACTCGTCGACGCCATAATCGCCGTCGACTGTCTGGCGGCTGTGTTTGGCCACTTTGGGGTTAACACGGTTCAATACCGTTTTGATCGCCACCGGTTCGGCATCGCTGAGCGCAATGCGTATGGCGCTGTTTTGCGCCAGCGCGAGGAATACGTAGCAATCATGGGGCGCGCGATAACCGAAATCCACCGTATAGCGATGCTCCCCATCAAGGCAATGTAGCAGGCGTTCGCCGAGGATCGCTTCAGGCGTGTGGTTGAACGGCAGTTTGCTGGCCATCAATGTCACCGCTAATTCCTGTGCTTTCGCGGCCGCCAGCGTCAGCGTCAATACCGGCAGCCGTTCGCCGGCGCGCAGGGGCAGCAGCAGGGCGCAGCGATCGTCGAGCGCCTGAAACGCGCCGTTGGGCGGCAGTTCGGCCAGATGCCAGGTCGAAGATGCCGTAATGGTGGCCGGGGGCAGGCTGGTTAACGCGCGGCGCGGAATATAACCGCCGTTTTCCATCAGCCGGTTTTGCAGCAGTTGGACATGCCCCGGCTGTGCGAGCTGGCGCGGCGTCCAGCCTCGCTTGGCGCATAGGGCGGCCGCCTGGCCGATAACGTGGCCGTTTTGCCCTGAGGTACACATCACCCTGGTGCTGCCAAAAGCCACGTGACTGGCGGAGATAATGCGGCCGGCAATAAACAGATTATCGATATCGCGGCTGTATAGAGTACGGAACGGGATAGTGTAGATCCCTTTGCTATGAAACTGCAGGCAGGCGTCCAGCTTGCTGTAGACCCCATCGGCGGGGTGCAGGTCAATCGACCAGCCGCCGAAGCTAACCGCATCATAATGATCGCGCTGCTCGATAATATCTTTTTGCTGCAGCATATAATCGCCGATAAAACGGCGGCTCTCCCGCTTGCCGGGAATCAGGCCCACCCAATCAAGGGTCATATTGCGCGCTTCGGGGAATTCACCGCTGTTCTTAATATAATTCCACACTCCCCATACTATTTTCCATAACTCCCATTTGATCTTCTCGCTATCATGTACCGTGTCGAGGCGTCCTCCCCATTCCAGCCACCAAAGATCGCAGCCGTTCAAATGTGATGTCAGTCGTTTATAGCGGGGGATGGCGGTGATATCCGCCAGGGCGAACGCCGGCGCGACAAAATCCACCGGTTCCGGCGTATGGCGGGTATAGAAATAGATGGAGTGCCCCAACATATGGCCGAAGTTTTCCTGCGGCGCCATCCCCTCGTCGAATTCCTCGCGCTCCTCCGCGCCGACGCGAAAAGCGGCGCCGGCGAGAAAACCCAGCAGCCCGTCGCCGGTCGCATCACAGAACAGGGGGGCGGTGAAGCGATAATGGGTTTCATTGATGCTGTTAAAACCGGCGGCGGCCTGGATATGCGCGGCGCTGCTTTCAACGGTCATCAGGGCGGTATTGAGAAAGAGCCGGATGTTTTTTTCCTGGCTGACCAAGTCCAAAAGCAGCATATCGAATATCACGGGGTTGCCCTGGCGATTGCGATAGAGATTAAGCTCCAGGATTTCGCCCATTACTCCGCCTTCGCGCGCCCAGCGATTATTGTTGCCGAGGTGGGACGTGGCGCCCAGCGCCCACAGGCGCACTTCGCTGGAGGCATTGCCGCCCAGTACCGGACGATCCTGTACCAGCGCCACCCGCAAACCCTCGCGCGCGGCGGCAATGGCGGCGCAAACGCCCGACAACCCGCCGCCGGCGACCACAAAATCGACATTGACGTCGACTTGCGGAAATTCGCGGCGGTCCGCCTTTGCTGAGATATACATGACTGCTCCTTAAGCTATAACGGATATTCTGAAATTAGGGGTACTCTGTTAATATTCATTGGTGTTTCACAGGAGAACACCATGTCTTCACAGCCCAACCAAAGTCTGATCGACGGCATCCGCTGCCTGCAATATCTGGTCGCCAGCGGCCGCGCCATCGGTTGTCGCGAACTGGCGCGCGATCTGGGTATGAACGCCAGCCGGGTAAATCGTTTACTGATGACCATGTCCAGCATCGGACTGACCCGGCAGGATGAAAAACGGCGCTATCTGCCGGGTTCCGGGATTCATGCCCTCGCCGCCCAGGCCATGCGCGGCTCCAGCCTGTTTCGCAAGTCCCTCGACATATTGACCGAACATGCGCCGCACGATCACGTGGTGGCGCTCGGCGTGCTTTGGGAAAACAAAGTGGTCTATCTCTATCATGCCAAGCCCGGACAGCATGACTATCAGGCGCTGGTGGACTACCAGATCCAGCCCGCCGTCTTCTCCGTCCTGGGCCTGGCGCTGCTGGCGGATTTTACCGACAGCCATCTGGCCGAAATCCTGGAGCCGGACGAACTGGCCAGCGTCGCGCACCTCATTGCCCAATGTCGCGAACAAGGGTCGCTGGTCTGGCGCCGGGACAACGGCGAGTATTCGCTGGCGGTGAAAATCCAGGCCGCCGATCGGACGGCGCTGGCTTTCTCCGGCCTCTTCAACCTCAATGAACGGCAAATGGAAGAAAAACGCGCCGAACTGTTGGCCCTTGCCCGATTGCTGGCCTGATCAAGCCGTGCCACGGCCGGGTCCTGTAGGGCGGAGCTCTGCCGGGCATGGCATAATTATTTAATCACATGTCTCTATAATAGAGATACTAGCAATTCCGGCTGCGGGTCGCATCACATAAAATAAAAATTTGTGATCCAGACCCGTACGCGTGCCGATCTTGCCCTCCATCCCTTGTTCTTGCGGCATTCCCGCGGCGCATCGCCAGCCAGCCCCGTTATCTTTACCTTAACCCGGCTGCGCCGACGCGCTATCTTCAAAGTTCTAGCCGTTGGGGATAATAATTTTCGCCCCGATCACATTTCTATTAAAGAAACATTGCTACTGATTATTTGTTTCTATAAAAGAAACATATTAGATCAAGCAAGACGTTTTATCGGGCGGATTTTTTCCAATCAATATCTCTGAAGGAACTTATGTATGTCAGGACAGCCGCTTTCCGCATCATCAACGGCCGCACGGGCGGGCCGGATGCGTTTTCTGGTACTCGGTCTGGTGTTTGTGAATATCATTATTAATTATATGGATCGCACCAATCTCTCGGTAGCGGCCACGCAAATGGCGGGTGAGTTGAGTTTTACGCCGCTGCAGATGGGGTTGATTTTTTCTGCCTTCGGCTGGATTTACGCCGCGTTGCAAATTCCCGGCGGTTTTATGATCGATCGCCTGGGCTCAAGGCTGGTTTATAGCGTCGGCCTGTTCGCCTGGTCGCTGATTACCGCGCTTCACGCCGTCGCCAGCAGTTTTGGCGTACTGGTGGGCCTGAGAATGGGCATCGGTACTTTTGAAGCGCCGGTAATGCCTTCCAATAATCGCGTTATTTCGAGCTGGTTTCCCGAGCAGGAGCGCGCGACCGCCATCGGCATTTATTCATCAGCGCAATTTGTCGGTATGGCTTGCATGACGCCACTGCTGTTTCATATCCAGGTATTGTTTGGATGGCGCGGCCTGTTTCTGGTTACCGGGGCGGTGGGAATGATCTGGGCCGTTATCTGGTATTGGCTCTATCGCGAGCCTTTGGAGCACAAACGGGTATCAGCCGAGGAAATCGCCTATATCCGCGCCGGCGGCGCACTGCTGGAAAGCCGTCAGGAACAGAAAAAACGCACTTTTAACTGGCCGGATCTGGCCTTGATGTTTAGCAGTCGCAAGCTTATCGGCATTTATCTCGGCCAATTTACCATTTCCGCCACGTTCTGGTTTTTTCTTACCTGGTTTCCCACCTATCTGGTGAAATATCGCCATATGGATTTTATCAAATCCGGCTACGTCGCCTCTGTTCCTTATCTGGCGGCGTTCTGCGGCGTGCTGCTTGCCGGCCTGTTTTCCGATCGCCTAATCCGCCGCGGCGTATCTTCGAGCGTGGCGCGTAAAGCACCGGTGATCCTCGGCATGGCTTTGACCATGTTTATCCTGGGCGCCAGCTATACCGACCAGCCGTTCTGGATCATCGTTTTTATGTCCATTGCCTTTTTTGGCAACGGCCTGGCCACCATCACCTGGGTTTTTGTCACAGCGCTGGCGCCTAAGCACTTGATCGGACTGGCGGGAGGTGTGTTCAATTTCACCGGCGCGCTCTCATCCATTGTGGTCCCCATAGCCATCGGCGCATTAATCGACGGCGATAATTTCGCCCCGGCGCTGGTTTTTATTGCGGTACTGGCTGGGATTGGCATTTGTTCTTATTTGTTCGTGGTGGGCAATATTGATTCAAAGAGCGCTAACGCCCATGAATAAATAGCCCTTGCGCCAAACGGTCGCCTTTGCCGCGCGTATTTCACGCTAACGACAGGGGCCATACCGGTCCCGGCCAATTATCCTACGCATCTCCCGCATGCCCGGATTGAACCTTCCAATCCCTTACGGGCGCCTTACGCCGGAAATAATCATTTATCCGGTATGGCCGCCGCATGCCGGATTTTGCCGAATAGGAATATCGTCTGTCCGCCGCCGCGACAGGCAAGCACGTTATCGCCGTTTTTCAGGAGCAATGCCATGAACTTTCGTACCAATACCATCTTCGGCATCATGCTGGCCATTATAGGTATCGCAGTTATGCCCGATATCGCCCGAGGCGATATTCTATTGTTGAAGCGAGATAATAATTTGCCCATGATTAATGGGCTGGAATTGCAATTCGGCGGCATATTGCGTCCGCAATACCGCAATAAAATGGGACCGTCCGATAACCATACTTTTATGCAGCGCGGATACGATAGCGGGAGCTATATTCATACGTCTGTTGACTACTATCTCAACGATGACGTTCACCTGCTGGGGTATTACGAGGTTGGCTTCGATATGTTTAATGAACTCGGTTCCGGCAGCCATTACGATCATCAAAAGGACACTACCTTCAAGCGCAAACTTTATGCCGGGGTTGCCAGCAATACCTACGGAACATTAACTTATGGCCAGCAAAACAGCGTTTATTACAGCGTAATCGGCGCTAAAACCGATATCTGGGATAATGATATGCACGGCCAAGGCTCGAATAACGGCATAAACGGTAATTATGATGGCTCTTACCGCGGCAAGAATCTGCTTAAATACACCGGGGATATCGGCCCGGTTACCCTTAATCTCAGCTGGTCCGCGCCGGTGGACGATTTTTACATTAAAAGCGACAACGTGCGTTATCAGCGCAAATCGGGAGGGGCCATAGGCGCAGATTATCATGTGGCCGGCGATCTCACCCTGAGCGCGGCTTACAGTTACACCCGGGCCAATATAGTCTCGCGCAAGTACGATCGTGCAGCTAACGATTCAGCGGGTTATAGCCAGCAAATGACGGGCATTGCGGTACAGTGGAAACCGGATAACTGGGTGCTGGCGGCATCAGGGGGATTGTTTAAGGACTTTATTCCGCGGCACGGCCAACGCGTGCCGGACAATTATTTTGAAGGCACCGCGCCGGGATGGGAATATCTGGCCGGCTATACGTTCCAACTAAAGAATGCGGTCTTTAAAAGCTTTAAGCCCTATGTCGCTGGCGACGGCATGCGTTGGGACAATTATCAGACCAACCATACTTATCTGGGACTGGCCACCGTACTGCCTTTTGGTTTCCAAATCGATCTGGAACGCACCTTCAGCAATACCTCCGACCATCAGCCGGACGAAAACTGGGTGCGTCTCTGGTATAAGTTCTGAGTCGTCGGTAAATTGTGGCGGCCAGTTCTCCCCGGCGTGGGAAGTAAGATAAGGGATAACCATGAACCAGCATCCTGAAGTGGATTACGCTTTTCACCATCTGGGTATACCCACCGGCGAGCCCCGGCCGGGCGAGCGCTACAGCGCCCAGTACCGCATGTATACCAGCGACAGCCCCTGCAAACTGCTGCGCGTGCAATGGCACCGTTATGAAGAAGGAAGTCCGTTGCACCCGCTGTTTCGCACTCTGCCGCACGTGGCCCTGAAAGTCTCCGAGCTGGATCGCGCTATTGACGGGCAAAAGGTGTTGCTCGGCCCTTACGAGCCGATCAAAAACTATCGGGTCGCCATTATCGATGATGGCGGCATTCCCATCGAGCTGGTGCAAACCTCGCTCAGCGATGAGGAATTATGGTCGCGAGCGGAAACCGACAGTATTTTATATGCCGATGATGCGAACTCGCAGGCCGAAGCCGCCAAAGGGTTGGCCACCGGCGATCGGGACGTGGTGGAACGCCTGGAAGAACGGCTGTGCGCGGCGATGCTGGCCGGCGACGCGGATATGCTGGACGGATTATTGGCCGATGACCTGGTTTTTATTAACCAGCAGGGTCAACGGCTGGGTAAAGCGGAAGATCTGGCCGCCCACCGCTCCGGTAACCTGCGGCTGACGCGGCTGGATATTTCCCAACGCGATATCAGGGTGTTCGAGGGCGGCGCGGTGGTGACCCTGCGCGCCGATCTTGGCGGCAGTTTCGCCGGCACGCCGTTTGCCGGCGCCTTTAGTTACACCCGCGTCTGGCGCCGGCAGTCAAACCGGTGGCAGGTGGTTTCGGCGCATTGCTCTGCTATCGCGCCAGGGACCGTTCCATAAAAACCGTTAGCGCCGGATTGCCCCTTATCTTCCCAGGCAGAACCGGTATGCTACTCTGTAACGCTGATATCTTCCCGATCCAGAACGGAGGCTTTATATGACTACCGTGTACGAATTGACGACGCTTTCCTGCCCGTTGCTCACCGTGGCGGAGGTTTCCGAATCCGCCAGGAACTATCTGAGCGCCCGCCGGGGCGAAGGCGAATTACTCGGTGCCTGGCATAGTGATATCGGGGTGATTGGCCAACTGATTATCCTGCGGCGATTTATCGATATTAACGCGCTATTAACCGAACGGGAGCGCATTCTATTTGATACCAATCCTTTTAATGCCGGCGCCATAATCACGAATATGGATATCAGCAGCTATGCGCAATTTCCCTTCCTTCCCGCGGTAACGACGGGCCGGTTCGGCAAAATTTATGAAATCAGGACCTATAAACTCAAACCGGGCGGGTTGCCGCCAACGTTAGCCGGTTGGGAAGCGGCGATGCCGCTGCGCGAACCCATGTCCCATCTGGTCACCAATATGTACGCCCTGGACGGCGCCTCGCGCATCACTCATATTTGGCCTTATGCGGGGGTGGATGAGCGCTTTGCCATACGTAAGCAATCCTATGATGATGGCATCTGGCCGCCCAAAGGCGGACCGGAACAGATCCTGGAGGCCACCTCGACCATTGCCTTGCCGGAAAGCTGGTCGCCGTTATGCTAGCCGTCAGGCAAAGTTAATCGGCACAGTTGACCGGCATTGAAACGTAGACAAGCCGGGTAGTAGGCGTCAGGAATAAGGTTATCATCCAAGCGTCATGGCAAATCGGATCAAGGCCGGGCATTATAATAGTTTTAAGTGTAGTGAAGCCCGATTATTGGCAAGAAGTTACGTAATCCGTCTTTGCAGGAAAATTCGATATATTATTAGCTGAGTTATGTTTTTTTTTGCGCAGTGTATTCCAGAGCAGATTTATGGTTGAGTTTTATTGGCGTCCGCCGAACGCCATTCGGTTGACGCACGGGTTGATAACGAATATGATTATTGCGCAGTTTGTGGCGGTAGGAGCGCCCCACGTAAAAAACAGAAGCCTCCAAATAGAATTAACTGCCAAAAAAACCGGAAGGGATTTTTTTTTGATTATATGGAAATTGCAGCAGATGCAGTTTAAAAAATTAGATCAATCTTTTTACAGCGATAATATGCACCTTGTACAGGTGCTAGATAAATTATTGGATCATTGGATTAGAAGCAAGGAACGTGGTTATGGTATTTTTTTCATTAAAATTAAAATATTAGTTTTTGGTTTGCCACTTCGTTCCAATATAAACCATAAGGCCGCTTCTATTATTACAAAAAGTGATAAGGCAGGAATCAGGGGTAAAGGTCTGGATTTTTCTAAAGCGGTTTTATTAGGAAAACCTGAATATATCCCGCCAATTTCATTTAAAATTGCTCCTATGGAGCATAAGAAACTAAAGAATAAAGAAATTCATATCACCGATAAGTTTGAAAAATACGTAGCTGGTTACATTAAAGCGATTAACGGTTCTGATAAAAACAGGCTTAATTGTGGAGAGTATCGCTTCACATCCCTGCAGAACTATCATCGCGAGTTGGGTATTTCTAATGACGCACAGCGCGCGATTTAATGCATTGCGCGCAGTTAAGGCCCGCGATCCGTGCCGGCATTATTAACGGAGCGCCACGCCCGCGGCTTGGGATTGAATCGCCGCCAGTAAAAGCGGTTTGCCGGCCCCGGCGAGCCATTGATCCATGGACAGTAGTCCCGGGAATTGCTTGTGTAGCTTGTTAATATCGGCATGACCCGCCAGCCGACCATCATCCACCAGCCTTGCCAGGCCGCCGAGAAAAGCGTTCTCCGCCAGCAGGCTCTCCGGGAAACGATGGTAGCTAATGGACCGTCCGGCCGCATGGCTGAATTTATCGGCCAGTTGGTTGCCGGTTACCGTATCGCCCGCAATTTCCATGGTCTTCCCAATCAACGCCGCGGGATCGGCAAAAATGCCGGCCGTAATCCTGCCAATATCCTCCACCGCGATAAACTGCATAGGCCGATCCGGTTGCATAAAAAAGCTGAACGTCCCCCGATCGAGTCCCATGCCTGGCAGCATCAGGATTTCCATAAAAGCGCTGGGCCGGATAATGGTACTGGGTATATCCAAGCTGCGGATATGTGCCTCGATTTCGCGCTTGGTATCAAAATGCCCCATGCCGGTTTTGGCCGGACCGGCCGCGTTTGATGAACTATAGACAAAATGCCGCACGTCCTGCGCCGCCGCGATATCAGCAATTGTTTTGCCATAGAGGATTTCATCCTGGTCGGTCACGCCGTGGGCGGGGCCTTGCCCGGAACTTGGCTGCACGCTGAACACGCCATATGCGCCGGCCATAGCCGCCTCGATTGCCCGCGTATCCGCAAGATTACCGGCAAACAGCTGGACCCCCGCGGCGGCGAGCGCTTTGGCCTTATCGCTATTTATATCGCGAACCAACGCCCTGACCGGCCATCCTTTGGCGCGCAGCGCATGGGCCACGGCGCCGCCCTGTTGCCCGGTGCCGCCGAAAACCAGAATAGTTTCGTAATGAGTAACCACGCTTAGTCTCCATAAGTAACTATTGATTGTTACTATAATATACTGATAAAAATAGCCCACAAGACGGCACAAAATTGTGCCTCGGTCACATGGAGATAACCTTTGGCGCAGACTATTCACGGTCGTTCTTATATCACCACCGACGACGGCCCGGTGCTTACTCCCTGCGCTCCCCATGATGTATTGGCGCGCCTGGGCGATAAATGGACCATCCTGGTGATGTCGCTACTGGCCCTGGCGCCTGGAAACCAGCAGCGTTTTTCGGAAATCAAGCACGGCGTGAAGGGCATTTCGCAACGTATGCTCACGCTGACGCTGCGCAATCTGGAACGGGATGGATTAGTGGTGCGGCATTATTTTGCGGAAGTCCCGCCGCGGGTCGAATATGAACTCAGCGCGATGGGCAAAAGCATGTTGCCGGCCCTTGAAGGTTTTACCGGCTGGATCAGGTCGCATTGGCCGGCGATCGAGCAGTCGCGATTGGCGTTCGATTCCCGGCAGAACGACAAAACTGCCGGTGACAAAAGAAGTCTCACCGCACAATAGCCAGGCTATCGCCCGGGTCGCTTCTAGCGGTTGGCCACCCCGCCGCATAGGCTCATCTTGGAAAGATGGAAGGGTCTATTTCCTCGGTAGCGGTAAACCCGGCAGTTTTACAAAGTCGATAAACGCTCTTAGCGCGGCGGGCATCTGAGGTTTGTTGGGGTAATAAAGATAGAATCCGGCAAACGGCTGGCACCAACTTTCCAATGAGCGGATCAGGCGCCCGCTTTCCAGATAGGGCGCGACCAGGCTTTCTGGTAGAAAAGCCAGGCCTATTCCTCTCAGCGCTGCGTCAAGGAGCAAATTCGTGTCGTTGGCGATGACGATGCTGTCGACGTCCACCTCGACCGATCCGCCAGACCCATCGAATTTCCAGCGGTATAGCGCATCGGTCTCGTTCCAGCGATAAGTGACGCAGGCATGATCCCGAAGCTCTTGTGGTTCCTTCGGCAAAGATCGGCGCCCGAAATAGGCGGGCGAGCCGACAACCGCCATTCTAAGGTCCGATGTCAGCCTAACTGCAATCATATCCTGATGAATGAGTTCGCCGGATCGAATGCCGATATCAAAGCCTTTGGCTACCACGTCAGTGATGTTGTCATCAATCACCAGATCTATTCGCACATCAGGATATTCCCGCAGGAAATCGGCGAGGACGGGCAGCACGACCAACTGGGCTGCTACGCGCGGTAAGTTAATGCGCACGACGCCCTTTGGCCTGGTCTGATGGGCTCCAATATCGCGGACAGCGCTCTCCATTTCAGCGACGGCGGGTCGCAAACGATCGAATAATTCTTGACCAGCCTGCGTCGGGGCGACGCTCCGGGTCGTTCGGTTTAGCAGCCTCGCCCCCAAGCGCTCCTCCAATGACTTGATGGTATGGCTCAAAGCGGAAGGCGACATATTGAGCCGCCCGGCCGCCCGCTTGAAACTTTTTTCTTTTGCCACAGCCAGGAAGGCTGCCAATTCGGCGAACTCGGTGCCTCTCAAATTGATGCCTCCCATGCAATTACCCGTGCTGATTATAGAGCATTATTATAGATAATCGATTGTGCGAGACTACCGAAAAGTAAGTCGGAGGCATCGTCCACGACATGTTCACGGCTAGGTCGTCTAATAGACAAAAGAGAAATAGATATGGCAAAAACAATGTTGCGTTGGGAAATTGATGCAATCGGTCGGGATCGGCTTGAGCGGCGCGAGGTGGCAGTTCCTTCGCCGGGACCCAACGAGGTGTTGGTCGAGGTGGGGGCGGTTGCGCTCAACTATCGCGACAAGATGGTGATCGAAAGCGGCCGGGGGCTGCCGCTAAAATTTCCCTTCACGCCCGGTTCGGACCTGGCGGGAACGGTAATCGGGGTCGGCAAGGACGTCACCCGCTTTAGCGAGGGCGATCGGGTCATTTCGACGTTCACGCCCGACTGGATCGACGGGCTCCGCCAGGGTAATGCCCGCACCCCGGCTTACAAAACGCTAGGGGGGTATTATCCGGGGGTGTTGGCCGAGTGCGTGGCCATGTCGGAACAGTGGTTTGTCATGGCCCCGGTAAGCCTGGAGGATTGGCAAGCCTGCACCCTGCCCTGTGCCGGGGTCACCGCCTGGTTCGCGCTCGTCGAGCGTGCCGGGGTGCGTGCGGGCGACATTGTGCTCATTCCAAGCACGGGCGGCGTCGCGCTGTTTGGTCTGCAGATCGCCAAGGCGAGCGGGGCGGAGGTGATTATCTCAGGCCGCCTGGAAAACGGCGAACGCGCCAGGGCGCTGGGGGCCGATCATTACATCGATTCAAAACGGGAAGACTGGCTGGAGGCCGTCTATGCCATCACCGGCGATCGTGGCGCCGATCATATCCTTGAAGTCATTGGCGGCTCGCATCTTGGCAAGTCGGTGCAATTGGCGGCCGTTGGCGGCCATATATGCCAGATTGGCGCGCTAGAGGGGTTTGAGGTCTCGGCTCCGGCCATGCCCTTGATGCTCAAGGACGTCACTATCCACGGGATTGGTACTGGCAGTCGGAACGCTTTGGAAAGGCTGGTTCGAGCTGTAGATCGGACCGGTCTCAAGCCCGTAATCGATTCTCGTTATCCTTTCGCGGAACTGCCCGCGGCATTTGATCATCTGGACCGTGGCGCTTTTGGCAAAGTCGTTATCGAAATAAAGCGGTAAACGCGATCATTGAGAAAAGACTCTCTTTGCGCCCGCAACGCTCCCGAGGTAATTTCCCCGTTCAATGCACTCATCAAGCTCGGGTACGCCCGGTTGCGGGAATCGCGCAGAGGAAGAGCTGATTTACCGGCGAGCAGGCGGACATGCCGGCCTGCGGCATGGCGCTAAATGGAATGCTTTGGCCTGCTTAGTCCAGGGGCGGGACCACGCCTTCGGCCAGCGTCTTGAGCAGCCGCTGGCGGCGGTGTTCGAGATCGGCTATCTGGCGCTCGATGGAAACCAGGCGCCCACGTTGCATCTCGGTAATTTCGCTGCAGGTGCTCGCGCCTTCAATCATCAGCATGCAATCGGGAAAGGCGCGGATCTCGGCCAGGCTGAAACCCGTGGCGATCATGCGCTGGATTTGCCGGACCTGCGCCACCGCCGCGCGGGGAAACGCCCGGTACCCATTACAGGTGCGGTAGGACTTGAGCAGACCTTGTTCATCGTAGTGGCGGATCGAGCGCACGCTGGCGCCGGTCTCTTGCGCCAGTTTACCGATGGTCAGCGAATCTTGTTCAGGGATTTTGTTCATGGAAAAATGATATCATTTTTTCTGCTTGACCCTAACACTAATGTGAGGGTTGACACTGTTGGCTTCTGTCCAACTTCAGGTATCGCTTATGTTCAAATTCATGTCTTCCCGCGCCCTGTGCGCACTGGTTATTATCGGCGCGGTATTCGCCGTGTCGCCGGCCGCGCCGGCCGAGACCAAAAGCTACACGGTGGTTGCGCCGGACGGGGTCAAACTGGCCGTCCAGGAAGCGGGCAACCCCAACGGCGCCCCCATTGTGTTTATTCACGGACTGCTCGGCAGCCACCTGAACTGGGACGCGCAAATCAACAGTCCGCAGCTCCAGAAGTATCGCCTGATTACTTACGATATGCGCGGCCACGGCCTGTCCGGCAAGCCTGCGGACGCCGCAGCCTATACCGGCGGGCAACGCTGGGCTGACGATCTTGCCTCGGTCATAACGTCCTCGCATGCGCGTAAGCCGGCGCTGGTGGGATGGTCGTTGGGCGGCGTGGTGATAAGCAATTATCTGGCAAAGTTTGGCGATAGCCATATTTCCAGCGCGGTATATGTGGATGGCGTAATAGAACTGAAGCCGGAGCTGATTCCCGCCCATCCTGAGGTGTACCGGGACCTGAACTCGCCGGATTTAAGGACCCACCTTGATGCGGTGCGTGATTTCCTTGGCCTGTGTTTTTATACCAAACCCGATGTGACCACCTTTGAACGCCTGCTCGCCAATGCCTCCCTGGCATCCTGGGACATGCAGCGCGCCGTGATGTCCATCAGCGTCGATGCTGCCCGCGGACTCGGCAAGGCTCATGTACCGGTGTTATTGATCTACGGGGAACGTGATGCGCTGGTGCAGGCGAAGCCGGCCATTGCCCGGGCGGTACAATTGAATCCGAAAGTACAAAGCAAGCTATACGCAGATTCGGGCCATGCTCCCTTTGTTGAAGAGCCGGAGCGGTTTAATCGTGATTTAAGCGCTTTTATCGATAAAATACAGGCGCGCTAAGCGGGGGTAACTCTATGTGGCAACGACACTGGCTTGAAGCGTCGGGCAGCCTTAAAGAATATCGGGATGTGATTAACCATAATATTGAAGCTGCATACCAAGATGTAGCCGCCGTTAAGAAAACAGGGCTGCCCGTCTCCTGTAGATAATTTATTTATCAAACTCTTTTATCGGCTCCGATTTTATAAAGTCGACAAAAGCCCTCAACGTTGCGGGTAATTGACGGCGGCTGGGATAATAAAGAAATTGGCCCGGATATTCCGGACACCAATCCTCAAGTACGCGAACGAGTTGTCCTTGTTTAATGAGTTGTCTTACCTGTGATTCGAACGTGAACGCAATGCCGGTACCAGCCAGGGCGGCCTGAATAGCCAGTTCCTGCTCGCTGACAATTAATCTCCCCGCCACTTCGACGGTTTTCTTTATCCCATTACGCTCGAATTCCCAGTGATAATAGCGTCCGGTTTCGAAGCGTAACCGGATACAGGGTAAATCCCGCAGGTGTTCTGGTTCCGTCGGCACCGGATAACGCCGGAAAAATGCCGGTGACGCCACATATGCCGAGCGCACAGCGGGCCCGAGACGAACCGCGATCATATCCTGAGCCAAAGACTCGCCCAAGCGTACGCCAGCGTCAAAACCCTCTGATACCATATCCACTAAGCCATTCGCTATCACGATCTCAACGTTGACGCCAGGATAAGCGGCCAGAAAACGGGTCACCATCGGCATAAGCGCCATCCGGGTAGCCGCGTGGGAGGCATTGATACGCAATAATCCTGTCGGCGTGTCGCGGAAGGTATCGAGATCCTCCAGCGCATCGTCGATATCGCGAAACGCCGGGGTAACGCGGGAAAACAGCCTTTCGCCGGCTTCGGTTAACGCCACGCTGCGGGTGGTGCGATTGAATAAACGTAAGTCAAGACGCTCTTCTATCGCCCGTAAAGCGTGGCTTAACGCCGATGGCGTACAGCCGAGTTCATCCGCCGCGCGACGGAAACTTTTATGGCGCGCAATGGTCAGGAATACGCCCAGCTCATGATAGCCGATTTGATTCATTAGTGAATCCACCTCATCATTTCATCAAAAAATTCGCGGATTATCTCAATAAACAGATAGTGGCATACTCCTTTGCAGAAATGAAGGTACGGGCAAGCCGATATCCACGACAGAAGATTGCGCTAGGCGATCAGGGCTGTTGCCGCCTTTTTAAAATTCGCGGATTTTTTAATCCCTGGCCCATGACCCCTTATGTCTCATAGCCAGGTTCGGAAATTCATAGGAGAGGATGATGAGTAAAGTATGGTTAATTACCGGTGTCAGCAGCGGCCTCGGCCTGGCTATTGCCAAAGCCGCTTTGGATGCGGGTGAACGCGTAGTCGGCACGCTGCGTAATGAAGAGCAGCGTCAGTCCTTTGCAAGTCTGATCCCGGGCCGTTCTTATGGCATGCTATTGGATGTCACCCACGAAGAGTCGATTGATTCCACCGTCGCGCGTATAGAACGCGAGGTCGGCCCTATTGATGTACTGGTCAATAATGCAGGCTATGGTCTCGAAGGCGCTGTGGAAGAAACGAGCATGGCGCAGGCCCGCCATCAGTTCGATGTTAATTTCTTTGGCGCCATGGCGGTGACTAAAGCCGTATTGCCGGGCATGCGCGAACGCCGCCAGGGCCATATTTTTAATATCACCTCAACCGGCGGTTTAATGGCGTTCCCGGGTTTGGGAGTCTACAACGCCAGCAAACATGCCCTGGAAGGACTGACCGACGCACTGGCTCAGGAAGTAAAGGAATTGGGTATCAGCGTCACCGCGATTGAACCCGGCCCTTTCCGTACGGACTGGGCTGGACGCTCAATGATGAGAGCCGAGACCCGCATCGATGATTATAAAGCAACCGCAGGAGCCATGCGTGAGGCTATGGCCCAAAGAAACGGTAAGCAGCCTGGCGATCCGTCACGCGCCGGGTCCATTATGGTAAACCTCGCCAATAGCGATAATCCGCCGCGTCGGCTGGTGCTGGGCACTATGGGTTTTAAACAGATTGGCGGCAATATCAGCGCCCGCCAGGCCGAATTAATTAGCTGGGCGGATGTGTCTTTGAGTGCGGATTTCCCCACCGATCGGTAATATCCCTGCTGGGTAAGTCTCTATCATTACAATGAAATAGACATTATTTCATGCATCACCTTTATAACGAAGATGGCTCCGGCCATCTTCGTTTTTCTTGCCGGGGACAATAACCCTGGACCGCCTCGCTGCTATTTCCAGTTTGCGCCAGGGTGAACCATTTCCTTTTTTCCAATTTTTACACGCTGTGGAAGCTGCGACTTCATGTACCAGCACGCTGATTGGACAGATTATCGCTGCTGCTCGCGAATAAAATCGATAAAAGCACGCAGCGGTGCCGGCACCAGCCGTCTATCCGGGTAATAAAGATAAGGGCCGGAAAAATGTCGCCACCAGGGTTCCAATATGGGTTCCAGCACACCATTGGCGATATGGGGACGGAGCCACTCCTCGAACAGCTGGATAACCCCGATCCCCGCCACTGCCGCTGCCACGGCCAGATCCACCGCCGCCCCTATGCTGACGATTAGCGGCCCCGAAGGCTGAAGCCTGACCGTCTCGCCGTCTTTTTCAAATTCCCATTCCGGAATAATGCCGCTGGCGAACTTGCCGCGCAGGCAAGAGTGGCTCAGCAACTCCCGCGGATGCTGCGGCCGGCCCTTGCGATCGAGGTAGCTGGGGGCCGCCGCTATCGCGAAGCGCTGTTTGCGCGGCCCGATCGGCACGGCAATCATATCTTGTTCCAGACTCTCGTCGTAACGTATTCCCGCGTCGCATCCGGCGCGAAAAATGTCCACCACATTGCTTTCGGCAATGATCTCCAACTGGATTTCAGGATATCTGGCCAGAAAGGCCGGTACGATATCAGGTAATACCAGGCGCGCCGCACTGACGGGCACATTTAGGCGTAAAGTGCCGGTAGGGGTATCGCGGAATCCGTTGACCGCGTCGATCGCCGATTCCACTTCATTCATCGCGGGCAGTAACCGATCCAATAACATCTTGCCGGCGTCCGTCAGGACCACGGTACGGGTAGTTCGGTTAAATAACCGTACCCCCAACTGCTGCTCGGCGCGCCGTACCGCATCGCTCAGACGCGATGGATTACTGTTGGTGGCCCGCGCCGCCTCGCGAAAACCACCCGCTTTGGCAACGGCGATAACAGCATTAAGTAGTCCAAGATCGATTGGCATTGTGTAGCATTCCGTACAACCTGTCTGTTCTTAACGGTATAGTCGCACAAGCCTGCTCGCCATACAATGAACCCACATTAAAGAGGAGTGCCACTATGTCCAGCATTAATACATCCGGCAGTTATCAGCTTGGCCATCGCCAGGTTAACCGTATCGGCTATGGGGCAATGCAACTGGCGGGGCCGGGGGTATTTGGCCCGCCCGCCGATCCCGCCATGAGTGTGCGTGTTTTGCAGGAAGCGGTCGCTGCCGGTGTAAACCACATCGATACATCCGATTTCTATGGACCGCACATTACCAACCGGCTTATCAAACAAGCACTTCACCCGTACGTGGACGATCTTTGCATTGTCACCAAGGTAGGCGCGCGGCGGGATGAAAAGGGCGGCTGGTTCACGGCCGCATCGCAGGAAGAACTTACCAAGGCGGTGGAAGATAATCTGCGCCATCTGGGACTTGAGGTGATAGATGTCGTCAATTTTCGTAGTATGCTGGATATCCATCACCCTGCGGAAGGCTCCCTGGAAGCCCCGCTGACCGCGCTGGCGGAGTTAAAGGAACGCGGCCTGATTCGGCATATCGGCCTGAGTAATGTCACGCCGACTCAGATTGCCGATGCCCAGAAAATAACGCCCATCGCCTGCGTGCAGAACTTCTATAATCTGGCGTATCGCCAGGATGATAGCCTGATCGATGAGCTTGCCGCCCAGGGCATTCCGCTGGTGCCGTTCTTTCCTTTGGGCGGTTTTTCACCCCTGCAATCCGAAGTGCTTAACGACGTCGCCCGCCGGCTGGATGCCACCCCCATGCAGGTGGCTCTTGCCTGGCTATTGCAGCGTTCCCCTAATATATTGCTGATTCCCGGCACGTCATCGCTAACGCATCTGCGGGAAAATCTCGCGGCCGCCGATGTACGGCTGTCATCGGAAGATGTGCGGTTGCTGGAGCAATAGGGCGGACGGTAGCGGCTATTTATCATGGCCGTTGCCGAAATGCTGATACGGCGCCAGAGTTGTCATTCCATGTCTTGCGGTTTTTGGCAAACGCTGGTGAGCCGTTTTCAATCCAGGGTTACATCAGCGGCTTGCGTCCGACGGTGGTTTTTTTATGCCGCTGAGTCCGCCAGCGTGTCAATTTCTGCATCGCTTAGTCCTGTGTACTGAACTACCGTGGCTCGATCCAGGCCTGAAACAAGCATCTTGAGAGCGGCTTCCTGCAGCCCTTCCTGCCGACCTTCCTGTCGGCCCAAGTACTTCATATGCTCGGCGATAGTCATGATTTCCTCCTTGTAACAAAATATGTTTTCCGCCAGATTACTGAAAAAAGCTTCTGAGTCAAGGGTATTGGCCACCTGAGAAAGGTAGTGCAATAGGCAGAGCACCTGCTCTTTGCTGGGCTGTGCTGATTCCAGCAACTGGGCAATATCCTGTTGCCGAAGGTTGATATCCCGTTCGCGGATATGTTTTTGTACATACTCCAGCAACGCCGCTTTACGATGGGTTTTGATTTCCTCATCGGGGATGACCGTGACATCCACCAGGGGAAACGCCTGGGTGTACAGCGCTTGCGCCAGCGCCGGATCTGGGAAGCAGGCTATTTACGCCGCTGAGTCCGCCAGGGCATCTACTTCTGTATCACTTAACCCTGTGTACTGAGCCACCATGGCGCGATCCAGGCCTAAAGCAAGCATCTTGAGAGCGGCTTCCTGTAGCCCCAAGTACTTCATATGCTCGGCGATAGTCATGATTTCCTCCCTGTAACAAAATGTGTTTTCCGCCAGATTACTGAAAAAAGTCTCTGAGTCAAGGGTATTGGCCACCTGTGACAGGTAGTGCAGCAGGCAAAGCACTTGCTCTTTGCTGGGCTGCGCTGATTCCAGCAACTGGGCAATATCCTGTTGCCGAAGGTTGATATCCCGTTCCCGGATATGCTTTTGTACATACTTCAGCAACGCCGCTTTGCGATGGGTTTTGATTTCCTCGTCGGGGATAACCGTGACATCCACCAGCGGGAACGCCTGGGTGTACAGCGCTTGCGCCAGCGCCGGATCCGGGAAGCAGTCCAGCCAGCGGGTGCTGTAGGGGTAGGGACTTCGGGGCCCGTGGTAAAACAGCAGCGGTATTACCAGCGGCAGCTCTTTATTGCCTTGCTCAAGGTGAAATTGCATCGCCAGCAGGCAGTAGCGCAACATCCGAAAAGCCATCATCTTGTCGGCGCTGGACTGATGCTCGATGACGCAATAGATATAACCCGCTCCCGCCGTGGTTTGCAGGCGGTAAAGGATATCGGAGAAAAGAGGGCGCAGATTGCGTTCAACAAAAGCGCCGGAGGTGACGACCAGCGTACGGAAGTCGCACATGTCGCGCAGCGCCGGCGGCAGGTGTAGCTGCAGGAAATCTTTGGCGACGCTGACGTCGCTGAAAAATTTACGGAATACTGAATCATGGGGCGTGGGGTATGTTTTCATCCGCGCACTATAGCGGCGTGAATATCTATAGAATATAAACGACGTTGTGTCATTTCGGAATAAAAAATAAATTATCGGCGAGTTTCACATATTAATGTAATACGGTCGTTATTTACAGATAATGTCCAGTAACGGGTGTCGCTAATAAAACGAATAATTAAATATCACTTGCTATTAATACTGAATTTTGGTGGTGAGTTTTTATTTGTTATTAAGAATGAATTTAAGCGAATAAAATGGGAGTATGTATCTATTCAATATGGAATGTTGTTATTTTAAAGGTTGTTTTTATTCTAATGAAAGATGACTCTACCAATTTTTTTGGCTCATGCTTTAAACCTGCATTTTGATGTTTACCAAAACGATGATGCGATACCAGAAGCGCCATTACATGCCAGATGCTGTCTGGTAAGCTATTTTCAGTCAATCGATAAACCGGGCGTTAACGCCCGATGAGCAGGATTGGCAATTTTTACGCCGCTGAGTCCGCCAGGGCATCAATTTCTGCATCGCTTAATCCTGTGACACGTACGATCGTGTCGCGATCCAGACCTAGAATAAGCATGTTGCGGGCAACTTCTTGTAACCCACGATTGCGTCCCACCTGTTCCATGTGCTCGGCTATAGTCATGATTTCCTCCTTGTAACAAGATATTTTTTCCGCCAGATTACGGAAAAAAGCTTCTGAGTCAAGGGTATTGGCCACCTGTGACAGGTAGTGCAGCAGGCAGAGCACCTGCTCTTTGCTGGGCTGTGCTGATTCCAGCAACTGGGTAATATCCTGTTGCCGAAGGTTGATATCCCGTTCGCGGATATGCTTTTGTACATACTCCAGCAACGCCGCTTTGCGATGGGTTTTGATTTCCTCGTCGGGGATAACCGTTACATCCACCAGGGGAAACGCCTGGGTGTACAGCGCTTGCGCCATCGCCGGATCCGGGAAGCAGTCCAGCCAGCGGGTGCGGTGGGGGTAGGGACTCCGGGGCCCGTGGTAAAACAGCAGCGGTATCACCAGCGGCAGCTCTTTATTGCCTTGCTCAAGGTGAAATTGCATTGCCAGCAGGCAGTAGCGCAGCATCCGGAAAGCCATCATCTTGTCGGCGCTGGACTGATGCTCGATGACGCAATAGATATAACCCGCTCCCGCCGTGGTTTGCAGGCGGTAAAGGATATCGGAGAAAAGAGGGCGCAGGTTGTGTTCGACAAAGGCGCCGGAGGTGACGACCAGCGTACGGAAGTCGCACATGTCGCGCAGCGCCGGCGGCAGGTGTAGCTGCAGGAAATCTTTGGCGACGCTGACGTCGCTGAAAAATTTACGGAATACTGAATCATGGGGCGTGGGGAATATTTTCATCCGCGCACTATAGCGGCGTGAATATCTACAGAATATAAACACCCCTGCTGCGTAGGGGATACAAAATAAATTCCTGAGCGAGTTTCACATATTAATGTAATACAGACGGTATTTGCAGACTATATCCAGTAACGCATACCGGGAATAAAATCAAAAAAATAACGATTTGGCATATGCATACTGAATTTTGGTGATGATAATTTTATTTGTAATCAATAATAAATTCATGCGTGAAAAATAGATAACTGTGGCTATTAAAGAATAAATGTTGTTATTCTAAAGGTTGTTTTTTCTTCTTTTTAATGGTTTTTTTGATTATCCACTGATAAAGTATCCAGTATGTATTTTGTTATTCCGTGTTGAGGGAATAATAATTATTTATTGTTATTGATGATGTTTGTAAGTGTTAAACCCTTAGTTGGTTTATCGATGAATTCAGTGCCCTATTAACGAGTCTTATTAATAGATAATAACGCGGCGATAAAGGGTTGGCGCCCTGTACCGCCGCTCACCATCAGCAACTAGAAAAGGTAGTTACCATGGCTAAAAAGTATATTAAGTCAGAACCCCGCATATCCCAAGCAAAAAAGACCACCCGTTATTATACTGTGGGTTATGTTCCAAATGGCGGCAGGCCCAATGCCTTGCCTTCCTTGAACTTGAAAGGCCGCTGGCTGCATGAGTGTGGTTTTTTTACCGGCCAGCCGGTGACCGTTACCGTAAAAAACGGGCAGCTTATTATTGAGCCGGAGATAGTTGTTTGAGATAGTTGTTTGAGTTAATAAAGGAGATAGAGTCAATGAGGGTTAATTTTGGTTGACGTTGGCGAGTAGTGATCGTCGAGGTGTTATCAACAATTAACCCCGGTATGATTTTTCCGTTTCCTTATCCGGGTAATCGTAAAAAACGAGTGAAAAAGCTGCCCAGAGGCGCGTCTTCCGGGGTATTTAATACAATTTTAACACCGTATTAGGCTTTGGAACTTCCCCCTCAGTTGCACATGAAGTAGAGGTACTTGCCCATGATTCTCCATAATAGCCGACAAGCGTCTTTTATTCCCGGTCATGAAGTGTGAACCTGGATTTTCGAAACACGAAACTACTGGGCGGCGATACGAAGCTGAAAGAATTGAATATCTTATTGATTTACAATTGTATTTATAGTCTTATTTTTGTGTAGTGGGCACGCTTATGGACATACAACGGAAGTCGCTTATAACACTTTGAATTCTCGCGGGTTAATATCCTGCTTATTTCTGATGGCGAAAGGCCAGCACATAAACACGGTCTTCTATTTTCTCGTAGCGGTACAACGCCACATAGCCGGAGTCGCCGAATTCAATCATCAGTTCCCGTAATACCGGCAGCTCA
>JAATFX010000013.1 GCA_015654925.1 Enterobacterales bacterium | reverse complement strand
AAGACCTATAACGTGCTGCGCACCATCGCTACCCCGGTGCACCCGAATAGCCTGGCCCTGTCGCCCGACGGCCAAACGCTGTATGTCAGCGTAAAGCAGGCCTCCAGCCGCCAGCAGGAAGCCGCCAGCCCGGATGATGTGCTGCGTATCGCGTTGCAGTAAGACCAAGCAGGGCGCAACGGCGTCCTGCCTGACCCTTCCCGATATTCTGCACGTCCCGGTACTGGACGCACCGGGGGTATGGCGCAAGCGGGGCATTCCCGATGCTGGTTGTCCGGCGGCGGTGGTAGCACCGGCAATGGGCACTTACCCGATTGCCGTTGCTATTGTCCGGCAACCGGCTTTGGAGCCCGCATTCAAGACGTCGAAGAAAGCGCAGCCCGGCTCATGCAGTAGTATGCTCAAAAAATCACCATTCTTCACATTAAGGAGAAAATGTGAAGAATTCCCGTATTCATATACAGTGATAACGATTCTTATTACTATTCGCATTCTCCAAAGATAATGCAGATTGCAATAGGATTATAATAAATGTGTGTAACTAAAAATTTCACTATGGGACCGATCGCCTTTTTATTAACCGCCATTTTCAGCAGCGGCGCCAGCGCCGAAACGACGGGGGAAACCGACGGCGAAGACGTGATGGTCGTCAGGGCCACCGCCGAGGAGGAGCTGAAACAACAGCCAGGCGTGTCCATTATTACCGCGGACGATATCAAAAAAGAGCCACCGGTCAATGACCTATCGGATATTATCCGCAAAATGCCGGGCGTCAACCTGGCCGGCAACAGCGCCTCGGGCAGCCGCGGCAACAACCGCCAAATCGATATTCGCGGCATGGGGCCGGAAAATACGCTGATCCTGATAGACGGCAAGCCGGTTACCTCGCGCAATGCGGTGCGCTATAGCTGGCGCGGGGAACGCGATACCCGCGGCGACAGCAACTGGGTGCCGGTGGAGATGGTCGAGCGTATCGAAGTGCTGAGAGGGCCGGCGGCCGCGCGCTACGGTTCCGGCGCCGCGGGCGGCGTGGTGAATATTATTACCAAGCGGCCGACCAACGATTGGCACGGGTCGTTATCCCTGTATACCAACCAGCCGGAGGATGATAAAGAGGGTGCCACCAAACGGGCCAACTTCAGCCTGAGCGGTCCGCTGATCGACGATGTGCTGACCATGCGATTGTACGGCAATATCAATAAAACCGACGCCGACAGCCCCGATATCAACGCCCAGCAGAACGGCTCCTATGCCGCCGGCCGCGAAGGGGTGCGCAACAAGGACATCAACACGCTGCTGTCATGGAAAATCGATCCCCGGCAAAGCATGGACTTCGAATACGGCTACAGCCGCCAGGGCAATATCTACACCGGCGATACCCAGTACAGCAACGGCAATGTCAGCAGCCTGGTACCGACGCTGTACGGCCAGGAAACCAACCGCATGTACCGCCAGAATTATGGCGTGACCCATAACGGCGTCTGGGACTGGGGCCAGTCCCGCACCGGCCTCTATTATGAAAAAACCAATAATACGCGCCTGATGGAGGGATCGACGGGACGCGTCGAGGGCATGATCAACAGCGACACCTTCTCCACCAGCCGGCTAGAGAACTACAAAGCCAATTCGGAGCTGAATATCCCGCTGAAGTTGCTGGTGGACCAAACCGCCACCCTGGGCGCCGAATGGAACCGCGAAGAGCTGAACGACCCGGCTTCGATGCATGCCACCAGCCAGAACAATGTGATTATCGGCGGCGTATCGGGCAATCCGGCGCTGCGCAGCAGTAAAAACAGCGCGGAATTAAGCGCGCTGTATTTCGAGGACAATATCGAAGCCCTGCCGGGCACCGACCTGATCCCCGGGCTGCGTTTCGATTATCACAGCAAGTTTGGCGCCAACTGGAGCCCCAGCCTCAATATGTCCCAGGAGCTCGGCGAATTTTTCAAGCTCAAGGCGGGCATCGCCCGGGTGTTCAAGGCGCCTAATCTGTATCAATCAAGCGAAGGGTATTTATTGCGCACCAACGGCAACGGCTGCCCGGCGGGGGTCGCCACCGGCGCCTGCTACCTGCTCGGCAACGACGATTTGGACCCGGAAATCAGTATCAATAAAGAGATCGGCCTGGAATTCACCGCCAACGGCTATGACGCCGGCATCACTTATTTCCGTAACGATTACCGTAATAAAATCGTGGCCGGCACCGATGTTATCGGCGCCGCGTCAGACGGCGGCAATATCCTGCGCTGGGAAAACGGCGGCAAGGCGCTGGTGGAAGGGCTGGAGGCTAACCTGGTGGTACCGGTGGTGCCCGATACGCTGAACTGGCGCACCAACGCCACCTATATGATCACTTCCGAGAATAAGGAAACCGGCAATCCGCTGTCGGTTATTCCCGAATACACCGTCAATACCATGCTGGACTGGCAGGTTAACGATAAATTGTCCACCAATGTGGCCTGGACGATGTACGGCCGGCAGAAACCGCGTGAGTACGCCGACATCCGCAATGAAGTCGGCTCGCTGTCCAGCAAAGAGCTGGGCGCCTACTCCGTGGTGGGCGTCGGCCTGAATTATGACGTGACAAAAAATGTCCGGGTTAATGTCGGGATCAGCAATCTGCTGGATAAACGCGTTTATCGTGAAAACGAAGGCGCATTAACTTATAACGAACCGGGACGGGCCTATTATGCCGGCTTGACCACGTCGTTCTGATCGATATTGCGCCGCCAGGGGGCACAGAGAACCCTGGCGGCGGGAAAGCGTATTAATCCTCCAGCGGCAAGCGCACCGCTGGGGGTTCAGCAAACAACCGCGGCATCGCCTCATCTTGGATTCCAATGGCTCAACGCCACGTCGATGGCCGGCAGGTCACTGCCTGATCCCTTCAACCGAAATGATCACGTCCACCTGTTGCGAGGCCGGCCCCAGATCCGTGGTGATGTTAAAATCTTTCAGCGCCAGGGTTCCTTCAGCTTCGAAACCCGCGCGATAGCCGCCCCAGGGATCGTT
>JAATFX010000128.1 GCA_015654925.1 Enterobacterales bacterium | reverse complement strand
TCGGACAGGTCCATCAAGGTGTTTTCCGGGTAGGTTTCCCCGTCGTGGCGAACGGTTTTACGTTTGAGCACCACCACCTGAACCATCTTTTTATCTGCCATATCACACCACCTTCGCGCACAGCGCCGCATTGACCCGGCTTGGGATCACGATCGGGGAGGACTGCATCATCAAATAGCGCTGCGCCGGGTCGGGCATCACCCAGGTTTTGGGCGCAAACGCCAGCGGGCCGTAATTGAACTCCGGGTCCAGAATTGCGCCGAACGCGCGGGTTCCCATCAGTGCGGCACCGGACATGATAACGGCGCCATCCGCCAGCATCGGCTGCTCTACGCCGGTTGCATCCAGAAACCAATCGTTATACAGCCATAAATCGAAGTTGCCCCAGCGGCCCTTATAGACGGCGCCCTTTTCAATACGCGGCCCGGCATCGATCTGATTGCCGAACGGGCTAAGGGCCGGAAAGGTGATGGCATTGTCTTTGATGGTGGTATCGAGGCGAAAGGCGCGCCAGGCCTTGGGGGTAAAAACCAGATCGGTGGCATTGGCCCCTGACTTTTGCAAAAACAGCGTTTGCCAGATTTCAATATCATCGGAGGGTTGGGTATTGGTCGTGCCGGCCGCGATGCTGGTCGGCCATTGATCGGTGCCGCTTAGCGCAATGCTTAATGCGCTATCTCGGCCAAAATCCACCACCGTAGTCTCGTAGCCTTCGCCAGAGATGGTCACGGTAGCGGACTGCAATGCCTGGCCGGCCATCCATTCCAGACGGCGATTGAGGATATCGACCTGGTCGGCCATTTCAAACTGGATATTGATCATCTCGCGTTCGGCCGCGGTGTACTCCCCGCCGATACGCTCGCCTATCTGCCGGCGTACCGGCTTACGCAAATCCGGGGCGCGCTTGTCCTTGATATAGGCGGGTTTAAAAGTATTGGTCTGGTAGCGGCGGCTTTCCACCAGCTTGCCTTCCACCAGCGGCGAGCAGAACGGCGCCATACGCCGCAGGCCCACATCCACGTCAATGGAGACGAATTCCGTATCGCTGGTCACGGTGTTGGGAAAAAACCGATCCAGCAGCCAATTCTGGGAGGTTTTCAGATTGGGTACCAGTTGGACCAGGGTGTCGGTATCAAAAATATTCATAAGGTTCTCGCAAAAAAGACGCACGGAAGCCGCCAGCGCCAGGCGCCGGAACGGCAACAGGGAAATAATTAAGCGGATTACAGCGAGGCGGGCGCCTGTAGGGAATCGCGCAGGAAAATCCCGTAAGGACGCAACGCGGATTTCACACTGGCCAAGGTCCAACTAGGATCAAAAGTGATGCGGTTTTGGTTAAACTCACCCATCAAATACACTCCGGCGGTCACATCCGTGGCGGACGCATCCACATCATCGACCAGAATGGCCGCGGGGAACTGGCTGCCGTCGGCGGCGGTGTTCACGCTCAGGGTATATTTGCCCGACGCGGTGACAACGCCTAAAACCGTGCCGCGCTTATAGATGGCGGCTTCACCGGCCAGGATGGTTACCGTATCCGTTACCAGTTGCAGTTGGCCGGCCACCAGTTGATCGGGAATAAAGGTGTCCTGGCGCGTGCTGGGCTGCCAGGCATTTTCGCCGTACTGATTAATCGTCATTATTTTTTACCTGCTGCCTGGTTGTAGAGGCTGGCCGCTTTGTTGACCAGCGCCGAGGCCGACTTACCGCTTTGCTCGGCGTCGGCGCCGATTTTTACATTTGGAATATGTTGCATACGCGCATCCAGCGACACGCGACCCGCCGACGTTTCCAGACCGGAGCCGGCGAGAACCGCGATCGCCGACTTGGCGGACATGGTGGTGTTAAACGCCAGGCTGGCGGCAAGTGCCGGACGCCCGGCGGCATGGTCGCTGGCGAAGATGGCCGCGCAGCGATGACGCTCGGCCTTACGGCCCTTTTTCACATCACGATTCTCATCGTCTTTTTCGTCGTCGTCATCGTCCTCTTCGACCCGCGCTTTTTTACCTTTGCGCGACTTTTCCTTATCGTCTTCGGCTTCATCGTCATCGTCGTCCTCCTCGGCATCGATGTCGTCGTCTTCTTCAGCCTCCTCGTCGTCACTGTCATCCTCGGCTTTACGGGCTTTGGCCTTTTTGCTTTTTTCCTTATCGTCATCGTCTTGCGCCGAGGCCGACGGTGCGCGCCCCAGCAGATGGGCAAAATTAAACATCGCCATGGTTGTTACTCCTCAGTTAGTTGTAATAGTTTTCTGAACGCCGCGTCAGGCGTGATAACGTGATCAGCCAGCCCGATCCGCACCCCCTCCGCCGCCATAAAACAGGCGGCCTGCGTGTCCTGAACGATTTTTTTAGCTATCCCGCGGTTGCGGGCCACGGTAGCGACAAACAGCTGGCCGATGGTATCGACGTCCTTTTGAATGGCCTGCTGCGCCTGTTCCGAAAGTTTGACGTAAGGGTTGCCTTCATATTTGCGTTCGCCGTAGGTAATAATGGTTACCCGCAGCCCGTCTTCCTTGATTTTCTGTTCCCAATCGACATGCATGACTATCACGCCTACCGACCCCACGCCGCCGGTGCGGGGCACGCAAATGCAATCGGCGGCGCTGGCCAGCGCATAGGCGGCCGAATAGGCATTCTCCGTGAGGATGGCGTGGACAGGTTTTGTCCCGCGCGCATGGTAGATGGTATCGACCAAATCAAAACACCCGGCCACCTCGCCGCCGGGAGAATCAATATCCAGGCAAATGCCTTTTACCTCCGGATCATAAAGCGCCGTCAGAAAACTTTGCCGGATGCCGTCATAACCGGTCATTCCACTGAACGGCCGCAGCGTCCCAAGTTTTTGCACCAGCGTTCCCTGGATAGGGATCACCGCGATACCCTCAATCACGTCATATCCGGTTTCACTGGCTTTGCGGCTAAAGGAATCCACCTCATCATCGCCCCACGCGGCCGCCGATTTTATATGGCTAATGCCGAATCGCTCGGACAGCGCGGCCATCACCACTTCCGCTTTAAGCGGATGAATAATCAGCGGCACGTTAAACAGCCGCTGAGCCAGGTGCGGTAAATTCATCATTTTGTTTCCGGGTCCTTAATGGTTTGCTGCGCCGGGATATCCAATTGCGCCCAGCTCGGCGGCGTGAGGCCGCGCTCTTTAAAGGCGGCGACCTCACGGGCGCGCTGATCGAGCGTTTCCTCCCAGTCTTCGCCCTCGTTTTCCGCTACCTCGCGCTCAAGGGTGGACATACCGGCATCCATGCCGAGGATGGCGCCTTTTTTCTCGGCAACCGGGTCAACCCAGCCGCGGCCCGGCCCCATCCAATTGGCCCGGCAGTACGCCGTTCTCGCATCGAGAAAATCCGGCGCGCCGGCGGGCAGCGGCAGGCCGCCGATATCAAAGACCTCCTCGATAAATGCCGTGAGAATGGGCTGACAAAAACCTATTGAAAAATCCGCCCGGCGGCGCGTTAAGGTTTTCCAGGCTTCCAGCATGGCGGCGCGGGCCGACGAGTAGTTCACGTCCGACCAATCCTGGGATATTTGCTGGGATGATTGGCCGGTGGCCGCAGCGACATTGCGCAGTACGGCATTTTCAAAATCCTTGAAATTACTGGTGGGCCGGGAAGCATTGACGGTGGTGATCTTTTCCCCTGGATACATGATCGGCATCCGCGATCCGTTTTGCAGCGACATGCGGCGGTCGTTATGAAACTCAATCCGGCCGCTCTGATACTCGCCCAGTTCGTTGGCGCTGCCGGCCCCCAAGGCGCCCTCGACCATTTGCGGATCGTAAGGCGACTCGATATAGGCGCCGAATATGGCATTGAGGATCGAGGCTTCCAGTTCGCTCTGATCATACTTAATCAGCATTTTCATTTTTTGCACCACCGGCGTAAGAATGCCGTTGCCGCGATGCTGTGAGCCGCGCTCCTGATCAAAATCGTGGATGACGATAGGCCGGCCCCAGGGTGTTTCTCTGGCGACCCGGTCCCAGGTAACGGTTTTCTCGGCGCTCCACCAGTCGCCCATATGGGCCTGGCGAATCCAATAGGCCACCGGCGCGCCGTCGTCGTCGATTTCCACCCCGCCGCGCGTGGAGCGTAAATCGAACTGCTGTTGCGGATTGCTTAAGCGATCCGGATCAATGATTTGCACGGCGGTGGCATAGGTCGCCCGCCCACGGCCCAGGCGATCGCGCCGATATTGCAGCACGGCCAGGGCATCGCCATCGATAAGCTTATGGCGAAATCCAAGGCGGATCATTTGCGAGACCGTCAGCTTGCGCTCTACGTCGCAATAGCGACCGGTATCATTGGCCCAAGTACGCCAGGCGGCTTCCACCGCGCGACCATACTCATCGGCCCAGGCCGCATCAAAGGCTTTATTGCCGGTTTGCATGGCCAGAGCACGATAATCCGGTTTTACGACCGGGCGAAAATTGGCGCCGATGGCATTATCCAGAATGCGGGTAATGCTGCCGGCGGCCCAGCCATCGTTGCGCGCCAGGTCACGCACCCGGGAAACCACCCGGTCGCGGTAGATATTGATTTCGTTATCCGGCGACCATAACGCCGGTTGCCAGTTGGCCAACTGATCGCTAAAGGAATCCGCCGCATCGTAGGGAACCCGGCCACTGCCGTTTAATGCCGCCGGCTTTGGCCGCGCCGGCGCAAGCGGCCGTCCGTCGAGGCCCAGAATTTTGACATCATTCATCAGAACCGGAACCTTATCGCCCGGCGCGGGTGCGGCACGATGCCTAACTGGGCCTGGAGTAACTGGATCAAGGCGCCCAGCTTGGCCACATCCGTTTGGGCATAGGTGACCGAACGATTGCCGTCACCCTGGGAATAGGAAAACGAAACGCCTTTAGCACCGGAGGCCAGTTCCAGATAGGCCTGTTGGGCGTTAGACAAAGCGGTTTGCAACTGCGCGGTGGTCATCCCCGCCAGCAGGCTCGAATTGCGATTAAACATGGAGATCCTTTATGGCAGAAGTTGCGACATGCGT
>JAATFX010000042.1 GCA_015654925.1 Enterobacterales bacterium | reverse complement strand
AATCACCCCGCTTCTTTCCAGCGCGGCCTTGATCCGCGCTTTTAGCTCCTCGGTCAGCGGCGACGCCGGCCGCAGCGCATTCACCGAAATATCCACGCCCGCCAGCTTAATGGCGTACTTCACCACATTATAAAAAGGCAGATCGTAGTTATACAGCTCCGGGATATACGACAGGCGCTGCTGTAACTTCACCGCCTCGGCATAATCCTCGCGCAGCCAGGCCTGGTAGATGCCGCAGGTCAGTTCGGGCGCAAAATTGGCGCTGGCGGGAATGCAGCCGTCGCCGCCCAGGATCAGCGTGCCGAACAAATACTCGTCATAACCGGAGAATACCGCGAAATCCGGGCGCACCGGTTTTACCGCATGCAGGGTTTCGCGGATATGGTTCAGGGTATCCACCGTATCTTTCAGGCCGACAATCGTCGGGCAGTCCTGCGCCAGGCGCTTAATCACCGACACCGGAATGGACTGGCCGGTCAGGCCGGGGAAGTTGTAAATCAGGATGGGCAACTCCAGCGCGTCGGCCAGGTGCTTATAATGCAGGTACAGGTTTTCTTCACTGAGCGGGTTATAATAAGGGTTGACCGCCACGACCCCATCCGCGCCAATTTTTTGGGCATGCAGGCCAAAACGTATCGCCTCCCCGGTGCCGGAGTGGGCGATGCCGATCAATACCGGTTTACGTTTATTCACATACTTAACGCAAAATTCCGCCGTCTGCAGGCGCAGGGCTTCCGACATATGGGCAAACTCGCCGGCGCTGCCGAGAAAAAACAGCCCGTTGACGTCAGAGGCGATCAGGCTATCAAGCAGTTTGGCCATGCTGGCTTCGTCAAGCTGTTCATCGGCGGTAAAAAGCGTGGGAACCGGTGGGATAACGCCATAAAAGCGTGGATTGGACATAATTAAGGACTCTCCTGGCAACGGGAATTTTTGCTGACGCGTTTCGTTCGCCAACTAATGAATACTATCTGTTATCAGATTGGCCCGTGGTTTTGTGTGCATTGGATCATAATTTTGACTACCGGCCCCCGTACGGCCCTTGGGCGAATTTCCGATACGCAATTGCCTGTTAAAGAACGTGCGCGGTAGCACAGTGTCGGTTTTGATTGTATGATAAATGCGATTCATCATAAGGTTGAGATAATGCGTAATATCATAATGAATGGCTGGGCCTTTATCCGCGCCTTCGCCTTGATTTACCTGTGCCTGTTTATCGGCAATTTCCTATCGGCGCTGTTACCGATTGTCATTCCAGGCAGTATCCTGGGCATGTTAATCCTGTTTGTTTTACTCTCTTTCCAATTGCTGCCGCCCCTGTGGCTTAAGCCGGGCTGCCATCTGTTGATTCGCTATATGGCCTTGCTGTTCGTGCCCATCGGCGTCGGCGTGATGAATTATTGGCAGCAACTTTCCTCCCAGTTCGGCCCTATCGTCGTCTCGTGCATGGTCAGTACGCTGATGGTCATGCTGGTGGTAGGCTACAGTTCGCACTATATCCACCGCGAACGCCCCGTGGCCGGCCATCCGCGCCCGGACGAGGATAAATAAATGCTGGCAAATTTCTGGTGGTCGCTGCCGCTGACCTTGGTGGTATTTTTTGGCGCCAGGCGGCTGGCGGCAAAATTTCGCATGCCGCTGCTTAATCCGCTGCTGATTTCCATGGTGGTGATTATTCCGCTGTTGTTGCTTACCGGCATTCCTTATTCGCGCTATTTTGCCGGCAGCAAAATCCTTAACGACCTGCTGCAACCGGCGGTGGTGGCGCTGGCATTTCCGCTCTATGAGCAGTTGCATCAGATCCGCGCGCGCTGGAAATCCATTATCAGCATCTGTTTTGTCGGCAGCCTGACCGCCATGATAAGCGGCACCGCCATTGCGCTGTGGATGGGCGCCACGCCGGAAATCGCCGCCTCGGTGCTGCCCAAGTCGGTGACGACGCCCATCGCCATGGCGGTGTCCCAGTCGATTAACGGCATCCCGGCCATCAGCGCCGTGTGCGTTATTTTTGTCGGTATCCTGGGCGCGGTATTGGGCCACACGCTGTTTAATCTGCTGCGCATCACCACCAAAGCGTCGCGCGGCCTGGCCATGGGCACCGCGGCCCATGCCCTGGGCACCGCCCGCTGCGCCGAGCTGGACTTCCAGGAAGGCGCGTTCAGTTCCCTGGCTTTAGTGCTGTGCGGCATTATTACGTCGCTGCTGGCGCCGTTCCTGTTTCCGGTATTGCTGCAGGTGTTTGGCTGATCGCGCCGCGCGATAAGATATTGATCATATTTATCTTCACGCTTAACGATTAAAATGATTCCCAATTCATTGTTCAGGGAATCATTATGCACCCACGATTTGAACCCTCGCTGGCGGCCCTGGCGCCGGATCTGCAGGCGGCGTTGACCCGCGAGCTGGGCCGGACGGATTTTAACGGTATGCTGAGCGCCGCCCAGGCCGACGCGCTGATGCAGGCCAGCGGTCTGGATGAAGACGCCCTGTGCTTCGCCTTATTGCCGTTTGCCGCCGCCTATGCCCTGACGCCGGTTTCCCATTTTAACGTCGGCGCCGTGGCGCGGGGCATCGGCGGCAATTTTTATTTTGGCGCTAATATGGAATTTATCGGCGCGCCCCTGCAGCAGACGGTGCACGCGGAACAAAGCGCCATCAACCATGCCTGGCTGCGCGGCGAAAAACGCCTGCGCGGCATTACGGTCAACTACACGCCCTGCGGCCACTGCCGCCAGTTTATGAATGAACTCAATAGCGGCGCCGATCTGATGATTTTCCTGCCCGAGCGTTCGCCATCGCCGCTGAGCCGCTACCTGCCCGACTCTTTTGGCCCGCGGGATTTAGCCATTCACACGCTGCTGATGGACGCGGTCGATCATCAATTTTCGCTGACGGCGGCCACCGGCGGCGCCCCGCACATGCAAAAGGCGATTGCCGCCTCCATGCCGGAGCAGGCGAAAATGCCGGCCCCGGATGACGCGCTGGTGCAGCAGGCGGTGCTGGCGGCTAACCAGAGCCATGCGCCTTATAGCCAGGCGCATAGCGCGGTGGCGCTGCAAACCGCGGACGGGCGGATTTTCGCCGGCCGCTATGCGGAAAACGCCGCGTTTAATCCCAGCCTCCCGCCGCTGCAATCGGCGCTGATCCTGCTCAATATGTCCGGCGCGGATTACCGCCAGATCCAGCGGGCCATTCTGGTGGAGCAGGAAAAGGCGCCGTTTTCGCAATGGGACGCCACCCTGGCCACGTTGAATGCCCTGGGCTGCGGCGAAGTGCATCGGCAATTGTTGACGGCCTGAGTACCCGCAGGGCGTGCGTTGCCGCCCTGCCCTTTGCTAGCCTGGGGATTATCGCCGCAATACAATTAATAAACTTAATAAAATAACAAATTACCAATGAACACATGCAACCTTTACCGCAATCTTTTATCCTTTAGGAAACATACGGTAAAAAGAATGGGTAAAAGTCATGGAATTGGAACACGAAAGTAAGCGTCCCCTCTATATCCCGCATGCCGGCCCCGTACTATTGGAATTTCCGCTACTCAATAAAGGCAGCGCGTTTACCCTAGAAGAACGCGATAACTTCAATTTGCACGGACTGTTGCCGGAAGCGGTGGAAACCATCGAGGAGCAGGCCGAGCGCGCCTGGCGCCAGTATCAGGATTTTACCGGCGATATCGATAAGCATATTTACCTGCGCAATATTCAAGATACCAACGAGACCCTATTCTACTGTTTGCTGGATAGCCATCTCAGCGAGATGCTGCCGATAATCTATACCCCGACGGTGGGCGAAGCCTGCGAACACTTTTCCGATATCTATCGTCGCGCCCGCGGCCTGTTTATTTCCTATGGCAACCGGGACAAGATTGACGACATGCTGCAAAACGCCACCAAGCAGAACGTCAAGGTGATCGTGGTCACCGACGGCGAGCGGATACTGGGGCTTGGGGATCAGGGCATCGGCGGCATGGGCATTCCCATCGGCAAACTATCGCTGTATACCGCCTGCGGCGGTATCAGCCCGGCCTATACCTTGCCGGTGGTGCTGGACGCCGGCACTAATAATCCGCAGCGGCTGAACGACCCGCTTTATATGGGATGGCGCCATCCGCGCATCACCGGCGAAGAGTACCAGGAGTTCGTGGAGATGTTTATCCAGGCGGTGAAACGCCGCTGGCCGGAGGTGTTATTGCAGTTCGAAGATTTTGCCCAGAAGAACGCCACGCCGCTGTTGAACCGTTATCGCGACGAGCTGTGCTGTTTTAATGATGATATCCAGGGCACCGCCGCCGTCACCCTCGGCTGCCTGCTGGCCGCCAGCCATGCCGCCGGCAGCCGTCTGCGCGATCAGACGGTGGTGTTTTTGGGGGCCGGTTCCGCCGGCTGCGGCATCGCCGAGCAAATCGTCGCCGAGATGCGCACGGAAGGGCTGAGCGAAGACGAAGCGCGTTCCCGGGTGCTGATGGTCGACCGTTTCGGCCTGCTGACCGATAAGCTGGCCAACCTGCTCGATTTCCAGGCGCCGCTGGTGCAGCACAGCGACCAGATTGCCCACTGGCAGCTCTCCAGCGACTCCATTTCCCTGCTGGACGTGGTGCGCAACGCCAAACCGACGGTGCTGGTTGGGGTATCCGGCCAGCCCGGACTGTTTAGCGAAGAGATTATTCGCGAGATGCATAGTCATTGCCCGCGCCCGATCGTAATGCCGCTGTCCAATCCCACCTCCCGGGTGGAAGCCACGCCGGAAGATGTGATCCGCTGGACCGACGGCGCGGCCCTGGTGGCCACCGGCAGTCCGTTTGCCCCGGTGCAGCATAAAGACAAGGTTTACCCCATCGCCCAGTGCAATAACGCCTATATTTTCCCGGGCATTGGCCTGGGGGTGCTGGCCAGCGGCGCCAAGCGGGTCACCGAGTCCATGCTGATCGCCGCCAGCCGCGCGCTGGCGGAGTGCTCGCCGCTGGTTAACGGCGCCGACGGGGCGTTGTTGCCGGATATCAACGATATCCAGGGCGTCTCCAAGGTCATCGCCATGGAAGTCGGCAAAGCGGCGCAGATTGCCGGCGTGGCCATCGTTACGCCGGAGGATGTGCTGTCCGTCGCCATTGAACATAACTTCTGGCATCCCGGCTACCGCAGCTACCGCCGCACGCCGTTCTAAGTCATTTTGGCGGCCCGGGGGTCCCGGTCCGCCGAAAAATACCGCATTGAAGCCATTGAAGCGGTTGCGCTCCTTGCTTGTGCCCCGGAGGTAAAGTAGCCTTGGGCTTATGACATTGCAGCAGGACATGGTAAGGCTTACGGCATGTGGAAGCGCCTGATATATTCCCTGATTATTATCGCGGGCGTTTTGTTATGTTCGGCGATCGGCCTGGACCGCTGGATCAGTTGGAAAACCTCGCCCTACATCTACGAGGATTTGCAGCTGTTGCCCCACCGGCAGGTGGGCGTAGTGTTAGGCACCGCCAAATACTACCGTACCGGGGTGATTAACGAGTATTACCTCTACCGCATACAGGGGGCGCTGAACGCCTATAACAGCGGCAAGATCAATTATCTGCTGTTAAGCGGCGACAATGCGCTGCAAAGCTATAACGAACCGGTCACCATGCGGCGCGATCTGATCGCCCACGGCATGCCCGCCGGCGATATCGTGCTGGATTATGCCGGTTTTCGCACCCTGGATTCGATAATCCGCACCCGCAAAGTATTCGATACCAATGATTTCACCATCATTACCCAGCGTTTTCATTGCGAACGGGCGCTGTTTATCGCCATGCGCATGGGCATTCAGGCGCAATGCTTTGCGGTGCCGTCCCCCAAGAATATGTTTTCGGTGCGGGTGCGGGAAATCGGCGCGCGCCTGGGCGCGCTGTCGGATCTTTATTTGATGAAGCGCGAACCGCGCTTCCTGGGGCCGCAAATTCCCATCCCCGCCCGCCATGAAATCCCCCAGGGTACCCAGGGCTATCCGGCGGTGTCGCCGGAACAGCTATTGGAAATCCAGCAGAAGCTGGACGGGGATAAAGTGGAGCTGTTGCAGGATATGCGGTAGAGCCACATATGTGTCATAAGACTCAATTATCTGCATAGCGCGATTAATTATGTTTCGCATAAATTTTTTTTGCGGGAGCAAATTTAAATTGCCTTACTTTAAAAAAATATATAATTATTAATTATGCTAATAAATTCATTTTCTTATTTTGGCAAAAAACATTAACCATGTGCTCATCGACTCCCTTATCTTTTATAGTTAAAATAGCCAGCAAGGACAGCTATACCAGTCTGCTACAAGACTAAATTGAACGCTCTTGCATCGTTCAAAAGTGGTATTCAGCACTATATGCCTTCCAAGAAATATTTTATTATCACATATAGTGATCAGGAGGATTATCTTGGCCAGACAACTCTTATCTGTACTTGGTTTAAATGCAGTTGAGCAAGCAAAAAAAATAAAAGAATCAAAATATCAAGAAATCGTGTCGGGTTTTGAGCCTATTAGAGCAGATGTGATTTTCACAGCCGGCGCCCCGGGGGCAGGAAAGTCTGAGTTCATCAAAGCCATTAAAGTAAAAACCCGCAGAAATCTAGTACTTGACCCTGATGAGTACAGAACCTTTTTTGATGGCTATAATGGAAAAAACTCATCTGAATACAATTGCGCCACCACGGTTTTACTGAGTCATTTCATTGATAAATCAATGAATGATAGGTATCATCTTATCATTGACACAAATTTCATTTCTTTTGATAGCGCCAGAAAGAACCTTAAAAAGGCGATGAGCAATAATTATCGTATACATATTGCCTACATTTACACGGACCCCAAGATAGCTTGGGAATTTGTAAAAGCACGCACACGTTATATTGAACCAGCTGTATTTAAAAGGAACATCACGTTATGCCGTGAAACCATTCGCCTCATTATGGATGAGCGAGAATTTAAAGATCGTATCAATCTAAATGCTTTCATAACTATGCCTAAAAATAACTTTAGCACTGGCCAGGTTATTGAACACATAAGAAATGGTAAGCCTCCCTATCCCATAACGCAAAGCCACATCCGTAAGACGACAATTAAAGATATCGAAGCATTGGCGCCGATTTCATACACACCTTTAGAAATGGATGAATTCGTCGTATACTAAATGTACGATTAGGGGAAGTTAGTATGCCACATCATAATATTATTGAACGGGATTTCTCTCTCAATGAACTTTTCGGTGACATCGTAAGCGATGAGGCAGATAAGGCTCTTAAGCAGGTCCATAGCGATATGTTCGCCACTCAGATAGAAGCTATGTTACAGGAATCCTGCAAACAAGAATGGCATCCCATTGGCAGCTTTACGGGTTCGCCCAGCGCGAGATAACAATCGTCATGGTGGCTGAGATCCCCACAAGGAGGTCACTGATTTCTGCTTCCATAAGAATACTATTTTTGTTTAGGCGCCAGGGCAAGCGGCGACGGCCTGCGCCGCCGCTTGGCCCTGGCAATGGTTATTTCTTCTTGGCGTACTTCAGCGAATCCAGCGCTACGGCGAAGATAATAATCGCCCCTTTGATAATGTACTGCCAGTAAGGGTTAACCCCGATATACGTCAGGCCGTAGTTGATAACGGTAAAGATGATGACCCCGGTCACCACCCCCGCCACCGTGCCGACCCCGCCGGCGAAGGATACCCCGCCCACCACGCAGGCCGCGATGGCGTCCAGTTCGTACATAAAGCCCAGGTTATTGGTGGCGCTGCCGATACGTCCGGCTTCCAGCATCCCCCCAAAGGCATAAAATACCCCTGACAGGGCATAAATCATTATCAGGTTCAACGGAACGTTGACGCCGGATACCTTGGCCGCTTCGGGATTGCCGCCGATAGCGAAGATATTTTTGCCGAAGCGGGTTTTCGTCCAGATCACCCAGACAAACACAATTGCAATCAGCGCGTAAAAGGTAATGTAGGAAAGTTTAAAATCACCGAAGCGCAAGAATCCTTGCGTAAAGGTGGAGAAATGGGAATCAAAGCCGGCGATGGGCGACGCGCCGACGATATCGTAATACAGCGAGTTGACGCCGTAGACAATAATCATGGTGCCCAAGGTGGTAATAAACGGCGTCACGTTCAGATAAGCAATCACTATGCCGTTAATCAGACCGATAAACGCGCCAATCGCGCAGACGATCAGGATAACCACCGGGATCGGCATCGTTTGCATATCCGGGAAGACTTTATTGACGTTTTCCATCGACTGCAGCAGCGTTGCGGAAACCACCGCCGCCAGGCCCACCTGCCGCCCCGCCGACAGGTCGGTGCCCTGGGTGACGATCAATCCCGCCACGCCCAGCGCGATAATGATACGTACCGAGGATTGGGTGAGAATGTTACTTAAGTTGATCAGGCTTAAAAAGGTCGTATCCTGGAAAATAATAATGGCCAGCAATACAAACAGCACCACATAAATGCCGCCCTCTTTTAAATAAGTGAGCATGCTTTTCTTATTTAATGCATTCATAATAAGAACCCCTAAAAATTAAAGATGCACGGAGGCAAGACGTAAAATTTCATTTTGCGAAGTGTGTTTAGTTTCCACAATCCCCGCCATCAGACCGTTACTCATAACCAGTATCCGGTCGGTAATCCCCAGTAATTCCGGCATCTCCGACGAAATAATAATAATGCCCTTACCGCGTTTCGCCAGCTCGGTAATTAATTGATAAATTTCAAATTTGGCGCCGACATCAATACCACGCGTCGGTTCGTCCAACAGCAGAATTTCCGGCTGGGTCAATAACCAGCGGCCGATAATGACCTTTTGCTGATTGCCGCCGGACAACGAACCGATACTGGTCTGGTGCCCAGGGGTTTTTACCCGCATGGAATCAATAACCCATTGGATATCGCTTTTCATGCGCTTGTTATCCAGCAACCCGATTTTATTTTTATAGTTGCGAATATTGGAAATCAGGGAATTAAATCCCACGTCCAGATAGGCATAAATACCGGTGGCGCGCCGCTCTTCGGTCACCAGTGCAAAGCCGTTGTTAATCGCTTCATTGGCATTGCTGTTTTTAATGGTTTTGCCGTGCAGAATAATGGTGCCGGTGACCTTTTCGCGAATGCCGAACAGGGTTTCGACGATATCGGTGCGTCTGGCGCCGACCAGGCCGGCGATGCCGAGAATTTCCCCTTTGCGCAGATCGAAGGAGATATTGCGGATGGACGGCTGGCGCAGCGAGGTCAGGTTCTTGACCTCAAGGATCACCTCGCCCGGTTCACCCTCGCGATCGGGAAACCGCTGGCTGAGGGAACGGCCCACCATCATCGAAATAATCTGATCCATGGTCAGGCCTTCCACCGGCTGGGTGGAAATCCATTGCCCGTCGCGCAGAATGGTAATTTCATCGCACAATTGGAAAATTTCTTCCAGTTTGTGGGAGATATAGACAATGCCGCAGCCCCTGGCCTTGAGTTTGCGGATAATGCTGAACAGATGATTCACTTCGCGTTCGGTTAACGATGACGTGGGCTCATCCATAATGACAATCTTGGCGTTATACGAAAACGCCTTGGCAATCTCGATCATCTGCATCTGCGACACGGACAACGTGGCCACTTTATCGTAGGGATCGATATTAATGTCCAACTCGTCAAAAATCGCCTTGGTGTCGGCATACATTTTTTTATGATCGACAAAAAATCCTTTGCGGGGATAACGTCCCAACCACATATTGTCCATCACGGTGCGTTGCAATACCAGGTTCAGTTCCTGGTGCACCATGGAAACACCTTGCTCCAATGCTTCCTTCGAGCTTTTAAAGTCGACTTCTTTTCCCTGAAAAAAAATACTACCGGAATCTTTTTTATAAATACCAAACAGGCACTTGAGCAACGTGGATTTTCCCGCGCCATTTTCACCCATCAAGGCGTGGACGGAATGGGGGTGAACATTCAGGTTCACATTATCCAGGGCTTTGACGCCAGGAAATGATTTACTGATGTTTTTCATTTCCAGCAGCCACTCGCGCGGCTGTTCGGTCGTAATATCGGCCATAGTTATACCCGGCTAGGATAAGACAGATAAAATCCCCCTGCGCAGGACAGCCGACAGGGGGAGTAGGGATTATTTCTTGGTAAATTGCGCTAAGTTATCTTTATCGACGCCAACGTAGGGGATGCGCACGACTTTATTTTCCAGCTTCCAATTGGTTCCTTCCGCCGCCGGTTTGCCCGCCGCCAGGTTTTTCGCCAAATCGAAGGTCGCCTTGGCCTGGTTATCGGCATCGTTCAACACCGTACCGGCCATGGCGCCGGATTTAACCAATGCCAGCGCTTCTGGCAGGGCATCCACGCCGAATACCGGGATCGCCTGCTTATTATGCGCTTTCAGCGCTTCCACCGCGCCCATGGCCATGGCATCGTTGTTGGCGATAACCACTTCGATTTTATTGGCGTTCGGGCCGGACAGCCAGGCATCGGTTTTATCCTTGGCCTGGGCGGTATCCCACATGGCGGTATCCAGCTGCAGCTGCTGGACTTTCAGTTTTTCCTGGCCTTCCAGGGTTTTGATTACATAGCTGGTACGGGCTTCGGCATCGGGATGCCCCGGCTCGCCTTTGAGCAATACATATTGGATAACGCCGTCTTTATTAAGATCCCATTCCGGATGAGCCTTCCAATGTTTGGCAATCAGCTCGCCCTGGATAATGCCGGATTCCTTGGAATCGGTACCCACATAATAGGCTTTGTCATAACTGTCTAAATCTTTACGGCTGGGTTCTTTATTATAAAAAACCACCGGGATATTATTACCGCGGGCTTTGTCTATTATTACCGGCGCAGCGGCGGGGTCGACCAAGTTAATCGCCAGGGCTTTCACGCCTTTGGCTATTAGCACGTCAACCTGATCGTTTTGTTTTGATTGGTCATTTTGCGAATCATTCATCAGCAATTGTACGCCTTTACTTTCCTTGGCATCTTTTTCAATCGCTTTGCGCACCACCGACATAAAGTTATCGTCGTATTTATAAATGGTCACCCCGATGCGGGTGTCGGCAGCCTGCGCGGCAATGGAAAATAGCAAACCGGCAGCCAGAGCGGTGAGGGTAAATGACTTTTTATTCATTAGTTTCTCCGGAATTATGTAGGGTTACTCAAAGGCGGACAATTCCCTTCCCTGGTGGTACGTACTTCCCTTTACGGATGACACCGGCAAAGCCGACCTAAAATCAAAAATATTGCATGGGATGCGCAAATTTTTACCGTGGGCCGGATAGTGGAAAGCACCGGCGGGAAAACACCTTTAGCATAAAGAGATTAATGTTAAGAATCTGTGAATATTCTCACAGTTTGGAAGCGGTTACATGCCATCTTCGGAAGAGGAAGCGATCGCCGCCACACTTTTCAAAGGCGCCACCGAATGGCGGCGTACCAACGTAGGCATAAATAAATGCGTTTGCCGTTCGTCCAGCTGCCCCGCGGTGCCCAGCAGCGCCAGTTCGGTGGCCGCGACCGCCATGGCGAAAATGGGATAACGCACGGTGGTCAAATTAGGGCTGGTGTAACGGGATATGGGGATATCGTCAAAACCCACCACCGAAAATTGCGTCGGCACCGCGATACCGTTTTCCTTCAGGGTGGCCAGCGCGCCTACCGCCATGCCGTCATTGTAAACAAAAATCGCGGTAAGCTGTTGATTACGTCCCAGTAATTCAACCATGGCTTCCTCGCCGCCGCTTAAGTCCGGGGAACTGAAAGCCTGCCAGCTTTGCAAGGGCACTATGCCCTCTTCCGCCATGGCCTGCAGGTAACCTGCCCGCCGCTGCCGCTCATCGTCGATGGGATGATTGGAACCGATATACCCAATCTGCCGGTGGCCCTGCTTGAGCAGGGTACGGGTGGCCATTACCGCTCCGCTGACGTTGTCGAGCCCCACGCAGCGGTGTTCATATCCCGGCAGTATGCGATTGATCAGCACCATGCCCGGCTCCCGTTCCATAAAGGGCGCCATCTCTTCATCGGACAGGATTTTGGCATGCACCACCAGCGCGCTGCAGCGCTGGCGAATCAGCACTTCAATCGCGTGCCGCTCTTTGTCGGCCTGGTGGTAGCTATTGTTGATCAACACATTTTTTTTGTGGCGCTGCGCGACGGTATCCACCGCTTTGACCAGCGCGCCGAAAAAAGGATCGGAAACGTCCATTACCACCACGCCGATAGTGTCGCTGATTTGCGTGGCCAGCGCCTGGGCATTGGCGTTGGGCCGATAGCCCAGTTCCTTGACCGCTTTATTGACCCGATCGCGGGCTTCCTTGCTGGCAATGGCGCTGTCGTTTAATACCCGTGACACGGTTGCCACCGAGACTCCGGCCAACCGCGCAACATCACGAATAGTGATCATCTCGTCCCCTGTTTATGCTGCTTTGCCCCCAGGCATGTCCTTGACCCGGCCGCAGGGCGCGCATTTGCCCCGACGCAGCCAATGTCATAACACTTTTGAAACATACCACGCTATCGTAACCGGTTTAGCGTCGACGCAGCGTGAATCAGGTCACAGGACCGAAAGCGGTTACATGCATTAAAAAGATTTTTGCTGCAACAACTGGCTATATGCGGGCGCAGGAACAGCGAGGAAAAATTATTAGTATGTTGTAACTAATAGCAGGCGTTTTTTTATTACGCCGTTTTATCCTACCAGATTTTTACCGTCAGGGATGCCGGTCGTTGTGGCCGCGGTGATGAAATGCCAGCGCCCACGCGCTCGTCACCGAGACTAAAACAAATGACGCATTGATTAATATAAAAATTTCCACGGCCTGGATAATACCGTGATAACCCACGCGATATAACACCACGGCGAAGACGGTTAATGATCCCAGCAGGCTAAGGGCAATGTAGAACCACTGTTTTCGCCAGGCCAGGTGCAGATAACCGCTGACAATGACCGCTGCGATCAGCACATGCCAGATCCATACCGCCGCGCTTTGGGATGACATAAATTCCTCTTTAGGCCACATCGGTCAACACCAGGCGGGCGATGGTGCCGGACCGTTCGGTGCGATTGAGCAATTCAAATTGCCCGTTATGTAATTGGGCAATGCGGGTGACGATGCTTAATCCCAGGCCGATACCGTTATAGCGCTGGTCCATGCGCACGAATTCCTTGGTCAAGTCCACCGCCTTATCCGGGTCGATCCCCGGCCCCTCGTCGAGCACTTGCAGGAGAATGCGCTGCTGTTCGTCCTGGAACAGCTGCACATCAATGGTGCTGCCGGCCGGGCTGTAGCGATGGGCATTTTCCACCAGATTGCGCAGCAATAAACGCATGAGGATGGCATTGCCTCGGATGAGGATTTCCGCCGGCGGGAGTTGCCAGCGCAGCGTTTGCCCGCGCTGCTGGGCCATTTCCTCCAACTCGCCGGCCTGGGCCAGCACCACATCCTGATTTAACCGCACCGCCTGGTAATGGCCGGACGAAAAATCGTGGCGGATGCGCGCCAGCATCAGGAGTTGTTCTACCGTATAAGACATATTATCCACCCGTTCGATGAGCGGCTGGTTATTGATGCCGTGCTGCTTCTCCTGCACTTCCAGATGCAGGCGGATGCCGGACAGCGGGGTACGCAGCTCATGGGCCACGTCCGAGGTAAATTGCCGGTCTTGCTGCAGGGTGTTATTCAAGCGGGACAAAAGCTGGTTGAGGCTGCGGGTGACGGCGATGACTTCCTGGATATTGCCGATTTCGGGCAGCGGCTCGAAATCTTCCGCGCCGCGGGCATGCAGCGCATTTTGCAAGCGCGACAGCGGCAGGGTAATCCAGTTCACCGCCTGGAAACAGAAAAACAGCGTCACGATAATCATCATTAACGCCGGCACGCTGAGCGCCGCGATAGCTTCCCTGATTTCCTGGTTTACATGATCGTTGCGCACATTTTCCGCCAGCGTGCGGTTAACCAGCAGATCGATCTGTTCTTTACTCTCATGCCACAGCCAGATGACGGTGATAAACTGGCAGCACAGCAGAATAATGCCCAGCACCATGATAAGACGCCAGCGCATGCTGGTCAGCGGTCCCGCCAGAGGTGTTTTCATCGTCACCCGATACTTTCTTTAGTCAGTAAGTAGCCGAAGCCGCGCAGCGTGCGAATACGATCCTTGCCAATCTTTTGCCGGAGGTTATGGACATGGACTTCCAGCGAGTTGGACGAGGGATCGTCATCCCAGTTGTACAGATCCTGATGCAATATTTCGCGGTGGATACGATGCCCCGCCCGCAGCATCAGCCTGGAGAGAATGGCGAACTCTTTTGGCGTCAGTTCAATGATTTTGCCATCCACCGTCACTTCGTGGCTGTTGAGATCCAGCGAAATATTATCCACCCACAGCAGGTTATTGCTGGCGCCCTGGTGGCGACGGATAATGGCCCGCACCCGGGCGAGTAATTCAGTGAGCGCAAAAGGCTTGATTAGATAATCGTCCGCACCGATATTCAGCCCGCGCACCCGCTCTTCGATGCCGTCGCGCGCGGTCAGGATTAATACCGGCACGCCGTTGCCGCTTTTACGCCATTTGCCGAGTAAGGACATGCCGTCGCCATCAGGCAGGCCCAGGTCGAGGATCACCAGGCTGTAGGCGGTGCTGGCGATTAAATTTTCCGCCTGGTGAAGATTAGCCGCGCAGTCGCTGGCATAGCCTTCCTGCTGCAACGCGATCTGCAGGCCTTCTTGCAATAATTTATCATCTTCGGTGATTAATATTTTCATTGCTGCGGGTTCCGGCAAGGTTGAAAAACATCAAGATCCGGCTGATAGAGCTGCGTTTGTACATTAAGCAGCCCAAGCAACGTTGAGAAGAGATTATCCTGGGAGAACTGCTGCCGCTGCGCCCGGTTTTGCAGGCAACGCTCTCCCACGCCATGAGTCTGGATATAATCCGGGGAGAGCCATACCAGCATGGGAATATGGGTTTGTTGTACCGGCGCGACCGCATAAGGCATGCCGTGCAAATAGAGGCCGTTTTCCCCCAGGGATTCGCCGTGGTCGGAAAGATAGACCAGGGCGGTATTGAATTTATCGCTGTGAGCTTGCAGCATTTTTATGGTCTTATCAAGCAGGTAGTCTATATAGACAATGGTATTGTCGTAGGTGTTGACCAACGCCTGATTTGAGCAGGTTTGAATTTCATTGGTTTCGCAGGTCGGCGTAAAGGCCTGAATATTCTTGGGATAGCGCTGATAATACGTCGGTCCGTGGCTGCCGATGGTGTGTAATACAATCAGCGTGTCGCCGGTACGTTCATCAATATATTTATCCAGATCGCGCAGCAAGGCTTCGTCGAGACAAACACCTGCCGAGCATAACCCGGGCATATGCCAGCGGCTAAGGTCATCGGTGGGCACCCGCAGGCATACATCTTTGCATCCGCCGTCATTTTCCCGCCACAGGATGTCGATGCCGGCCCGTTTGAGTATATCCAATACGTTATCCTGATTGGCGGCTTTATCGCCGTCATATTGGCGGCGCGGCATGCCGGAAAACATGCAGGGAACCGATACCGCCGTGGCGGTGCCGCAGGATGAGGTATTGGGGAAATAGGTGACGTTATCCGCCGCCAGGCGTGGGTTGGTGAGTTTGTCATAGCCGCCGAGGGAGAAATTCTGCGCCCGGGAGGTTTCACCCACCACCAGGATAATCAGGTTTTTTTTGCCGTTATCGTGGGTTACGGGGATTTTTTTCGCGTCGAGGCCGATATTCACGAAGGGCTGCGGTTTTATATAGTCATGCTTGTAATAGGAGTAGCTGCCGATCATCATATCGCTGGGGGTCAGGTTTTTTATCAGCTGCTGGTTATTGCGCATTAATGATGCGTAGTCTTTATAAAAGAACGTGGCTACCAGGGCGATGATGCAAATTGAAAACAGAAGGTTTAGGGCATAAAAGCCGGCATTCAGCCAGGAAAAGGTTACCGGCCTGACTTTAATCCAAATTATCAGTATCGACGGCAGGATGCCGATGACCAAAAGGTATAGGCCTAGCTGGGGCGTGAGCAGCGCCAGGCTTTCCGCCGGCGTGGTGTCCAGCGCATTTTGGATCATGCCCCGATCGATGATGACCCCGTAGGATTGCATGAAATATTGCGCCAGGGCATCGACGATGAATAATACGATGGCGATGGGTTTACGGATGTAGGGCAGCAGAATGAGGCTGAACAGGATATTGAGGCCCATGAGCAGGGTCACGGGCATGCTGAGGAAGAACAGCAGATTATGGTTGCCGGAGACGTCGATCAGTTGCAGCGTTTTGTGGAAAAAGACCACATTTTGGAAAAAGGTGATGGTCAGCGCAACGATAATGTTAAAAAACCACGGGCTAATGGTCGGGCGTGGGAGGTTCTTCAGCGGGTTTAAAGACATTCTGCATTAACTCGTAAAATCAATTGCGTCATTTAAACAGAATTGTATTAACCGAACCTTAAGCTGATGGAGGTAGGGGAAGCCGGTCCAGGGGTGGCGCCTGGACGGTGTGAGTCTGGCGTGTGGCAGGTCTGGCGCGCCAGGGGGCGGCGTTTTAGCGCGCCAGGGAGGGGCTCGGGCCGCCGGTGAGGCGGGTAAGGCGGCGCCATAGCCATTCCATGGGACCCTGGGAGAAGAATCGCAGCCATAGGGTGGAAAATAACATGTTCGCCAGCCAAATCGGCGGTACGAACAGCAGCAGTTCGGCGCGGCTATAGGCCATAAACAGGCCCAGTTGGTTAAACGCCAAGGTGCACAGCAGGGTTTGCAGCAAGTAGTTGGTCAGCGCCATGCGCCCGACGTTGCCGATATAACGGGTGATGCGCAGGCCGCCGAGGGTGGGCCAGAAACCATACCACAGGGCGGCGTAGCCCAGGGCCTGGAACGGGGCGCCGAGTTCACGGGGGATTTGCAGCAGGAAAGCGCACCAGCGGTAGTCCCAGCCGGATTGCCATTGCGCCGCTACGCTCGGCAGGTTAATCGCCAGGCCCAGGGGGATCAGCAGGGCCGCCATTTTACGGTAATGCGCCAGCGGCATGGCGCCGGCCAGCCAGCCGGTGCGCATCAGCGCGGCGCCGATAAGCATGGCGCCGGCCAGCAGCCAGCCGTATTGCGCCGCCAGCGACATAAAACTGGCCTGCAGCAGATCCAGGCGTACCCGCCAGGCTTCGGGGCCGCCGGTGGTTTGCCAATAATATTCATAGATCCGATCGGCCACGCCGGGAGTCCAGAACCGCCCCGGGGGAGCGTCGGCCAGCAGCCATTGCATCAATAGCAGAATGCACAGCCCCACAATATACAGGGCAATCCCGCCGATCATTAATCCGCGTACGCTGTCCGTGCGGCGAATGACGCCCAGGCAGATCAGACCCACCAGCGCGTAATCGAATAAAATATCCCCGTCCCAGAAAAAAATGCCGTGAATCAGTCCGAAGACCATCAGCCACAGCAGGCGCGAGCGTATCCAGCGGTCGCCGCGGGGGATCAGCATTTGCAGCCCGGCGCCGAACAGCAGGGCGAACAGCGTGAGGAATTTTACCTGCGCCAGCATATCCATCAGCGCCCAGGTCCAGGCGTCGGCCAGGGACGGCGCCCCCATGAATGCCGGGTTCAGGTAGGCCGCTTTCGGTAACCCGAATGAGGTTATGTTCATCAGCAGGATGCCGAGAATCGCCATCCCCCGTGCGCAGTCCAGCATGGCGATGCGCTCGCGCATGGGCAGCCTCTTTAGTCAGGCGGCGCGATCGCGCCGCATACGCTGTTGAATATCGCCGGATCAGCCGTTGTGGTGGCGTACGGCGCGCAAAAATTCCTGGCGGGTGTTTTGGCTGGACTTGAACAAGCCGCCCAGGGAAGTCGTGGTGGTGGCGCTGGTGGCGTCACGGATGCCGCGCGCTTTCACGCAGTAATGCACCGCGTCGATACATACCGCCACGTTAAGGGTGCCAAGCAGGGTTTGCAGCGCCACCAGGATTTGCTGGGTCAAACGCTCCTGCACCTGCGGACGCTGGGCAAAAAACTGCACGATGCGATTGATTTTGGACAAGCCGATCACTTTATCTTTGGGAATATAGGCCACGGTGGCCTTGCCGTCGATAATCACAAAATGGTGTTCGCAGGTGCTGGTCAGGGTGATGTCCCGCACCGTGACCATTTCATCCACCTTCATCTTATTTTGGATGACGGTAATTTTCGGAAAGTTATTGTAATCCAGGCCGGCAAAAATTTCCTCGACGTACATTTTGGCGATGCGATGCGGCGTTTCCGCCAGGCTATCGTCGCTTAGGTCGAGATTGAGCAAATTCATGATTTCGGTCATGTGCTCGGCGATGCGGCGTTTGCGGGTTTCCCCGTCCAGCATTTCGCCGCGCAGCGGCGTTTCGAGGCCGCGGGCCAATAAGGCTTCATGCACCAATGCGGCTTCAGTACTCAGCGATACCATGTATTTTCTCCGGCAGGTCGATCCGCTCTTGATCTCACGTCGTCAAGATGCGCCCCCACTCTAGTTGACCGCGCCCGGATTATCCAGTGATACTGTTTCATGATCGATGAAATCGCCGCATGTAAGCGGGCGGGCGGCGCTGAAAAGAATAATGATGACAACCAGGAGACGAGATAATGGAAAACACGGACATGCCAGAATGTATCGATGAACACCGGCTGTTTGGCGGCCGGCAGTGCCGGTTTCGCCATCATTCCGCCAGTACCGGCGGAGTGATGACCTATAGCCTGTACGCGCCCCCTGCGGATCGGCACGCCGCGCCGCCCCATGCGGTCTACTGGCTGTCCGGGCTGACCTGCAATGACGAGAATTTCACCCTCAAGGCCGGCGCGCAGCGCATCGCCGCCGAGCTGAACCTGTTGCTGGTGATGCCGGATACCAGCCCGCGCGGCGTCGGAGTGCCCGATGACGACGCCTACGACCTCGGCCAGGGCGCCGGGTTTTATGTTAATGCCACCGAGCAGCCCTGGGCGGGGAGCTATCGCATGTTCGATTATGTGGCCACCGAGCTGCCGGCGCTGATAGCGCGCCAGTTCGCCCTCAGCGGCCGGCAGGCGATTATGGGCCATTCCATGGGCGGGCACGGCGCGCTGATGCTGGCGCTGCGCCATCCCGGACGCTTTCGCTCCGCGTCGGCTTTTGCCCCCATCGTCAATCCGGCCTCGGTGCCCTGGGGGCAAAAAGCCTTCGGCCGGTACCTGGGGAACGACCAACAGGCATGGCTCGCCTACGACAGCTGCCATCTGCTGGGCGGCGCTGACGCCCGGCCGCTGCCGATCCTGATCGATCAGGGCGATGCCGATCAATTCCTGGCGCTGCAGTTGCAGCCGGCCAAGCTCGCCGAGCTGGCGCGCCAGAAAAGCTGGCCGCTGACCCTGCGCATCCAGCCGGGTTACGACCACAGCTATTTCTTTATCGCCAGCTTTATCGAAGATCACCTGCGCTTTCACGCCGGCTATTTGAATGCCTGAGCCGCGCTTAACCCCGGCCGGCGACCTGCTCCACCTCGCGCAGCGCCGCCAGCAGGATGGCGTCGTTTAACGGCAGCGGGATCAGATGGATGGATTCTCCCGGTTGCAGAGTGCGGGCAATCAGCTGCGCCATGGCCTGCCCATCGTTGATATCCACATTCATCGCCGCCAGCGAGGTGGGCAGCCCCAGGCGATCCCAGGACGCGCTGAGGTTTTGCAGCCATTCGCGCTGGCCCAGCAGGGCGCACTGCACCAGAATGCCATAAGCCACTTTGGTGCCGTGCAAAAAGGGCGCGGTGGCGGGCAGGACGGTCAAGCCGTTATGCACCGCATGGGCCGCCGCCACGCGGGTATAACGCTCACCCAGGCCTCCCACCATGCCGCCGCCGGCTATTATGGCGTCCACCACGTCCAGGAAATCCTGGGTCAAATCACCCGCATCAATCGCCGCTAACGCGGCCGGGCTTTGGTTTAACAGCACATCGCGCACCGCCAGCGCCGTCTGGATGCCCAGGCGCACCGTGAGCGCCAGTTTTTCCGGCTGCGGGCTCAGCACCACCGCCTCATACCATTTCGCCAGGGTATCGCCGATGCCCGCCAGCAAATATTCCTTTGGCGCCGCCAGGATAATGCGCGGTTCCACCAGCACCAGATGGTTGGCGTCGGCGAAAATTTCAAACCGCAGCGCCTGGCCGGCGTCGTTATACCAGACCGACAGCGGGGTCCAGGCGGCGCAGGTGGCGGCGATAGTGGGAATGGCCACCAGCGGCGCGCCCAGACGGCGCGCCACGACTTTGGCGGTGTCCAGCACCGCCCCGCCGCCGATACCGATGACCACCCGGCGATCGTCCCCCGCCCGGCGCACCAGTTCGGCCACATCCGTTTCGCTGCAGTGGCCGCCAAACTCCACCCGCACTCCGCCCGCGGCGTTAAATGCCTCCGGCAGATAGGCCCGCGCCGCGGCCAGCGCGCGCCGCCCATAGATCCAAATCGCCTTTTCCAGCACGTCGGCGGGATAAAACGTCGTCAATTGCTCGATGGCGCCGGGAAAGGAAAAATAATTGTCGGGGGATACCTGTACTCGGATAGCGTATGACATGCCTTGACCTTTATGGGAACCGTCACCGGGGCAAGGCGGCGTTGCCATTGCCCGGACTTGAAGAAGATTGAGCGCCTATTTTATTCAATAATCATGGTTTGATTAAGGACTATTTATACATATGAAATAGAGGTTATGCATATGGGGAAGCCGGCATACCCGCCGCCCGGCATGCCATCCGGCGCATTGGCTTGCGCTTGGGCATGGTCGCGAGCGGCAAGGAAAAATCGGAGGCAAGCGCAGCGCGGTTACCGGCTATCGATGGCAATGGCGGTAATTTCCACCAAGTGTTCCGGCTTGACCATGGAGTCGACCGCAATGGTGGTATTTACCGGCCCGATATCGCCGAATTTCTCTTTAAAAGCGCGGCAGTAATCATCGAAAAAGACAAAATCACGCAGATGGGTGACGGTACTGACCACTTCGGTAAGCCCGGCGTCAAGCTCCAGTAAATATTTCTCGATTTTTTCAATAATGAATATTGTCTGCTGATAAGCATCCGTTCCCATGATATTGCCCCGGCCATCGCAGGCCACGCACCCGGCAATATAAATATGATCGCCCACGCGCTTGCCCCTGGAATAACCCATTTTCCCTTCCCATAACGAAGGACTAAAAACGGTCTTCCTGATTACGGGCGTGGCATTATTTGACATAAAAGGCTCCTGATATAATAAATATTAAATTGTTTTTATTACAACCTATTACGGAAGAGCAAATTATTCATGGCAGTAGAAATAATCACTCTCCAATAAAATGAAATCAACCGCAGCATATTGTCAATCTTTTTTTAAAAAAAAGCGATTCCATTTCTCATAACCCAATCATATAAGCAATAAAATAAATCATTGCCTTATTAACAATTACCGTTACCGATATTTTAATTTTGCTTGGTTTAGACTTGGTTGTAACAATGCGATATTAAAACGGCTATCATAAAAAAGCCGTATAAAATCATTAGATAGAAAAAGTTTATCCATGGAATGCAGGCAATGAATGTCATATTAGGGGGAAAGCTTTATGAACGTTTTTCTTTTTATTGAAGCCAGGGAAGTCGAATTTTCCGCGCTAGACGATATCAGGCAGCGGGGCTTGTCACCGATACTTTTCACCTCAAGATATCTTAACGAAGGCCATTTTTATCACGGTATCGATTTGCAGCGCTTCGACAAGGTTTATTATGTCGACACCTTCGACAGCAACGCCATGCTCGATTGTATCAGGCACAACGCCATGCCGGTCGCGGCGGTGCTGGGCAGTTATGATGAAGTCATGATCCCGGCCGCCGAGATTGCCGACGCGTTGCAACTGCCCCACCCGTCCCTGGACGGATTAAACAATGCGTTCAATAAAGAGCGGGTGCGCACGGAGCTCAACGCCCGCGGGTATTCCCAGCCCTTGTACCGGTTTTTTTCAGTGGACGGCATTCCGATACTGCCGGCCATTCCTTATCCCCTGGTGATTAAACCCACCCGCGATGCCGGCTCCTTCAGCGTCTTTTTATGCCGTACCGGGGAACAATACCGCGCCGCGGTGGCGAAAATACGGTCAAGGGACACGCTCTCCATGCTTGGCAGCGAGCATCGGCATTTTTTAATGGAGCAATTTATCGAGGGCCCGTTTTATGGCGCTGAATTGCTATATAACGCCGGCCGCTGGCAGGTCATCGCCATTAATCGCCTGTTTGTCTCCGCCGGCGACAGCCCCTGCATCACCGGGATCAGCCAGCCGTCCGATCTCAGCCCGGAGTGCCGGGCGCTGGCCGCCGGGCAGGTGGTGCATTGGGCCGAGGCGCTGGGATTGCAGGGAGGCGCGCTAAACGTGGAATTTATTTACGCGGCGGACGGGCCGGTATTGGTGGAAATCAACCTGCGCGTTTCGGGCGCACGGGTCGCGCAGCAGGTGGCGCTGACCACCGGCATCAATATGATGGAGCACCTGGTCGATTTCGCCTGCGGTATCGAGCGCCCCCTGAATTTTGCGCCAACCGCCCGCTATCCCTTTGTCGCCGATGCCTTTATTTTTTCAGCGGACGGCGCCCCGCCCACCGCCATGAACCTCAACCAGAACGGACCCTTTTTTATTGCCGGCCAGGTGACTTCCCAGCCAAACCTCGCGCCCGGCGCCAGACGTAATTTCGGTAGCATCATCGGCCACGTGCTGGCCCACGGCCAGACCTGCCATGAAGCAATGGACCATGCCGCGGCGATAGTCCGCACGCTGAGAATCAAGACCGCGTAGCGGGCAAGCAGCATTATATATTGTGCGGCCGGGCAACCAGGCCGTCGATCAATACCTGCGGCAAACCCAGGGAGCAACGCTCGATACGCCCGCGCACGCCGTACACTTCGGCCAGGCTGTCGGCGGTTATCACCCGCTCCGGCTCGCCGTCGGCAATCAGCCGGCCGTTTTGCAGCATCAGCACATGCTCGCCGTGGCGCAGGGCAATATTAATATCATGCACCACTACCAGCGTAACGATATTACGCTGCCGGGTTTCCCGGCCGATAACGTCCATCACATGGTATTGATAGTTTAAATCCAGGGCGCTCAGCGGCTCGTCCAACAGCAGCAGCGACGGGCGGCGGATCAGCGACTGCGCCAGTCCCACCAGCTGTTTTTGGCCGCCGGACAATTCTTCCAGATAACGCAGCGCCAAATGGGCGATGCCCAACCGATCCAGCAGCGCCATGACCGCCTCTTCATCACCGGCATGCGCCCGGCCACCGGAAGCGCGCTGGGCGACGATGATCGACTCCATCACATGTAAATGCACTCCGGCGGGCAGGCTCTGCGGCAAATAAACCACTTTATCCGCCCGTTTGGCGAACGGCAGCCGCATCAGATCCCGATCGTCAAGCCACAGCTCGCCCCGGGCGCGGTTCAGGCCGGCCAGGGCGCGCAGCAACGTTGATTTGCCGCAGCCGTTCGGCCCGAGCAGCACGGTGATCTTCCCGCGCGGCAGCAGCGGCACCGACAGATCGCTGATAACCTCGCGCCTGGCATAACCGGCGTGAAAGTGCGCAATACATAAACCCGACATTAGACATTGCCCCGATGACGCAAAATAATGCTGAGGAAAAACGGCACCCCCACCAGGGACGTCACGATGCCGACCGGGATAATGACCCCGGGCACGATATTTTTCGACGCCACCGACGCCATGGATAACACCAGCGCCCCCACCAGGGCGCTGGCGGGCAGATAAAAACGGTGATCCTCGCCGAATAGCAGCCGCGCGATATGGGGCGCCACCAGGCCGATAAACCCGATAGGGCCGACAAACGCCACCGCCAGCGCGGAAAGGATGCTGATACGCAGCAGGGTGCCTAGCCGTAGCCGGCGCACATCGATGCCAAAACTCACCGCCCGGTCCTCCCCCAGGCGCAAGGCGGTCAATTTCCAGGCGCTGAGCAGCGACCAGGGCAGCATCAGGGCGAATGCCAGGGCGATAATGCCCAGCTTGGGCCACGAGGCGCGGGCCAGGCTGCCCATGGTCCAGAATACCAGCCCCTGCAGGGTGTCTTCGGTGGCGATAAACTGCATCATCGACACCAGCGCATTAAAAGTGAACACCAGCGCTATGCCGAACAGCACCACCCCGGAGCTGGCTACCCGGGTCCAGCGGGTGACGGCGTCGAGCATCAGCGCCGCCAGCAGCGCAAAAATAAACGCGTTAACCGAAATAAACCACTGGTCCGGCACGCCGGGTAAACCGATGCCGAGCACGATGGCCAGCGCGGCGCCAAAAGCCGCGGCGGAAGAGACGCCCAAGGTAAACGGGCTGGCCAGCGGATTATTGAGGATGGTCTGCATTTCCGCCCCGGCCAGGCCAAGGGATAACCCGACCGCCACCGCCATCAGCGCATAAGGCAGGCGGATATCCCAGACTATCACCCGCGTTCCGCTATCGGCGGCGGCCGGATGGAGCAGCGTATCGATCAGGGAGGCCAGGCTCAGTCCGGAGGGGCCGAACGTGAAATCCACCAGCACGCAGCAGGCTATCGCCAGTATCAATATGCCGATCATCAGCAGACGATGGCGCAGGATGCGCTGGTATCGGCCCATTACTCCGCTGCGGGCCTGCGCCGTTGCCGCGGTTTCCAAGGTCGCACTCATGAATAATTACCTGGCGTGAACGGATAAGATGAAAGAGCTAAAGAGGCCCTTATACTAAAGCAAATGATAATCCTTATCAATACGAAACAGCGGTTTTACGCGGCGCAATAAAATGTAACGACATGTTTTATATGGGATTTAATGGCAGGCTATGCAAGGACATACCCGGCGGCGGGCGCCGCCGGGCGTCGGACGGCGCTTAAACGCGCGTCTGTTGGTCAATGGCCGGATGCGCGGGGCGATCGGGGAAAATCATATCCTGATAGCGCACCAGGCGGGAGCCGTGGCGCCATCTGTAACCCAGCCAAATCGCCAGAAACAGCGGAATGCCGATATAGGTGGCGGTGACGCCGTACCAGTCGATGCGATCCTGCAAAAACGCCTGGTAGTTTTGCCCGAGGGTAATCAGCAGGCACAGCACAAAGGCAAATATCGGGCCCAGGGGGAAAAACCCGGAAATATAAGGCAAATCGCTGAGCTGGCGCCCCTGGAAAATATAACCGCGCCGAAAGCGGTAGTGACTGATGGCGATACCGAGCCAGGCGATAAAACCGGTCATGCCCGACGTATTGAGCAGCCACAGATACACCGTCTGGTTACCGTACATGGAGGTCAAAAAGCACATGCCGGCCATGGCGGTGGTCAGGTAAAGGGCGTTGCGCGGCACCCCGCCTTTGGAGAGCTTGGCGAAAATCCTCGGCGCCTTGCCCTCGCAGGCCAGGGTATAGAGCATGCGGGTGGACGCATACATGCCCGAGTTGCCGGCCGACAGCACCGCCGTCAGGATTACCGCATTCATCACCGCGGCGGCGGAGAGCAAACCGGCATTGCGGAACACCAGGGTGAAGGGGCTGACGGTGATATCTTTGACATCATTGCGCAGCAGGTTCGGATCGGTATAGGGAATGATCAGGCTGATAATCAGGATCGCCAGCACGTAGAACAGCAGGATGCGCCAGAATACCTGGCGCACCGCGCGCGGGATATTTTTACCCGGATCGGCGGATTCGCCGGCGGCCACGCCGATAAGCTCGGTGCCCTGGAAAGAAAAACCGACAATCATCGCCACGCCGATCATGGCCGGGAAGCCGCCGGCGAAAGGCGCGTCCCCCACCTGCCAGTTATGCCAGCCGGCGCCTTCGCCGCCGCGCAGGATACCGATAATCATCAGCACTCCCACCACGATAAAAATCACCACCGTCACCACTTTAATCAGGGAAAACCAGTACTCCGCCTCGCCAAAACCCTTGACCGAAATAGCGTTGAGCAAAAACATGATGGCCAGGAACAGGGCGCTCCAGATCCAGCCGGGCACCGTGGGGAACCAATAGTTCATCACCAGCTGCGAAGCCACCAAATCCACCGCGATGGTCACCGCCCAGTTGTACCAATAGTTCCAGCCCAGCGCAAAACCGAACCCTTCCTCGACATAACGGGCGCCGTAGGTGGAAAAGGAGCCGGAAACCGGCATATAGGCCGCCAATTCGCCCAGGCTGGTCATCAGGAAATAAACCATCAGCCCGATCAGAATATACGACAGCAGCGCCCCGCCCGGCCCCGCCTGGGAAATGGTGGCGCCGGAGGCGACAAACAGCCCGGTGCCGATTGAACCGCCGATGGCGATCATCGTCAGGTGCCGCGCTTTAAGTTCACGCCGCAGGCCGGGAACGACCTGGGGTTCGATGCGGTTATGAAGCATGGTTGTTCTGGTATCCGTACAAAAATCGAGGGCGGATTGTAGCAAATCAGGCGGTGGGCGATAGCGTTGCGCGCCGGTTATAAGAGACCTTCATAATCCGCGGGCGATTATAAGCCGCGCAGGCCGATATCGCCGGTTTTTAGCGCAACCCGCGCGCTTAGCCATAGGCCTGGCAATAGTCGCGGAAACGGGCCAACGCCTGCGACAGATGTTTTTGCCGATGATGCACCAGATACAAAGTGCGCATTAACGGCGGCAACGGCAGATCCAGCGTCACCAGGGTGCCCAGCGCCAGCGCTTCCGCCACCACCCGCCGCGACAGGCAACTGATGCCCAGCCCGTGGCGCACCGCATGCTTGATCGCCTCGGAATTCCCCAACTCCATGACCGCAGTAAAATGGGGTAACCTGGCCAGCAGCAGATAATCCACTATTTCGCGGGTGCCCGACCCCTGCTCGCGCAAAATCCACGGCGCATCGGCCAGTTGATCCAGGGCCAGCCGGCGCCCGGCGAGGGGATTATCCGGCGCGGCGAACACCACCAGCTCATCCTGCAGCCAGGGCTGGGTCACCAGATCCGGCTGGTGGCTCGGACCTTCGATCAGTCCCAGATCCACGCGGAAATCGATGACCGCATTGACCACATCCTGGCTGTTGCCCACCTGGAGCTCCAGCGAGGTTTGCGGATAATCGCGCCGGTAGCCGGCAATCATTTCCGGCAGGATATAGTTGCCGATGGTGCTGCTGGCAAACAGGCGCAGCGCGCCATTGCCCCCCAGGAACAGCTGTTCGATCTCCATGACCTGTTCAAGCAGCGCCACGGCCTTGGGATAAAGCAGCCGGCCGTGCTCATTGATGGCCAGGCGTTTACCTACCCGGTCGAAAACTTGCAGTGCCAGTTGGTTTTCAAGTTCGGTCAGGGCGGCGCTGACGGCGGACTGCGATAGCGACAGCTGGACGGACGCATGGATGGTCGATCCGCTTTTTACCACCTCGGTAAAGACTTCCAGCTGGCGCAGGGTGATATGCATCGGGATACCTTGTCGACGGTGGGTGCAAACCGTGGCTTAACCACTAATAACGATAGGTTATAAACATATAATCAATTTCTCTTTTATGCCAGCCCTATTTAAGCTTGGCCTATAACGGCATAAATGAGGAACTTCCCTATGTCACAGCGTCTTGCCCTGCCCCCCGCCCTGCTGCCCATGCAACTGGGCGGCCATTATCTTCCCGGCCTATTGCTGACCGCCGCCATCACCTTGCTGGCGGTGCGCCTGGGAGAGGTACCGGCCGTTACCCAGCTCGGCCTGAGCGCCCTGACGATAGCGATCCTGGCCGGCATTCTGGCGGGGAATAGCCTGTACCCGCCGCTGCGCCGCCATTGCGACGAGGGGGTGCAATTCGCCAAACAGCGGCTATTGCGCCTGGGCATTATTTTGTACGGTTTTCGCCTGACTTTTCAGCAAATCGACGCGGTCGGCGCCACCGGCATCATTATCGATTTCATGATGCTCTGCTCGACTTTCCTGCTGGCCTGCTGGCTGGGACGCAAAGTGTTTAAACTGGATACTGATACCGCCATGCTGATTGGCGCCGGCAGCGGTATCTGCGGCGCGGCGGCGGTACTGGCCACGGAGCCGGTGCTCAGGGCGGGCGCCGACAAAGTCGCCGTAGCGGTAGCCACGGTGGTGATCTTCGGCACCGCGGCCATTTTTATCTATCCGGCGTTTTACCAATTGAATCTGCATTATCACTGGCTGCCGTTTACCCCGCAAACTTTCGGTATTTTTACCGGCTCGACCATGCACGAAGTGGCGCAGGTCGTGGCGGCGGGCCACGCCATCGGCCCCGCAGCGGAAAACGCCGCGGTGATCGGCAAGATGATCCGGGTCATGATGCTCGCCCCGTTCCTGTTATTGCTGTCGGCCTGGGTACGGCGCGGGCGCGGTCAAGCGGCGCCCGCGCGGCCCATCGCCCTGCCGTGGTTTGCGTTGCTGTTTATCCTGGTGGCCGCATTTAATTCCCTGCATTTATTGCCGCCGCGGCTGATTGCCGGGATCAATAGCCTCGATACCTGGCTGCTGGCCATGGCCATGGCGGCCCTGGGGCTGACGACGCATATCGGCGGGTTGCGCCGCGCGGGCATCCGCCCCCTGCTGCTGGCGCTGCTGTTATTCGTTTGGCTGATGGCCGGCGGCGCCCTGGTCAACCTGGGTATCCAGCGATTGTTCGGTTGAGCATGATGTTTGTTTGGCATCGGCGCATATTAACGGCATTATCAACGGAACAACGCGGATAGCCATGCTGAGTTAATTGCTATGCCGAGTTAATAAACGCTGAGCTAATAACAGGAGAGTCACATGAAGTTTATTGGTGCCCATGTCAGCGCGGCGGGCGGAGCGGATCGGGCGGTGGTGCGCGCCCATGAGCTGGAAGCCACGGCGTTTGCCTTATTTACCAAAAACCAGCGCCAGTGGAAAGCGGCCGATCTCAGCGGCGAGGATATCGACAAATTCCGCGCGGCCTGCGAAGAATACCATTTCGCGCCCGGCCAAATCCTGCCGCACGACAGCTACCTGATCAACCTCGGCCATCCGGTGGCGGAAGCGCTGGAAAAATCCCGCGCGGCGTTTATTGACGAAATGACGCGCTGCCAGCAACTGGGCCTGACGCTGCTAAACTTCCACCCCGGCAGCCATCTACAACAAATCGATGAAGACGCGTGCCTGGCGAAGATCGCCGAATCCATCAATATTGCCCTGGAGAAAACCTCCGGAGTTACGGCGGTGATCGAAAACACCGCGGGCCAGGGCAGCAATTTAGGGTTCCGCTTTGAACATTTGGCGGCGATTATCGACGGGGTGGAGGATAAAAGCCGGGTAGGCGTTTGTATCGATACCTGCCACGCTTTTGCCGCCGGCTATGATTTACGCACCGAGGAAGCCTGCCGCCATACTTTTACCCAGTTTGAGCATACCGTCGGGTTTTCCTATCTGCGCGGCATGCACCTCAACGACGCCAAAAGCGCCTTTAACAGCCGGGTCGATCGCCACCACAGCCTGGGCCAGGGGAATATCGGCCACACCGCCTTCAGCTGGATAATGGGCGATAAACGCTTTGACAATATGCCGATGATCCTGGAAACCGTCTCCCCCGATCTCTGGCCGGAGGAAATCGCCTGGCTGAAATCCCAGGCGAAAAACTAACGCCGGCCGCGCGCTATGTAACGCGAACCGCCGCCTTGAACCGGCGGTATCACGCCATCAGCGCCGGTTCCTGACCACTTGGTAACGCCGCGTCAGGTATTCCACCGGCGCGCTCCAGATATGCACCAGGCGGCAAAACGGAAACAGCACAAACAGCGTCATGCCCAGGATGATATGCAGGCGGTAAATCAGCGCCACTCCCTCAAGATGGGCCGATGCGCCGCCGCTGAAAGACACCACCGCCTGCGCCCAGCCCACCAGTTTCATCATCTCCGCGCCGTCCATATGCCGGCCGGAAAAGGGAATGGTTATCAGCCCCAGGATCACCTGCACCACTAGCAGCGTAAGAATCATAATATCCCCCGCGCTCGACGTGGCGCGGATACGCGGATTCAGCAACCGGCGTTTTAATAACAATCCGCCGCCCACCAGGGTCAGTAGCCCGCAGATCCCCCCCGCCCCCATCGCCAGCTTCTGCTTCAAGGCAATGGATAAAAACGGTTCATATACCCAGTGCGGCGTCAGCATGCCGAACAAGTGGCCGAAAAAAATGCCGATGATACCGATATGGAACAGATTGGACGCCAGCCGCATGCCCTTTTTGTCCAGCATTTGGCTGGACCCGGCGCGCCAGGTGTATTGGCCGTAATCGTAGCGCAGCCAGCTGCCGATGAGGAAAACGGTCCCGGCGATATAAGGATAAATATCAAAAAAGAACAGATTGAGAAAATGCATGGTTATTTTCCTTCTGAACCGAAATCATTAGGCAAATATTGCGGAACCACCGCGCCGGCAAAGCGGCGCTGGTGGCGCGCCTGTTCCCCGGAGGCGCACTCCGGCGGGGCGCTAAATTTCACCTGCTCCTCTTCCCATACGGCGTCCAGCGCCGCCGGGGTATCGTCCCGGGCTTCGCCGGCCACCGCCCCCTCCATGCTGGCGCCGCGCAGCTCGCTGCCGGCAAACTCCAGCAATAAGTCGAACAGCGCGGCATAGTGGTTCTCCCGCTTATGCAGCCGGGCGCCGATCAGCGCCAGGATCGGGGCAATATCCTGTAGACCCGCCCGGGCCTGCTCCATCGGCAGGCTGGCGAGATATTCCAGATAGAGCGGCAGGAAATCCGGCAGCTCGCGGCTATCCAGCTCCAGTCCGGCGTCCCGGTACTGCGCCAGCAGATCCACCATCGCCTGGCCGCGATCGCGCGATTCGCCGTGGACATGCTCGAACAGCAGCAGCGAGGTGGCGCGGCCGCGGTCGAACAGCTCGCAGTAAGCCTCTTGGGCGTCAAGCAGCCCGCCCGCGCAAAAACTCCGGATAAACGCCGTCAGGCGGGCCGCGCACAGCGATTCCGGCGGTTGCGTAGCCGCCAGCGCCGCCGCCAGCTTATCCTGGGCGGCCCATAGCGCTTCGTCGGGGTAATCCAATAAACGGCCAACGATATTTACACTAATCATGCTGAGCTCCACGGCGGGTTTTGCTGCTGACATCGACGGCATCGATGCGCTTGCTGTTAAATAAGTTGAACCGGGTATCGCTGCCGCGGCACCCGTCGCCAAAGCTGAAACCGCAGCCTTTGCTTTCCGGGAACGCCTCGCGGGCCAGCTCGCGGTGGCTGGACGGCACGACAAACCGATCTTCATAGTTGGCGATGGCCAGGTAACGGTACATTTCCTGCGCCTGCGCCTCGCTCAAACCCACCTGCTCCAGCGCGCTGGTATCGGTTACCCCGTCCACCGTCTCGGCGCGCTTATAGTGGCGCATGGCCAATAGGCGTTTTAGCGCCAGCAGCACCGGCGCCGTATCGCCGGCGGTCAGCAGATTGGCCAGGTACTGCACCGGGATACGCAGGCTTTCCACATCCGGCAGCACGCCGCTATGGGCCAGTTCGCCGGCATCGGCGGCGGACTGGATGGGAGAAAGCGGCGGCACATACCACACCATGGGCAGGGTGCGGTATTCCGGATGCAGCGGCAGCGCCAGTTTCCAATCCATGGCCAGCTTATAGACCGGCGACTTTTGCGCGGAGTCGATCACTCCCTGCGGCACGCCATCCTTCAGCGCCTGGGCGATAACCTGCGGGTCGTGGGGGTCGAGAAAAATATCCAGCTGGCTCTGGTAGAGATCCTGTTCGCCGGCCACGGCGGCGGCCTGCTCGATGCGATCGGCGTCATATAGCAGCACGCCGAGATAGCGGATACGGCCGACGCAGGTTTCCGAGCACACGGTGGGCTGGCCGGCTTCGATGCGCGGGTAGCAGAAAATGCATTTTTCCGATTTGCCGCTTTTCCAGTTGAAATAGATCTTCTTATACGGGCAACCGGTCAGGCACATGCGCCAGCCGCGGCACTTATCCTGATCGATCAGGACGATGCCGTCTTCTTCCCGCTTGTAGATGGCGCCGCTCGGGCAGGTCGCCACGCACGCCGGATTAAGGCAATGCTCGCATAAGCGCGGCAAATACATCATAAAGGTATGCTCGAACTGGCCGTACATGGCCGTTTGCATCCGATCGAAATTTTTATCCCTGGAACGCTGCTCGAATTCGCCGCCGAGGATATCCTCCCAGTTCGGACCGCCGACAATCTTGTCCATGCGCCGCCCGGTGATCAGCGAGCGCGGCCGGGCGATGGGCTGGTGCTTGCCCTGCGGCGCGGTATGCAGATTCTGGTAGTCGAAATCGAAAGGTTCGTAGTAGTCGTCGATTTGCGGCACATCGGGATTGGCGAAAATATTCGCCAGCACGCCCACGCGGCCCCCCATGCGCGGCTGCAGCCTGCCGTTGATTTTACGTATCCAGCCGCCGCGCCATTTGTCCTGGTCTTCCCAAGCCTGGGGATAACCGATGCCCGGTTTGCTTTCCACATTGTTGAACCACGCATACTCCATGCCTTCGCGGCTGGTCCAGACGTTTTTACAGGTCACCGAACAGGTATGGCAGCCGATACATTTGTCGAGGTTCATCACCATGCCGACCTGGGAGCGAATTTTCATTTGGCTTTCTCCTGGCGGCGCAAAGTCCCGGCCGCCGCATTACCCTGGGCATCATCGCGGTGTTCACCATCCAGCCAGTCGATGCGATCCATTTTGCGCACCACCACGAACTCGTCGCGGTTGGACCCGACGGTGCCGTAATAGTTAAAGCCGTAGGCCAACTGGGCGTAACCGCCGATCATATGGGTGGGTTTAGGACAAACCCGGGTCACGGAATTATGGATACCGCCGCGCTGGCCGGTGATTTCCGAGCCGGGAATATTAATGATGCGTTCCTGGGCGTGATACATCATGGTCATGCCGGACGGCACCCGCTGGCTGACCACCGCGCGGGCAATCAGCGCGCCGTTGGCGTTGAAGGCTTCGATCCAGTCGTTATCATCGATGCGCAGCTCCCGCGCGTCGTCTTCGCTCAGCCAGATAATCGGGCCGCCGCGCGATAGGGTCAGCATCAGCAGATTTTCGCTGAAGGTGGAATGAATGCCCCATTTCTGGTGCGGCGTCAGGAAGTTAAGCGCTTTTTCCGGGTTGCCATTGGGCTTGGCGTTAAGCAGCGGCTGCGCGGCGCGGGTATCGATAGGCGGCCGGTACACCAACAGGCTTTCGCCGAAGGCGCGCATCCATTCATGATCCTGGTAGAGCTGCTGGCGGCCGGAGAGCGTGCGCCATGGGATCAGCTCATGCACATTGGTATAGCTGGCGCTGTAAGATACGTGTTCATCCTCCAGTCCGGACCAGGTGGGGCTGGAGATGATCTTGCGCGGCTGCGCCTGCAGGTCGCGGAAACGGATTTTTTCGTCTTCCTTATTGAGCGCCAGATGGCGATGATCGCGGCCGGTAAAGACGCTGAGCGCCGCCCAGGCTTTCACCGCCACCTGCCCGTTGGTTTCCGGCGCCAGGGATAAAATCACCTCCGCGGCGTCAATGGCGGTATTGATATTGGGACGTCCCGCGGCGGCGCCGTCGGTTTTGGTCAAATTGAGTTTTTTCAGGAAATCGATTTCGGTCTGGGTATTCCAGCCGATACCTTTGCCGCCGTTGCCCAGCTTATCGAGCAGCGGGCCCAGGGAGGTGAATCGTTCGTAGGTGTTCGGATAGTCCCGTTCCACCACCATGATATGCGGCGCGGTTTTACCCGGCACCAGTTCGCATTCCCCTTTTTTCCAATCCTCGACGCCCAGGGGCTGCGCCAGTTCGGCGGCCGAGTCATGCTGAATCGGCAGGGTCACCACATCGGTTTCCAGACCCAAATGCCCCTGGCATACCCGGGAGAACTCCTTGGCGATGCCTTTATAAATTTCCCAGTCGCTTTTCGATTCCCAGGCCGGGTCCACCGCCGCCGACAGCGGATGGATAAACGGATGCATATCCGAGGTATTCAGGTCGTCTTTTTCATACCAGGTCGCGGTAGGCAGCACGATATCGGAATAAAGACAGGTGCTCGACATACGGAAATCCAGCGTGACCACCAGGTCCAGCTTGCCTTCGCCGCCGTTTTCCCGCCACTCCACCTCTTCCGGCATCACCCCGCCCTGGCGGCCGAGATCTTCACCCTGGATGCCGTTTTCGGTGCCCAGCAGGTATTTGAGCATGTACTCATGGCCTTTGCCGGACGAACCCAGCAGGTTAGAACGCCACACAAACAGATTGCGCGGGAAGTTCTGCGGATTATCCGGCTGCTCGGCGGCAAAGCGCAGCGCGCCGGATTTCAGCCCGGCCACGGTATACTCCACCGGCGACATGCCGGCGCCGCTGGCCCGGGCGGCGATATGCAGCGGATTGACGTTCAGCTGCGGCGCCGACGGCAGCCAGCCCATGCGCTCGGCGCGCACGTTGAAATCAATCAGGCTGCCGGTATAACGCGACTTATCGGCCAGCGGCGACAGCAATTCCTGCGGCGCCAGGGTTTCATAACGCCATTGGCTGGAGTGGTTATAAAAAAAGGAGGTGCTGTTCATATGGCGCGGCGGACGCTGCCAGTCCAGGCCAAACGCCAGCGGCAGCCAGCCGGTCTGCGGGCGCAGTTTTTCCTGCCCCACATAGTGCGCCCAGCCGCCGCCGCTTTGCCCGACGCAGCCGCAAAACACCAGCATATTGATCAGCCCGCGGTAATTCATATCCATGTGATACCAGTGGTTCATACCGGCGCCGACAATGATCATGGACCGACCGTGGGTTTTATCGGCGTTATCGGCAAATTCACGGGCGATACGGGTGATGTTCTGCCGGGACACGCCGGTGATTTTCTCGGCCCAGGCCGGGCTATAGGCTTTGATATCGTCATAGTCTCGGGCGCAATTTTCATCATTCAGGCCGCGTTCCACGCCGTAATTGGCCAGCATCAGATCGTAGATGCTGGCGACCAGCACCTCGCTGCCGTCCGCCAGCGCCAGGCGTTTGGCCGGGAGTTTATGGCGCAGGATGTCATCGAGGGGCACCGGGCTGAAATGTTCGCTGGGGGCGCCGCCAAAATAGGGAAACCCCACTTCCACCACCCGATCATAGCCGTCAATCAGGCTAAGCTGCAGTTTGACGTCCTGGCCGTCGCCGCCGTCGCGCTGTTCCAGGTTCCATTTGCCCTGCTCGCCCCAGCGGAAACCGATGGAGCCGAGCGGCACCGTCAACTGGCCGCTGGTTTCATCCAGGGCGACGGTTTTCCATTGCGGATTATTTTGCTGCCCCAGCGCCCCCGGCAGATCGGCGGCGCGCAGCATGCGCCCGGCGGCATAATAGCCCGCCGCGCGCGGCTCCAGCATGACCAGCATGGGCATATCGGTGTAGCGGCGCACATAATCCAGGAAATATGTGCTCGGCCGGCGCAGGTAGAACTCCTGCAAAATCACGTGGCCCATGGCCAGGGCCATGGCGCTGTCGGTGCCTTGCTTCGGACTGAGCCATTGATCGCACAGTTTGGCGATTTCGGCATAGTCGGGGGTGATCGCCACGGTTTTCGCGCCCTTGTAGCGGGCTTCGGTAAAGAAATGGGCGTCCGGGGTGCGGGTTTGCGGCACGTTGGAACCCCAGGCGATAATATAGGACGAATTGTACCAGTCGGCGGATTCCGGCACGTCGGTCTGCTCGCCCCAGGTCATCGGCGACGCGGGCGGCAAATCGCAATACCAATCGTAGAAACTCAGGCAGGCGCCGCCGATCAGGGATAAATAGCGGGCGCCCGCGGCATAAGAGATCATCGACATCGCCGGGATCGGCGAGAAGCCGATAATACGATCGGGGCCGTAGGTTTTGGCGGTGTAAACATTGGCGGCGGCAATCAGCTCATTGACCTCCGGCCAGCTTGAACGGATAAACCCGCCGCGTCCGCGCGCCTGTTTATAGCGTTTCACGGCGTCGACATCGCTCATCATCGCCGCCCAGGCATCCACCGGATCGGCATACCGCGCCCTGGCTTCGCGCCACTGAATCAGCAGCAGTTTGCGCATCAGCGGATACTTCAGCCGGTTGGCGCTATACAAATACCAGGAGTAGCTGGCGCCGCGCGGACAGCCGCGGGGTTCATGATTGGGCAAATCCGGGCGGGTGCGCGGATAATCGGTTTGCTGGGTTTCCCAGGTGACCAGCCCGCTTTTGACATAGATTTTCCAGCTGCATGAACCGGTGCAGTTCACGCCGTGGGTGGAGCGCACGATTTTATCGTGCTGCCAGCGGCTGCGATAGCCCTCTTCCCAGTCGCGGTTGGCGTTCATCGCCTGGCCGTGGCCGTCGGCAAAGGTCTGGTCCAGCTGTTTGAAATAACGGAACCGATCGAGAAATTTGCTCATCCGGTCTTCTCCTGAAAGGTAAGTCCTGCGGACCTAGCGGTTATATTTGGTGCGGCACGCCGCCGCGCCGAGATAGGCGACGGCGGGCCGTCCGGCGTTCAGCGCGGTTTTTTAGTCGCCATGCCTTTATTGATATTGCGGCCGTAAACCAGCCAGGTAAGCAGTAGGCAAACCACATAAAACACCAGGAAGATTTTCATCGCTCCGGCGGGCGAGCCGGTCAAGGCCAGCGAGGTGCCGAACGCTTTAGGAATAAAAAAGCCCCCCGCCGCGCCGATAGCGGAAATAAAGCCCAGGGAAGCGGCGGTATCGGTTACCGCTTCGTGCTGCGCCTCCTGGTCGCTGCCGCCGCGGGCCTTGACCCGATCGAGCGTCAATTTACGCAAAATCACCGCGATCATCTGGAACGTGGAACCGCTGCCCAGGCCAGCGGTGATAAAGAGCAGCATAAAGACGGTGAAAAACGCGGCAAACGAGCCGCCCTGGCCGCCGGAAGGCAGGGTCAGGAACAGCAGCGCGGCAAACACGGCCATCAGCACGAAATTCGCCATGGTCACGCGAATGCCGCCAAAGCGGTCGGACAGCGCCCCGCCCGCCGAGCGCGCCAGGGCGCCGATAAACGGGCCAAAAAAGGCGTAATGCAGGATCTGCATATCGGGAAACTGGGTTTTCGTCAGCATGGCGAAACCGGCGGAGAAACCGATAAATGAACCGAAGGTGGCCAGATAAAGCACGCTGAGGGTCCACATATGGCCGCGTTTAAGCACCGTCAGCTGCTGTTTGAGCGGCGCTTTCGAGGTGGCGAGATCGTTCATGCCGAACCAGGCCGCCAGGGTGGCGATCAGCAGCAGCGGCACCCATATCCAGGCGGCGTTTTCCAGCCAGATTTGGCTGCCGTCGGCCTGCTGCCGGCCGGTGGCGCCAAACAGCCCGAATAGGGAAAACGAGATGGCCAGCGGCGCAATCAGTTGCATAACGCTTACCCCCAGGTTGCCCATGCCGCCGTTAAGCCCCAGCGCGCTGCCCTGCCGGGATTTGGGGAAGAAAAAACTGATATTCGCCATGCTGGAGGCGAAGTTGGCGCCGGCGAAACCGCACAGCAGGGCAATGGTGACAAAAACGCCGAAGGACGTCTGCGGATTTTGCACCGCCAGGCCCAGCCATACGCATGGGATCACCAGAAACAGGGTGCTAAGCGCCGTCCAGCGGCGTCCGCCCACCAGCGGCACCATAAACGAGTACGGCACGCGCAGGATGGCGCCGGAAACCGCCGGCAGCGCGGTGAGTAAAAACAGCCGGTCGGTGGTGAAATCAAACCCTACTTTGTTGAGATTTACCGCCACCGCGCTAAACAGCATCCAGACGCAAAACGACAGTAACAGGCAATAGATGGAAATCCACAGATTGCGCCGGGCGATGCCCTGGCCCTGGGTGCGCCAGAAATCGGGCTGTTCCGGCTGCCAATTCTGGATTACGCCGCTGCGCGGCGCGCCGGCTGAACGTGAAAGTTGGGTCATAGGAGCCTCGGACGGGTTAAAATGCCTCTGTGTTCCCGCTACCCTAGGCAACCCGGCCGGGAGCAAACTTGATGCAAATCAATGGACAATCCGATGGCATTCGGCGCTGCCGGCGGCCTATATCCTTTGTAAGTACAGGGTTAAATCGATAAAAACCCTAGTATTCACTTGGTTATAACCCCCCACCGCCGGCAGGGGTAGTCCCCGGGCCGGCGCCGGCTATTTGTGGGTACTCCAAAAGGGGTATAGGGTAATCGGCGGGGATGATAAACAATAGCCGTCCAGCCCATGCCGCCGGGTCCGGTTTCACCATCGGTTCAAGGATCGCCGCTTTATGACAAAACGTCTGTTCGCGCCCGTCTCCATCGTTCAGCAGGTCGCCCTGCTGATGTTGCTGTTGGGCCTGTTGGGCATCGGCGGGATGAGCCTGTCGCTGTGGATGGCCGAAAGCATGCAGGGCAACGCCCATGCGATTAATAAGGCCGGTTCGCTGCGCATGCAAAGTTACCGCCTGCTGTCCCGGGTGCCCCTGGATGACCACAGCGCGGCGTTTATCGCCGAACTGGAGCGGGATCAGCTGAGCGACGATTTGCAGCAACCGGTGCGCCGCGAGCGCCTGACCCCGCAATATCTCGCCCTGCGCGCTTACTGGCTCGACCGGCTCAAACCGCTGCTTATACAGGCGCAACGTCCGCAGGACGCCGCCGCGGGCGTGGCGGAGTTTGTGCGGCAGTTGGATTTATTGGTGTCGGCGCTGGATCGCAATACCGAGCATCGGCTGATGCTGGTGGCGCTGGTGCAAAAAGTGGTGATTGGCCTGACCCTGCTGGTATTGGCCTGCACCATCGGCTATTTGCGCCGCCGTTTGCTGCGCCCCTGGCGGCGGCTGCTCAACCAGGCCAAGGCCGTCAGCCGCGGCGACTTCAGCCAGCGTTATCCCCTGCCCGCGCGAGCCGGCCGCCAGGGCCATCATGAAATGGACCAGCTTGGCTTGACCCTGAACAGTATGTCGCAGTCGCTATCTGAAATGTATGCCGAACTGGAGCAGCGGGTGGCGGATAAAACCGCCGATCTGCGGCAAAAAAACCGCGTGCTGGATTTTTTGTACCGCGCCAGCCGCCGGCTGCACACCAGCGAACCATTGTCCGGCCGCCTGGTGCCGGTGCTCGATGAGCTGCAAGCCCTTACCCCGCTGCGGGAAATCCAGATCCGGCTGTATGAAAACGACGGCGATGGGGGGGTAAATCCTCCCGGCCCGGCTGACGGCCAGCCGGCGCCGGAGCACCCGGGGGAAGTGGCTTCCCATCCGGTGATGCAGGGGTTGTCCCCCGAAGCCGAGCCGCAGCAGCTTAGCTGGAGCCTGCACGATAAATTGGGGCAGTACGGCCTGATGCTGGCGCGCTACCCGCTGCAACAGGCCATGGACGATGCCCAGCAACAGTTGGTGAATACGCTGATTGAACAGCTGACCAGCACGCTGGCGCTGGAGCGCCAGGCCGAGCATCAGCAACAGTTGTTATTGATGGCGGAGCGCACCGCCATCGCTGGGGAGTTGCACGACAGCCTTGCCCAGTCGCTCTCCTGCCTGAAACTGCAAATCGGCTGCCTGCAAATGCAAAGCGCGGACAGCACGCCGGAAAATAAGCTTTTGATGCGGCAGATGCGCGATGAGTTGAACACCGCTTATCGCCAACTGCGGGAGCTCCTGACCACCTTTCGCCTGCGCCAGACCGAACCCGGCCTGCGGGCGGCATTGCAAATGGCGGTGGAGGAGTTTTCGGCCAGGCTGGGATTCGCGATTGATTTCGACTACCGGCTGCCCGCCAGGACGGCCGGCTCCCACCAGGTCATCCATTTGGTGCAAATCGCCCGCGAGGCGCTGAATAATATCGTCAAGCATGCCGCGGCCACCAAGGTTGACGTGGCGGTAACCCTGGAGGCGGAAGAGCTGATCCTCAGTATCCGGGACAACGGCCGCGGCCTGCCGGAGGAACACCGGCGGCTGCATCATTACGGCCTGATTATCATGCAGGATCGGGCCCATAGCCTGCAAGGCAACTGCCGGGTGGCGCGCCGGCCGACCGGCGGTACCGAGGTGCGGGTCAGCGTGCGCCCGCAGTCCGCAGCCCCCATGACCAGGACCCTAACATGAGCGAACCAGACATCAACGGACCGGACGTTGCCGAATCCGAAGCGGCCACGATTTTACTGATCGACGATCATCCCATGCTGCGCAGCGGCGTCAGGCAGCTTATCGCCATGGACCGCAGCCTGAAAGTCATTGCCGAAGCCACTAACGGCGCCCAGGGCATCGAACTGGCGGCGCAGTGGGACCCGGATTTGATCCTGCTTGACCTGAATATGCCGGGCATGAACGGGCTGGATACCCTCGATCGCATGCGCCAGCTCTCGCTGTCGGGGAGGATCGTGGTGTTTAGCGTATCAAACCATGAGGATGACGTGATCACCGCGCTCAAGCGCGGGGCCGACGGTTATTTGCTTAAAGATATGGAACCGGAGGATTTGCTGGTCGCCCTGCGCCAGGCCGCGGCGGGCAAGATGGTGTTAAGCGACGCGCTGATGCCGGTCCTGGCCGCCAGCCTGCGCGAAGGCCGGCCGGGCCCCGCCCAGGATTTGCAGCAGTTGACGCCGCGCGAGCGCGATATCCTCAAGCTGATTGCGCTGGGATTGCCCAATAAGATGATAGCCCGCCGGCTGGATATTTCCGAAAGCACCGTCAAAGTGCATGTGAAGCATTTACTGAAAAAAATGCGGCTGAAATCGCGGGTGGAAGCGGCGGTATGGGCGTTGCAAAGCAAGGCGTTCTGAGGAGGGGACGGGGCGGGGGAACGGATGGCCCTCAGCCATGAGAGCCATCCGCCGGCCTGGTTTAACTTACGCCAGGGCTTTTGCCAGTTCGGCATCCGGGCGTTTGAGCATCGAGTACATCACGCCCAGCAGCAGAGTGCCCGCGGCAATGGCGATCAGGTAGCCTACCACCGGCGTAATCGCACCCGGGATCAGCAGCACGAACATCCCGCCGTGCGGCGCCATCAGCTTGGCGCCGAAGAACATCGACAACGCGCCGGTGACCGCGCCGGCAATCATGCTGCACGGAATAACGCGGAACGGGTCGCGGGCGGCAAACGGAATCGCCCCCTCGGAGATAAAGCACAGGCCGAGAACAAAAGCGGCTTTGCCCGCCTCGCGTTCGGTTTTATCAAACTTATTGCGTCCCAGCAGCGTCGCGACGGCGATACCCAGCGGCGGCACCATGCCGGCGGCCATAATCGCGGCCATCGGCGCATAGGTCTGGGTGCTGAGCAAGGCCACGCCAAAGGCATACGCGGCTTTGTTAATCGGCCCGCCCATATCGCTGCACATCATGGCGCCGAGAATCGCGCCCAGCAGTATGGCGTTGGCGGTACCCATGGATTGCAGCCAGTTGGTCAGGCCGGTCAGGATCTTGGCCACCGGGGTGCCGACCACATAGATCATCACCAGGCCGGTAACCAGGCTGGCGATAAGCGGGATGATCAGAATGGGTTTAAGCGCGGCCATACTTTGCGGCAACGGCAGCTTGGTGCTGATAAGCTTGGCCACATATCCGGCCAGAAAACCGGCGATGATGCCGCCGATAAAACCGGCGCCGGTACTGACCGCCAGCATGCCGCCCACCAGTCCTGGCGTCAACCCGGGACGATCGGCGATGGAGAAGGCGATAAACCCGGCCAGCACCGGCACCATCAGGGCAAAGGCCGATTTACCGCCGATTTGCATCAGCGCCGCCGCCAGGGTACCCGGCTGTTCCGCCGCGTGAATCCCAAACACAAACGACAGGGCGATACACAAACCGCCCGCCACCACCATCGGCAGCATATAGGACACGCCGGTCAGCAAATGGCGATAGGCGCCGGGAGAGGATTTTTTCTCGTCCTTATCGCCGGCTTCGTTCGATCCCTGCTTGGGCTGGTAGATTTTGGCTTCGAGCACCGCTTTATCCAGTTCCTGGGCGGTTTTTTTCAGCGCCAGGCCGGTGCTGGTGCGATACATGGGCTTGCCGGCGAATTTGCTCAGATCCACTTCGATATCGGCGGCCACAATCACCAAATCGGCCTGCTGCACTTCTTCAGGCGTAATGGCATTGCCAGCGCCCACCGAACCGCGGGTTTCCACTTTCACCCACCAGCCGCGTTTTTTCGCTTCGCCGTCAATGGCTTCGGCCGCCATATAGGTATGGGCCACGCCGGTAGGGCACGCGGTAATCGCCACCACCCGTTTGGGTCCCGCGGCGCTCGGCGCCGCAGCGGCGGGTGCGCTCGCCGCCGGCGCCTGATAAAGGGCGGCGTCGGTTTTCGCCCGCGCCAGGAATTCGCCGGGCTGGCTGGCCGCCAGGGCGGCATCGCCGGCATAAACCCGTTTGCCGTTCAGGGCGGCATCGGCCGCGCCGTTGCCCACCAGCACGATCAGCTCGGCGTCGGCGGCGGAATCAACCAGGGTCAGACCCGCGTCGGGCGCGGCGTCGGCCAGTATTTTTTTCACCAGGTGGCTACGGGCCTGCCCCAGCGAGCTGTCTATTTTCAGCAGCGTTTTCATTGTGCCTCCAACCGGTCATTAAAAGGTTTTAGATCGACTCGGGCCATCATCGCGGCCAATTGCGGCCGATCGGTGATGCCGACATTGCTTTGGCTTACGGCCAGCGCCGCCACGGCGGTGGCCAGACGTAAGGTATGTTCACTGGACTCGCGCATCAGCAGGCCGTAGATCAACCCGCCGACCATGGAGTCGCCGGCGCCCACGGTGCTGACCACTTCGCAGGCCGGCGGCTTGGCCAGCCAGGCGCCCGAGGCGTTAACCCACAGCGCGCCCTCGGCGCCCAGCGAGATAACCACGTGGGCAATGCCCTGTTCGCGCAGCGCATGCGCGGCCACCACCACATCGGCCAGGGTGGGTAATTTACGCCCGGCCCAGATTTCCAATTCGCGGCGGTTGGGTTTGACCAGCCAGGGGGCGGCTTTCAGACCGGCCACCAGCGCCTCGCGGCTGCTATCGAAAATAATGCACGGGCAGTGGCTGCGCAGCTTGATCATCCATTCGGTAAACGCTTCCGGCGGGACGCCCGCCGGCAGGCTGCCGCTGACCGCCACCATATCGAACTGGCCGAGCCAGGTCAGGGAGTCGTTGACGAAACGCTCCCAATCCTGCGGCGTGACGTTAAACCCGGAAAAGTTAAAATCGGTGACATCACCTTGCTTTTCGGTCAGTTTGACATTGATGCGGGTACGCCCCTGCACCACCTGAAAACGGTTGGCAATGCCCAGATCGCTAAACAGCAATTGGAAACCATCCTGGTTGTCCTTGCCCAGAAAGCCCCCGACGGTTACATCGATGCCGAGATCCTTAAGCACCTTGGCCACATTGATCCCTTTTCCCGCAGCGTGCAGTCCTGCCGTTTGCACCAGGTTAACTTCCCCGCGTTCGATTTCGGGGCAATAACCGACCAAATCATAGGCCGGATTCAATGTAATCGTGGCAACGCGCCTACTCATGCCGCACCCTCCCCTAAACCTGAGGCAATCGCCTCGCCAATAGCCTTCAGCGCCTGTTCAGCATCATCGCCGTCGGCGGTAAAACGCAGCCGGTGTCCGCACTTCACTCCCAGGGCCACGACCTTCATCAGGCTGCGTCCGTTGGCCGGCTTGCCGCTGCCGTCGAGGTTGGTGACGGTAATCGCGCTGTTGAACTGTTTGATCACATTGACTAACGCGGTGCCGGGCCGCGCATGCAGGCCATGTTCGTTGCGCACCACGAATTCCGCGCTGTGCAGCGATGCCGATGCCGGGGCGGCGGTTTCGCCGCTAAGCAATGCCAGCAGGGCCGGGCCGTCGGCGGTCAGCAGGCGGGACGCGTTGCCCGACGACAGCAGATCCGCCAGGGCGTTCAGCACCGCCAGCGGCCGGTCGTCGACCATGGCGACGGTCACCAGTAGCGCTACGGTCTCGCCGGCGGCGTCGAACGCCGCCGCCGGGCGGCTGACGGCCACGGCGCTGGCCAAATTGCCCTCGGTACTATCGTTGAGCCAGACGCCCTGGCCCAGATTCAGCGGCTGTCCGCTGATAACCTGGCTGACAAAGGAAGCATCCACCGCGCCGGCCTGCTGCAACCGGCCGGCATTGAGCGCTTTTAGCGTCATCAGATCGCCGGCGGCGACATCCAGGCTCATCAGGGAAATATCAAACAGGAAGGGCGCGGGCTGACGCTCGCCGGTCAATGCGCCGCGCAGTTCTTCGGCGGAGGTGGTGGTCGCCAACCGGGCGGCTACGCTGTCATCGCTTAATACATGGGTCAACTGGCGCAGCAGCGCGAGATGCTCATCGGAGCGGGCGGCGATACCGATCACCACATAGGCGGTTTGGCCGTCGCCCCAGTCAATCCCCTGGGGAAACTGGAAAACCTGCACGCCGGTATTCAGCACCAGATCGCGGGTATCGGTAGTGCCATGGGGAATAGCGATGCCATTGCCCAAAAAGGTGGACGTTTGCTGCTCGCGGGCCAGCATGCCGTCAACATAGCCCGCGCTGACGCTACCTGCTTGCGCCAGGGCTGAAGCAACCTGGGCGATGGCCTCTTGCTTGTTCTGCGCTTGAGCGCCGAGATGAATATCTTTCAATGACAGATCAAACATACCTCTCCTCGCTTGCTGAACGTTGAATCGTTTCAGCCATAATGGGAAATAAAAGCGCAATCGTTTGGGAAACCGCCAAACAACGACGCTGAAACGTTTCAATAAAGTCTCCGACGTTGTGCCTGCGAATGCAAGCGCCGCCGTATTATTGATGTTGGATCTTTGAAGCGACGCACATTTTGCCTCTTTTCACCGCCTGCCGGCGTCGTTTGCCAGCGTTTGCTGAACCCGTGCTGAAGGCCGAATGACCGGCGCGCCATCCGCCGCGCAGCGCGTCTTTTTTTTCGCCAGCCCCTTTTGTTTTTGGCCGGCAGGCGTATCATTCGCGCGTCCATCCGTTTTTATTTCGACATAACATCATGCATACCCCTACCGCGCTATCCTGGCGCCTACCCGATATGACCGCTTCGGCATTTCTGGCCATTGCTTTTCTTTCCGGTATCGCCGGCGCGCTGCAGTTGCCTACCCTGAGCCTGTTTCTGTCCACGGAAGTCCAGGCACGGCCCTTTATGGTGGGGTTGTTTTATACCGGCAGCGCGGCGATCGGCATTGCGGTGAGCCAATTCCTGGCCGGCCGCTCCGATAAACAAGGCGATCGCAAGCAGCTAATACTACAGTGCTGCCTGCTGGGCGCCGCGGGATGCGTGCTGTTTGCCTTCAGCCGCAACTATTTTGTGCTGCTGGCTTGCGGCGTGCTGTTGACCAGCTTCGGGTCCACCGCCAATCCACAGATGTTCGCCCTGGCGCGCGAGCATGCCGAACGCACCGGGCGCGAAGCGGTCATGTTCAGCTCGGTCATGCGCGCGCAGGTTTCCCTGGCATGGGTGATCGGGCCGCCGCTGGCATTCGCCCTGGCGCTGGGGTTCGGTTTCAAGGCCATGTATATGATGGCCGCCGTCACGTTCCTGCTGTGCGGCGCCCTGGTGTGGCTGATGCTGCCGTCAATGCGCAAGACGGCGCTTAAAACCGCCGCGGTGCTGGAAGCGCCCCGCCGTAATCGCCGCGCCGCCCTACTGCTGTTTATCGCCTGCACCCTGATGTGGACCTGCAACTGCATGTATCTGATCAATATGCCGCTCTACCTGATCCATGAACTGCATCTGCCGGAAAAACTGGCCGGGATGATGATGGGCGCCGCCGCCGGGCTGGAAATTCCCACCATGCTGATTGCCGGCTATGTCTCCAAACGCTTCGGCAACCGGCTGCTGATGCGCGTGGCCGTCGGCGCCGGGCTGCTGTTTTATTTCGGCCTGCTGGTATTTACCGCCCCGCTGGCGCTACTGGCGCTGCAACTGCTTAACGCGGTGTTTATCGGTATCCTGACGGGCATCGGTATGATTTATTTCCAGGATCTGATGCCGGGCCAGGCCGGCGCCGCCACGACGCTGTTCACCAATAGCGGGCGGGTGGGCTGGATTATCGCCGGTTCGCTGGCGGGCCTGATTTCGGAAATCTGGCAGTTCCACGCGGTCTTTTTTGTGGCGCTGCTAATGATTGGCGGCGCCGGTTATTGCATGTGGCGCATCCGTGATGTAGATTCGCCGCTGCCCCGCGACACACGCACTTCCCTCTTGCCTGGAAGCCCCGGCAACGGTAACGTGTCGCCATAGATTCCGACACAATTATACAGGTCCACTTTGATGGCTAGAGCAAACGAAATTAAGCGCGGTATGGCGGTAAACTACAACGGTAAATTACTGCTGGTGAAAGACATTGATATTCAAAGCCCTAGCGCGCGCGGGGCCAGTACGCTGTATAAAATGCGTTTCTCCGACGTCCGCACCGGCCTGAAGGTGGAAGAGCGTTTCAAGGGTGACGATATCCTCGATACCATCAATTTGGTGCGGCGCTCGGTGAATTTTTCCTATATAGACGGCGATGAATACGTTTTTATGGATGACGAGGATTACACCCCCTATCTGTTTAAAAAAGAACAGATCGAAGATGAACTGCTGTTTATTCCCGAAGGCGGCATCCCGGGCATGCAGGTGCTGACCCTCGACGGCCTGGTGCTGGCGCTGGAATTGCCGCAAACGGTGGATCTGGTTATCGTCGAAACCACGCCAGGCATCAAAGGCGCGTCCGCCAGCGCCCGTACCAAACCGGCGCTGATGAGTACCGGCCTGACCGTTTCGGTGCCGGAATACCTCAATAGCGGTGAAAAAATCCGTATCCACGTGGCCGAACGCCGCTATATGAGCCGCGCCGACTAACATCGGCCGACGCCGCCGCTGCCCCGCCGCGACAGGCGCAGCGGTTTGCCGTCCTTTCCTTTCATTTACTTGCACCAAATCCCATTCCTACATACCCTATAGCGCCGACTTCACCATCTTTTCTATACTGTCAGCATGCAGCGAACGCAACCCATCCCCGGCCATATAGGAAGCCCCATCATGACCACCATAGCCAACCAGCCCCTGCCCGCCGAGGTGCAATGGCCCGATTACCCCCGCGACGCGCTGCGCAGCCGCATCGTGCATATTGGTTTTGGCGCCTTCCACCGCGCCCACCAGGCGGTCATGACCGATCGGGCGCTTAATTTGCTCGGCGGGGATTGGGGCATCTGCGAGGTGAGCCTGCACAGCGCGGATCTATTGGAGGCCCTGCGCCGCCAGGATCATTTATTCACCGTGCTGGAAAAGGACGGCGACGGGCGGCAGGCCCGCATTATCGGCGCGGTCCATGAATCGGTGATAGCCGCCGGCCAGGGCATCGACGCGGTGCTGGAAAAACTGGCCGAACCGCAGGTGGCGATTGTCTCGCTGACCATCACAGAAAAGGGGTATTGCATCGAGCCGGGCAGCAGCGAGCTGGACCGGAATAATCCGCGCATCGCGGCCGATCTGGCGCATCCCCGGGCGCCGTCCTCGGTGCCCGGTATTCTGGTGGAGGCGCTGTGCCGGCGCTATCAGCGCGGGCTGCCCCCCTTTACTTTGCTCTCCTGCGATAATATCCCCGGCAATGGCCACGTGGTCAAACGTTCGGTGCTGGGACTGGCGCAGGAGCGCGATCCGGCGCTGGCGGCCTGGATTGATGAGCATGTCTCCTTCCCGGCGACGATGGTCGATCGCATTGTGCCCGCCGCCACGCAAGACGCCTTTGATGAAATCAACGCGCTGCTGGGCGTGGATGATCCCTGCGCCATCGCCTGCGAACCTTTTATCCAATGGGTAATCGAAGATGATTTCGTGGCCGGGCGGCCCGACTGGCAACAGGCCGGCGCGCAGTTTGTCGCGGACGTCGCCCCCTATGAAGAAATGAAACTGCGGATGCTTAACGGCAGCCACTCATTCCTGGCCTGTCTGGGTTATCTGGCGGGTTACCGCCATATCAGCGATTGCATGGCGGATGGGCATTTTCGCGCCGCCGTCGCGCAACTGATGATGAATGAGCAGGCACCGACCCTGCGCCTGGACCCGGCCGGCGCGGATCTTGCCGGCTACGGCCGGCAATTGCTGGTGCGGTTCGCCAATCCGGCGCTGCGGCACCGCACCTGGCAAATCGCCATGGACAGTACGCAAAAACTGCCGCAGCGCATGCTCGATTCGGTACGCTGGCATATCGCGCGCGGCAATGATTACCCCCTGCTGGCGCTGGGCATTGCGGGCTGGATGCGTTATGCGGGCGGACGCGACGACGCGGGCGGGGATATCGACATCCGGGACCCGCTGCGCGACGATCTGCGCCGCATCGTCGATGCCAGCGCGGACGGCGCACCGCGGGTGCGGGCCCTGCTGGCCCTGCGCCAGGTATTTGGCGACGATTTACCCGCCGTGGAGTCCTTTGTCGCCGCCGTCACCCAGGCGTACGCGCAATTAATGAACGTTGGCGCCAAAGCGGCGGTCGCCGCGGCTGCCGGCCGTTATCCCGAGGTATCAATTAAATCATGATCGCTAAAACCACCCTGGTAACCGGTTTTCTCGGCAGCGGGAAAACCACCACCCTGCTGCATTTGCTGGCGCAAAAACCGGCCGGTGAACGCTGGGCCATATTAGTCAATGAATTTGGCGAGATCGGCGTCGACGGGGCGCTGCTGGCGGAAAGCGGCGCGGTGCTCAAAGAGATTCCCGGCGGCTGCATGTGCTGCGTTAACGGCCTGCCGATGCAAATCGGCCTTAATACCCTGCTCCAGCGCAGCGCCCCCGACCGCTTGCTGATCGAGCCGACCGGCCTGGGGCATCCGAAACAGATCCTGTCCCTGCTCACCTCGCCCATCTATGAAAGCTGGCTGAGCCTGCAGGCGACCCTATGCCTGCTGGACGCCCGCCAGCTTGGCGATCCCCGCTGCCGGGACAATGAGAATTTTCGCGACCAGCTTGCCGCCGCCGATATTATTATCGCCAACAAGCAAGACCGCTATGCCCCGGAGGATCGCGCTCTGCTCGCCGCCTGGGAACGGGAATATGGCGGCGGCCGATCGATGATACCCGCCACCCGGGGCGAGATTGACCTCTCGCTGCTGGACGCGCCGCGCCTGAACCTGCGCGAGCTTCCCGCGGGCCGCCATCACCACCGGCACGACGCCCCCGGAGCCGGATTGGCGGCGCTGCGCTTACCGGGCAATACCGGCTGGCGCCGGGCGCTCAACCAGGGACAGGGCTACCATGCCAGCGGCTGGATTTTCGACGGCGACACCCTGTTCGATACCGTCGGGGTACTGGAGTGGGCGCGGCTGGCGCCGGTGGAGCGGGTCAAAGGGGTAATGCGTATCGCCGAAGGGACCCTGCTGGTGAACCGCCAGGGGCGGGACTTGCAGATCGAAACCCGCCCGGCCCCGCCGCCGGACAGCCGTATTGAACTGATCAACCCCGCGCCCGCTGACTGGAACGCCTTGCAATCCTCCCTGTTGAGGATTCGTTTATGTTTACCGGATTAATATGTTCATCTTCATATTTTAACGTCAGTTCAGGTACGGATTTATGCGGCGCTTACCTGCTATCGTGATCCTCAATTTACTCGGCATCGCCCTGTTTTTGTCCTGGTATCTGCCGGCACATCATGGGGTGTGGTGGCGCATTGACTCGGCCATATTCTTTTATTTCAATACCTGGATGGCGCAAAGCCATGGGTTCGCCGTCATATTGGCCATCACCAATTTCCGCGGCTTTGATGTGATTTCGCTGCTGGCCATGGGGCTGCTCTTCGGCTTTTACTATTTGCGCACCCCGCCCGTCCGCCGCTATGAGCTGATAGGACTGGGTATCGTGATGCTGCTCTCGGCCATGTTGCTCAATCAACTGGGCCACCTGCTGCCGGTCAGCCACGCCAGTCCGTCGGTATTTTTCAAAAATCACGACAATGTGGCGCGCATCGCGCAGTTTACCACCATCCCCACCAAGGACGCGTCGATGGACAGCTTCCCCGGCGATCACGGCATGATGCTGATGATTTTCGCCGCCTATATGCTGCGCTATTTCGGCCGGCGGGCTTTTGCCGGCGGCCTGCTGATCCTGGTGTTGTTCTCGCTGCCGCGGGTGATGATCGGCGCCCATTGGTTCACGGATGTTGCGGTAGGGTCGTTATCGGTGACCCTGATAGGCTTGAGCTGGTGGCTGATGACCGGCGCCTGCGACAAAGTCATCCATTGGTTGAACCAGCGTTTACCCGGCCATCACGTCAAGAGTTATCAATAGGAATTATCTATGGCGGCCGGGGCCGGGGCCGGCCGATCGGCGGCGCCGATTGGGCCACGGCGCGGCGAAATCCACGCGCCTCGGTATCGGCCATCCCCACCTGCCGCCATTGTGTGGAGAATGCGTGACGTTTTGATCCAATTCTTTACCTAACTTTTAATAACTTTCTACATCACCAAAAGTTATAAAATAGTCGATAAAAAACCTCGCTTTCCCTTATTCATTACGGTAATCTCGATTTCGCTGTACTTCTACGCTGATATTATCCCGCAAATAAAAATGTGTGAGTGATTGCACACAACGCAGGAATAACAGTTGGTCAATTGGTATTAGCGCATTATTCTCGGTTCGTTTGGCATTTTATAGCGGCATCGTCGCTAAGGACTTTAAGGGATAACACTTATAATGGTCAAATCTCAACCTATTTTGAGATATGTGCTGCGGTTCATCCCCGCAGTGGCGGTAGCGGTTTTGCTTTCCGCCTGTAGTTCTCATGGCAGTCAACAAACAGCTGAGATGCATGCAGTCAACGATAAAAGTGATTTTTTACTGCAAGCCTCTCAGGATCAATTCGAAGATATGGTCCGTAATGTAGATATTAAAACTAAAATTATGGATCAGTATGCCGTATGGAAAGGCGTGAGATATCGCCTAGGCGGCAGCACCAAACGGGGTATCGACTGTTCAGGTTTTGTTCAGACGACCTTCCGCGAGCAGTTCGGCCTTGATTTGCCCCGTTCCACCAGCGAACAGCAGGGCATGGGCTCAAAAATCCAGCGCGCCAAGCTGCGGCCGGGTGATTTAGTCTTGTTCCATGCGGGCTCCACCGGGCGTCATGTGGGTATTTACCTGGGCAACGATCAATTCGTCCATGCCTCCACCACCAGCGGCGTGATGATTTCCAGCCTGAGTGAAGACTACTGGAAAAAACGCTACCGGGAAGCGCGACGGGTATTGACCAGCGGTTCACACGGTTCCCTGGCCGCCGCGCATAATCGTAATAGCTAGTAGTTGCTGAGCGATAAAATAGATTATTCAGTAAACGTCCCAAATGCCGAACGAGATAAAAAAGGCCGCCTGATAAGGTGGCTTTTTTTTAATCAGAATTAAAGATTTGTATATCTTATTTTTAGCTTAATAATAATTAATCGACTTTGCTCACTATTCCAGCCAATGGATTTCGATCTAAATCAACATAATTCCCCTCATCTTATTAACATATTTCTCCTGCATGCCGCGGTGAAGGCCGGATAAGCCGGATATATTTGCGGCCCATTAGCGCGCCCACGGTTGGCAATCGGTGGGTTTATGTACAATGGCGGCGCCAGCGTCCAGGGGCCGGATCGGATAGGTTACTTTGATAGTTTTGACATTAATATAGAAAAAACCGTTAATAGCTTTAAGTTAAGCCTCTATAATAGAACCTCTAACACAGACTCATTACCGGCTTTGTTAAAGCCACAGTCAAGCATCACCGCAGGAGCGTAACCTGATGTTTCCACGTGTTTGGATTGCGCTGCTTTTAAGCGCTGTCTGTCTCGGCCCGCGCGCCGAAACCATTAATGACGGCTACGCATTTGCGCTATTGGGCGAACCCAAATACCCCAGTGATTTCAGCCACTTTGACTATGTTAACCCGGCCGCGCCCAAGGGCGGCGCCGTCACCATGGCGGCCATCGGCACCTATGATAACTTTAACCGTTTCGCCCTGCGGGGCACCGCGGCCATGCGCACCGAACAGCTTTATGACGGCCTGTTCGTCACTTCGGATGATGAAATGGCCAGCTATTATCCCCTGGTAGCGGAATCGGCCCGTTATCCGGCGGACTACTCCTGGGTGGAGATTGCCATCAATCCCCTGGCGCATTATCACAATCACCAGCCGATCACCGCCAAAGACGTGGCCTTCACATTCGGTAAATTCATGACCGAAGGGGTGCCGCAGTTTCGGCTGTATTATAAAGGCGTCAAGGTCAAGGCCATTGCGCCCTTGACGGTACGCTATGAATTCCCCAAGCCCGACAAAGAGATGATGCTCGGTTTGCTGACGTTGCCGATTATGCCGGAAAGCTACTGGCAACATCATAAGCTGGGCGACCCGCTGGCCTCGCCGCCGCCGGCCAGCGGCCCCTACCGCATCACCGCCTGGCGCACCGGGCAATATGTCACCTACTCCAGGGTGCGGGATTACTGGGCGGCCAATCTGCCGGTGAACCGCGGACGCAATAATTTCGACAGCATCCGCTACGATTATTATCTGGATGACAACGTCGCCCTGGAAGCGTTTAAAGCCGGCGCCTTTGATTTACGTATTGAAGGCTCGCCCAAGCTCTGGGCCACCCAATATCACGGCGGCAATTTCGACCGCGCCTATATTATCAAGCAGGAAATCCCCAACAATGCGCCGGTCAACACCCCTTGGCTGGCCTTTAACATCCAGCGCCCGCTGTTTTCCGACCGGCGGGTGCGCGAAGCGCTGACGCTGGCCTTTGATTTTGAATGGATGAACAAGGCGCTGTTTTACCATGGCTACCAGCGGGTCAACAGCTATTTTATCAATACCGAGTATGCGGCCAGGGACTACCCCGACGCGGCGGAACTGGCGCTGCTGTCGCCCCTGAAAGGGCAGATACCGCCGGAGGTGTTTACCGGACGCTATCAGCCGCCGGTATCCAACGGCAGCGGTTACGATCGTAAAAACCTGCTTAAGGCGCTGGATCTACTAAAACAGGCCGGCTGGGAGCTGAAAAACCAGCAATTGGTCAACCGCAAAACCGGCAAGCCTTTTCAGTTTGAAATGATGCTGATGAGCGGCGGCGGCGGCAGCAACTATATTCTGGCGTTTCAGCACAACCTGCAGCGATTGGGCATTCAGCTGACGATTCGCGAAGTGGATAGCGCCCAATTCACCAACCGCCTGCGCAAGCGCGATTTCGATATGATGCCCTCCACCTATAATGCGGCGCCCTACCCCAGCGGCGATTTGCAAATCTCCTGGGGTTCCGCCTATGTGGAATCCAGCTACAACCGGCCCGGCGTAAAAGATCCGGCCATCGATCATCTGATTAACGAGATTGTCCGCCACCAGGGGAATGAAAAGGCGCTATTGCCGCTGGGCCGCGCGCTGGATCGGGTGCTGACCTGGAACTATTTTATGATCCCGATGTGGTTCTCCCAGCAAACCCGGCTCGCCTACTGGGACAAATTCGCCATGCCGGCCATCAAGCCCACGTACGCCCTGGGTTTTGACAGTTGGTGGTACGACGTTAACCGGGCGGCGAAATTGCCTGCCGAGCGACGCTGACCGGGATTTATCGCGCTTAACCATTGGAGGCCGCTTGCTGCCCTATTTGCTACGTCGTTTATTACTGGTGATACCCACGTTATGGGCCATTATCACGCTGAATTTTTTTATTGTGCAAATCGCGCCAGGCGGGCCGGTGGATCAGGCCATCGCCAATATTGAAATGGGGCAGCAAAGCGGTTTTAGCGTCGGCCACGCCGACCCCGCCGCCCGGGTGCAAACGCTACGCGGCGGCCAAATCGGCGACAGCCAGTACCGCGGCTCCCGCGGGCTGGACCCCGAAGTGATCGCCGAGATCACCAAGCGCTATGGTTTTGATAAACCCCTGCACGAGCGCTACTTCGCCATGTTATGGAACTACGTGCGTTTTGATTTCGGCGACAGCCTGTTTCGCGGCGCAACCGTGATGCAGCTGATTAAAGAAAGCCTGCCGGTTTCCATTACGCTGGGGTTATGGAGTACGCTGATTATCTACCTGGTATCCATTCCGCTCGGGATACGCAAAGCGGTAAGCAGCGGCAGCGCCTTTGACATCTGGAGCAGCACGCTGATTATCATCGGTTATGCGATTCCGGCATTTTTATTCGCCATTTTGCTGATCGTACTGTTCGCCGGCGGCAGCTATCTTGACTGGTTTCCGCTGCGCGGGCTGGTGTCGGGACATTTCGACAGCCTGCCGTGGTATAAAAAAATCACCGATTATCTGTGGCATATCACGCTGCCGGTGCTGGCGACGGTGATCGGCGGTTTCGCCACGCTGACCATGCTGACCAAAAACGCCTTTCTCGATGAAATCCGCAAACAATATGTGATTACCGCGCGCGCCAAAGGGCTGTCTGAAAACCAGATCCTCTATCGCCATGTGTTTCGCAACGCCATGCTGCTGGTGATCGCCGGCTTTCCCGCCACCTTTATCAGCATGTTTTTTACCGGATCGCTGCTGATCGAGGTGATGTTTTCCCTTAACGGCCTGGGCCTGCTGGGCTACGACGCTACTTTACAGCGCGATTACCCGGTAATGTTCGGCACCTTATATATTTTTACCCTGATTGGCCTGCTGCTCAATATCCTCAGCGATATGACCTATACGCTGGTCGATCCCCGGATTAATTTCGAGGGCCGCCAATGAAACAGGCAAGTCCGGCTAATCAGGCGCGCTGGGCGCGCTTTCGCCATAACCGGCGCGGTTTTTGGTCGCTGTGGCTATTTTTGCTGCTATTTATCCTGAGCCTTTGCTCGGAGCTGGTGGCCAATGATAAACCGCTGCTGATACGCTATGAGGGGCGTTTTTACGCGCCGCTGCTGTTTAATTATAGCGAAACCACTTTCGGCGGCGAACTGGCCACCGCGGCGGATTATCGCGATCCCTATCTGGCCGACAGGCTGGCCGCGCACGGCTGGGCGCTGTGGGCGCCGGTGCGCTACGACTATCGCACCATCAATTTTTCAACCGAACGCCCCTTCCCTTCGCCGCCCACGGCGCAGAACTGGTTGGGTACCGACAGCACGGGCAAGGATGTGCTGGCGAATTTGCTCTACGGTTTTCGCTTATCCATGCTGTTTGGCCTGGCGCTGACGGTGCTATCGAGCCTGATCGGCATTATCGCCGGCGCCACCCAAGGCTACTACGGCGGGCGCCTGGATCTCTGGGGACAGCGGTTTATCGAGGTATGGTCGGGCATGCCGACGCTGTTTCTGATTATCTTGTTATCAAGCGTGGTGCCGCCGGATTTCTGGTGGCTGTTGGGCATTACCGTGCTGTTTGGCTGGATGAGCCTGGTGGGCGTGGTGCGCGCGGAATTCCTGCGCACCCGCAATTTCGATTATATCCGCGCGGCGCAGGCCATGGGGGTCAGCGATCGGATGATTATGCTGCGCCATATGCTGCCCAACGCCATGGTGGCCACCCTGACCTTTCTGCCGTTTATTCTCTGCGGGTCCATTACCACCCTGACCTCGCTGGATTTCCTGGGATTCGGGCTGCCCATCGGCTCGCCGTCGCTGGGGAATTTATTACTTGAGGGTAAGAATAATCTCCAGGCGCCCTGGCTGGGCATTACCGCGTTTGTCATGCTGGCCCTGGTACTGTCATTACTGATTTTTATCGGCGAAGCGGTGCGCGACGCCTTCGACCCCGGTAAGGCGCATTAAACCATGACCCAACCTTTGTTGCAGATTCAGGAATTGAGCGTGGCCTTTCGCCAGGGCCCGTTGACCCGCCAGGTGGTGGATCGGGTATCGCTGTCGCTCAACGCCGGCGAAACCCTGGCCCTGGTGGGGGAATCCGGCTCGGGCAAAAGCGTCACCGCCTTATCGGTGCTGCGCCTGTTGCCGTCGCCGCCGGTGGTGTATCCGCACGGCGATATCCTGTTCCAGGGCCAGAGCCTGCTGCACGCCGACCAGGCGGCATTGCGCCGGGTGCGGGGCGATGATATCGCCATGATTTTCCAGGAGCCGATGTCGTCGCTCAACCCGCTGCACAATGTGGAAAAACAGCTGCTGGAAGTGCTGATATTGCACCGCGGCCTGCGGGGCGCCGAAGCCCGGGCCGAAGTCCTGGCCAGCCTTGAGCGGGTGGGGATTCGCCAGGCGAAATCCCGCCTGGGTGATTTTCCCCATCAGCTCTCGGGCGGCGAGCGCCAGCGGGTGATGATTGCCATGGCGCTGCTTACGCGCCCAAAATTGCTGATCGCCGACGAACCGACCACCGCCCTGGATGTCACGGTGCAGGCGCAAATCCTGGGGCTGCTGGACGAGCTGCGCCGCGAACTGGGCATGGCGCTGCTGTTTATTACCCATAACCTGAATATCGTTCGCCGGCTGGCGGACAACGTGGTGGTTATGCAGGCGGGCAAATGCGTAGAGGATAGTCCGTGCGCCACGCTATTTAGCGCGCCGCGCCATGCCTATACCCGCCAGCTGCTGGCGGCGGAGCCCGGCGGCGAACCACTGCCCATCAGCCCGCAGGCGCCCGTGCTGCTGCGGGTTAATGGCCTGGGTGTGGACTTCACGGTGCAGCGCGGCCTGTTCCGCCGTTCGGTGGCGCAAAAAAGCGCGGTACGGCAGGTGAGTTTTTCCCTGCGGCGCGGTGAAAGCCTGGGCCTGGTGGGCGAGTCCGGTTCGGGTAAAAGCACCACCGCCCTGGCGATATTGCGCCTGCTGAAATCCGCCGGCGAGATCTGGTTTGACGGCCTGGCGCTGCATACTTTTAACCGGTGCCAGATGCTGCCGGTACGTCGCCGCATCCAGGTGGTGTTCCAGGACCCCAATTCGGCGCTGAATCCCCGGCTGACGGTGGCGCAAATTGTCGAGGAAGGGCTGCGGGTGCACCACCGCTATACGCCGCAGGAACAGGAACAGCGGGTGATTACCGCCCTTGAAGAGGTGGGTCTCGACCCCGCGACCCGCAACCGCTATCCCGATGAATTCTCCGGCGGCCAGCGCCAGCGCATCGCCATCGCCCGGGCGCTGATTCTACAACCGGATCTGGTGATCCTCGACGAGCCCACCTCATCGCTGGATCGCTCGGTACAAGCGCAGATTTTGCAATTGCTGAAATCACTGCAGGAAAAACATCAGCTCACCTATCTGTTTATCAGCCACGATTTGCAGGTGGTACGGGCCATGTGTCATCAGGTGATGGTATTACGGGAAGGGGAAGTGGTGGAGCAAGGAGAGTGCGGGCAGGTTTTCGACTCTCCGACGGCGGACTATACCCGGCAGCTTATGCAATCGGCCGGATAACGGCTATTTTCGCGTAAGCGATCGGCGGGCGCCATCAGGAAAAATAGGGGGCCGCGGCCGGTTCGGCAATGGCCACGCCGATGTTTTTCAACCGGCACAGGCTGGTGCACTCATCATTGCGGTGTAAGAACAGGCAAGGCTGCCCTTCGCATTCCACCACGGAGCAGGCAACCTGGATTTCCACCAGGGAACGCGCCAGCTCTTCCATGACCTGCCATGCCGTATCCCCTTCATGACTAAGCAGGGTAAGGCCTATCAGTTCATTATCGGCATCATTTTCCGAGGCGGCGATGGGTTCAACTTTAATGCCGCTGAAGCCATGGAGCCAACGATAATGTTGCGGCAATCGATGTACTACCGATACCTGTAAATTTGTCACGCCAGTCCCCAGAGTAAATTACATCAACCCATAACAATTTTATCACATTACACTAATGTTAGTGTGACATTGACATCTTATTAGTTCACAAAAAAATCTCATTTCCATAAAAAATGGGATACAGATCTCCTTTTCGGCCTATATGTACCGCTTTAAGGCTACGAACGCAACCTCTTTTTATGCATTTGCATAACCCAGATCAACCTTATCGTTTACATTTTATGAACAACTTGTCAAATCCGCGCGCATCACCGCTAAAGGCAATCCTCGAAAGAAAGAAGCGTCGCCGGCAAGGGGGGAACGGGAAGAGAGGGATAGATGGGGGGCTCAGGACAGGGACGACGTCAGGCCGGGACGATTATGGCAATAGCGGGTTTAACGCCCGCTATCGGAAATCAACGACCGCGGGGTTAACGTCGTTATCCCAGCAGTCCCTGCGCCAGATATCCGTCCGGCTGCGCTACGCCGGGCAGGGCAAAAAAGTAGCCGCCGCCGATGGGTTGAATATACTCTTCCAGCGCCTCGCCGTTGAGCCGCCGCTGCACGGTGAGGAAACCTTGCTCCAGGTCGTGCTGGAAGCAAACGAACAGCAGCCCCATGTCCAGTTGCCCGGCGCGGGAAACGCCCAGGGAATAGCTGTAGCCCCGGCGCAGCAGCAGATTCGGCTGGGTTTGCGGCGTACGCGGATTCGCCAGGCGCATATGGGCGTCCAGCGGGATGATCTTCCCCGCCGGGTCCTGGCCGTAATCCGGGACGTCATGTTCCCGTTGCATGCCCAGCGGCGCGCCGGTGCGCTTGTCGCGGCCGAAAATGGTCTGCTGCTCGTGCAGCGGCGTGCGATCCCAGGATTCGACGTGAAAGCGGATAATGCGCACCGCCTGATAACTGCCGTTTACCGCCCAGGCGGGCTCCTGCGCATCGTCGCCGACCCAAATCACCTTATCCATCAATTCCTGGTCGTGGGTATCGGGATTACCGGTGCCATCTTTAAATCCCAGCAGATTAATGGGGGTCTCCCGCCCTGCGCTGCCCGCTGCGCGGGCCGGGATAAATCCTTCCCTTTTCCAGCGTACGCTGAGCAAGTCCGGGGTGTGCTTGATGACATCCCGCAGGGCATGGATGACGGTATCGTTGCCGTTGGCGCAAATTTGCAGCAGCAGATCGCCATGGCATAGATCGGCATCCAGCGCGTCATTGGGAAACCGGGTCATTTTTTGCAAGCGGAGGGGCTTTTGCGCCGCCAGGCCAAAGCGCGAATCAAACAGCGAGTCTCCCACCGCTACGGTAATAGTGAGATTATCCGGGGCGATATGCTCCCCGAGAATACCGGAATCCATCGGCGGCAATTTTTCGTCCACCGCCGGCGCCCGTCCGCCGGTGGTCAGAAAAGCGATACGTGCGGTCAGCAGGCGAAACAGCCGCCTGAGGTCGTCTTTATCACCGGCCAATACGTCAAACGCCACCAGCATCATGGCCGCCTGCTGCGGCGTGGTTATCCCGGACTGGCGCGGACCGTAAAACGGCTGGCGCTGCCAGCGGGCGTCGGCGGGCAGCGTGCCGGGGGAATCGGGCTGCGGTTCGGCGGAGGCCGGCGCGGCCGCGCCGGCACGCAGGGCCAGCGCGCCGCCGACCGCTCCCAACCCTTTCAACCAGCGGCGTCGGGATGGGGACGCGGCCGCGTCCCCTCGATTATCCTGATCTTTGCTCATGATGCGCTGAGTCCTAATCTAAACCCAATACGCCGCGCAACAGCGCCAGGTCTTCCGCCAAAGCGGTAATCGGCCCTTTCAGGGCGCCGCGATCCGCATCGGTCAACTTATCATAAGACTCGAACCCGTCTTTTGTGCGATATTTCGCCAGTACGCTGTCCACCTTGGCAAAGTTGCCGTCAATTTTGGCCAGCAGCGGCGCATTGGCTTTTTGCAGCAGCGGGCGCAGCAGGTTAACGATTTTTTGCGAACCATCGATATTGGCCTGGAAGTCCGACAAATCGCTGCGGCTGTAACGGTCTTCTTCACCGCTGATTTTACTGGAGGCCACCTCTTCGATCAGGCCCGCGGCGCCGCCGACCACTTTGCTGGGCGGGAAAGTCAGGTCGGCGATACGCTTTTGCAGATCCTGGGTGTCTTTATACAGTTGATCGGCGAACTGCGCGGTGCCTGCGGTGGTTTTATCGCTGAACAGAATTTTTTCCAGCCGGTGGAAACCGGTAAATTTCGGATCGGCGGATTTTTGTTCAAAATCGTCTTCGCGGGCGTCAATGCTGCCATCCAGATCCGAAAACAGTTCGGCGATGGGTTCGATACGCTCATAATAAACGCGGGTGGAGGCGAAAAGTTTTTGCGCGGTCGCTAAATCGCCCTTCTTCACCGCATCGGTAAAGGTTTTGGTATGCGTTACCAATTCCGCCACCTGCTGCAAGACATACACTTTATAGTCGGCGATCGGTCCGACCAACGCCATGGCATCGGGTTTGGCGGCGGTCTGTCCGCCATCCGCCGATACCGTGAGTTTGCCTTTAGGGTTGCTGAGCAGGCCGCAGGTCATGTCATATTCGCCCGGTTCCAGGGTAGCGGTCATTTTTTGGGTAAAACCGGGCGCGACATTTTCACGCTCTTCCACTACCATGACGCCTTTTAAGATTTCCCACTCCAGCCCTTTTTGGCTGTCGTTGTGAATTATAAACTGGGTCTTGCCGGGCTTAACGGTCAATGCCATCGGATCGCATTGTTTGTCGTTAACGGAGATTTTTACCTGGGGAATATCGGCCGCCATGGCCGGCAGGCACAATGCCGACAGAGCCGGCATTGCCAGCAAGGCCAGGGGAAGCAGACGGTGCGAGCGTAGCGTAGTAGACATGGTGTTTTACCCTGAATAGTGGAACGTTTTAATGGAAAATTTATCCAGCGAGGCGAGCCGCCCGGCTGCCGCGGAGCGGCAGAAAAAAAACAATCAATGCGGGCACCAGATAAAGCAAGTACACCGTGACTTCACTGACGGTGGGCGCTTCCTGATAGCCGAGTAATCCTTCCAGCAAGGTGCCGAACAGCGAGTGGGTGGATAGCGTCTGGCTTAGGTCAAAGGCGATATTCTGCCAGCCGTTCCATAATCCCGCTTCATGAAAGGCGCGAATGGCGCCGGCTGCCAGCCCGGCGGCAACAAATAAAATAAACAGGCTGGTCCATTTAAAAAATTTCTCCAGGCGCAGGCGAATGCCGCCGTAGTACATCAGCATGCCTAGCGCAATGGCGCATGCCAGTCCCAGCATCGCGCCTATGGGCGCGGCGATGCCTACATCTTGCTCAAACGCCGCCAATAGGAAAAATACCGACTCCAGCCCCTCGCGGGCGACGGCGAAAAACACCATGCCCACCAGCGCCCAACCCTGCCGGCGGTTGTTGCTTAACGCCTGATCAATGGCGTTTTCGAGCTGCGCCTTAATCGAGCGGGACATTTTGCGCATCCAGAACACCATCCAGGTAAGGATGATTACCGCCAGCACCGCAACGATCCCTTCAAACAGTTCCTGCTGTTTTTGCGGAAATTCGCCGGTGGTTTCGTTGATGGCGATGCCCAGGACCAGGCATAGCAGCGCGGCGCCGATTGCCCCCGCCCATACCGCTTTCAGCCAGCGACCGCGGCCGGTTTTTTTTAAATAACCGGCGATCAGGCTGACTATCAGCGCGGCTTCGAGACCTTCGCGCAACATAATCAGAAATGGCACAAACATGGCCGTCACCTTAAATACCTGTGGGAGCGAATGATAAAGAAAGTAAAGAAACGTCAATTAAAACGATATTGATTATCATTACGGCAACAATAAACACAAGTGCAGATTTGCGACTATTTGTAACCGGCGCGGGTGTGCCGCGGTTGGGAGAGGCTAGCATTGCAGGTAGCGTGCGCCGGTTGGGGCTGAACGGGTTATGCGCCGGAGTGCGGCGGGTTTACCGCGCCAATCGGCATGGGTTCCGTTGCAGTGGGTACGGAGTCCGGCTGGCTTCACTACCGGTGGGCGGCGGGTTTACCGTGCCAGGGGGCGCTCCGGCGGCCAGGAAAACCATGGCCGCTTCGACCCCCACGGCACGCTTCCCCGCCGGTTGGCATGGGTTCCGTTGCAGTGGGTACGGAGTCCGGTTGGCGTCACTACCGGTGGGCGGCGGGTTTACCGCGCCAGGGGGCGCTCCGGCGGCCAGGAAAACCATGGCCGCTTCGCCCCCCACGGCGCGCTTCCCCGCCGGTTGGCATGGGTTCCGTTGCAATGGGTGCGGCGTCTGAAGGTTTGCAGCAATGATAGGAGGCGGGTTTAGAAGATCTCGTAATCTTTATCGGTATTGCCGGCAAGCAGCGCCTCCTGACGCTCCTGTTTCATTTGCTCGTGCAGGAGCATCAGTTCGTCATTGGAAACAGGGAGTTTTGGTTCGGGAATGATTTTTTTTT
>JAATFX010000037.1 GCA_015654925.1 Enterobacterales bacterium | reverse complement strand
TCGCCTTGTATTATGGAGGCCGCTACCGTTTAGCGCAGGATGATCTGCAGGCGTTTTATCGCGACGACCCAAATGATCCCTTCCGTTCGTTGTGGCTTTACCTGGTGGAGAAACAAATCGACACCGACAAAGCCAAAGATGCGCTGGCACAGCGCTATCAGAGAGCGAGCTGGGGGCAATGGGGATGGCATATTGTCGAGTTCTACCTGGGGGACATCAGTGAAACAACGCTGATGGAGCGCCTTAAGGCGGACGCAACGGATAACACTTCGCTCGCCGAGCATCTCAGTGAAACTGACTTCTATTTAGGTAAACACTACCTGAGTCTGGGGGACAAGAACTCCGCTTCGGCGCTGTTCAAACTGACGGTCGCTAACAACGTACATAACTTTGTTGAGCACCGCTATGCATTGTTGGAATTGGCGCTCTTAGGCCAAGGGCAAGACGACCTATCAGAATCGGACCAGCAATAGCTGACGAACTAAACAACTCAGCCCGTTACTCTTTTTTATCACCTGCAAGGGTGAGGGCTTGTTTGTTCGTTTTAAATCCAATTTGAGCCGGTTCACACTTTTGATGAAAATGAATGAAAGTTTTCACGACGAGGTATGTAGACTGGCCGCCATTATGATATGAGGCACGTGTACATGTCTGAAGTTGAAACCTCTTTTGCTGATTTGGGACTTTCCGCTCCCATTCTGAATGCCCTGACCGATCTGGGCTACGAAAAACCATCACCTATCCAGTTAGAATGTATTCCGCAACTGCTGGCGGGTCGTGACGTACTGGGTATGGCGCAAACCGGGAGCGGTAAGACCGCTGCGTTTGCTCTTCCTTTATTACATAATATCAATGCGGAGCTGGCCGCGCCCCAGGTGCTGGTTCTGGCGCCGACCCGCGAGTTGGCCGTACAGGTGGCGGAAGCCATTTCCGATTTTGCCAAGCATATGAAAGGCATCAACGTGGTGGCGCTTTACGGCGGCCAGCGTTATGACGTCCAGCTGCGCGCCCTGCGCCAGGGACCCCAGGTTGTCGTTGGCACCCCGGGCCGTTTGCTTGACCATTTGAAACGCGGCACCCTCGACCTGTCCAAATTAAGCGGATTGGTGCTGGATGAAGCCGATGAAATGCTGCGCATGGGCTTTATCGAAGACGTTGAAACCATCATGGCGCAGATCCCGGCCAAGCATCAAACCGCGCTGTTCTCGGCTACCATGCCGGAAGCTATCCGCCGGATTACGCGTCGTTTCATGAACGACCCGCAGGAAGTACGGATTCAGTCCAGCATTACCACGCGTCCCGACATCAGCCAGAGCTACTGGACCGTGCAGGGCATGCGCAAGAACGAAGCGCTGGTCCGGTTCCTGGAAGCGGAAGACTTCGACGCCGCCATCATCTTCGTGCGCACCAAAAATGCCACGCTGGAAGTGGCCGAAGCGCTGGAACACAGCGGCTACAACAGCGCCGCCCTGAACGGCGACATGAACCAGGCGCTGCGTGAGCAAACCCTGGATCGCCTGAAAGACGGCCGCCTGGATATCCTGATCGCCACCGATGTTGCGGCCCGAGGCCTGGATGTCGATCGCATCAGCCTGGTAGTGAACTACGATATCCCGATGGATTCCGAATCCTACGTGCACCGTATCGGCCGTACCGGCCGTGCGGGCCGTGCCGGTCGCGCGCTGCTGTTTGTGGAAAACCGCGAACGCCGCCTGCTGCGTAATATCGAACGCATCATGAAGCTGGCTATTCCGGAAGTGGAAATCCCGACCGGTGAAGTGCTGAGCCAACGCCGCCTGGCGAAATTTGCCGCCAAGGTGCAGGCTCAATTGGAAAGCAGCGATCTGGACATGTATCGTGCGCTGCTGGCCAAACTGCAACCGCTGGAAGAGATGGATATGGAAACGCTGGCCGCGGCCTTGCTGAAAATGGCCCAGGGCGAACGTCCGCTGATCCTGCCGCCCGATCCGGTTATCAACCGTCGTCCGCGCAGCGAATTCCGCGATCGCGACGATCGTCGCAGCGAAGGTTCCGACCGTAGCGGCGCAGATCGCGGCGGCGAACGTCCGGCTCGCCGCGAACGTCGTGACGTAGGCGAAATGGATCTGTACCGCATCGAAGTGGGTCGTGATGACGGGGTTGAAGTGCGTCATATCGTCGGCGCTATTGCCAACGAAGGCGACATCAGCAGCCGCTATATCGGCAATATAAAGCTGTTCGCATCGCATTCCACCATCGAGCTGCCTAAAGGTATGCCGGGCGATATGCTGTCGCATTTTACCCGTACGCGTATCCTGAACAAACCGATGAACATGCAGTTCGTGGGTGAAGCGGTGGCCGCGCCGCGCGGTGAACGCCGTGGCGGCGGCGCAGGTGCCGGCGCTCCCCGCGGTGCGTTTGGCGGCGAACGCCGCGAAGGCGGCAACGGTGCTCCGGGCCGTCGCAGCTTCAGCGATCGCCGTGAAGGCGGCGCTCCTGCCGAGCGCCGTTTCAGCGGCAGCCGTGACGGTCAACGCGGGCCGCGTCGCGAAGGCGATGCCGCCGCCGCGCCGACCACTCGTCGCCGTGATGCCTAAGCGTTAATGCGCTAATAAAAAACCCGCCAAATCGGCGGGTTTTTTTATGGGTGCCGATCGGGTCAGGACGTGAGTTCGTCGCGTACGCCGATGGCCAGCTCAAATGAGCGCAGCCGGGCTTGATGATCGAAAATCTGCCCGTTGATCATCAGCTCATCCGTGCCGGTCTGCTCGATCACCGCCTGCAGACCCGCGCGAACCTGGTCCCGGTTGCCCACCACCGACATGCGCAGCGCCTGCTCGACGCCGTACTGCTCGCCGGCCGACCATAACGCTTCGATATCTTCCACCGGCGCCGGCAGCGGGCCGGGACGTCCGCGGCGCAGATTGATAAACTGCTGCTGCATCGACGTAAACAGGAACCGCGCATCCCGTTCGCTATCGGCGGCCACCACGTTAATACAGACCATGGCGTAGGGGTGTTCCAAATATGCGGACGGCTTAAATTGCTGGCGATAAATATCCAATGCCTGCCAAAGCATATCCGGCGCAAAGTGCGAGGCGAACGAGAACGGCAGACCCAGCGCCGCCGCCAGCTGGGCGCTGTACAGGCTGGAGCCTAACAGCCATATCGGCACATGTAGCCCCTGGCCCGGCACCGCCTGCACCGGCTGGCCCGGCTGTACGTCATCGAAATAAGCCAGCAGCTCCTGTACGTCCCGGGGAAAATTATCCACTTCGCCGCCGAGGTGGCGGCGCAAGGCGATCATCGTGCGTTGATCGGTGCCCGGCGCCCGCCCCAGGCCGAGATCGATACGTCCGGGATAGAGGGTTTCCAGGGTGCCGAACTGCTCGGCAATCACCAGCGGCGCGTGATTGGGCAACATGACGCCGCCGGACCCCAGGCGCAGGGTCTGGGTGCCGCCGGCAATATAACCGAGTAATACCGACGTGGCGGCGCTGGCGATGCCGGTCATATTATGGTGCTCCGCCAGCCAGTAACGATGGTAGCCCCAGGTTTCCGCATGGCGCGCTAAATCCAGCGAGGACTCGAAGGCGCGGCGCGGCGTCGCGCCCTGGGGGACCGGGGATAGATCGAGAACCGAGAAAGGAATAGGGCTTGGTTTTGACATAATGGGTATGCTCGCAGTCAGTCGTTACCGATACTTATTGTCGGCTAATGATAACTATGAGTATTAACCAAAAGGGTGGTTTCTGATACTGCTTATCTTTTTAGGGGTATTGGCTGGGCGTATCGCCGGGGGTATCGCTTAGGGGAGACCTTAAGAACAAAAAACCCGCCGATCCGGCGGGCTCGCAAACGGGTTTCTGCGTGACGACGCGCGGCCTGGGCGGCTACTCCACCAGTTCCAGGCCGGGGATACGGCGCCAATAGCCGTTACAGTCCATCTGGTGGGTAAGAGGCAGCGGCTGCTCTCCGCGCTGATTCGCCCGGAACCGGTCCAGCATGGCGACGGTATCCGGCCCCTGGGGCGACAGGCGTACCACATCCACCAGCCCCTGCATGGAGGTTTGCTCGTTGATCAAATTATAGCAATAGCCGCTTTGGGTCTGGATGCCGTTGAGCACGAAGACCTTTTGCTGTTCCTGCGACAGCACCTCCCGTCCCTGGGGATACTGGCTACAGCAGGTTTCGCATTCATCTTTCGGCCGGTTTTCCGACCGGGCGGTGAAACACCGGGCGGAATAGGCCAGCGGCAAATGGCCGTAGCTGAATAGCTCAACCTCGAATTGCCCGCGAAAACCCAGCTCTGCGCACTGGTCGAGAGTATTGCCCAGCCATTCACGGGATAATTCCACCGGCATGCACCAGCGCACCATGCCCTGGCGGTGCAGGATACGCAGGGTATAAGCGTTATAGCAATTCAATGCCGGGCCGGCGACAAACGGCAGTCGATATTCCGCCGCCAGCTGCACGATGCCGATATCATTGGCTTCAAGCAAAAAGTCGCCGTTATCCAGGTAGCGCTTGAGTTCGGTCAGTTCCGAGGGCGCCTGGATCAGCGCCAGCGTCGATATCACCACCTGCTTGCCCGACTGCGCCACCTGTTTGGCCAGGTCCAGCCAGTCGGCGGTTTTCAAGGCGCGGCGCTTGCTGCAAATGGTCTCGCCCAGATAAACGATATCGGCGCTGCTCGCGCGCGCCAACTGGTAAAACGCCTCGATATCCGGTTTTGACCAGTAATAGAGCACCGGGCCTAATGAATATTTCATAGCGGATCTCCTGTTACTGCCAGCGGCGGTGGTATGCGCCCAGGGTGGTTTGGGTACCCTCGGACACCGCGCCGAGCGCTTCGGTCCAGGCAGGCTGCGGCACAAAGGCCTGGGGGTCGTTCTTACAGCTGTCGATGGCCTGGCGCCAGACCTTGGTTACCTGGCTGACATAGGCGGGGCTGCGTTGCCGGCCCTCGATCTTTACCGACGCAATCTTGGCGGCGTACAGCTCCGGCAGCAGGGATAAAGTATTTAGGCTGGTGGGCTCTTCCAGGGTATGGTAACGCTGTCCGTTCACGTAATAACGGCCCTTGCACAGGGTAGGGTAACCGGCATTTTCATCCGGCTGATACCGGTCGATCAGCACATCGTTCAGACGTGATTCCATGCCGTCCTCTGTTTGTTGCCAGCGGACGAACCGCGCCGGCGAACAGGCCCCGACGGTGTTGGGCGATTCACCGGTCAGGTAAGATGAAAGGTAACAGCGGCCTTCGGCCATAATGCACAGGCTGCCGAACGCAAACACTTCCAGGGGCACCGGGCTGACCAAGGCCAGCTGTTTGACCTGATGCATCGACAGTACGCGCGGCAGGACCACCCGCGCCACATCGAAGTTGCGCTGGTAGAATCGGATCGCCGCCTCATTGGTGGCCGATGCCTGCACCGATACATGGCGCTCGATCTGCGGATAATGCAGCGCCGCGTATTCCAGCATGGCGGGATCGGCCAGGATCAGCGCGTCGGCACCGGCCTGGGCCGCCATATCCACGGCCCGCTGCCACCGGGCGTAACCGTCGGGGTGGGCAAAGGTATTGATGGCGATATGCAATTTGCGCTGATGGCGGTGTACATATTCCTGCGCTTCCTGCAGGCGCTTATCGGTAAAGTTCAGGCCGGCGAAATGGCGGGCGTTGGTGTCGTCCTTCAGGCCGATATAGACCGCGTCGGCGCCATTATCGATCGCCGCTTTGAGGGCCGGCAGGTTACCGGCGGGACATAGCAACTCCATAAAGCTCCAGATAGTTGTCTTGGCCACGGCGCGCGGAGCGTCAGGCTGGGGAAATAATGAGCAACAGGTCGTTTTAGCAACAAATGGTTAACGGTAATTACCGCAATTCTAAATAAGGTTGGCCGGGATCATTTTGATTTGAGGCAGCTTATGGCGTTATGGCAGCATTAAAAGCCGCAATAAATGCCATTAATTAGCTAATCTTTGTTTGAAAATAATTGATATAGACACCGACCAGTTTTTATCACTGTGGCAAAATAGGCGCAGATTCTTTAAGAGGAGTAGAAACAGTGTTGGATAAACTACGAGCACGGTTGGTGCGCCGGGGGCCGTCGCTGTTGCGCTTGCCAATTAAATTCACCCCGTTTGCGCTACAGCGCCAATTGTTGGAACAGGTGCTGCGCTGGCAGTTCCGCGAAGCACTGGCCGAAGGCGATCTGACCTTTCTGGCGGGGCGCTGGCTGAAGATCGAGGTCAGCGATTTAGGGTTGCAATGGTATATGACCCTTGAAGCCGATCGGTTAGTGGTCAGCCGGGAGGCGAAGGCCGATGTGAGCTTCACCGGCAACGCCAACGATCTGATCTTGATAGCCGCGCGCAAAGAAGATCCCGATACCCTGTTTTTTCAACGCCGCCTGAGGATCGAAGGCGACACCGAACTGGGCCTGTATGTGAAAAACCTGATGGATTCCATTGACCTGGACACCATGCCCGCCTTGCTGCGCACGGCGCTGCTGCAAATGGCCGGGTTTATCGAGGCGGGTTTAAAAGAGGGCGCGGATGCAAAGGGCATCCGCGTATCCCAGCCTTGTTAATCCGCGTAGAAATTCCGGTAGACGCGCCGGGGATCGATAGCCTGCTGCGCCGCGCATTCGGACGTGATATCGAAGCGGATTTAGTACATCGGCTGCGGGAAGACGGCCTGCTCACGCTCGGTATCGTCGCCACCGACGATGAGGGCGGCGTAATCGGTTATGCCGCCTTTAGCCCGGTCTGGATCGACGGCGAGGATTGTCAATGGGTCGGACTGGCGCCGCTGGCGGTGGACGCGGCCTATCGCCGCCAGGGCATTGCCCAGCAGTTGATCTATGAAGGCCTGGATACGCTCAATGAATTCAGCTATCGCGCGGTGGTGGTCTTGGGCGAACCCGGTTATTACTCGCGTTGCGGATTTACCCCGGCCGCGCGCTCCCGGCTGCATTGCCGATGGCCGGGCGCCGAAGCCGCTTTCCAACTGTTCACGCTGGCGGAAGACGCCCTGGACGGCGTCAGCGGCCAGGTGGAATTTGCCGAGCCCTTTAATCAAGCCGCGCTTTGAGGCGCCGCTGGCGGGCGGGGCCCGGTTGTAAACTGGGCCATATGCCTTCCAATGATTGCGCCTGGCTGGCGACCAGCAGCTCTTTTTGCGTGCGCGTCAATTGCTTGATGCGGTATTCCCATTGCAACGCATTGCCATGGTCGCCCGCCGGGCAGTGAAACGCCAGCGTCAGCGGTCCTTTACCCCGCAGGGCCTTGGCCCCGCAGCCCCGCTGATGCTGTCCCAGGCGCCTGCTCACATCGGTGGTGACGCCGGTATAGAGCGCGCCGCTGCCGGTGCGTATCAGGTAGAGATACCAGCTAGTGGTCATGGCTAGTCGTCATGGATTGATGCCCTGGTCCGGCGGGTAAGCGCCAAATAGTTCGGTGGGTATTGTACCCTATTTTGCCCGGGCGGCGGCAAGGGGGACGGATTTGGGTCCACGGCCGCGGGCGGTGTGAAAACGGGACGGCATTTGCGAAAAATGTCGGCCGGGGCGGCTGGAAAAGATTGGACAATTTATCGACAAGCGCTATATGCTGCTTATAACCATATAAGGACAAAGGACTTATTGTGACGACGGACACTTCCCTCAAAGCCATCACCGCTTATTTAAAAAAGCAGCACGTATTGTCGATGTGCGTCGGCGATGCGGACTCGCTGTGGTGCGCCAACTTTTTTTATGTTTTTAATGAATCGGCGATGGCGTTTTATTTTCTCACCGATCATACCACCCGCCATGGCACTTTGTTGGCTGAACACCAGCACGTGGCCGGTACCGTCAGCGACCAGACCATTACCATCAGTCTGATTAAAGGAGTGCAGTACAGCGGTGAGGTGAGCCTGCTGGCCGGCGATGAAGCCCAGGTGGCGAAACGGCTGTACACTTCCCGGTTTCCTCTGGCCAAACTCTCGGTTTCGCCTATCTGGAGCCTGCGGCTGGACGAGGTCAAACTGACCAACAACAAATTGGGTTTTGGCACCAAGCTTAAATGGCTGCGGGAAGAAGCAAACAGGCCCGCGGATGAGGCGGGCCTGGCGGTGGCTCAGGGAAAATAACGGCTATTTTTTATTCAAAATGCGCAGGGATTCGCGATTAAAAGCGGGCAAGTCATCGGGCGTACGGCTGGTCACCAGCACGTCGTTATCGACCACTACCTCTTTATCAAAGAAATCGGCCCCGGCGTTTTTCAGGTCCACCACCACCGGTTTGACGGTAGTCATTTTTTTACCGCGCACCACATCGGCGCTGATTAGCAACTGCGGGCCATGGCAGATAGCGAAAATCGGCTTACCGCTTAAGGCAAAGGCCCGGGTAAAATCAACGAAACGATCGTCGCCGCGCAGTGAATCCGGCGAATGACCGCCGGGCAGCAAGAGGGCGTCGAACTCATCCACGCTAACATCATCGATAGATTTATCGATGGTTACCTTGGCCTCGCCGCGTTTGCCGGTAACGGTATTGCCCGCTTTTTTTTCAATGGTGACAACCTGATGGCCCGCCTGCTGATAAGTTTGCGCCGGCGAGGTGAATTCAGAGTCTTCAAATTCATCGGTGATTAAGACCGCGATTTTCTTGCTCATCATATTCTCCTATTGATGAATAACGAACTGCACTAAGCCTAGTGTGGGATCGCCAAGGTATCAAGGCAGAAAAGGCAGATAAATCCCCCACCGGTTAATTTCATGGTCGGGATAAGGCAGGAAAATTAAATGAATAAAACCGCAAATTAAATCAACTTTATATTCATTTATTATTAGGATAATACTGAGGTTTTTTTTAGCAAAATATAACATTAACCTAATGTAGCAAAATAAATAAGCCGCAGGTCATATTGAACCCGTATCCGTCGTTATACTATTTTGTCCTGATGATTAGTATGCCGAGCTGTTCCGGCTATTTGATGGCAATTTCAACCGAGTTTCTGCCACGGCTTTTGGCCAGATAAAGGGCGCTGTCGGCGGCGGAAAGAGATGCTTCAATGTCGCTGTCGGACATAATAGCGATACCGGCGCTAAGGGTCACCGTGGTGGAAACCTTATCGTTAAACATATGGGGAATTTTCAGGTCCAATACCGCTTGTCTGACATTTTCGGCGCTGGCCAGGGCGTAAATTTCATCGACATCAATGAGCAATACTAAAAATTCTTCCCCGCCGTAGCGCACTACGATATCCCGGGAGCGCACCGCGTCGCGAATAGCCACCGCCACGGCGACCAGCGCATTGTCGCCCATGGTGTGCCCGTAATTGTCGTTGTAAGCCTTGAAATGGTCGATATCCAGCAGCAGGATATAATGATTGGTGGAAGCGCCGCCGCCCAGATTGGCCAGCTTATTTTGCAGGCCGCGGCGGTTAAAAAGTCCGGTAAGCGGGTCGATCATACTGAGATCGCTGAACTTTTCCCGCTCCTCGCTTAGCCGGTTGAACAGCTCGGAAGTAAAGGCTTCGCTGCGTTTTTGCATCAGTATATGCAGCGAAAGGCTTATCAGCGGCAGGGCAATGGTGAAGAGCAAGACCAGTATATGGCTAAACTGATCCAGGGCCAGCACCGTCAGAGCCGGCGGCAGGCTATGCAAACAAAAGGCGATGAAATAATCCGCCAGGGAAATGGCGCTAATGAAGAAAACCATCATCAGGCTAAAGAGCAGAAAATTGTTATCATAAGGTTGAAGTTGCGTAAAACGCAAAGCAATATGCCAAGACCACAGTAAGCCGATAATAAATGCAAAAATATTCAGTAGATATGGATAGTTGCGCAGTTTGGAATTACTTAATAATAAAGTAATACCACTGAAAATCGCCACCAGCATGGACGGAAGTGTCGGCGAATGGGTATTGTTTATTGCCGTGGTGACATAAAATATTGAGAAAGCTATATTTAGAAACAGGAATAATAGCAACGATAAACGAAGCTTACTCTTGCGGAGTTCGTCATAGTTGGTTGTATTTATCATGTCTTAACTTTTGAGCCCCGGCTGTCCAATATGGTACTAACAGACGACACGAATCCTGAAAAATAAGTTTGCTGGTAATTTAGTATCGTTATTATAGGGTGGTGAAGTACAGTCCATAAGAATAATTTAACAGTTTTATGGATGAATGTCACTCGCCCATGGGCCGCGGCGCCAAAAGAGGACAAAAAGAAGGTAAGGGGAGGGGAAAGAAGCATAAAAAACGCGGTTGCGCCATTATGCGAGGTGTAAATGAATATGGTGCGAAGGGAGGGACTTGAACCCTCACGTCCGTAAGGACACTAACACCTGAAGCTAGCGCGTCTACCAATTCCGCCACCATCGCACAGGGTTATTCATTTAACACATTTCATATGGCGTTGTTCACTACATGGGCATTCCTAATTTGCGATACCTCATGCGCAATAAACAACTTTTTCAACATAGCATAGGAGCAAAGCTCAACCGATTGGTGCGAAGGGAGGGACTTGAACCCTCACGTCCGTTAAGACACTAACACCTGAAGCTAGCGCGTCTACCAATTCCGCCACCATCGCTACACGTCGGATTGACTTTTTAATGCTATGTTTTCACGCCAGCTTTTCAACTGGTTTTACAGCTATGTGGTTGTGTTTGGTGCGAAGGGAGGGACTTGAACCCTCACGTCCGTAAGGACACTAACACCTGAAGCTAGCGCGTCTACCAATTCCGCCACCATCGCATGCCACTGACCGGGCTATTAGCCCTGCCACCACGGAGGCGAATTCTAGAGGTTTTAGCGTCAAGGTCAATAATTATTTAAACCCGAGCGGTTTTTTTGCCTAAAAAATGCGATGCGCCGCAAGGGCCTGCGGCGTCATGGTCGCTGACAGGCCCCGGCTCAGGCGCGTTTACCTGACTTATCCTTGCCGCGGGAAACGGTATAGATTGCCTGGTACACCTTGAAACGGCCGGTTTGCGCCAGCACGGCATGATTGCCGAATACGGTATCGAGCAGCGCCGCATAAGGTAAAAAGGCGTTCGCCACGATCCGCAATTGCCCGCCGATGCGCAAATGGGCCTGGGCGCCGCGGATTAGGTTTTCGGCCGCCTGCAGGTTGGTATGCATGCCATCGTGGAACGGCGGGTTGGAAATAATCATGTCAAACCGCCCGGGCAGCGCCGAGTAGACGTCGCTGACCACCACGTCGCCGGTAAGCTGGTTGGCGTCCAGGGTGGCCTGGCTGGCGGCCAGCGCGGGGGCATGGACATCGGCCAGCGTGAGCTTGAG
>JAATFX010000112.1 GCA_015654925.1 Enterobacterales bacterium | reverse complement strand
GTTCCCCGTCGTCGTCAGAAGCATCCCGAATACATTCCGGAAATATAAGACGCGGCATTATAGCGGCATAGAGTTTATGAGTCGAGAACAGCGCGTAAATTGCCGCGCACAGAGCGTGACGGCGCACAAAAAACAAAAAAAACGGCCTAATGGCCGTTAATTTGCTGCCAACATCGCGTCGGCGGCTATCCCGCTCAGGCAATCAGCCTGGCGCCGCGACAAGGCGGCGAAGCCGGCACGGCATCTTGCAGGCTGGCCCATTCCTTGAGCGTATAGGCGTGCAGCGCCAGGGCATGCACCGGCCCGGCCAATTCTTCCGCCAGTACGGCGTAAAGGGAACGATGGCGGTTCAGGATGCGTTCACCGGTGAAACTTTCGCTGACCAGCACCACCTTAAAATGACTTTCCGATCCGGCCGGCACGTTATGCCGGTAACTCTCGTCCACGACTTCCAGATAAACCGGATCAAACGCGGCCCTTATTTTTGCTTCAATTTGCTCGCGAAACATGGTTTTCTCCTTACTGCGTAGGCTGCGCGCTGTCTACTGTTAAACTTTAGCCGACTTTTTATTTAGCCATAGCACTATTGCCATAAATTTTTGTCTTAAAAAGCCGAAACTTCAGCTTTGACATTATATGAAGTTATCAAATTGTAAAAGAGACTTTTTTGCCGTGCGCCGGCGTCGTCGTCTGCAACCACGCGTTGCATGATTTAACGCGATTATGATCTTCCCCCGGCGAACGGCGATGTTATGATGTGACCAATTTATTTCACCCCCGTGCATCTTAATGATTGAGAAGGCGATTATGCTGAAAAAAATGTTATTCCCCCTGTTGGCCGCGCTGCTGCTTGCCGGCTGTGCCGGTAACAGCAATACGCTGGAAGTGACGCCGAAGATTGAGCTGCCGCAGCAGGACCCTTCGATTATGGGCGCCACCGTCAGCATCAACGGCGCCGATCAACGTCCGGATCAGGCGCTGGCCAAAGTGAACCGCGACGGCCAGCTAGTGGTGCTTACCCCCTCGCGCGATTTGCGTTTTCTGTTACAAGAAGTGTTGGAAAAACAGATGACCGCCCGCGGTTATATGGTCGGGCCCAACGGCAATGTCGATTTGCAGATTATCGTCAACAAGCTGTTTGCCGATGTATCGCAGGGCAATGTGCGCTATAACATCACCACCAGCGCCGATATTTCCATCATCGCCCAGGCCCGCAACGGCAACAAGCAGATCAAGCATTATCAATCGGTCTATAATGTCCAGGGCGCGTTTACCGCCAGCAACCAAAAAATCACCAACGCGGTCAACAGCGTGTTAGGCGACGTCATCAGCGACATGGCGCAAGACACCAGCATCAGCACCTTTATCAAAGAAAACGCCAAATAATCTGTTTCATTCCTCTGCCCGCTTCGCGGCGGGCAGATGCCGGTCTATATAATGAAAAGTAGCCAATGCCTAATCACTCGCTAAGTTTCGCCACCCTCACCCAGCCGCGATCGCTGATCTTATTGTGCCTGGGGTTCGCGTCGGGGCTGCCCCTGGCCCTGACCTCGGGTACGCTCCAGGCGTGGATGACGGTGGCCAACGTGGATTTGAAAACCATCGGTTTCTTTTCATTGGTAGGGCAGGCGTATGTCTTTAAATTCCTCTGGTCCCCGGTTATGGATCGCTATACTCCGCCGCTGTTTGGCCGGCGGCGCGGCTGGCTGATCATTACCCAATTGCTGCTGATCGCGGGCCTGATCGCCATGGGCGCCCGCGACCCGTCTCACGACCTGGTCGCGCTGGCGCTGCTGGCGGTATGGGTGGCCTTTTGCTCCGCATCCCAGGACATTGCGTTCGATGCCTACAAAACCGATCTGCTGCCGGCGCAGGAGCGCGGCACCGGCGCCGCGGTTTCGGTCCTGGGCTATCGCATCGCGATGCTGGTATCCGGCGGGCTGGCCCTGTGGTTGGCCGACCGGTTATTGGGGTGGCAGGCCACTTACTGGCTGATGGCCGGCCTGATGCTGGTCGGCGTGGTGGTGGCATTCATCGCCCCCGAGCCGGACGACGCCATACCGGCGCCGCGCACGCTCGAACAGGCGATAGTCGAACCGCTGCGAGATTTCTTCGGCCGCAACAACGCCTGGCTGATCCTGATGCTGATCGTCTGTTATAAACTCGGGGATGCGTTTGCCGGCAGCCTGAGCACGACGTTCCTGATCCGCGGCGTCGGTTTTGCCGCCGGCGAGGTGGGGGTAGTCAATAAATCGCTGGGACTGATCGCCACGATTGCCGGTACCCTGATGGGCGGCTTGCTGATGCAGCGCCTGTCGCTGTTTCGCGCCCTGATGCTATTCGGATTATTGCAGGCGGTATCCAATGCCGGCTATTGGGTGCTGGCGGTGACAGATAAGCATTTATTGACCATGGGCGCGGCGATTTTTGTGGAAAATCTGTGCGGCGGCATGGGAACGGCGGCCTTCGTGGCCCTGCTGATGACCTTGTGCAATAAATCCTTTTCCGCCACCCAGTTTGCCCTGCTTTCCGCGCTGTCAGCCATCGGCCGCGTCTACGTCGGGCCTGTGGCCGGCTGGTTTGTCGAGCTGCACGGCTGGGCCTGGTTTTACGTATTTTCCATCGTGGCCGCTTTTCCCGGGCTTATCTTGCTGTTATTGTGCCGCGATACGCTACGCTTCACCCAGGAAACCGACGCATTTTTGCGCCGCGACAGCTTCGCCGTCCCCTATCGCTGGGCGCTGCGCCTGCTGGCCGCCGGCGCGGCATTACTCGGTGCGGGGCTGATCCTGCTGGTGCTGCAGGCCCTTGGCTGGATGCAGGTAACGCCCGCCACGGATTTATTATGGGAAAGCGGTGCCATCGTTCTGGCGTTGAGTATACTTACCGGATGCTGGTTTGATTTTTTAGCCCTGCAACGGTCCCGGGCGGCCGATTAAAAAGCTCGCCGAAAGGTATACGTAACCTATTTTTTTTGTTTCGGGATGCGATGCGGTTTTTATGCCATCAGGGTGACAATTAAGCGGATTGATTATTTTTGACCGGACATATTGACTAACTTGTAGCTTATTTGTCGAAAAATGCTATCGTCTTGTTAATGCAATGATGCTAAAAACGCAGCGTTATTCTTTATCATGCCGATAAAACCGCGAAAAGTTTTTTTTGACTCTAAGCCTTTGTGCATATTCATGTTTTGTTATAGTTTAGCCAGCTTAAGATTTCATTTGCCAAAACCCGAAACATGTTTCTGACAAAACCTTAAGCGTGTTTACAGTACTGCAACCTTCCCGTAAAATGCCCACACACAAGAAACGACATTAGAGCCCTTTTTTATTGAGGTCGTTAGATGAGACTCAGGAAATACAATAAAACTTTAGGGATTCTGTCATTGGTTTGCGCCACGGCTCTTTTGAGCGGTTGCGATATGGCGTTAATGAATCCAAAAGGACAGATTGGACTGGAGCAACGTTCACTTATACTGACCGCCCTTGGGCTGATGCTATTAGTGGTTGTGCCTGCAATCGTGATGGCGGTTGTCTTTGCCATCAAATATCGCGAATCCAATACCCAGGCAACGTACAGCCCCAACTGGTCCCATTCGAGCAAAGTGGAACTGGTGGTCTGGACCGTACCGATCCTGATCATTATTTTCCTGGCGATCCTTACCTGGAAATCAACCCACGCGCTGGACCCGAACAAGCCGATCGCCTCCGAAGCCAAGACGATAACCATCCAGGTGGTGGCAATGGACTGGAAGTGGTTGTTTATTTATCCGGAGCAGGGCATCGCCACCGTCAACCAGATAGCCATCCCCAAGGATGTGCCGATCCGGTTCCAGATCACGTCCAACTCGGTAATGAACTCCTTCTTTATTCCCCGGCTGGGGGGGCAGATCTACGCCATGGCGGGAATGAATACCACCTTGCATCTCATCGCCAATGAACCCGGCACCTATGACGGTTTTTCCGCCAGTTTCAGCGGCCGCGGCTTCTCGGGGATGAAATTCAAGGCCATCGCCACGCCGGATCGGCAGGGCTTTGACGATTGGGTCCAGAAGGTCAAGGCTTCACCGGAGACCCTCACCACCATGGATGCCTATGAACAGTTGGCGGCGCCCAGTGAATATAATCCGGTTGAATTTTTCTCCAGCGTTAAACCTGATTTGTACAATGAGGTGATTGGCAAATTCATGGGCAAGGGGAAGAGCATGGACATGACCCAGAAAGAGGGAATGGACATGAGCATGAGTGAGCACTCTCACGCAGGAACCGAGGAATAAATAGCATGTTTGGAAGATTAACGCTGGATTCGGTTCCGTACCACGAACCGATCATCATGATCACCGTCGCCGCCATTATCGTTATCGGCGCGGCGCTGGTCGGCGCCATAACCTATTTCGGCAAGTGGCAGTATTTGTGGAGTGAATGGTTCACGACGGTCGATCATAAAAAAATCGGCGTGATGTATATGATCGTGGCGTTTGTCATGCTGCTGCGCGGCTTCGCCGACGCCATCATGATGCGCTCGCAGCAGGCGCTGGCCTCCGCCGGCGAGGCGGGGTTCCTGCCGCCGCACCATTACGATCAGGTGGTGACCGCCCACGGCGTCATCATGATTATCTTCATGGCCACGCCGTTCGTGGTCGGCCTGATGAACCTGGCGGTACCGCTGCAAATCGGCGCCCGCGACGTCGCCTTCCCGTTCCTGAACTCGCTGAGCTTCTGGTTCTTTTTTGTCGGGGTGATATTAGTCAACGTATCCCTGGGCGTGGGTGAATTCGCCCAGACCGGCTGGGTGGCGTATCCGCCCTTGGCGGGGACGGAGTACAGCCCCGGCGTAGGGGTGGATTATTGGATATGGAGCCTGCAAATATCGGGGCTGGGCACCACGCTGACCGGCGTTAACTTCTTCGCGACCATCCTGCGGATGCGCGCGCCGGACATGCCGATGATGAAAATGCCGGTGTTCGTCTGGACCGCATTGTGCACTAACGTGCTGATTATCGCCGCCTTCCCGATTTTGACCGTCACCATCCTCCTGCAGACCCTGGATCGCTACATCGGTACCCATTTCTTTACCAATGATATGGGTGGCAACATGATGATGTATGTCAACCTGTTCTGGGCCTGGGGCCATCCTGAAGTGTATATCCTGGTCCTGCCGGCGTTCGGCGTGTTTTCGGAGGTGGTGGCCACCTTCTCGAAGAAGCGGCTGTTTGGCTATACGTCGCTGGTATGGGCGACTATCGCCATCACCATCCTGTCGTTCTGCGTCTGGCTGCACCACTTCTTCACCATGGGATCGGGGGCCAACGTCAACGCGTTCTTCGGCTTGATGACGATGATTATCGCCATTCCCACCGGGGTGAAAATATTCAACTGGCTGTTCACCATGTACCAGGGGCGGATCGTTTTTAACTCCGCCATGCTGTGGACCGTCGGTTTTATCATCACCTTCTCCATCGGCGGGATGACCGGCGTGCTGCTGGCGGTGCCCGGCGCCGACTTCGTCTTGCATAACAGCCTGTTCCTGATCGCCAACTTCCATAACGTGATTATCGGCGGCGTGGTATTCGGCTGCTTTGCCGGCATGACCTACTGGTGGCCAAAAGCCTTCGGCTACACCCTCAATGAAAAATGGGGTAAACGCGCGTTCTGGTTCTGGATTATCGGTTTCTACTTTGCCTTTATGCCGCTGTATGTCCTGGGCTTTATGGGCATGACCCGACGCCTGAGCCAGCAGATCGACCCGCAATTCCATGCGTTGCTGATGGTGGCGGCCTTCGGGGCGGCGCTAATCGCCCTGGGCATTTTGTGCCAGTTGATCCAGGTGGTGCTGAGCGTGCTGCAACGGGATCAGAACCGCGATTTGACCGGCGACCCATGGGGCGGCCGTACGCTGGAATGGGCAACGTCCTCACCGCCGCCGTTCTACAACTTCGCGGTAATTCCGCCGGTAAACGAGCACCGGGACGCCTTCTGGCAGATGAAGGAAGATGGCACCGCCTACGTGCAGCCCAAGGTCTACGAACCGATCCATATGCCGAAAAATACCGGCGCGGGCGTAGTTATCGCGGCATTTAGCCTGGTCTTCGGTTTTGCGATGATCTGGTATATCTGGTGGCTGGCGATTATCGGCTTCGCCGGCATGATCGTCACCTGGATTGTGCATAGCTTCAATGAAGACGTGGATTACTACGTGCCCGTCGCTGAAGTGGAACGCATCGAGAACCGTCATTTCAAAGAAATTAGCGAAGCGGGCCTGAACAATGTCAACTGAGACTCTACATAATCACGATCACGTAAATGCCCATGCCGCGCATGGGCACCACGACGCCGGGTCCATCAAGGTATTCGGCTTCTGGATCTACCTGATGAGCGACTGTATTTTATTCGCCACGCTGTTTGCGACCTATGCCGTGCTGGTTAACGGCACCGCGGGCGGCCCATCGGGTAAGGATATTTTCGAGCTGCCGTTTGTGCTGGTGGAAACCTTCTTCCTGTTATTCAGCAGCATCACCTACGGCATGGCGATCCTGGCCATGAACCGGGGCGACAAGAGCCGGGTCACCGTCTGGCTGGGGTTGACCTTCCTGTTCGGACTGGGCTTTATCGCCATGGAGCTTTATGAGTTCCATCATTTGATCGGCGAAGGTTTCGGCCCGGATCGCAGCGCGTTCCTGTCCGGCTTCTTTGCCCTGGTCGCCACGCACGGTATCCACGTCACCTCCGGCCTGATTTGGATATTGGTCATGATAACGCAGGTTTCCCGGCGTGGGCTGACCGCCACCAACCAGACGCGGTTGATGTGCCTGAGCCTGTTCTGGCATTTCCTTGACGTGATCTGGATCTGCGTATTCACCGTGGTTTATCTGATGGGGGCCATCTAATGAGTCATGCAACGACGGGACAAGGCGGCGCCAGCCACGGCAGCCTGAAATCCTATTTAACCGGTTTTGTACTGTCGATTATCCTGACGGTGATCCCCTTTGTCATGGTGATGAACGGATCGGCGAGCAAAACCACGCTGATTGTGGTCCTGGCACTCTGCGCCATAGTCCAGATTATGGTTCACCTGATTTATTTCCTCCATCTGGACTCAACTTCCGAACAGCGGTGGAATGTAGTGGCGCTGGCTTTTGCCGCATTAATCATCGCTATCCTGGTTGTGGGTTCCTTATGGGTTATGTGGCATCTCAACTACAACTTGATGAGCCATTAAAAGAGCGTGCCCCTGATGATTAAGCAATACCTGCAAGTAACCAAACCAGGAATTATTTTTGGTAATTTGATTTCTGTGATCGGCGGATTTCTACTGGCCTCCAAAGGCCAGATAGATCATGCCCTGTTTCTCGCCACCCTGGTCGGTGTCTCGCTGGTGGTCGCTTCGGGTTGTGTCTTTAACAACTTCATTGACCGTGACATCGATAAAAAAATGGAAAGGACCAAGAACCGGGTCCTGGTGAAAGGACTCATCTCGCCGAAAGTTACCCTGGTTTACGCAACGGTGCTGGGTATTGTCGGTTTTGTATTGCTCTATCGGGCGGCGAATCCGCTGGCCATGTGGCTGGCGGTGATTGGTTTTATCGTATATGTGGGCGTATATAGCCTGTATATGAAGCGCAAATCGGTCTACGGTACGCTGATCGGCAGTCTTTCCGGCGCCGCGCCGCCGGTCATCGGGTATTGCGCCGTCAGCAATCAGTTCGATATGGGCGCCTTGATCCTGCTGCTGATTTTCAGCCTGTGGCAAATGCCCCATTCTTATGCCATTGCGATTTACCGCTTCAAGGATTACCAGGCGGCGTCCATTCCGGTATTGCCGGTAAAACGCGGCATTTCGGTGACCAAACACCATATTATCCTATATATCATCGGGTTTATGGTGGCCACGCTAATGCTGACGCTGGGCGGTTACGCGGGGTATAAATATTTTATCGTCGCGGCCGCGGTGAGCGTTTGGTGGCTGGGCATGGCATTGCAGGGTTATAAATCCGCCAATGACGACAAGGTGTGGGCGCGGAAGCTGTTTTTGTTCTCCATCGTCGCCATTACGTCGCTAAGCGTCATGATGTCCGTGGATTTTATGGTTCCGGCCAGCAATAGCTTATTGTCATATGTCTGGTGATAACACCGCTACGACCTTCGGCTGACATCGCTCCGGCGCTGTCAGCCCCCTCCCCCGCCGGCGTTGCAATGATAGATGCCGTCATATCGTCGCCATAGAGAGATGCACCGACATGCTGCCGCCAACCCCCCGGTAGCCTGTTACATCTGCTAAAGGACGTTCCGTTTACCGACGGCCGATTATGGAACTAAAATAGCCGCGGTAAATCTGTCGAGGTATCAATGAACGATAATAAAATGACCGGGATCGAGTTGCGCGCTACCTGGGGTTTGGGCACCGTGTTCTCGCTGCGGATGCTGGGCATGTTTATGGTATTGCCGGTGTTAACCACCTACGGCATGGCATTGCAGGGAGCAAGCGAAGCGTTAATCGGCCTGGCGATTGGAATCTACGGCCTGGCGCAGGCCATTTTCCAACTGCCGTTTGGTTTGATTTCCGATCGCGTCGGCCGTAAGCCGCTGATTATCGGCGGGTTGCTGGTTTTTGCCCTCGGCAGCGCGATTGCCGCCCTCACCGATTCGATTTGGGGCGTAATCCTGGGACGCGCCCTGCAGGGTTCGGGAGCGATTGCCGCCGCGGTGATGGCGCTACTATCGGATTTGACCCGCGAACAGAACCGGACCAAAGCCATGGCGTTTATCGGCGTGAGCTTCGGCGTCACCTTCGCCATCGCCATGGTGCTTGGCCCCATTATTACCCATGCCCTGGGGCTGCACGCGCTGTTTTGGGGGATCGCCATACTGGCGCTGGGAGGCATCGTCATCACCCTGCTGGTGGTGCCGGCCGCCGACTCCCACGTACTTAACCGCGAGTCCGGCATCGTTAAGGGCAGCTTTGCCAACGTCTTGGCCAACGGCCAATTGCTCAGGCTGAATTTCGGCATTTTTTGCCTGCATGCTTTATTGATGTCCAGTTTCGTCGCCCTGCCGCCGATGATGGCGCAAGCGGGCCTGGCCCCCGCCGATCATTGGAAAGTCTATTTGGCCACCATGCTGGTTTCTTTTGCCGCGGTGGTGCCCTTTATCATTTATGCCGAGGTCAAGCGGCGTATGAAGCGGGTATTCATGGGCTGCATCAGCGTGCTGATACTGGCGGAAATCGTGTTGCTCAGCGCCGGCCAGCATCTTTGGGCCCTATTTGCCGGGCTACAGCTGTTTTTCCTGGCGTTTAATGTAATGGAGGCCATTCTGCCGTCCTTGATCAGCAAGGTGGCGCCGGCCGGGTATAAAGGCACCGCCATGGGCGTTTACTCCACCAGCCAATTCCTGGGTGTCGCCGCGGGCGGCAGCCTGGGCGGCCTGTTATATCAATGGGACGGCGGGTGGCTGGTATTTACATTCGGCGCCGCGGTGGCGCTGGTATGGTGGGCGGTGAGTCTCAGCCTGCGAGAACCGCCTTATGTCAGCAGCCTGCGCCTCACCCTCTCGGCGCTGGCGGTCAATGACGGCGGCCTTGAGCAGCGGCTAAAGGCGCAGCCGGGCGTTACCGAGGTGGTCGTCGTGCCCGAAGAGCAGAGCGCCTACGTCAAGATTGATACTAAACGCACCAGCCGCCATGAGCTGGAACGTTTAGTGGATGCGCTATGACATCCCCGCGCCATAACGGCTTGGCCGTTATGGCAATGGCCGCGGCGTTTCAATATTGATGCTGGCGGCGCCTGAAAATAAATTCTTCGCTTGCGCGGGCAATTCGTCCAGCTCCTCCAGCACCACGCCAATCCTGACCTGGGGATAGATGAACTCCGATTCCGCCCGCATCAGGCTCATGCCCTTAACCCGGAAATAGGTATGGGCAGGATAGAGATATTCAATTTCATGGATCACGGCGCTGGCCGCCAGGGGCAGCAACGGCATGCACCGTTTGGCATTGACGATTTTATAGATAATCATCGCCTTGAGCCCCGGTTCGCCAAAGGGGCCATCCTCCGCCGTTTGTTCCGCAAACAGGCGGATAAAACCATCATCGGCCGACACGCTCATAAACTGCGGCGCGTTGGTGACGATATCACCCACGTTGATACCGCTGCCCCAGGGAATAGCGTGGCGTGTACGGTATATGGCAATACGCAGGTACTCCCCCTGTTGCCTGGGGATCGGGCCGCGCAGCGCATTGGTAAGTCCGGTGAATACCGCATGCTCTGGCGCGGTAAACGGCTCGCCGCTGCTGAGTTTCTGGTTAATCTCTACGTTAATCGGCAACTTACCCAGCACGGCAAGATTAAGGGAGCCATCGCTATACCCGCGCGAATCATCCTCGATCAGCGTCCAGGTGCGTACCGCCTCTTTTTCAGCGGGGGACAAACGGGCAAACGCCCGTTCGTAGTCGCTGGCGTCAATCGCCTCCTGGCATACCCGAATTCGGTGCTCGGGGAATAAAAGCGTTTCACTGCCGCGATCGCCATATGTCTCAATATGGAAATTATTTTCCAGGTATTTGTTCTGCCGCCAGTACGTCCGCCATTGCGCCCGATCTTTGATATCGGCCAGCGAGCGGCTTTCAGCCGGCTGCGGCACCGGGTCCGACCGAGTATACAACCTCACTCGTTTGCTATGTACGTGACGGGGCGTATCCCTCGCCGGCGTTGACGTCAACCATGCCCGGCCCTGGGCCGGGGCGCCCCGGCCGCTTAACCCCTGGGTCAGCAGATTATGCAGCCTGTCGGCGAAAGGCGCGGGAATCCGTTTTAGCGTCTGGCCGGCCGAAAGGGTGTACTTTATGCCAAAGACGTCGCCGGTTTGTGGATTAATGCGCAGATAGACGTCTTTGCCATGATACTTATCGCCCGCCAGGCGGGTGACCGGAAGACGAAGCCGGGTGCCCGGCAAGATGGCCGTTTCGTAACGAAAACTTGCCGCCGTTACTTGCCGGACCGTCAGCGCGCTTTCAAGCCGGGGCAGTATTTTTTGCATCAACGCACCTTGCTGCTTCATGGCCCGGACCGCGTCCGCCACCCGTTTAATGGCAGCCAGTCCTAATCGTCCCGGCAGCGCCAGACCGGGATCGAATAGCTGAACAATATTGATGCCCAAGCTGGTCAGGGTTGCGCGGTTAAGCAAGGCTTTGGTAGGCAGCATGGCATAGTTGGCTAAATCGTTGATACCGGCCAGTCCCGCCTCCCTGATGCTCTGCCGACCGGCGAAACTGCTCATGACGTGATGCAGCGCCATCCCTCCCCCCCTGCCGAAGTTCATGGCGGCCCGGCCGGCCAACCCGAGGCCCATGTGTAATAAAGGCAGGATACCAACAGCATCAAAGGCGCAGGCTACAATGGCTTCCTCCCGCTCGCCGGCCAGTGAAGACTTAATGCAGTCATGGAAGGGAATCAGGGATCGCAGGAATCCGGTCATTTTTTCCGCCAGAGTGGCTTCGAAGCCGCTATGATACAGGTTTTTGATTACCAAGGCCTTATGCCGCCGGCTCAGCCGGCGCGCGGCCGTCCCCACCGGCTGGCCTTGGCCTTTTAACGTCCCGCGGCCGCTGGTGGTCAGTATCAGACGCATGTTGCCGTCTGCGGCCAGCGAGGGGTCAAAATTTTTAATTAAGGAATAATACCGCCCTACATCGCGGTCTATGCGCTGCAGGACATACTGCTCTCCCTGTATAAACAACGCATATATCCGCTCTGCGCGATCTTTCTTCGCCGCAATGATCTCCACGTGGCCTTTGATAATTAACCGATGATACGCCGAACTCTCCAAATAACCCCAGGGCATGCTCGATAATACCCGATGCGTAAAACTCGCGTTCATGCTGATCAATTCCGCTGCATCGAGATAGGCATAATCATCGGGGCCGATTGCGCTAAATGCCGCATTAATCATAATGTCGTCCACCGCCGCGAACGCGCTGGCCAACTCATGTATCCGCGCCATATATATCCGGTCAAGGTCAGGCAATATCTGGTGCCTGGCGGCATCGGGAATGTCGAGAACCGTGCATGGGACTTCGCCGATCGCTTCTTTGTATTGATTAATTAAAAGTGGAAGCCGCGCCCGATCCGACACATGACAGACTGAACCCAGAATTTCTTCCGCCAGCTGAGTGCGGTTTTTATAATTATGCAGTGCAATGGAATAAAAACGAAAGGGATCGACTTTGGCATTTAATTTATCGCAATCTTGAAAATATTTTTCCAGTATCAATGGCCTGATGCCCCCGGAGTGAATAATATCGTCAACCTCCACCGCCTGGCCGTCAGCGAAACGGGTTCTGATATAGTGGAATATGGCCGGTATCATAAACACTTGATTCCACTCAGGGTCCAATATATTTTCACGCAGCAATGACTCAAAAAAAATGCCCATCTGCAGCAGATATGCCGCGGATGGCTCATTGATTTCCAGGCCTGCGGCCAGGCTAAACGCCGCGCCGATATGCAAGTATCCCCATTCGAGAGTGCCAATGGCATATTCTTGCAGCAGGGGATGTCGCTCCTCAAAGGTGAATAACGGCATGGCCGGTAAAATAAGATTAGCATTAATATAGTTAATGGCGTCCGGGCTTAATCCGGCGCTTACGGCAGGCGGTTGGCCGCTTTCCAGGCCATGGTCGGTTATGTGAGCCAAGAGCATTAAACGAAAATGTCCCGCCTCCCTGCTTATTTCGATGGGCTTAGCGGTGATATTCCGGCTATAACCGATAAAGGCCTCAGCCAGGACCCCGCCAATACCATGCTGGCTTAACTCAGCGCCGATCCACTGGTTAACGGTTTTGCGTTGGCGGTCCGCCGTCATGTCCTCGCCGGTTTTGGCGCCAAAATAACCTGAATGTTTCAGTATCCGCCTGGCGACGGTTGACAAGCCATGGGAGTGCTGCCGGATAAAATCGATAGCGCCATTAACTAACGCATTGCTATCCCCTGCTGGTTGCCGGGTAGTCTGTCCATGAAGTTGCAAGAAACCACCGAGATTACGTTCCGCCAACGCCCGGGAAGGCAAATATAAATTGCTGATATCCGCGATACTCCTCCTGATTCGAGAACGAGGAGGGCCGTCTGGCAATAAAAGCGGTTCGTGCATGCGGGGGCCAAACCCTGCCGCCTCGGGCATGGCCGGGCTGACGGTCGCCGATGTTGCCGGCAGGATGGCGGACCCGGCGCCGATGGGCGTTGCCGTCCCGGCGAGGGCGGGGATAAGGGCTGCGCCCGGCCCTGCCGTATAGAGCCCCGATGCGGCGTCGGGCAGTTGTCCCATGGCATACAGTAATTTCAGCATGATATTTTTCGGGGTATTTTTGCCCAGCATTAACGGATGCAATACCGGCGTATTACCACCATGCTGAAGGGACCTAAGCGCAGCGAATAAATTCTCGGCTTCGCGTTTTTCTTGTGCAGAAGATAGAGATGAATAGATATCATGGTAAATAGTATTTTCAGCAGCCGTTGAGTTCATTATGCCCGCCCCATTAAATGGTATTTATTTAAATATTACCTATTAAAAAACATATAAGGGGAAAAAGTGCAAATCACATTAATGAAATATTATTTTTATGACGTAGCTTAAGCATAAAATATAAATAATTTTAGGATTGGTTTTATCAACAAAATCATCGCCAGCAATGACGCATTATAAATATATAATAAGTATTATTGGAATTTATATAATAGCTGGGGATTTATTTGAGGATACTAGCGCCCTGTCACCGGAGGCCGCCATGGAGGGTTTGGCGCCCGTCCCTGCTGCGGGCTCCGGCCTGGGTCAGCACCCTAGATCAACAGCCTGCAGATCAACTGCCTGCATCCGCACCCAACATCAATACCCCACATTAGCACTTCTGGGCAGGGCGCGAGTAGCGTCGCTATTGGCTGGCGGCGTTAAGTGTTTATGTTAAAGCGCTTAGTTGCCGTGCCAGGTCGTCCAGCAGCAGATAGCGTTTTCGGTATTCCGAGCGTTTTTTGCTGGCGATGTCTTCAATACTTTTTCTTGGCAAGCTTAGCGGAACATCATACAAAGAACTGGAGTATGGCGTGGCGCTTATCGAGTCCCAGAATTCGTTATAGCTGGCGAGAAATACCGTCCTTTTCCGATGGCGATAACGCAGGCTGCGAAATATATGAGATCGATCGTTCACCGCTAAAATACGGTTAATTCCCCACTGCCCGGTCATCAATTGCAGGCATTCAATAAGCATACGCTTGGGAAACAAACCGTAGCATGCTTTGGTCGCCAATTTAATGGTTTCATGCGGCGTATCGCGATGGGCGCCCTGCAGACCGCCTATGACCAGGGCGTGGCCCGCGGGGTGGCTGGTTACGCTGAACGTCAACGCCGCCAGACGGATATCGTCCATGTCGAAAAACAGGGTGGCCTCGCCTTCGCGCTCGGATTTTCCGAGCGATCCCAGGCGCAGGGTGAACATTTCGCCTTCCTTGCCGCTGAAGGCCGCCACCACGTCCCCGGTCTGGCTGAGAAAAGCGTTGCGTACGGCGCTGTTGGCAATATTTTCAACGAAATTATAATGGCTGAGCAACGCCGCACAGCGTTGTGACGCGGGCAATCCCAGGTAAAGATAGGGTTTGTGGACTTTTTCCGCCAAAGTGGTCTGCACGCTGAACGCCTTCTGCCATAGCGGGTCGGCGGCGATATTGGCCAGCACGTTCAAGGTCTGCACAGGATAGATTAAAGTGCGGACGGCATATTTAGCGCGAAAGCCGACCTTGCGCCACTGCCCATGCGGTACATATTTCCCGCGCAGCAGGTCATTTAATAGCCTGAGGCCGCTGGTGTTATTGTATCCGGTTGCATTTAGTTCGTTAAGAGGTGAATGTTCCATGCCAGCGCGCTTATTTCTTGCCAGGGAAATAAATACGCTAGCATCTATATATTAAACCAAACCGCAATGAAAAATTAAGGAATGAAAACCGGAGCAACAAAAACCCTTTTGTTTATCCCCGGTTTATTATTGGTAGTGATGCGCTTATTCGAACCACTGCCCGGTGAGCCCACCGGCAGGGTTAATCGCGGAAGTTAGTAAACTGGAAGGGCTGCCCCAATTCGCCGCCCTTGACCAGAGCCATCGCGCCCTGCAGATCGTCGCGGGATTTACCTGTGACGCGCACCTGCTCGCCCTGGATTTGCACCTGCACTTTCAGTTTGCTGTCCTTGATTAATTTCACCAGCTTCTTGGCCAGCGTAGTTTCGATGCCCTGCTTGAGTTTTGCTTCAACGCTATAGGTTTTGCCGCTGCGGCCCAGTTCGTCGGGTAATTCGATGGCGCCGCCCTCTATGCCGCGCTTTGCCAGTTTTTCGCGCAAAATTTCCACCAGCTGTTGTACCTGGAAATCGGATTCGCTGGTGGCGGTGATGGTTTGATCTTTTTCATTCAGCTCAAAGCTTGCGGGAACGTTACGAAAATCCCAGCGCGTGGTTAACTCGCGGCTGGCGTTTTCCACCGCATTACGAACTTCCTGCATATCTATTTCTGAAACGATATCAAATGAGGGCATAATGTTTCTCCGGCTGCCATTCTTCGGTAAGCATCATACCTGCTTGGTTTGCCAGATACAAAATACTGTGCGCGGGGCGGGACGGCCCCGATAGGCTCGATACGACCCTTACAGGGCAGCGATAATGTCTATAATCAATATCAATCGGAATGCAGTAGCCGGTGATTGGCGTAATCTAAGCAAAGGTCAGGGAACATGAATATTACCGTTCTGGGTTGTGGCGCCATTGGCCAACTTTGGCTGGCGGGGCTGTATCGTCAGGGGCATACGCTCCAGGGATGGCTGCGCGTGCCGCAACCCTTCTGCAATGTCGATGTGGTCTCTCCGCTGGGAGAAGAAATGCGTTATCAGCTCCCCGCCAACAATACTGCTCACCTGGCAAACTGCGATTTGCTGCTGGTTACCCTGAAAGCCTGGCAAGTATCCGGGGCGATCCGCACCTTGCTGCCGCAGCTCAAGCCAGATTGCGCCATTTTATTGCTGCATAACGGGCTGGGCACCCGCGAGGAACTGCCCGCCCTGACCCAGCCGCTATTGCAAGGCATTACCACCCATGCGGCCTACCGCAGCGATAGCGGCAGCATCATCCATGTCTATGACGGCACGACGCGTATCGGCCCGCTCTCGGCCAATGCGCAATCCATCAGCTATTTGGCGGAGGTGCTGCACGACGCGCTGCCCGATGTCGCCTGGCACAACAATATCGCCGCGCCCTGCTGGATCAAACTGGCGTCTAATTGCGTGATTAACCCGCTGACGGCGGCGTATGGATGCCGTAACGGCGAAATTGAACAATACAGCGAAGAAATCGAGGCTTTGTGCCGGGAAGTGGCGATGGTAATGGATCGCGAAGGTTATCATACCTCTTATGAAAGCCTGCTGTTCTACGTTGGGCAAACGATCAAAAGCACCGCGGGCAACACCTCCTCGATGCTGCAGGACATTCGCGCCCAGCGCCATACGGAAATCGATTATATCAACGGCTATTTATTGCGGCGGGCGCGGGCGCACGGTCTGAACGTGCCGGAAAATCAGCGCCTGTATGAATTGATCAAACAGAAGGAAGACCATTATGAGCGTCTCAGCTCTGGTATGTCTGGCGACTGGGAGTGAAGAAACCGAAGCGGTTACCGTCATGGATTTGCTGGCGCGGGCCGGTTTCCGGGTAACCAGCGCCAGCATCGACCCGGTGGGCACCCTGGAGGTGCGCTGTTCGCGCGGGGTGCGTTTGCTGGCGGACCTGCCGTTATCGGCGCTGGCCGATCGGCCGTTTGATGTGATCGTGCTGCCGGGGGGCATCAAAGGCGCCGAGGGGCTGCGCGACAGCCCCCTGCTGATATCCTGCGTGCGCCGCCAGCAGCAGCAGGGCAAGCTGACGGCGGCGATTTGCGCGGCGCCGGCGGTGGTATTGGCGCACCATGATTTGTTCCCCGGCGCCGCGATGACCGGTTTTCCGGCGTTAAAAGATCGTATTCCCGCCGGGGTGTGGCGCAATGAACGCGTGGTTTACGACGCCGCGGCCAATTTGGTGACCAGCCAGGGGCCGGCGACGGCGATGGATTTTGCCCTGAAAATTATCGCGATCCTGGCGGGCAATGAACAAGCGGCGGAGGTGGCGGCGCAGTTGGTGTTGCCGGAAGGTATTGATGATTACCGGCGCCAAGCCTGATCGCGCCGGGAAATAACGCAGCGACCCGCCCCGCCGCGGCCGCGGATAAATAGCGCGGCCGCGGCGAAGTACGGGGAATTGGAGGGTATTAAGGACGGTATACTTTAACGTTAAGGAAACCCTGTTCACGCAGGTACAGCGCCTGTAGCCGGCTCATTACGCCCCGGTCGCAATAGAGCAGATAAGACTTACTCTGGTCAAGGGAGCCGAATTGGGTGCCAAGTTTGTAAAACGGCAGCGCCTGTACGGCGATATTGTCCATCAGCAGCGGCTGGCTTTCCTGTTCATCCACCGAACGTATATCCAGCACGACCTCGTCGTCGCCCACCTGCGCGGCGGTTTCCACTTCCACCACGTCCTGACGGGTCTGCTCGACGATTTCGCGAATATCGATGCTTTGCGCGTCGGCTACCGCGGTTTCCAGCACGGCAAAGTCAAACTGCGTTTCTTCCTTTTCGATCCGGTGTTTAACGGCTTTGACGGTGGGGCTTTTAGATATCACGCCGCAGTATTCCGGCATGGTTTTGGCAAATTCCTCGGTGCCGATCGCGCGGGCCATATTGATGATCTGCTCTTTGTCGTGGGAGATCAGCGGCCGCAAAACCAGGGTATCGGAAACGTTGTCAATCAGGCGCAAATTAGTCAGGGTCTGGCTGGATACCTGTCCGAGCGCCTCGCCGGTCACCAGCGCCTGGATGCCGAAGCGCTCCGCCATCTGCGAAGCCGCGCGCACCATCATGCGCTTGAGCACCACGCCCATCTGGCCGTCATCCACTTTTGCCAGGATTTCACCCACCACCGCGGCAAAATCAATGGCGATAAAACGCACCCGGTGGGAGCTGCCGAAACGGCTCCATAAATGATGAGCCACCTGCCTGACGCCGATTTCATGCGCCGCGCCGCCAAGATTAAAGAAGCAGTAATGCACCCGGCAGCCGCGGCGCATCAGCATATAGCTGGAAACGCCGGAGTCGAAGCCGCCGGAAATCAGCGATAGCACATCTTCCTGGGTGCCGATGGGGAACCCGCCGATGCCTTCAAAGCGATCGGTAATCAGCAGCAGGCGATCGTCTTCAATTTCCAAATGCACCGTTTCTTGCGGATGGTTGAGCTGGACGCGGGTGCCCGCCACATTCTGGTTCAGGCCGCCGCCGACATAACGCTCCACGTCCTGCGACGTAAAATCATGGGTGCCGCGGCGTTTGACCCGTACGCAAAAGGTTTTGCCCACCAGGCGATCGTGATTGAGGGCCAGCGTTTGTTCATAGATGTCATGCATATCCGCGTAAGAGTGTTCTTCAACCGCCAGGACATGATGGATGCCGGGAATACGGGTCAAGGCATCGCATATGACCGGCCGCAGGCTCTCGTTTTTCGACCGTACGATGATATGATCCCAGTGACGCACGACCGCCAGCGATTCATCATAATGTTTTAAGATGTTGCGAATATTGGTGGTGAGGATTTTAATAAAGCGCAATCTGACGGATTGACTCTTTATAGTGATTTCCGGAAACAGTTTGATGATAAACTTCATGGCGATTGTCGTTATGTGATCAGAAAAGGGCAACGTAGCGGAACACGTCATATAATATGTTATGGGTAATATCGGCGCCGCGGCCCGGGTATTACCCATAGCATTCGAGGCGCGAAGTATAACACTTTCCGCCGCGGGAATGAGGCCCTATTTGCTTATCGCCGCACTCTGGGCTAACGTTGTTGGTTTTGTTATGCCCGGCTCACCATAGTTGAAAAAATTTATGCCAAAAAAAGCAGAACAACCCGCCAGTTTTGAAACTGCGCTGAAAGAACTGGAACTTATCGTCACCCGCCTGGAATCGGGGGAACTACCGCTGGAAGACGCCCTCAACGAGTTCGAGCACGGCGTGCAGTTGGCGCGCCAGGGCCAGCAGACCTTGCAGCAGGCCGAGCAGCGCGTGCAGATCTTGCTCAATGACGACGCCGCCGTGCCGCTGACGCCCTTCACGCCGGACGCGGAATAAACTATGGACTTTGCGCTGCAACTCCTGGCAAGCCATGAGCGGGTCGACCGGGCGTTGGATCGTTTTTTCGCCCCGTTGAGCAACCGGGAACCGCTGGTGCAAGCCATGCGCCACGGGGCGCTGCTGGGCGGCAAACGCCTGCGCCCGTTCCTGGTCTACCGCACCGGAGAGTTGTTCGGCCTGACCCCCGCCGTCCTGGACGCCCCGGCGGCGGCGGTAGAGTGCATCCACGCCTATTCGCTGATCCATGACGATTTGCCGGCGATGGATAATGACGATCTGCGGCGCGGTCAGCCGACCTGCCATATTAAATTCGGCGAAACCACCGCCATCCTGGCCGGCGATGCGCTGCAAACCCTGGCATTTTCCATTCTGGCGGACACGCCGATGCCTTCGGTGGCGGCGCAAGACCGGCTGCTGATGGTCTCGGCGCTGGCCCAGGCCAGCGGCGCGGGCGGCATGTGCCTCGGTCAGGCGCTGGATCTGGCGGCGGAGGAACGTCCGGTAAGCCTGGCGGAGCTTGAGACCATCCATCGCCACAAAACCGGCGCCCTCATCCGCGCGGCGGTGAAATTGGGCGCTCTGGCCGCCGGCGAGCCGGGACACCGGGCGCTGCCTTATCTGGATCGATATGCCGCCGCCATCGGCCTGGCGTTTCAGGTGCAAGACGACATTCTCGATGTGGTGGGCGACACCGCGACGCTGGGCAAGCGCCAGGGCGCCGATCAACAGTTGGGTAAAAGCACCTATCCGGCGCTGCTGGGGCTTGATAACGCGCGGGCCAAAGCGCAGGATCTGTTCCAGGAATCATTAGCATCCTTAGAGAATGTCGCGGCCCTGGGCTATGATACGTCTACTTTGATAGCGTTGGCGCGGTTTATCATTGAACGCGATAAGTAACAGAATGCGCTTTTTTTCACCTCGGATATGAGTAATCAATGAGCCTTGACTTAACCAAGTACCCGACACTGGCATTAGCTGAAATTCCGGCGGAACTGCGTCTGCTGCCCAAGGAGAGTTTACTCAAGCTTTGCGATGAACTGAGGCAATTTCTGCTAGACAGCGTCAGCCGATCCAGCGGCCATTTCGCGTCGGGGCTGGGTACCGTGGAGCTCACCGTCGCCCTGCACTATGTCTATAACACCCCGTTCGATCGGGTGGTGTGGGATGTGGGCCATCAGGCTTACCCGCACAAGATCCTGACCGGGCGCCGCGAGCGTATCGGCACCATTCGCCAAAAAAACGGGTTGCACCCCTTCCCGTGGCGCAGCGAGAGTGAATATGACGTGCTGTCGGTGGGCCACTCCTCCACCTCCATCAGCGCCGGGCTGGGCATGGCGGTGGCCGCGGAGCATGAAGGCCTGGGCCGGCGCACGGTCTGCGTGATTGGCGACGGCGCGATCACCGCCGGCATGGCGTTTGAAGCCATGAACCATGCCGGGGACATTAAATCGGATCTGCTGGTCATTCTCAACGACAATGAAATGTCGATTTCCGAAAACGTCGGCGCGCTCAATAACCATCTGGCGCAAATCCTTTCCGGCAAGCTTTACTCCACCCTGCGCGAAGGGGGTAAGCGGGTGCTGTCCGGCATTCCTCCCATTAAGGAACTGGTCAAGCGCACCGAAGAACATATCAAAGGCATGGTGGTGCCGGGCACGCTGTTCGAGGAACTGGGTTTTAATTATATCGGTCCGGTGGACGGGCATGACGTGCTGGGGCTGGTGCATACCCTGAAAAATATGCGCGCCATGAAAGGCCCGCAGTTCCTGCATATCATGACCAAAAAAGGGAAAGGCTACGCCCCGGCGGAACAAGATCCCATCGGCTGGCACGCCGTGCCGAAATTCGATCCGGCCATCGGCACCCTGCCAAAAAGCGCCGGCGGTTTGCCGACCTATTCCGAAATTTTCGGCAATTGGCTGTGTGAAACGGCGGCCGGCGACGCCAAATTGATGGCCATCACCCCGGCCATGCGCGAAGGTTCCGGCATGGTGGCGTTTTCCCGCCGCTATCCCGGCCAATATTTCGATGCGGCAATAGCCGAACAGCATGCGGTGACCTTCGCCGCCGGTCTGGCGATTGGCGGCTACAAACCGGTGGTGGCGATTTATTCCACGTTTTTGCAGCGCGCTTACGACCAGTTGATCCATGATGTGGCCATCCAGAATCTGCCGGTAATGTTCGCCATCGATCGCTGCGGCATCGTGGGCGCCGACGGGCCGACCCATCAGGGGGCTTTTGATCTATCCTATCTGCGCTGCATCCCCAATATGGTAATTATGGTTCCCAGCGATGAGAACGAGTGCCGGCAGATGCTGCATACCGGTTACCATTATGACAGCGGGCCGTCGGCGGTGCGCTACCCGCGCGGCAGCGGGACCGGCGCGGCCTTTTTGCCGTTGGCGTCCCTGCCGATCGGCAAAGGAACGATCCGCCGCCAGGGAGAAAAAATCGCCATTCTCAACTTCGGCACCCTATTGTCCGAAGCGGCCATCGTGGCGCAGCGGCTGAACGCTACGCTGGTGGATATGCGTTTTGTCAAACCCCTGGACGAGGCGTTGCTGGCAGAGTTGGCCGCCAGCCATGAAGTCCTGGTGACGCTGGAAGAAAATGCCGTCATGGGCGGCGCCGGCAGCGGGGTGAACGAATTCCTCATGCATAAACGCCTGATGATCCCGGTATTGAATATCGGCCTGCCCGACCGCTTTATCCCCCAGGGGTCCCAAGCGGAAATCCGCGCCGACGTGGGCCTGGACAGCGCGGGCATCCTGAGCCAAATCGAGCGCTGGCTGGCGTAAGGGACCCGGCTGATGCCCTGCCGAACGCCGCGGCCTGGCGCTTGCCTAATGCTGGTAATCCAGCAAGACGTTGCCGTTGCGCTCCACCGGATCGAAGCGGCTGACCGGTAGCCTGCGCGCCGAATCCACCGCCGACGGATCAATTTGATATTGCCACGTTTCGCCCAGGCGGTAGGTAAACTGTATCCCGATATGACTATCGCTGTTTCTGGCGCTGCCCTTGCGATGATCGACCCCGAAGGTCAGCAAGGGGATCGGGGTATATGTCAGGCCGCCGGTGGCCGCGCGCAGATTATCCAACCGGTTTTCTTTGCCAAACAACGCCACATTGTCGGCCATATATTGCTCAAAAATCAGCCTGGCCCCCAATTGCGGATAGGCCGGCAGGTAAGCCTCGGCCCGGATATCATAACCATTGGCCGGACGCTCCGCGTTATTGGCAAAATCACGGGACGGATGCCAGTCCCCGCTGCGCAAATAGAGATTGGCCGACAATTTCAAATAATGGGTCCCTATTTCGCCACCCACCCCTGAACGCCGATTGCCGCCGGTGACATCATCATCAAAAAAAGTATTGAGGCCAAACATCCAATTATTCACCAATGTGCGTACGCCGGCCACGATATTATAGGTATCTCGGCTTGCGCGGCGGCGGCCGCTCAACTGGGTGATAAACAGCGTTTGGCCGCTGTCGTATACGGGTACCAGCAAATCGATGGAGCGGTCGTCCAGATGAATATCCTCATCGACGTTGAACTGCGCCCTGGCGCTGCCCCAATGGCTGAACCAGCCGGTATCGCCGGCGGCCCTGGCATCGTCCGCCGGCGCGCCGTCCCGGGCGAATGCGGTCCCTGACAAGGCGATGCCCAGCAGCCACGGCAGCCCGCGGCAAATAATCACTGTATAATTTTCCTTAACGTTAATTAACCGCATAAAGATCACCTCCGGGGTTAAAATACCTGGCGATAAAATAAAAATCATAATAAATACGGCTAACAAGCCAATGCTAAATAATAAAATACGCTCGCATATATTAATTATTTTAATTTATTAGCGTGTTTGTTATTTTTAATGATTATCGGAATTGTCATTATCATAATATAGATATTTAAATTAAAATAATAATTATTTTATTTATGTAATTTAATTAAACCAACAGGATAAAAAAACCGAATAAAGCATTAGCGCATTTAATTAAAGCCGGCAGACCCGCCGCCCGGGCGGGTCTGGCTTTTACGCATGGAGGAATAAAGCGTTTAATGATTGCCCTGTAATTGCGCCTCGGCGACCTGTTCCGCGTCGGGCCGCGACAGCATGGCGGTGGCAATGCCGTTACCCAACACATTGATGCCTGAGCGCCCCATATCCAGCACATGGTCGATACCCATCAGCAGCAAAATACCCGCCACCGGAATATTGAAACTGGGGATAGTGGCCGCCAATACCACCAGGGCGGAGCGCGGGACGCCGGCAATGCCCTTGGACGCCAGCATCAGGGTCAGCATCAGCATGGCGATTTCAGACCCGGTCAGCATGATGTTATAAGCCTGGGCGATAAACATGGCGGCGAAGGAACAGTAGATCATCGAACCAACCAGATTAAAGGAGTAACCAAGCGGCAAAACAAACGACGCGATATTGTTCGGGCACCCGAAGCGGCGCAGTTGCTCCAGCGTCTTGGGATAGGCGGCTTCCGAACTGCTGGTGGTAAACGCCAGCAGTACCGGCTCTTTAAGCAGGCTTAACAGGCGGAAAGTGGCGGATTTAAGCACCAGATAACAAAAGGCGATCATCAGGATGCAGCACAGCACAATCGCCAGATAATAACCGCCGATAAACGAGGCGTAGCTTTTGAGGATACCCAGCCCTTCGTTGGCGATAACCGATGATACCGCGGCGAAAATAGCGATCGGCGCCATATACATGACATAACCGGTGACTTTGAGCATGATATGGGAGACCACATTCAGGCCGTCCGCCAACGGTTTGTTGAATTTTTCCCCCAACGATGCGCCGGCGATGCCGAAAAACAGCGAAAACACTACGATTTGCAGGATTTCATTATGTCCCATGGCATCCACGATGCTGGTGGGAAAAGTATGGGCGATAAACGTTTTGAAGGACATGCCGCTGGCGGCCAGGCCGGTGTCCACGGCCTGGGCCGGGATTTGCAGGTTTAGCCCGGCGCCGGGCTGCATGATGCTGACCACCGCCAGCCCCAGTAAAATGGACACCACGGAAGAGGAGATGAACCAGATGAACGCCTTGCCGCCCAGGGCGCCGATGGCCGAGGTATCGCCCATATTCATGATGCCCACCGTCAGGGTGGTGAATACCAGCGGGGCGATGACCATTTTAATCAGACGCAGGAAAATATCGGTGAATAACGCGATGGTATCGGCATATTCGCGGGCGTTTTCCACCGAGGCAAACTGGTGTACCAGGGCGCCCATGATGATGCCCAGTACCATGAATACCAGGATGAAAGTGGTCAGTTTGTTCGATTTGGACATAATTTCTCGCCGTTCAGTTACCTGAAGCGTTTATTGTGGTAAAGGGTTGAGGTTAAGTTGCATAATCATCCTTAATCAACGGGCAACATTCCATGTAATGAGTCAAAAAAAAGCGGATAAATCATTGAGGAGAAGAATATGCAGTTTACCACGCTTGGCCAAACCGATCTTCGAGTATCCCGCCTGTGTTTGGGTTGTATGACTTTTGGCGAACCGACCCGGGGCAAGCACGCCTGGACCTTGCCCGAAGAGAGTTCCAGGCCGCTTATCCAGCAGGCATTGGATTTAGGCATCAATTTTTTCGATACCGCCAACAGCTATTCTGACGGCAGCAGTGAAGAGATCGTCGGCCGGGCGTTAAAAGACTTTATTCAGCGCGACCAGATCGTGCTGGCCACCAAAGTCTTTTTCCCCATGAGCAATCTGAGCGGCGGCCTGTCGCGCGCCAATATCATGCAATCCATCGACGACAGCCTGGCCCGCCTGGGCACCGATTATGTCGATCTGCTGCAAATCCACCGCTGGGATTACGATACGCCCCTGGAAGAAACGCTCGAAGCGCTGCACGATGTGGTGCAATCCGGCAAGGCGCGCTATATCGGCGCATCGTCAATGTATGCATGGCAATTCGCCCGCGCGCTCTATACGGCGGATTTACACGGATGGACGCGCTTCGTCAGCATGCAGGATCAATACAATCTGATCCAGCGCGAAGAAGAGCGTGAAATGCACCCGCTATGCCTGGCGGAAAATATTGCGGTATTGCCCTGGAGCCCGCTGGCGCGCGGCAGGCTGACGCGGCCCTGGGGTGAAACCACCGCGCGCGAGGCCTCCGATGAGGTCAGCAAAGCGCTTTACGATAGCAGCTATGAGGCCGACGGCCGCATAGCCGAACGGGTATCGGTGATTGCCGATAACCTGGGGCTCTCGCGCGCGCAGGTGGCCCTGGCATGGGTATTGAGCAAACCGGCGGTAACCGCACCCATTATCGGCGCGTCGCGCGCCGAACAGCTAGACGATCTGGCGGCGGCCGTGGACATCACGCTTGATGCGCAGGATATCGCCGAACTGGAAACCGCCTATACCCCGCACTACCCGGCGGGTTTTAAATAACCCCCGCCCGGGCGGGCTTAGAATAACGGCCAGTGATGGCCTATCCCATAGATCATGCCGGCGGCGATAATGCCGGCAATGATATCATCGATCATGATGCCCATGCCGCCATGCACTTCGCGATCAAACCAGCGTATCGGCCAGGGTTTCCAGATATCCAGCACCCGGAACAGCACAAACCCCGCCAGCACCCAGCGCCAGTCGTTGACCGGCAGGGCCATCAGCGTAATCCACATGCCGGCGAATTCGTCCCAGACGATGCAGCCGTGATCGTGCACCCGCATATCCTTGGCGGTCTGGTGGCAGGCATATACCCCCAGGCAGATGCTTAACATCACGCCCAGCGAATAGAGCTGCCAGGGAAGCTGGATCAGCAGGCACCATAGGGGAATGGCCGCCAGCGAACCGGCGGTGCCGGGCATCCAGGGAAACATGCCGCTGCCGAACCCGGTGGCCAGCAGATGCCAGGGATTACGGAGTCTTACCCGGCCTTTGGCGAGAGCCATGTCCATGGTCATAAGCTTACCCTTGGCTAAAATGATCAAAACCCTGCCAGTCCGGGGTTACCGGCTGATTATCCAGCAGCAGTTGCAAACCTTCGCTACGCGGCCCGATTTGGCCGATACAGGTGAAATCCGCCCCCGTATGGCCCAGCGCCACGTCCAGCGCGCCGCGATTAATTTCCGGCACGGTGAAGCAAAGCTCATAATCTTCCCCGCCGCTTAATGCCCAGCGCAGCGCCTGTTCCGGCGTCGCGTGGCGACGCAGGGCGGTGGAATAAGGCAAGTCTTCCAAATGCAGACGCGCGCCGCACTCGCTGCTGTCGAGAATATGACCCAAGTCGGAAATCACGCCATCGGAGAGATCGATGGCCGAACTGGCCAGATCGCGCAGCGCCTGGCCTTGCAAAATGCGCGGCTGCGGGCGTAAGTGGCGCCCCAGCAGGTATTGCCGGTCCGCCGCAACGTCCACGGCGAGCCGGTTTTGCAAGATAGCCAGCCCCGCGGCGCTGTCGCCCAAGGTACCGGTGACATAAATCCAGTCGCCGATGCGGGCGCCGGATCGGGTCAACGCGCGTCCGGCCGGGATCAACCCGTGGATGGTGAGCGTCAGGCTCAGGGGACCGCGGGTGGTATCGCCGCCGATCAGCTGCATACCGTAATAATCCAGCTGCTCGAACAGACTGTCGCTATAGGCTGCCAGCCAGGATTCATCCACGGTCGGCAACGTCAGGGCCAGCGATAGCCAGGCGGGGTCCGCGCCCATGGCTGCCAGGTCGCTGAGATTTACCGCCAGGGATTTAAAGCCTAAATCGGCAGGGGAGATATCAGGCAGAAAGTGGATTCCCGATACCAGGGTATCGGTACTCACCGCTATCAGGCGTTTTTCATCAACCGATAGCAGCGCACAATCATCGCCGATACCCACTACCACGTCCCGGCGCGCGCTGCGCACCCGGTTGAAATAGCGGGTAATAAGGTCAAATTCGCCACAGGCCATAACCAATCCAAATGTTGTTGTATATGGAATCGCAGCAAAGGGCTACGGCCGGAAACCCGGCCGGAAAAACGTTACTTTCTGTTGGGACGGATGTGCGGGGCCGCTTTATCCAGCACGCCGTTGACGAACTTATGGCTCTCTTCGGCGCCAAAGGTTTTGGCTAGCTCGATGGCTTCATTGATCGCCACTTTGTAGGGCACATCCAGGCGTTTGCTAAGCTCATACAAAGCCAGGCGCAAAATCGCCCTTTCCACATGGCCCAACTCGTCAAGCTGACGTGAAAGGTAGGGTGCCATAAGCTGATCCAGCTCCGCTGCATGCGTCGCCGTACCTTTATACAGCTCGCGAAAATAAGCGATATCAACGTCTTTGACATCCTGCTCCGCCAGGAACTGGACTTCAATATCATCGATATCGTTATGAGATAACTGCCATGAGTAAAGCGCCTGAACGACACATTCACGGGCACGGCGACGAGCAGCAGGTTTCACGAATTTCCCCTTTACTTACGCTTTGATAGCTTTCAGTACGTTAATCATTTCCAGTGCGGTCAACGCGGCTTCCGCACCTTTGTTACCGGCTTTGGTGCCGGCACGTTCTATCGCCTGCTCAATGCTTTCCGTCGTCAGCACGCCGAAGGCGACGGGCAGTTCACTGCTCATGGCCACGCTTGACAAACCGGAACTGCATTCGCCGGCAACATATTCAAAATGCGCGGTGCCGCCACGGATTACCGTACCCAGCGCCACCACGGCATCGAATTTTTTACTGTTCGCCAATGCGCGGGTCGCCAACGGCAGCTCATAGGCCCCGGGAACCCACACCACGGTGATGTTCTCGTCCTTGACCTGGCCGACACGCTTTAGGGCATCAATCGCGCCTGAAAGCAGGCTGTCGTTGATGAAGTGGTTAAAGCGCGCAATCGCAATCGCTATACGGGCATCCGGAGTGGCAACAGCACCTTCAATAACGTTCATGGCTTTCCTTCAATTGGCAAATGGCGGTAATTGCCCCACGAGGGGGCGGATTCTAACATATTCTTTAGCCCGCTGCTCGGGCCAATTACTGCGGGTAACGAGGTTTCAGCCGCAGGCGGATATCCGGGCCGACCTGGCACAGATCGGTAACCGAAAACTCCGGCGCCTGGGCCAGTTTTTCCAGCCCCGGCAGCATGCACAGCCCCCGGGCGTCGTTACCGAGTAGCTTGGGCGCCAGATAAACGATCAGTTCGTCCACCACCCCGGCGTTAAGCAGCGCGCCGGCAAGCGCGGCGCCGGCTTCCACCCATAGGCTGTTCACCTGGCGCTGGGCCAGTTGCATCATTAACGCCACCAGATCAATCCTGGGTTGACCGCCGGGTTCAGCGGTATTTTCCCGGGAAAGCAGCGTTAATTGCTCCACATTCTGCGGCCAGCGCCGATCGTCGGGCCGCAGGCGGGCGAGCCAGGTCTGGCCGTTTTGGGCGATGAGCCGGTGTTCGGGAGCGACGCGATTTTGGCTATCGATAATCACCCGGACCGGCTGGCGCACCGATTCCCGCGGGTACACCGCGCGGATATGCTCCGGCAGGTCGTCCCAGCGCACCGTCAGGGCGGGATTATCGGCCAGGACGGTGGCGCTGGTGGACAAAATGGCGCCGCTTTGAGCGCGGAATGCCTGGACATCCTGCCTGGCCTGGGGTGAAGTGATCCACTGGCTTTCGCCGGAGGCCATAGCGGTGCGCCCGTCCAGGGAGGCGGCCAGCTTCAGTTGCACAAAGGGAAAGCCGGTACGCATGCGTTTGAGGAAGCCCGGGTTCAGCGCTTCGGCCTCTCCCGTCATCAGGCCGTGCTCCACCACCGCGCCCGCCTGCCGCAAACGGTACATTCCCCGCCCGGACACCTCGGGATTGGGGTCCTGCATCGCCACCACCACCCGCGCCACCCCCGCGGCGATCAGCGCATCGCAGCACGGGGGAGTGCGGCCGAAGTGGCTGCAAGGTTCGAGGGTCACATAAGCGGTGGCGCCGCGCGCGTCCTCGCCCGCCATGCGCAGGGCATGTACTTCGGCATGGGGCTCGCCCGCGCGCTGGTGGTAACCTTCCCCGACAATCCGCCCCGCGCGCGCGATGACGCATCCCACGTTGGGATTGGGCGCGGTGGTGAACCGGCCGCGCCGGGCCAGCTCCAGCGCGCGGGCCATATACAATTCATCGGGCTGCATAGCGGTATTCCTTAGTCCTGAAGGCGGGCAATCTCTTCGCCGAATTCACGTACATCCTCAAAGCTGCGGTAGACCGAGGCAAAACGGATATAAGCCACTTTATCGAGCTTTTTCAGCGCGTCCATGACCAGATTGCCGACCATTTTACTGGGCACTTCCCGCTCGCCGGTAGCCCGCAGTTGCGATTTTATGTGATTGATGGCCATCTCGACGTCATCGGAATTCACCGGCCTTTTTTCCAGCGCCTTTAAAAAGCCGCCGCGCAGTTTATCCTCGTTAAAAGGTTCGCGGATATCATTGCTCTTAATGACCCTGGGCAACACCAGCTCCGCCACCTCAAAGGTGGTGAAGCGTTCATTGCACACCAGGCACTGGCGCCGGCGCCGGACCTGCGACCCCTCGCCCACCAGACGGGAATCAATAACCTTGGTATCGACTGCGGAACAAAATGGGCAATGCATAAGGCGTCCTGGATGGCTCAAACGGATACGGTAGTTTAGCGCGAACCGGGCCGACAACAAAGAGGCATGCCCGGCGGATAAGACGGACAAGTCCTATTGCCGCCGTTTCATTCCATGACATCCGGCACGTTCCGGGCTAAGCTGTAGTTAACTGACAGAAAAAGGAAACTGTTGCTATGACAACCGGTTATCGTTCATTTTACGCTATCGCCGCGCTGCTGGTGCTTTCTGGATGTGCGCAACAATCGAACCCTAAAATTCCCGCGTTGAAGAGTGAAGTCAGCCAGCTTAACCAGCGGCTGCAATACCTAAACGATCAGGTTTCGGCCTTGATGCAGCAAAACGCCCTGAACGAACAATCCACGGGCGGGGTTTATCTCTATCCGGCGGCCCAGACCGGCGCGCCGATCGAAACCGATATCGGAAAACTCCAAGTGTCCCTGGGCACGGTCGAGGCCGAGGCCAACGGTTCGCGGGCGGTATTGCATATCCGCACCGCCGATAGCTCCACGCTGACGCCGTTCCATGCGGTGGTCGACTGGGGCCAGGTGGATACCACGTCGGGCAAGCCGCTGACCGCCGATACCCTGAGCCAGCCGATTACCGTCCCGGCGTCCCTGCTGCCCAAGCCGGAAGCCGCCATCGAGCTGCGCCTGAGCGGCCTGGCGCCGGAGCAGGTGGGGTTCGTCCGCCTGCACGATTTTATCAGGAACACCCCCGAAACCCCGGCGGCGCCCGATGCGGTTAAACCGCTGTCGCGGTAATAAAGCCTTTGGCGATAATGCCGTTTTTAAGTCGTAAAAACGCGTGAGCCGAACGCCGTCCGATTCGGGTGTGTTGAGTGAACGGGATACCTGGTTTTGATAGACATACCGCGGCGAGACGGCCGGATGGGACTCCGGCTCCGTCAGGCAGATGAATAAATCCGCGGTAATCGCCTGCTTCATCACATGCTGCCAGTCCCGCCCGTCAGACTTCAGGTAATGACCCGCATTGATTCCGCCGAGAGATAACAGAACGTCAATACGGGCAAAATATATAGCCATACCTCCTTTCACCGCAGCCTTCACGCCCGTTTCGCTGGTACCGTCAAAGTCAATATTCTTGGTAACCGTTCATGATTATGTCGGCGCACACCTGGTTTTATATTGACTTACGGCCTTCCCGCCAATGGTCCAGGTAGGCCATGATCGCCCGGAAGGCCTCATTGCGTACCGCGGTATCAATGCGGCCGTCTTGCGCATAGCCGAACTTCAGGCAGGCAAAACCGATTTCTACCGCCATGGTCGCTACATCCGGCGACACCGGCAACGCCGGATGTTCACCAAAACGCGCAGCCGCGTCCCGGAGTAATTGTCCGATAGATGTGTTCTTGGAAGCATGGGCGGCGCGGTCGACGTCGCTGAACGAACCGTTTAGTAGAAGCACGCCCGCCGCTGGATGCGCATTGTAATAATCCACGCATGTATCCAGCACGATACGCACCCAGTTGTGTAACGTACGAGTCCGCGCGGCGCCTGAACTAGCAATAGCCTCGCTGAGGCGCAGCATATGGATCTGGGCGATGTGTGCAAATAGCGCATATTTGTCTGGAAAGAACGGGTAGATGCTGGCCCGCGGCACCGCCGAAATCGCTGCAAGCGCTGGAATCGACGTCTTTTCAGGACCGAGTTCTTCGAGCATGCGCTCAGCCGCCTCGATAACCCGGGTCATACGTTCCAGCGAACGCTCCTGGACGGGGCGGCGAGTATGTTTTCCCTTGGGGAGGCTTGAATCATAATCAGACATATGTTAGTTTCTTAAAATGACAAATGTTGGATATTGATGGATTTCAGCATTGAATATTACACGATACCCCATTCAAGCGATGGGGACCATCTTTTGCGCTCCGCTGACGCCATGAGGGCCGCTTAATGCGCCGCAATACTCCGCCTTAATCTTGCAACCGGAGAAAATAAAATGAAAGCTTTATGCAGGAACGTTCACATCCACATCGAAGAACGGGGCGAAGGCGCCCCCTCCCTGGTATTTCTGCACTATTGGGGCGGCTCATCCAGAACATGGAACTACGTTATCGCTGCGCTCCCCTTTGCCTGCCACACATTGGCCCTGGATCTTCGCGGTTGGGGGGCGTCGGACGCACCCGATGAGGGGTATGCGCTGGCAGACTTTGCGGGAGATGTCCAACGCGTAATTACGGAGCGCGGCTTATCAACATACGTGCTGATCGGGCATTCCATGGGCGGCAAAATAGCCCAGTTCCTTGCGTCGCGCAGGCCCGCGGGATTAGCCGGACTGGTACTGGTCGCGCCCTCTCCTCCGACGCCGCTGGGGTTGCCTGCCACCATACGTGAAGATATGGAAAGCGCCTATCGGTCTACGGCGTCCGTTGAGGCAACAATCGACCAGGTACTAACAGCGAAGCCGCTGACCAAAGAACAGCGAAAGCAGGTCATCGAGGACAGCCTGCGCGGCGGCGCGGCGGCAAAAATCGCATGGCCGCGCTATACCAGCCAGGAGGATATTTCAGAGGAAATGAGCGCGATTACGGTACCCACGCTGGTAATAGCGGGCGAACTGGATCGGGTCGATAGCGTCTCTACGCTTGAAACCGAATTGCTTATGCGCATTCCACATGCCGATATGCACGTGCTCCCTGGAACCGGGCATCTATCGCCCCTTGAATCCCCCCGGGACATCGCCGAATTGATAGGCACATTTCTTTCATCATTGGCGCAAGGCGTCCATAAGGCTTAACGGCGGACGAAACGAGGGTGCCGGCCGCCATTTGTATCGTCCCGCACCCGCCGGCGCCGCGTTGATTTCGGCAGCCGGCAGACGCTATTTCGTTTCCTATTTTCAGGAGGGATTTACCATGCTCAAGACTATCCTTATCACCGGCGCAGGTTCCGGGTTCGGCGAGGCGGCCGCAATCGGCCTCGCGCGTTGCGGCCACAATGTCATCGCCACCGTGCAATGTTCGCCCCAGGTCACGGCGCTGCGTGAGAAAGCCGATGCGCTCGGCCTCGCCAACTTGCGGGTCGAGAAGCTCGACCTATTCGATTCGTACGACATGGCTTATGCCCAAAGACAGGATATCGACGTCCTCTGGAATAATGCCGGTATGGGCGAGGGCGGCCCGGTGTTCGAGATTCCACTCGATCTTGTTCGCCGGAACTATGAGGTCAACGTTTTTCTCCCGCTCGCGTTGACGCAAGGCTTCATCAGAAAATGGATCGCGCAGAAAAAACAGGCGAAGGTTGTTTTTACCTCGTCGATGAGCGGACTATTCTCTCCGGCCAATTGGGGCGTTTACGCCTCAACCAAACATGCTCTTGAATCGATTGCCGAAGCGATGCAGCAAGAATTGGCCGGTTATGGCATCAAGGTCCAAACCATAAATCCCGGCGCATTTTATACCGGCTTTAACGAGACCATGGCCGATACGGCATTCCGCTGGCTTGACGATGAGGAAAACATAACGCGCCGCGCTGATTTGCGAGCGCAGTTCGACGAGGCGCTGGCATCTCCTTTGGGCCATCTCGACGCGCAGGAGATGATCGATCGCATGATTGAAATCGTCCCTGCCGATACGGGTAAGTTCCGCAACGTCGTACCCCTGGCGGTAGCCGAAATGTTGAAGGCCCATCAACTTGCGGCCTGGGATAATCAGATCTGAGATAAAAAGCCGGCGCAGCCTAACACCGATCGGTTAAGCAAAATGATCGGTTGAACGATCCGGCAGGCATATGACAATCAATAGCCCCATCATTTTTTGACGGGGCTTTTTCATGCCGCCACGCTGGCGGGATGATATACGAACCTGGGCCGAGCCCGGCAAAACGGGGAAAAGGCGGGAGAATATGAAACGGTTTATCTTGCCGGGGGAAAGAAAACGGCCCAAAGAAAGGGCCGTTGGTATCTCAAAAACCCCGGATGCCGTTCACTCAAAACATCTTAAGTGAACGGTGTTATGCTAACCCGGCGTTTTTAATTGGCTGACCGGATAGCGATAACGTTGGTTATGGCAAAATCGAAGGCTGGTCGGCGCCCTCTTTTTCCACTTTTTGCTGCATCATATGTTCGCGTTTCATACCCAGCTTCAGGGCCAGGGCCGAGGCGACATAGATGGAGGACACCGTACCGATGGTCACACCGATCAACATGGTCAGCGAGAAGCCTTCCAGAATCGGGCCGCCAAAGATAAACAGCATCAGCACCACCATCAGCGTGGTGGCCGAGGTCATGATGGTACGGCTCAGGGTCTGGGTCAGGGACACATTGATAATTTCATAGGAACTGCCGCGGCGGATCTTGCGGAAGTTTTCACGAATACGGTCCGAGACCACGATGCTGTCATTGAGCGAGTAGCCGATGACCGACATCAGGGAGGCGATAATGGTCAGGTCGATTTCCACATGGAACAGCGACAAGATCCCCATGGTGATCACCACGTCATGGGCCAGCGCCAACACCGCCCCTAACGCCAGGCGCCATTCAAAACGGATGCCCACGTAGATCAGGATGGAGATCAACGCCACCAGCAGCGCCATGCCGCCGGCCTGCGCCAGATCGTTGCCGACGCTCGGCCCCACGAATTCAATCCGTTTGACCGACGCGTTTTGCTCAAAGGTCTGGTTGATCACCCCTACCACTTTATTGCCCAGTTCCTGGCCCGCGCCATCCTGAACCGGCGGCATGCGCACCATGACATCACGGCTGCTGCCGAAGTTCTGGATCAGCGGTTCCTTGAAACCGGCTTTCTCCAGCGAATCGCGCATGGCGTCCAGATCGACGGCTTTTTCCAGGCTCAGTTCAATCACCGTACCGCCGGTGAAATCCAGGCCCCAGTTAAAACCCCGCACCGCCATGATGGCGATGGAAATAATTAGCAGCGTGATCGAAATACTGAACGCCACGTTGTCCCAGCGCATAAAGTCATAGACTCTACGGCCGTAATTCAAATCTTCAACGCTATGTTGCTGTTGCTGAGCCACGACCCACTCCTAAATTGACAGCTTGTTGATACGTTTACCGCCGTAAAGCAGGTTAACGATGGCACGCGTGCCGACAATCGCCGTAAACATTGAGGTGGCGACCCCAATCGCGGTGGTGATGGCAAAGCCCTTGATGGAACCGGTGCCGACCGCATATAGGATAATGGCGGTAATCAACGTGGTAACGTTGGCGTCGACGATACTGGAGAATGCGCCGCGATACCCTTCATGGATTGCCTGCTGGATGGTGCGCCCGTTCTTGAGCTCTTCCTTGATGCGCTCATTGATCAGCACGTTGGCATCCACCGCCACCGCCAAGGTCAAGACGATCCCGGCGATACCCGGCATGGTCAGCGTCGCCCCCGGCAGCAGGGACATGATGCCCACGATCATGATCAGGTTGGCGATAAGGGCGGTAGTGGCGATCAGGCCGAACTTGCGATACCACACCACCATAAACACGATGGACGCCACCAGGCCCCACAGGCAAGCCTGCAACCCCTGGGTAATATTCTGCATCCCCAGGGTTGGGCCGATGGTGCGCTCTTCCACGATCTGGATCGGCGCAATCAGCGCCCCGGCGCGCAGCAGCAGCGACAGCTGGCGGGCTTCATTGGGATTGTCGATCCCGGTGATGCGGAAGCTGTTGCCCAGTCGGGATTGGATGGTGGCAACGTTGATGACCTCTTCCTGTTTCACCAGGATCGATCGGCCGTTGGCATCTTTCCTGCCGCTATCTTTGTATTCCACGAACAGCGTGGCCATTGGCTTGCCGATATTATCCTTGGTGAAATTGGACATATTGGTGCCGCCGGTGCTGTCCAGCGAAATATTCACCTGCGGACGATTGTATTCATCGGCGCTGGAGGTGGAGTCGGTAATATGGTCGCCGGTGAGGATCACCCGTTTGTAGAGTACGACCGGTTGGCCTTCGCGGGTGGATTTCACTTCTGAATCACCCGGCACGCGGCCGCTGGCTGCGGCGGTGCGATCGACCGTGCTGTTGACCAGGCGGAACTCCAGGGTGGCGGTGGCGCCCAGGATTTCCTTGGCGCGCGCGGTGTCCTGGATACCCGGCAGTTCAACTACGATGCGATCGGCGCCCTGGCGCTGGACCAGCGGTTCGGCCACGCCCAGTTGGTTGACGCGATTACGCAGGATGGTGATGTTCTGCTGCACCGCGTATTCCCTGGCCTCGCGCAGCCGGGTGTCCGCCATGACGGCGCGCAGCCCGGTTTCGCCGACGGTGCTAAGCACCAGATCGCGATGACGCGGGGTCAGATAAGAGATCGCCTCGTCGCGGGAGGCCGAGTCGCGGAAACCGACTTCGGTGCCGTTGTTGTCGGTTTTACGGACGGTAGCGTAAGGAATGCCTTTATCGCGCAGATCGGTGCGCAAGGTATCCATGGTCTGCTCCTGGAGTTTACCCAGGGCGGTATCCATGTCCACTTCCATCAAGAAGTGCACGCCACCGCGCAAATCCAGGCCCAGTTTCATCGGTTCGGCGCCCAGCACCGCTAACCACGGCGGGGTGGCCGGGGCCAGGTTGAGCGCAACGACATAATTTTCGCCAAGCGCGGTCAATAGCGCCTCGCGGGCGCGCAGCTGCACGTCCGGATTGGCGAAGCGCGCCAGAATTGCGCCATTTTCCAATGCAATAGACTTACTGGTGATGTTTTGTTCTTTTAATACATTTTGGATCTGAACCAGCGTCGTCTCACTGGCGGCGGCACCCCGCGCACCAGTGATTTGTACGGCCGGATCCTCACCATATAGGTTTGGAAGCGCATATAGCAACCCGACGAGTAGCGCCAGGATAAGCATGATGTACTTCCATAAAGGATAACGGTTTAACACGGCAGTTCCCTTCGGGAAAATCGATTATTACAGCGCTTTCATCGTACCTTTCGGCAGAACAGCGGCCACGAAGTCACGCTTGATGACCACTTCATTGGTATCGTTGAGCGCGATCGCAATATAGCCGGTATCCGCGACTTTGGTGACGCGCCCGACCAGGCCGCCGGTGGTCAGCACTTCATCGCCCTTGCCGATGGAGTCCATGAGTTTTTTATGATCTTTGCCGCGTTTTTGCTGCGGGCGCAGGATCATGAAGTAAAAAATCAAACCAAATACCACCAGCATGATCACCAGAGAGTAAGGACTTCCCTGGGACGGGCCGGTGGCTGCTGCGGCGGCGTCAGAACTGAAAAAGCTCATTTAAATTCCCTCATTGTTATTTAACTCAACGACTAAAGGCGGAACGGGTTGCCCCCTCCGACCATAAAACTCTTCAACAAAGTGCCCTAATTTACCCTCATCGATAGCCTGGCGTAAACCCGCCATCAGACGCTGATAATAACGCAGATTGTGGATGGTATTCAGACGGGCACCAAGTATTTCGTTGCAACGGTCGAGATGATGCAAGTATGCGCGGCTATAATTGCGACAGGTGTAGCAATCACAGTGCTCATCGAGCGTCGAAATATCGCTTTTATGGCTCGCGTTGCGGATTTTAACCACACCGCCGGTCACGAATAAATGGCCGTTGCGCGCATTGCGGGTCGGCATGACGCAATCGAACATATCAATGCCGCGGCGCACGCCCTCCACCAAATCCTCGGGTTTGCCGACCCCCATCAAATACCGCGGCTTATCCGCCGGGATTTGCGGGCAGACATGTTCCAGGATGCGATGCATGTCCGCTTTCGGCTCGCCTACCGCCAGGCCGCCCACAGCGTAACCATCAAAACCTATCTCTACCAGTCTTTTTACCGATACATCTCGTAAATCTTCGTAAATGCCGCCTTGTATGATGCCGAACAGCGCGTTGGGGTTGTCCAGTTCATCAAAACGCGCCCGGCTGCGGGCCGCCCAGCGCAGCGACATTTCCATCGACTTTTTCGCGTAGTCGTGCTCGGCGGGAAAGGGAGTGCATTCGTCAAAGATCATGACGATATCCGAACCGAGATCATTTTGAATTTCCATCGACTTTTCCGGGCTGAGGAAAATCGCGTCGCCGTTGATCGGGTTGCGAAAGTGCACGCCTTCTTCGGTGATTTTACGGATATCGCCGAGGCTGAACACCTGGAAGCCGCCGGAATCGGTAAGAATCGGCCCGTGCCACTGCATGAAATCGTGCAGATCCCCGTGCAGTTTCATGATCTCCTGCCCCGGACGCAGCCACAGATGGAAAGTGTTGCCCAGCAGGATTTGCGCGCCGGTCTCGGCCACTTCTTCCGGCGTCATGCCTTTTACCGTGCCGTAAGTGCCTACGGGCATAAACGCCGGGGTTTCCACCACGCCGCGCTCGAATTCCAGGCGCCCGCGGCGCGCCAGGCCGTCAGTTTTTATTAATTGGTACTTCACTCAACCTCCGACACCGGATAAACAGTCCGATGTAATAATTACCGCGGCCATTGCCCCGGCAAGATAGCCCGGCGGAAACCCCGCCAGGCCGATTAATTATTCCCGATCGCTTCTAGGCCGGCCGCGGGATTATGGGTGATAAACATGGCGTCGCCGTAGCTGAAAAAGCGATATTGCCGCGCAACCGCTTCGCGATAGGCGGCCATAGTATGACGGTAACCGGCGAATGCGGATACCAACATAATCAAAGTTGACTCCGGTAAATGGAAATTGGTGACCAGCACGTCGATGAGGCGAAAGCGGTAGCCGGGATAAATAAAGATCTTGGTGTCGCCAAAAAACGGCGCCAATTCCCCGTCGCCGGCCGCCTGGGCGGCGCTTTCCAGAGAACGCACCGACGTAGTGCCCACGGCGACGACCCGGTTGCCGCGCCGTTTACAGGCCAGTACCGCGTCGACCACCGTCTGCGGGACTTCCGCGTATTCCGAATGCATAACGTGATCTTCCAGGGAATCCACCCGCACCGGCTGGAAAGTGCCCGCGCCCACGTGCAGCGTGACAAATGCCATTTCGATACCTTTGGCGCGCAGCGCGTCGAGCAGCGGAGTATCGAAATGCAGGCCGGCGGTGGGAGCGGCGACCGCGCCGGGACGCTCGCTGTAGACGGTCTGGTACAATTCACGATCCGCCGCTTCATCCGGACGGTCGATATAGGGCGGCAGCGGGATATGGCCCGCCGCATTGAGTAGCGTCAGGACATCGCGTTCCTCATCGAAGCGCAGTTCGAACAGGGCGTCATGGCGCGCAAGCATGGTGGCGCGGATGGATTCGTCATCCCCCAGCAGCAGCGCGGTGCCCGGTTTGGGCGCCTTGGAGGCGCGCACATGGGCCAGGACGCGGTGATCGTCCAGCACCCGCTCTACCAGCACCTCGATTTTGCCGCCGCTGGCCTTGCGGCCGAACAGGCGCGCCGGGATAACGCGGGTATTGTTGAACACCAGAAGATCGCCGGGCTGCAATTTATCCAGCAGGTCGGTGAATACGCCATGGGCCATCTCGCCTGAAGGCCCGTCCAGCGCCAGCAAGCGGCAGGCGCTGCGCTCCGCCTGGGGATAATGGGCAATCAGGGTTTCAGGGAGTTCAAATGAGAAATCGGCCACACGCATTACGGTTCACTTTAGACAAAAAACAGGCGGCTTAGTCTAGGGCTATGCGGGACGACCTGCAAGAAATAAGCAATTTCCCCTGCTTTTATTCTATACTCTGGGCATGAATTTTCTTGCCCATCTCCATCTCGCCACCCTAGCCCGCAGCTCATTATTGGGCAATCTCATGGCGGACTTCGTCCGCGGTAATCCCGACGGCCAGTTTCCGCCGGCGGTGGTCGCAGGCATCCGCATGCATCGCCGTATCGATGTCATTACCGACGCCCACCCGGAAGTAAAGGCCGCCAGATACTTATTCAGCAGCGATTATCGCCGCGTGGCGCCGATTGCGCTGGATGTGGTGTGGGATCATTTTCTGGCGCGCCATTGGCTGCGTATCGAACCGGAACTGCCGCTGCGGCAATTTATCCAGGGCGCCGAGCGGATGATTGCGCCCGCCCTGCCCGAGACCCCGCCGGCGTTCCAGTCGTTAAATCATTATCTCTGGCGCGAACGCTGGCTGGAGCGTTATGCCGAGCTGCCGTTTCTGGACCGGGTGTTAAACGGCATGGCGAGCCATCGGCCGCGGCTGGTGGCGCTAAGCGGCATTTTCCCCGAGATCGAGCAGCATTATCCCGCCCTGGAAGAGATTTTCTGGCGGTTATATCCGTCCATGATGCAGGTGGCCGTTTCCGGCGCCTATCGGCTGCCGTAAGGCGGAAGAATAAAACTCATACAATTTCCTTGGTCCGGCTTGCCCTTTTTACAAAAAAGGTTATTTTGTTATATTAAATTAAAAAATCCAGTTGTTTGATAGGCAAAAACTATCTCACCGATTGGCGGCATGGGCTGTTATGACCGGCGATGAGACCTTATACTGGCTCTCGTTTTAGACTCTCACTTAACAACTAAGCTAACTGCTTTTTACAGGAGTACACATGGTACTGGTAACTCGTCAAGCACCAGACTTTACCGCCGCCGCCGTATTGGGCAACGGTAAAATCGTCGAAAATTTCAACCTTAAGAGCCACATCGAAGGCAAACCGGCGGTCATTTTCTTCTGGCCGATGGATTTCACCTTTGTATGTCCGTCCGAGCTGATTGCTTTTGACAAGCGTTATGCCGAGTTTCAAAAACGCGGCGTGGAAGTTATCGGGGTTTCTTTTGACTCCGAGTTCGTGCATAACGCATGGCGCGATACGCCGGTTGAGAAAGGCGGCATCGGTAAAGTCCAGTACCCGATGGTTGCTGATATCAAGCATGAAATCATTCAGGCTTACGGTATCGGGCATCCTGAAGCCGGCGTTGCGCTGCGCGCTTCGTTCCTGATTGACAAGGAAGGCGTAGTTCGCCATCAGGTTGTCAACGATTTGCCGCTGGGTCGTAATGTTGACGAAATGCTGCGTATGGTTGATGCGTTGCAGTTCCATGAAGAGCACGGTGAAGTGTGCCCGGCTCAATGGGAAAAAGGCCAGGAGGGTATGGTGGCTTCGCCTGAAGGCGTGGCTAAATATCTGTCTGAGAACGTTAGCCTGCTGTAATGGCGGGTTAGTGGTGTCCGGGTTCTCCGTCCGGGCATGACCTGTATAGCCTGTAAAGTAGAGCCGCCGGGAAACCGGCGGCTTTTTTGTGGGTGAAGGGCACCGTTCGCTGCCGGTGGGGCGACCGCGGGCTTAACACCCCTACGGCGCTTTCCCTTGAACGGGATTTGCTGCAAGCGCCGGTGATTGCGGGCTTAACGCGCCGACGGCGTCGGACGGCCAGGAAATGGCCGCCTCAACCCCTACGGCGCGCTATCCCTTGAACAGGATTTGCTGCAAGCTCAGCGGTGGGTGCTGGCCGCGAGGCGGCGGGTTTTATGGCGTTGCATGATGCCGTAGCCCAGCAGGAGGAGTATTACCCATACGGCGCCGACGTAGAGCGAGATGCGCGTGACCGGGAAGTAGCCGATCAGGCCGATGATAAAGAGTAGGAATACCACGCCGATCGCCGAGGTGAGCGCGCCGCCGGGCATGGGGAATACCAGCGCGTCGACCTGGCCGGCGGTGAGTTTGCGCCTAAAGGCGATTTGGGAGCATAGGATCATAATCCAGACCCAGACCGTGGCAAAGGTGGCCAGGGAGGCGATGACCAGGAAAATATTCTCCGGCATGATGTAGTTGAGATAGACCGCCAGCAGCAGCGCCAGCATCATCACCAGGACGGTGACCCAGGGAATGCCGTGGCGCGATACCCGCGCGAACATCTGCGGCGCGTGCCCCTGCCCGGCCATGCCGTGCAGCATGCGTCCTACCCCGAATACATCGCTGTTAATCGCGGATAATGATGCGGTAAGCACCACGAAATTAAGAATGCCGGCGGCGGTGTGGATGCCCAGTTTCTGGAAGGTCAGCACGAAAGGGCTGCCTTCGGTACCCACCTGATCCCAGGGATAAATGGACATGATGACAAACAGGGTGCCGACATAAAACACCAGGATGCGCCAAGGCACGGAATTGATGGCCTTGGGGATGGATTTTTCCGGCTCGTTGGCTTCCCCGGCGGTGATGCCGATGATCTCAATGCCGCCGTAGGCGAACATGACCATTTGCAGCGAGAGGATCATGCCCATGACCCCGTGGCTGAAAAATCCGCCGTTGGACCAGAGATTGTGGATGCCGGTGGCCTGGCCGCCGTTGCCGATGCCCCAGATAATGATGCCCAGCCCGGCCAGGATCATGATGATGATGGTGGCAACCTTGAAAAACGAAAACCAGAACTCCAGCTCGCCGAAGGCTTTGACGTTAAGCAGGTTGATGGCGCCGATGATCAGTACGACGCTAAGCACCCATACCCAATGCGGCACCAGGGGAAACCAGACTCCCATGTAGATGCCGAAGGCGGTGACATCCGCTATCGCCACGATCAGGATTTCAAAGCAGTAGGTCCAGCCGGTGATATAACCCGCCAGCGGGCCGAGATTATCCTGGGCATAACGCGAGAATGAGCCGGCATTGGGGCTGTGGACGGACATTTCGCCCAGGGCGCGCATGATGATATAGGCCACCACGCCGCCAATCAGATAAGCCAGCAATACGCTCGGACCCGCCATCTGAATGGCGTCCGCGGACCCATAAAACAGCCCGGTGCCGATAGCGGAGCCTAAAGCCATAAAACGAATATGCCGGGTAGTAAGACCCCGTTTTAGTGTGGAGGGTTGTTGCTGCATGACCCATGTACCCTGTATTTTTTCAGCCAAACATAACCATGAGGACGCCCTCATGGTTAATAAAATTGTTAACCATCACGACCGGACGATAACGTTATGATGCGCGCCGAATTTATCATAGATGGCGCAGGCTACGCCGATGAGAAGCGTAGGCGGCAGCCAGGCCAGCCCCTGGGTCGATAGCGGCAGGTGCTGTATCCACTCGGGCAATAAGTACTGGAACGACGACGATTTTATGGCGTCCACGCTGCCAAACAGCAGGCTTATCAGCATGGCCGGCGCGATAACGCGGGTGCCGCTCTGCCATAAGCGTAGCGTAAAGCTCAGCAAAATCAGGACGATGCAAGGTGGATAGATTGCCGTCAGCACCGGAATCGAGAACTGGATGAGATGGCTTAGCCCCAGGTTGGAAACCAGCATGGAAAACAGCCCGAGAACAAATACCAGCGTCCGGTAGGAAAACGGCAAATGGGCGCTGAAAAATTCGGCGCAGGCGCAGGTCAATCCCACCGCCGTTACCATGCAGGCCACGAAGATCAGGATGGCCAGAAACGCGCTGCCCCCCGAGCCGAAAGTGTATTGCACGTAGGCATGCAGGATTTCGGCGCCGTTTTGCGCCTGGGGCAGCAAGATACTGCTGCCCGATCCCAATTTGAATAAGGTGATATAGACCGCCGTCAGCCCTACGCCGGCGATCAGCCCCGCCAATACGGTATAACGGGTCAGCAGCGCGGCGCTGGTTACCCCGCGCGAGCGGGCGGCGTTGACGATGACGATGCCGAAGACCATGGCCCCCAGGGTATCCATGGTGAGGTAGCCATTGACGAACCCGCTGGAGAACGGCATGTGGGCATAGGCATCGGTGGCCGGAATCGGGCTGCCGGCCGGCCAGAGCAGCGCGGCCACGCCCAGGATGGCCAGGGCGGCAATCTTCAGCGGCGCCAGGACATGCCCGACGGTATCGAGCAACCGGCCGGGATACAGGGAAATGCCGATCACCAGGGCGAAGTAGACCAGGCTGTAAAGGAACAACGGCAAGCCGCCCTGGAACAGCAGCGGCAGATCGCCCTGGCCGATAAACGGCGCCAGGCCCACCTCGAAGGATACGGTGGCGGTGCGGGGGGTGGCAAATAGCGGCCCCACCGCGAGGTAACAGACCACGGCCAGCATCAGCCCGGCTTTTTTGCCGATGGGCGAACTGAGGGCGTCAATACCGCCGCCCACTCGCGCCAGGGCGATGACCGTCACGACCGGCAGGCCGACGGCGGTAATCAGGAACCCGGCCGCCGCCCACCAGACATAGGGACCGGCCTGCAACCCCACCATGGGAGGAAAAATGATATTGCCCGCGCCGACAAACAGGGCGAAGGTCATAAAACCGAGTGCAAGTATATCGTTGACGCTTAAACGCTGACTCATGGGATAGTGCAATGCCTGTCTGGAAATCAAGGATAAGTAAAACCTATGACTATCACGTCATTTATGCCCGTTATCGCCTGTTTTCATAACCACAGCCGGCAACAGCGGCAACATTAATTCCCGGCGTATCGCGGCGTAAAAGGGATGTTATCCGGGTTGACGCGCTTGTTCCGCAAGGAAAACAGCATGAATAATGCAATAACCGGCGCAATTTAAACGTTTAACGCGTCCCATGGCAATAGTTGAATGCCAATGCAGAGTGAATGCTCACAAAAAAGCGCTAAAAGCAGTGGATACTTTCAGCACTTCTGGAATTAGCATTACAAGACGGCTGAAGACGGACGGATTAAACCTTAATCCAACCATAATAGAACAGGATGGCTGACAGGGGCAAATCGGTTTGCCCCTTGCGGGATTACCAGGCGCGGCGCGACACGTCCAGCACTAGGCGAAGTTTATCCCATTGCTGGGCTTCGCTGAGCTTGTTGCCTTCCTCCGTGGAGGCGAAACCGCACTGCGGGCTGAGGCAGACTTGCTCCAGCGCGATATATTTCGTCGCTTCCCGCAGGCGGACCAGTACCGCCTCGGGGTCTTCCAATTCGCCGCTTTTCGAGGTAATCAGCCCCAGCACCGCCTGCTGGCGACCCGGCCGGATAAAACGCAGCGGCTCAAAGCCGCCGGCGCGATCGGTATCATATTCCAGGAAAAAGGCATCCACGTTAACCTGGCCGAACAATATCGGCGCCACCGGCTCATAGCCGCCTTCGGAAATCCAGGTGGAGCGGAAATTGCCCCGGCAGACATGTAGGCTGACCACCAGATCGTCCGGTTTGCCGGCCAGCGCTTTATTCAGCACGTCCGCGTAAATGCGCGCCAATTGCTCGGGATCTTCGCCGCGTTCGCGGATTTGCTGCTGCTGTTGCGTCGAGCACAGATAGGCCCATACGGTGTCATCAAGCTGGAGATAACGGCAGCCGGCGTCGTAGAAGGCGTGGATCGCGTCGTGCCATGCCTGCGCCAAATCGGCGAAATAGTCGGCCAAATCGGGATAAACCTTGGCGTCGATGGCGCCGCGCCCGCCGCGAAAATGCATCACGCTCGGGCTGGGGATGGTCATTTTGGCCACCGTGTCGCCGGCCACGCTTTGCAGGAAACGAAAGTCCTCCAGCATCGGATGATGGTTAAAAGCAACCTTGCCGGTGACTTTAATGCTGCGCGCCTTGGTCTGCACGCCGGAGAACTGGATGCCGCGATCGACATCATAGCCTTCCACCCCTTCCAGGCCCTCGAAAAAATCAAAGTGCCACCAGGCCCGGCGGAATTCGCCGTCAGTGACCACTTGCAAACCCAGCTCGCGCTGAAGCCCCACGACCCGGGTGATTTCGCGATCTTCCACGGCGCGCAGCTGTGCGGCGGTAATCTCCCCTTGCTGTAACTGCCGGCGGGCCAGTTTGATGGCCTCGGGCCTGAGCAGGCTGCCGACCACGTCGGCGCGAAACGGGGGCAGGGTTCGTTGCAGTTCATTTGACATGTTATGGCTCCGGCAGGGTGGGCGTAAATAAAAGCGTGCCCAAAAATAAGTAAACGCTGGGTTTATATCAACATCGGGACGGGGGCTAACAACATAGCTATCAAGTAATTTAACAGGTAAATAGTTGCTAAGCGTTATTCACGGACATCCAGACGTCTATAAACGGCAAAGCCATCATAACACGGGCGGCCGGCGCACGGAGGAGAAGAAATTTCACGCCAATTGAAAATAATTCACGTTCACTCCAGTCCCGTATCCCGGCGCGCCTGGATTCTGACCGGTTCCGGCAAGGGTTGATAACCCCCCTGCCGGGCGCGGCGCTGACCCGCCGGCGACAGGATTTGATCCATGAAGGCGGCGGTGACCGGTTCCAGCGGTTTATCCGGCGCTTTGTTTATATAGAGGTATAGATAGCGCATAAGTGGGTACTCACCATTGCGCAGCGTCGTTTCGTCCGGCACCACCCGTCGCCCCTGCTCGTCCGTCAACGCCACGATGCGCACGCCGGTGGCGTGAAACCCCATGCTGGCGTAGCCGATGGCATTGGCCGCGGCGGCGACCGCCTGCGCCACGGACGCAGAACCGGGCAATTCATTCACCGACGGCAGCATATCCCCGGCGCACAATACCCGCTGCCGGAAAAAGCCATAGGTCCCCGACGCCGAGTTGCGGCCATAGCGCACCAGGGTCATAGCGCGCCAGTCCCCCCCCAGGCCAAGTTCGCCCCAGTTTTTCACCGCGCGGGTTTCACCGCAGTTACGGGTAGTGGAAAAAACGGCGTCCAGCTGGCGCAGCGTGATAAACGGCAGGGGATTGTCCTGATTGACCACGATCACCAGCGCATCCAGGGCCACCGGCACCGCCAGGGGCTCATAGCCGTAATGGCGCCGGAACGCGGCGATTTCCGGCGCGGTCATCACGCGGCTCATCGGCCCGATCTGCGCGGTGCCCGAAGCCAGCGCCGTGGCCGCCGTGGCCGACCCGGCCGCCTGGATCTGAACACGGATCTCCGGATGGTCCCCGGTGAAATCCGCGGCCCATAGGGTCATCATATTCGCCAGGGTATCGGAACCGCTGCTGGTCAGGTTGCCCGCGAGCACCGACAGCGGCCGCGCCGCGGCCGGCAGGGCCAACAGCAGCCAGAGCAGGCAGCCCCCGATCTTGACGGCCCCCCCGCGCCTCATCGCTTCACCGGCGGCAAAGCGGGCAGGGAGTTTTCCGCCTGGGAAGCGGACACGATCATCCGGTTGGGCAGCGTGAACACAAACCGGGTGCCGGCCCCCGGTTCGCTGATCACATCCAGCCGCGCGTCATGGTTGCTGAGCACATGTTTGACGATGGCCAGTCCCAGCCCGCTGCCGCCGGTCTGGCGCGAACGGGCTTTATCGACGCGGTAAAAACGTTCGGTCAGGCGCGGCAGATGTTCGGGAGCGATCCCCGGTCCGTTGTCGCTCACCTGGAATTGCGCCCCGGCGGCGGTGCGCTGCCAGCAAACTTCAATCCGGGTGCCGGGAGGGGTGTGGATCACCGCATTATAAATCAGGTTCGACATGGCGCTGCGCAGCTGCTCTTCATTGCCCCGGACCTGCAGCTGTTCATTAATGCGAAACACGATATCGTGCCGCCCCTGGCTTAATCCCGCCGCGCTTTGCTGCAAGCGCTTGAGGATGGCGGGAATATCAATCCGTTCATTCACCTCGCCCTGGGGGGCGGCCTCGATACGGGATAGCACTAATAATTGTTTTACCAGGCGCTCCATGCGCTGGGTCTGATCCTGCATGGTGTGAATGGCCTTGGCGCGGATGGCTTTATCCATCGTCTGGTCGGTCATCATTTCCAGATATCCTTGCAGCACCGTTAACGGCGTACGCAGCTCATGGCTGGCATTGGCAAAAAAGTTACGCCTGGCCCCTTCCAATTGGCGCATTTGCGTCACGTCGCGGATCACCATCAGCAGTTGATCGTCGGTATAGGGCATGACGCGGAATTCCACATAGCGCTGATTATTCAGCAACAGGGTCAGCGGCCGCTGGAATGACTGGGCCTGGATATATTCATTGAATTCGGGATAGCGCAGCAAATTGAGAATATGCTGGCCGTTATCTTCCGGCCAGCGGAACCCCAGCAATTGCTGCGCCAGGCCGTTGCACCAGAAAATATGCCCGTCGGCGGTCAGCATCACCAGGGCATCCGGCAAGGTTTCGGCACCGCTGCGAAAACGCTTGAATAAGGTCGCCAGCTCGCGCCGGCGGCGGCGATGGCGCTGCTGCATCTGGTGCAGGCCATAAAACAGCGGTTCCCAACTGCCCCGCCCCACCGGCGGCGTGCGGCGCAGATCCACCCATAGCCACTGCGACAGGCGCAGTTGATAATAATAGTTGCGTAATAGCGCGGCCAGCAGCGCCGCCGCCAATAGCCAGCCCGCATGGCCGACGAACAGCGACAGCAGCAGGGCCGGCAGGCAAAACAGCACCACTTCGAGCAACAGTTTTCGCCAGGATAAACGTTCTAGCACCGGGCGTTCTCCTTGGTTGGCGCGTTAATAGCGGGCCGAAAAGCGATAGCCGGTGCCGCGCACCGTCTGCACCATCCGATCGTGCCCGCCGGTCTCCAGCGCTTTACGCAGGCGGCGGATATGCACATCCACCGTCCGGTCTTCCACATATACATTGGTGCCCCATACGTGGTTGAGCAGTTGCTCGCGGCTGTATACCCGTTCCGGATGGGTCATGAAAAAGTGCAGCAATTTAAATTCGGTCGGCCCCATATCCAGCGCCAGCTCATTGGACGTCACCCGGTGCGAGGACGGGTCCAGGCTTAAACCCTGCACTTCGATTTTATCTTCCACCGCCATGGGGGAAATACGGCGCATCACCGCCTTGATCCTGGCCAGCAGCTCCTTGGGGGAGAAAGGTTTGGTTATATAATCGTCCGCCCCGACCTCCAGGCCCCGGACCCGATCTTCCTCTTCACCCCGCGCGGTCAGCATCATGACCGGAATATCGCGGGTCAGGACTTCGCGTTTCATATGTTTGATAAATTGAATCCCCGAGCCGCCTGGCAACATCCAGTCCAGTAATACCAGATCCGGATAAGGCTCCGCCATAAGGGTGACCGCAGCACCGTAATCTTCGGCCTCGATCGGCTGAAAACCATTTTGTTCAAGTACAAAGCAGACCATTTCCCGAATCGGCGCTTCATCTTCCACGACTAATATGCGTCTTGCCATTATTTTCCTGCCATTAATCTTTGCGGTTATCGTGCCCGGGCATTATGCGTCACTTTTATGACAGATTTATTAAAATCAGCGCTTCCTGCTACAAGCATAGTGGGGCGCGCTTTTTTTCGGTATAACTTCCCGAATATTATCTTTACGACGGCATCGTCCTGGGGGAAGGTTTATACTCTCGCCCTGACTTTCGCACCCATGCTGGAGCCTCATGCGGATTATCCATACCTCTGACTGGCATTTGGGCCAGTCGTTTTTTACCAAGAGCCGGGCCAGGGAACATCAGGCGTTTCTCGACTGGCTGGTGGCCCAGGCGGATGAACATCAGGTCGATGCCATTATCGTGGCCGGCGATATTTTTGATACCGGCACCCCGCCCAGTTATGCCCGCGAACTGTTCAACCGTTTCGTGGTGGCGCTCCAGCCCACCGGCTGCGAACTGATCGTGCTGGCCGGCAATCATGATGCGGTAGCCACCCTCAATGAGTCCCGCTCGCTGCTGGCCTGCATGCATACCCGGGTGATCGCCGGCGTCGGCCGCGATGATATCGCCGAATCGCCGGTGTTTATTCTCAAGGAGCGTAGCGGAAAGCCGGGGGCCATTCTGTGCGCCATCCCGTTTTTACGGCCGCGCGATATGCTGGTGAGCCGCTCCGGGCAATCGGGGGACGACAAACAGCGGGCGCTGATGGATGCCATTACCGCGCACTACGCGGCGCTGTACGCCCAGGCGTTGGATCTGCGCGCCGACCAGCCCGGCGAGTTGCCCATTATCGCCACCGGGCATCTGACCACGGTCGGCGCCAGCACCACGGATTCGGTGCGCGATATTTATATCGGCAGCCTGGATGCGTTTCCCGCCCAACTGTTCCCCCCGGCGGATTATATCGCCCTGGGCCATATTCACCGGCCGCAGCGTATCGGTAATCAAGAGCATATCCGTTATTGCGGTTCCCCCATTGCCCTGAGTTTCGATGAAACCGGCCAGCCCAAGCAGGTTAATCTGGTGAGTTTTGACGACGCCAATGTGGCGCGGGTCGTGCCGTTGCAAATCCCTGAAACCCAGGCTCTGCGCCTGATAAAAGGGTCGTTGGCGGAGATCGAAGCCCAGTTGCTGGCCTTTGCCGATCGCCAGGAAGCAACGCCGGTTTGGCTGGATATCGAAGTGGTGACCGATGCCTATCTCAATGACATCCAGCTGCGCATTCAGCAAATAGCGGCCGGCCTGCCGGTGGAAATCGTATTGCTGCGCCGCAACCGCGAACAGCGGCTGCAGGCCCTGGCGCACCAGCATCGGGAAACGCTGAACGAGCTGAGCGTCGGCGAAGTGTTCGAGCGCCGGCTCGCGCTCGCGGCGCAGCAGGACCCGGACGCCCTGCGCCGCATCCGCCTGCTCTACGATCGGGTGGCGGCGGAAGTGCAGCAAGGCCCGGGCGCCCAAGGAGACGTGCTGTGAAAATTCTGACGCTGCGCCTGAAAAATATCAATGCCTTACGGGGCGAATGGAAAATCGATTTCACCGCCGCCCCGTTCGATCGCAGCAGCCTGTTTGCCATTACCGGCCCCACCGGAGCCGGTAAAACCACCCTGCTGGACGCCATTTGCCTGGCGTTATATCACCGCACCCCGCGGCTGGAGCGCACGCCGGGGCAGGATTTGATGACCCGCCATACCGCCGAGGCCCTGGCCGAAGTGGAATTCGAGGTCAAGGGCGTCGGTTATCGCGCCTTCTGGAGCCAGCGGCGCGCTAAAAACAGCCCCGGCGGCAAGCTGCAGGATATCAAGGTGGAACTGGCGCGCATCGGCGACGGCGCGATCCTGGCGGATAAAATCAGCGATAAGCTGCGCTTGACCGCCGAACTCACCGGGCTGGATTTTGAACGTTTTACTAAATCCGTGCTGCTGGCGCAGGGAGATTTTGCCGCGTTTCTGAATGCCGATGCCAAAAAACGCGCCGAACTGCTCGAAGAACTTACCGGCACGGATATCTATGGGCGTATTTCCGCCGAGATTTTTGACCGCCATAAAACGGTAAAAGCCGAACTGGAGGCGCTACAGGCCCGCGCCGCCGCCATCGAACTGCTGACCGAACCCCAGTTGCTGGCGCTTAATGGCGAACTGGAGCGCCTGCGGGCGGAGCAAACCCGTCTCAACGGCGAGCAATCGCGGGTGCAACGGCATCGCTCCTGGCTGACCGGGCACCGGCAGCAGACCGAGGCCCTGGCCGAAGCGCAGGCGCAGGCGCAGGCCGCCGTCGCCGCCGTCGCTGAAGCGCGGGACGCCCTCACCCGCCTGGCGCGCGCGGAACCGGCCGAGGCTTTGCGGCCGCGCCTGGATCGGCTGCGGGAGAGCGCCCAGGCCCACGACCGGCAACAGCAGGACATCGTCCGGGCGGTTACCGAGCAAAATCAGTTGCGGCAGGCGCTGCAACCGCTGCAAGCCGCCCTGGCCGCGGCGCGCGAAACCTGGCGCAAGCAGGACGAAGCGCGGCAGCGCCAGCAGCAGATCATCGATGAACAGATCGTCCCGCTGGATCAAAAAATTGCCGGTCTGGAACAGACGGCAACCCAGCAGCGGCAGCAGCGCGCGTTATTGATTGCCCAGCGGGAAAAGCGCCAAACCGCGCTGGCGCAGACCCGGGAGCAATGGCAGCATACCGGGCGGCAGGCCGAGTTAACCGCTGAGTTTTTACGCCGCCATGCCGCCTGTCGGCAATGGGGCGAGCACTTGCCGCTGTGGCGGGAAAACGTGGTTCACCGGCGGCGCGAAGGGCGCGAGATCGACGAACTGACCCGGCAGACCGCGATATTGGCGCAGGCCCTGCAAAGCCTGGAGGCGGAGCGGCAGGCCGCGCTTGACGCGTCGGCCCTATGCCAGCAGCAGGTTGGCGCGTCAAAATCGGAGCTTGAGGGGCTAGAGCGGGAGCGGCAAAACCAAGAGGAACTATGCCCCGAAGCCCAGTTGCACGCCGAATGGCAGCAAAACCAGCAGCAGCGCCCGGGGCGCGCCCAGCTCGCATCCCTGCGACCGCAGATCGAACGCGTCGCCGGCGAATTGGCGGCCAACCAGCAGCGTTTTAGCCGCTCGCAACGGCAATGCACCGACATTGCCGACGGTCTGGCCGGGCTGCGCCGTAATCAGGCGGATAAAGCCGTCCTGCTGGAAGAAGTAAGCGCCCGCTATGGCCTGGAGCTGCATATCGCGTCCCTGGACCAGCAGCGTAACCAGTTGCAACCCGGTAAAGCATGTCCGTTGTGCGGCGCCACCGAACATCCCGGCGTCAGTGAATACCAGGCCTTACAGCCGGAAAAAACCGACCAGCGCCGGCTGGTGCTGCGGCGGGAGTTGGACCAGATCAACGCCGAGGTGGTAGCGGCGCAAACCCGTTGCGATATGCTGCAAAATCTTCAGCGCCAGGCCCAGGAAGAACAGGCGCGCCTGCAGCAGGAACAAGGCAGCCTGGAAGAGCGGTGGCGGCAGGTTTGCGCCGAACTGGCAATCAGCCTCCCCGCCGGGGATGCGGCGGCGGTTGAACAATGGCTGGCGCAGCATGAGGCGCGCGAACAGGCCCTGAGCCAGCAGTTGGAGGTTCGGCAACGGACCGCCCGGCGCTGGCAGGCGGCCCGGGATATGTTTACCGACGCCAGCGCTAAAGCGCAGCAGGCCGATTCCCAATTGGCGCTCAATGCCCAGCAGCGCGAAACCATGGCCCGGTTGCTGCAAGAAGCGCGCGCGCGTCTGTCTACCCGGCAGGCCGAGGTGGCCGAACTGGCGGCGCAGCAAGGCCAGGCCCTGGCCCTGGTTGGCCTGGCGATGCCCGCCGATGACGCAGTGGACGCCTGGCTGGCCGAACGCCAACAGGAGTGGCAGTTGTGGCAAGACCATAGCCGGCAGGAGCAGGAGCTTAGCCATAGCCTTACCGCCCTGAGCGGCGAGATGACCAATCATCAGGAGACGTTGGCGGAACTGGCGCGGCAATTGGCCGCGGTGGAATTGCAGCACGGCGAAACCGCCGCCGCGCTTGAGCAGGCCAGGGAAATCCGCCGCCAGTTGGCCGGCGATCATAGCGTGGCGCAGTTGGGGGCGGAACTGCGGGCGCGGGCGGAGGAAGTGGAGCGCGAGCGTCAAGCGGCCGAGCAGCGGCTACAGCAGGCGCAGGAGCAATTACATTTGCTGGCCGGGGCCATCGACGAGCAGCAGCGGCAGTTGGTGGCGTTCGCCCGGCAAGCGGAACTGGCGACCGTCGCCCTGCAAGAGGCGCTGGGTCAAAGTCCCTTTGCCGATCGGCATGAATTGCAGGCGGCCTTGTTGCCGCCGACGGAACGGGATGCGCTGCGCGAGTTGCGCGATCGGCTCAATGAGCGCCAGCAGCATGCGCAGGTGGTGTTGCAGCAGGCGGGGCTGGCGTTGCAGCAAGGCCGCGCGGCTCGTCCCGCCACCCTTGGGGATGAGGTTTTACCCGCCGTGGAGCAGCAGTTGGCGGCGATCGAGGCGCAATTATGGGATCTGGCGCGGCTGCAGGGCAATATTGAGCAGCAGCTCGCCAGCCATCAGCGGCGACAGCATGAGCAGCAGTCGCTGTTGCGGGAGATAACCGCGAGCGAGGAACGTTATGCGGACTGGAGTTATCTCAATGAACTTATCGGGTCCAGGGAGGGGGATAAGTTCCGTAAGTTCGCCCAGGGTCTGACGCTGGATCATTTGATTTATTTGGCCAATCAGCAGCTTTCCCGGTTGCATGGCCGCTATCAGTTGCAGCGTAAGTCCGCGGCGGAGCTGGAGCTGGAAGTGGTGGATACCTGGCAGGCGGATGCGGTGCGCGATACGCGCACTTTGTCGGGCGGGGAGAGTTTTTTGGTTAGCCTGGCGCTGGCGCTGGCGTTGTCGGATTTGGTGAGTCATAAGACCCGGATCGATTCGCTGTTTTTGGATGAGGGGTTCGGCACGCTGGATGCGCAGACGCTGGATATTGCGCTGGATGCGCTTGATTCGCTTAATGCTACCGGCAAGACGATCGGGGTGATAAGCCATGTGGATGCGATGAAGGAGCGAATTCCGGTGCAGATTAAGGTGAAGAAGGTGAATGGGCTGGGGTTGAGCCGGCTGGATGCGAGGTTTGCGGTGCAGGGTGGGACGGCCGGCTGAGACCGGCC